>NZ_BAABHG010000005.1:0-694136 GCF_039541975.1 Amycolatopsis samaneae
GCCTGATGGCAACTCGTGGAGAGCCGGATGCGGTGAAAGTCGCACGTCCGGTTCGGGGGAGCGACATCGGGGAAACGACCCGGGGCAACCCGGGCACCGCGCCCCGTGTCGACTCCTACTGGGCACACCACGGGGAGACCAAAGTGGACAATTTAGTGCTCGTATGTTCCATACACCACAAGGTCATCCACCGATCCGAATGGGAAGTCCGCATCGCCACCGACGGGCTACCGGAGTTCCTGCCACCCACCTGGCTCGACCCGGGCCGCACCCCACGCCGCAACACCATCCACCGAACCTGAGCTTGTCGTTTAAGGACCTGGTGTCCTCGTCGATCATGAGGAAGTCCGCCGGCGTCTGCTCGGCGTCGAACCGATCCCGCAGCGCCTACGCCACCATCGAATCCGGGCTTCCGCCGACTCGGGATCCGTCAGCTTCCCGGCAGCGTGCGCACGTGCCTGTGCCCGCCGACCGGGTAGGCCGGTAGCAGCTCGTGCAGGAGGTAGCCGCACTTCTCCGCCACGCGACAGGAGGCCTGGTTGTCCTGCGCGTGTAGCAGATCGAGGCGGGGCAGCCGGGCGAGCTCCTGGGTGCTTAGTGCCCACCGCGACGCGGTCTCCAGGGCACGGGCGGCGATGTCGCGCCCGCGGACCTGGGCCGCCGTCCAGTAGCCGACTTCGGCCACATCGGCGGTCCTCGCCTTCACCACCACGTGGCCGACGGGTGCGTGGTCGTTCTCATCGACGATCACCGCGAAGCTGAACCGTGTCGCCGAGTCTCAGCGATCAGCCTGCTGTGCGGTACGGACAAGATGATCGTCACGATCGTTCATTCTGCCCTGTCGGGGCGACTCGCCGGGTTCCGGTTCGGGATGACCGGACCTCGGCCTTGTACGTGGACTCGCTCCAGGAGGACGACGGGGATCTGCCTGCCGGAGGCCGCCTCGAACTCGGCGAACTTCGGGATGAGCGCGACCTCTTTCGCCCAGATTCGCTCGCGTTCCGTGCCCTCCGTGAGCCGGGCGACGACCGGGACCTTCTCCGTGCCCGTCTCGACGGTGGTTCGCGGATTCGCCATGAGGTTGTGGTACCAGACCGGATGACGCGGGCTGCCGCCGTAGGTGCCGAAGATGGCCCAGTTGTCCCCGACCGGCTGGAAGAACAAGGGGCTGATCCGCTCGCGCCCGGTCCTGGCCCCGGTGTGGTGCACCAGGATCAGCGGCATGCCCTGGTCGTCGAATCCGGGAAGCCGTGGCGGGATCGGGCGCCCCGCGGCGAAGTCCTCTTCGCTGCTCCAGGGTGCGTACCCGGCGTTCGCGCGGAACTCGGCGATGATCCGGTCGTTCCAGCTGGGTGTGGTGGGGGCTTCGGTTTCGGTCATGACGTTCCTTCACTATCCGGAGCACTTGCTCCGTAAAGTAGCACAGAGGGGGAGCAAGTGCTCCGGATAAGGTAGGCTCGGCCGTATGGCAGTGGCTGAACGGGAAAGCGCTCCCCGGCGCCGGGCACCGCGCGTGGACGCGGTCCGCAACCGGGAAGCGATCATCGAGGCCGCCGCCGAGGTGCTGGCCGAGCAGGGCACCGCGGTGGACGTACGCGAGATCGCCCGTCGTGGCGGGGTGGGCATGGGCACCCTCTACCGGCACTTCCCGAAGAAGGAAGATCTCATCCACACGGTGCTGCGCAAGGAATTCCTGGAATGGGCGGAGTCCGCGCGCCAGGCGGCGATCGACGCCGAGGATCCCTGGATGGCGCTGACCGACTTCTACCAGCAGGCGCTGACCGGCTGCGCGCGTCACCGCGCGATCATGGAGAACTTCGCGCTGACCTGGTCGGTCCCCGACTTGGAGGGTATCCAGCAGCTTCGCATGGTCATCGAGGAACTGTGCGCCCGCGCGACGAACCTCCTGCGACCCGGCGTGACCACCGACGACCTGCTGCTCCTGCTGGTCTCACTGGGTCACGCCGTCGAGCTCACCGACGAATGTCGCCCGCGGATGTGGAACCGGTTGCTGCGCATCTCCCTCGACGGCCTGCGGGCCGAGCACCGCGAGCCGCTTCCCGCCGAGTGAACGTCGGTTCGTGATTTCGCGCGGTCGCCGCACCTGGTCACCCTGACCTCACCAGGTGCCGTAAAAGTGCCTTCTTGGCGGCTCGATCATGGTTTCCTACGGTTCTGTGGTCACCAATGGTAACCGCAGGCAAGGAGTCGACCATGCACCACTTCGTCATCGCGGGCGCGCGCGTTTTCGATGGTGAGGACCTGCTCGGGATCGTCGACGTCGAAGTCGCGGACGGCAGGATCGCGAGTGTCGCGGGCGGACGGCCCCGAGGAGCCGAGCTGATCGACGGCGCCGGTGCCACGGTGCTGCCCGGCCTGATCGACGCGCACACGCACACCGACGCCGACGCGCTCCGTCAGGCCGTGACGTTCGGGGTCACCACCGAGTTCGACATGCTCTCGATCCCGGACCGCATGATCCCGTTGCGCCGCCAGGTCGCCGAGTCGGCGGACCTCGCCGACGTGCGTTCCCCGTCCGTCGGGCTCACCCCGGCGGCCGGGCATCCGCACCAGCTCCGGAAGGGCGAGGGCGACCCGCCGTGGCCGACGGCCGCGCGCGTGGCCGAGATCCCGGCGTTCGTCGAGGGCAGGATCGCCGAGGGCGCGGACTACCTCAAGGTCCTGGTGGAGGACGGCCGCGCGTTCGGCTCGTCCCTGCCCAGCCTCGCTCCCGAACTGGTCGCGGCGACCGTGCGCGAGGGCCACGCCCGCGACAGGATGGTCCTCGCGCACGCGATGACCGTCGAGGCGGCGGAGCAGGTGGTCGACGCCGGTGTCGACGGGCTCACTCATCTCTTCTTCGATCGGCCGCACACCGGCGAACTGATCGAGAAGATCGCCGCGGCCGGGGCCTTCGTGATCCCCACGCTGACGGTGCTCGCGTCGATCACCGGCGAGCCCGCCGGTGCCGAACTCGCCGAGGATCCACGCGTCCGCGCCAAACTCACGCCGGCGTGGCTCGGCAACCTGTCCGGTGCGATGGCGACGAGCCCGCCCGAGAACTTCGGTTACGCGCTCGAAGCGGTCGCCGCGCTGCGACGAGCCGGCGTCGACCTCCTCGCGGGCACGGACGCCGCACATCTCGGCGCGCCGGGAACGGCCCACGGCGCCAGTCTTCACGACGAGCTGCGGCTCCTGGTCCGGGGCGGCTGCACGCCGACGGAGGCGCTGCGGGCGGCGACCTCCGTTCCGGCCCGCCGGTTCGGCCTCGCGGACCGCGGCCGGATCAGGCCGGGGCTCCGGGCCGATCTCACGCTGGTCGACGGCGACCCGACCGTCACCATCGGCGACACCCTCTCCGTCCGGCGGGTGTGGCGTGGCGGGAGGCCGGTCTTCCCGGCGACCGCGCCCACCACCATCCACAGTGGACCGTCGATCAGTAGAAGTGCCTGAGCCGCGGCCAGATCCGTGACCACGGGGCGGACGGAGGCGCGCACAGCGAGATGTCCGTGCCCTGCTCGCCGTTGGGCAGGCCGTTGTCCTGCACGGCCACCCGTTCGCAGCCACCGAACACGGCCCGCGCCTCGGGCCGGAGCTTGCCGACGTACAGCACCGGCCCGGTCAAGGTGTCCGGCGGCGGACCCCAGTCCGCGTAGGACATGTGGTTCGAGTACGGCCGGGGCAGGCCGAACCCGGCGCCGAACCGCTCGATGGCGCCCGCCTGCCCGTAGTTGCCGGTGAGGATCACCGCGGACCGCCGCCGCTCCGCCGGGATCCGCTGCCAGGCACGGGCGACGGTCGCGGTGAGCTCCGGCCAGCCGAGCTGCTCGCCCTGGTCCCGGTTGACCGCCAGCACCGGTCCGGCGAGGGCCGACGCGGGGAGCACGGGCAGTCCGATCACGACCGAGGACGCGATACCGAGGACCGCGAGTACCCCGGCGCAGGCACGCCGGAGACGCCTGCCGCTCCCGGCCAGCCAGCGCACGGTGGGCTCGGCCCCGGCGGCCAGCAGGATCAGCAGCAACGGCAGGGCGTAGTACGGCTTTCCGCCCACCAGCACCAGGATCACGCACGCGACCGGATAGCTCAGCGCGTACGCGCGCGCCCAGCGCAGGTCCGGATCGCGCCACAGCCGCACCAGCCCGGCGGCCCAGACCGGGACGAGGAAGGGCGAGAGATACACCAGCTGCATCGGGACGAACAGGATGCGGCTCTCGGGCCCGTCGCCGGCGCTGATACCCCCGGCGACGGTCAGCATCGGGAACTCGTGGCCCGCCTGCCAGAACAGCACCGGGGCCATCAGCGCCGCCGCGATCGCGACCCCGCCGATCATCCAGCCGCTGACGAAGACCGCGCGCGGCCCGGTGACCAGCAGGGCGATCCCGAGCGCGGCGAGCAGCACGAGCACCAGCCACTTGTTGGCGAAGGTGACACCGACGGCCGCGCCGATCGCGAGCCACCACCGCCCGTCCCCGGTGCGGAGCAGCCGGAGGCCGAGGAACGCGATCGCTGTCCAGAGCAGCATGTCCGCGGTGTTCGTGGACAGCATGTGCGTGACCACGAGGACATACGCGGACAGCGCGGTCGCCGCCGCGGCCAGTGTCTGCGCCCCGCGTCCGCCGCCGAGTTCCCTGGCGACGAGGGCGACGAGCACCACGGTCACCGCGCCACAGAACGTCGCGGCGACCCGCAGCCCGGCCGGGGTGCTGCCGAACAGTTCGGTGGCGGCCCTGGCCAGCAACGGCGTGATCGGCGGCTGGTCGACGTAGCCCCAGGCGGGGCGGTCGCCCGCGGCGAGGAAGTACAGCTCGTCGCGGTGGAATCCGTAGCGACCGGACAGGGCGGTGAGGACGGCGACCTGGGCGAGGACGACGGCCGCGACCGGGCCCGCCGCGAAGCGGGGCAGTACCTCGCTGGGCGCCGTTTTTCCCGGTGTCACGGCGGTTTCGTCCATCGCGGCCTCCCCCTCGCGCGGGGAGTCCGGCACCCGCGTCCGCGACGTTAGCGGATCCGCGCGGTGCGGGTGGCGGGGCGGCCCGAGATCGTTGCCGGACCGGTTCCCAGCATCCGGGAGCCGGAATTTCGCCGGGCGGCACGGGTTCGGCATGACAGAGGTCGCGCGGCGACCAGGAAGGACACCGGACATGCCCTCAGTGCCGAAACTCCACCTCGCGGTCGCGCTCGACGCGGCGGGCTGGCACCCGGCCGCCTGGCGCGAGCCGGACGCGCGCCCCGCCGAACTGTTCACCGCCCGGTACTGGGCGGACCTGGTCGGCGAGGCCGAGCGCGGGCTGCTCGACTTCGTGACGATCGAGGACTCCCTCGGCGTCCAGTCCAGCCTGCCCGACGGCTTCGACGACCGCGCCGACCAAGTGCGCGGACGGCTCGACGCGGTCCTCGTCGCGTCGCGGATCGCCCCGCTGACCCAGCACATCGGGCTCGTCCCGACGGCGATCGTGACGCACACCGAACCGTTCCACCTGTCCAAGGCGATCGCCACGCTCGACTACGTCAGCAACGGGCGCGGCGGCCTGCGTGCCCAGGTGGCGCCGCGGCACGTCGACGCCGCGCACTTCGGCCGCCGTGAACTGGGCGAGATCAGCTGGGACGACGTGGCGCATTTCGACCAGCAGAGCGCGATCGCGGATCTGCTGGCCGAGACCGAGGACTACGTCGAGGTCGTCCGCAGGCTCTGGGACAGCTGGGAGGACGACGCCGAGATCCGCGACGTCGCGACCGGCCGGTTCGTCGACCGCGAGAAGCTGCACTACATCGACTTCGCGGGCCGGTGGTTCAGCGTCCGCGGCCCGTCGATCACCCCGCGCCCACCGCAGGGCCAGCCGCTGGTGGTCACGCTGGCCCACTCCGGCCTGCCCTATCGCGTCGGCGCCAGGGCGGCCGACGTCGTGGTGGTGACGCCCCGCGAGCGGGACGAGGTCCGGCCGATCGTCGACCGGGTCCGCGCCGAGCAGGAAAAGGCCGGGCGCGCGGGGGAGCGGGTCCACGTCTTCGCGGACCTCCTGGTGTTCCTCGACGAGACCGAATCGGCCGCGGCCGAACGCAAGGCCCGGCTGGACGCGGTGGACGGCACCGAGTACACCTCCGACACGCTCATCTTCACCGGCACCGCGGCGGGGCTCGCCGACCGGCTTCTCGCGTGGCGGGACGAAGGGCTGTCCGGGTTCCGGCTGCGGCCCGGCGCGATCCCGCACGACCTCGAGGCGATCACCCGCGCGCTCGTCCCCGAACTGCGGGCCCGTGGCGCGTTCCGCGACGAGTACGAGGCCACCACCCTGCGCGGGCTGCTCGGCCTGCCCCGTCCGGCGAACCGCTACGCCGCCTAGAGGAGGATTCCGTGAGCACAGAAGGAAAGCCGCTGAAGCAGATCCACCTCGCCGCGCACTTCCCCGGGGTCAACAACACCACGGTCTGGAGCGATCCCGAGGCGGGCAGCCACATCGAGTTCGACTCCTTCGTCCACCTCGCGCGGACCGCGGAGCGGGCGAAGTTCGACCTGTTCTTCCTCGCCGAGGGGCTGCGGCTGCGGGAGCAGAACGGTGAGATCTACGACCTCGACGTCGTGGGCAGGCCGGACACGTTCACCGTGCTGGCCGCGCTCGCGGCGGTCACCGACCGGCTGGGCCTGGCCGGGACGATCAACTCGACGTTCAACGAACCGTACGAGGTGGCGCGGCAGTTCGCCAGCCTCGACCACCTCTCCGCGGGCCGCGCGGCGTGGAACGTGGTGACCTCCTGGGACGCGTTCACCGGCGAGAACTTCCGGCGCGGCGGATTCCTCCCGCAGGACCAGCGCTACGCCCGCGCCAAGGCGTTCCTGGACACTGCGGCCGAGCTGTTCGACTCGTGGCACGGCGGGGAAGTGGTGGCGGACAAGGAAACCGGCGTGTTCCTCGCCGATCCGCGCGCGGGCGCGTTCGAACACCACGACGCGCATTTCGACATCGCGGGGCGGTTCAACGTCCCGCGATCCCCGCAGGGGCGGCCGGTGATCCTGCAGGCCGGGGATTCGGAGGAGGGCCGCGAGTTCGCCGCGTCGACCGCGGACGCGATCTTCAGCAGGCACGGGACACTCGAAGCGGGGCAGGCGTTCTACGCCGACGTCAAGGGCCGTCTCGCGAAGTACGGTCGCCGGCACGAGGACCTCGTCGTCCTGCCCGCCGCCACGTTCGTGCTCGGTGACACCGACGCCGAGGCGCAGGAACTCGCCGACGTCGTCCGCCACCAGCAGGTCAGCGGCCAGACGGCGATCAAGTTCGCCGAACAGCTCTGGAACCGCGATCTGTCGGATCATGACCCGGACGGTCCGCTGCCCGCGATCGACCCGGTGGTCGGGGAAAACACGGTCGCGAAGGGCAGGGCCAGCGTCCGCATGTACCGCGACCCGCTGGCGACGGCGAAGGAATGGCGGGAGCTGGCGGCGGCGAAGAACCTTTCGCTGCGGGAACTGATCATCGAGGTCACCGGGCGGCAGAACTTCATCGGCTCGCCCGCCACGGTCGCGTCGTCCATCAACGAACTCGTACAGGCCGACGCCTCCGACGGGTTCATCCTCGTCCCGCACGTCACCCCGGGCGGGCTGGACCGCTTCGCCGACGAGGTCGTGCCGCTGTTGCAGGAACGCGGTGTCTTCCGGACCGAGTACCACGGGACGACGCTGCGCGATCACCTCGGCATCGGTGCCCCGCGCCCGCTTCACTGACGGGGGAGGAAAGGTCCGTGGGGGCCTCCCCGAGGGACTCTAGGTCCCGGAAGGAGGCCCCCACGGACCGCGTGTCAGGAGGTGGCCGCGGCGCGGTGCACGGGGCCGTGCGCGGTCTCGCAGTGGTCCGCGGTCCCCTCCCGGCCGGGTGTGGCGTGGTCGACCTGCAACGTCGTGTGCTCGATGTCGTGCTTGGCCGCCAGGAGCGTGGCGAGGTCGGTGCGCACGGCGTGGCAGTCGCGGCCCGGCCGGACCAGGACATGGGCGGACAGCGCGGGCTGCCCGGAGGTGATCTCCCAGATGTGCAGGTCGTGCACCTCGGCCACGTCCGGCCGCTCCGCCATGCCCCGGCCGATCACGACCGGGTCGAGCCCGGCCGGCGCGGCTTCGAGGATGACCCGGCCGGAGTCGCGCACCAGGCCGACGCCCGCCTTGACCATCAGCGCGACGACCACGAGTGACGCGATGGCGTCGGCGCGGGCGAACCCGGTCAGCAGCATGACCAGCCCGGCGACCGCGGTCGCGATGAACGCGAACAGGTCGTTGAGGATGTGCTGGAACGCGCCCTCGACGTTGAGGCTGGACCGGTTCGCCTTGCTGATCATCCACGTCGCGGCGACGTTGACCACGACACCGGCGAGCGCGGTCACGAGCACCAGGCCGCCGGTGACCTCCGGCGGTGTGATCAGTCGTTCGATCGCCTCGTAGGTGAGCCACGCGGCCAGCACGAGCAGCGTCAGCCCGTTGGCGAGCGCGGAAAGAATCTCCGCGCGCTTCCAGCCGTAGGTCATCCGGCCCTTCGCCGGGAGCGCGGCGAGCCGGATCGCCCAGACCGCGAGCGCGATGGCGATGGCGTCGGTCAGCATGTGCGCCGCGTCCGACAGCAGGGCCAGCGAGCCCGCCGCGACGCCGATCCCGACCTCGGCGGCCATGAACGCCACGATCAGCCCCAGCGCGCCCAGCAGCCAGCGCTGGTCGGAGCCCGCCGAGAGGCTGTGCCCGTGGCCGGTGTGGCCGTGTCCGCTGCTCACGTCTGTCGTCCTCTCGTCCGTCTCGACTTAACTGGAAATATATGCGCATATCTCTATATGTTCAAGACGTGACTACGCGCTGTCGGTGTGAGCTGCTGCACCCGCCGGGGTCAGACGGGCGGGTTCACGAGGCGACGGCCTTCCCGGCCTTGGCCCAGTTGTCGTGCAGGGTGTCGAGGTAGGTCTGCACCTGCGCACCCGGTTTCGTCCCGCCCGCGACCGCCTTCATCGTGCTCGGCCCGGCGTTGTAGCCCACCGCGAGCAGGTCGCCGGTGCTGTGCCCCGAGCGGGCCGCCGGGAGCTGGGCGGCGAGGTCGTGCAGGTACCACGCCGCCGCCTGGATGGCGAGATCCGGATCGTCCGGCAGTTCCTGCCACTCCCGGCCGGCGAACGGCCTGCCCTTCCTGCTCTCCTCGAAGGCGGCCTTGTGCATGTTGGCGACGCCGAACGCGGCGTCCGGTTTCAGCTTCTGCCAGGCGCGTTCCAGCTCCGGGTCATGGGGTTTGTAGGACTCGTTGTACAGAATCGCCATGACCAGCTGCGGTTCGACACCGGCCTCGCGGGCCCGGGTGACGACCTGTTTCGCGAAGCGCGCCGGATCCTGTTGCGCGGAGGCCGCGGCGGAGGACGACGACGCGGTCGGGGTCGGAGTGGGTGCCGCGCTGCTCGAAGGTGGTGCCGCCTTCGGTGTCGCCGCCTCACATCCGGCCAGGACGAACGCCGCCGACACGAGCACCCACCGGACCGCCTTCACGACCGCGAGTCTAAGTGAGGCCGTGTGAAGGACGCCTTCAGTGCGTCCAGCGCACGCGAAAGCGTCCTTCGGCTCTTTCGGAGGCCGACCCGGCCTGTTGCGGAATTACGTAGTTACGTAATATCCTGCCCATGAGCGAGTACGAGGAGCTGGCCGAGCGCGTCGCCGCGGTGGAGGAGCGGATGGCGCGGCTGGAGGGGGCGCGAGAGCGTCCGGCGGGGCCCGAGGCGGGGGCGCTCTGGGCGTTGCGCGGGCTGCAGGAGCAGCTGCGGGACACCGATGGCGGAGTGCTGTTCACCGGTTCGGTGCGGTTGCCGACCGGGGAGTTCTACGAATGGCAGCGCGGCGCGCTGAGCGCCGGCCTGTTGTCGCGGGACTGGTCGGAGCTGAGCGGCGCGTTCGCCGCGCTCGGGCATCCGGTGCGGCTGCTGTTGCTGCGGCAGGTGCTCGGGGGCGCGCGCACCGTCGCCGAGCTGCGGGAGCACGAGTCGCTGGGGACGACCGGGCAGCTCTACCACCACCTCCGGCAGCTCGTCGCCGCCGGATGGCTGCACGCGGGCGGGCGCGGTCAGTACACCGTGCCCGGCACGCGGGTGGTGCCGCTGCTCGTGCTGCTCGCCATCGCGGCGGACCCGGGCTGAGCCCGGAGGACATGGGGAGGACAACATGACGAATCGTCGGACGTTCCTGGCGGGACTGGGGGCCGCGGTACTGGGCGCGGCCGTGCCCGGGATCGCGAACGCGGGCACCGCGGACAGGCTCAAGTCCCTTGTGGACGCTCGGCTCGCCGCGGCGGGCACCGGTTACCCGAGCCTCGTGATCGGCCTGTTCGACCGGCACGGGCAGTACGTCGCGGGCACCGGCGACAGCGGTCAGCCAGACGGTGGCAAGCCGGACGGGCGGACGGTCTACCAGATCGGGTCCATCACCAAGACGTTCACCGGGCTCGCCACCGCGCTCGAAGTGGTCCGCGGGCGGCGCCGCTTCTCCGATCCGCTGCGGGCCTGCCTGCCGGACTGGCTTCCCGTGCCCACCTGGCACGGAAAACAGGTCACCCTCGGCGACGTCGTCACGCACACCTCCGGCCTGCCACGGCTTCCGGAGAGCTGGGGGCATCGCCCCGACATCGATCCGCGGGACCCCTACGCCGTCTTCACGATGCGGGACCTGGCTGACGGCCTGCGCGAGACCTCCCTGGCGACCGAGCCGGGCAAGGTGCTCGTCTACTCGAATCTCGGGGCGGCGCTGAACGGCCAGTCACTCGCACTCGGCACGGAAGACGCGTACGAGTCGGTGATCCGGCCACGCGTCACTGGTCCGCTCGGCCTGTGTGACACGGGCACGGCCCTCACCCGGGAACAACGCGGGCGCAAGGCCGTCGGGCACGACCCGGCCGGCGCGGTCACCCCGGACTGGCGTTTCCGGACCTGTGTGGCCGAAGGCGGCCTCTACGGCACGGTCGACGACCTGCTGCGATACGCGCGTGCCCATCTCGCCCCGGTCCCGGGCCCGCTGGGCGAGGCGACGGAGCTGGTGCGGCGCAAGCGGTTCGCGGACGCGCAGCAGGCCATCGGCGTGTACTGGTTCCTGCGTCCGCTGCCGGGCGGTGGCCGCGAGATGGTGTGGCACAACGGGGCCACCGGCGGGTTCCACAGTTTCACCGGGTTCTGCCCGGAGAGCGGCACCGGGGTCGCGGTGCTGACCAACATCGCCAGGGGAGACAACGAACTCGAGACCATCGGGGCGGGTCTGCTCGCCGCCGTCAGCTGAGCCGGCGCTATGACGTTTCCGCTATAGCGCGAACACGATTCGGCATTGGACGGGCATGGCCGGTCCGCGCCACCATTCGGGCACCAGGACCGGAGGTGGCTGTGACGGCAGAGCACACGACGTGGTGTTTCATCGACGGGGACTACGTCGAAGAGGCGGACTCCCATTTCCCGAACGTGAGCCCGGTCGACGGCCGGCCCGTGTCGCGGGTCGCCGCGGCGGGCCGGTCGCTGGTCGACCGCGCGGTCGGCGCGGCACGCCGGGCGTTCGACGGGCCGTGGGGCGCGATGGGCGTACCCGAGCGGGCGGAGCTGCTGCGCCGGATCGCCCGGCGGATCGAAGAACGCGCCGACGACCTCGCGCGGGCCGAGGTCGCCGACACCGGGAAACCCTGGGCGCAGGCAAGGGAATTCGAGGTCGGCCGGGCCGCGGCGAACTTCGCCGCGTTCGCGGACGTCATCGCGTCGGCCGGGCTGGACTCGTACCTGACCGACCTGCCGGACGGCGGGCAGGCGCTGAACTACGCGGTGCGCAAACCGCTCGGCGTGGTCGCGGTGATCGTGCCGTGGAACCTCCCGCTGCTCCTGCTGACCTGGAAGGTCGCCCCGGCACTCGCCTGCGGCAACACCGTGGTCGTCAAACCCTCCGAGGAGACACCCTCCAGCGCGGCACTGCTCGCCGAAATCCTCGCCGAGGCCGGTGTCCCGGACGGGGTGTATAACGTCGTGCACGGCTTCGGGCCCGGCTCCGCCGGTGAACTGCTCACCACCCACCCCGGCGTGGACGGCATCACCTTCACCGGCGAATCCGGCACCGGCGCGGCGATCATGCGCGCCGCGGCCGCCCGGGTGCGCCCCGTTTCCTTCGAGCTCGGCGGTAAGAACGCCGCGGTGGTGTTCGACGACGCCGAGCTGGCGCGGACCGTCGACGGCCTGGCCCGCTCGGTCTTCACCAACACCGGGCAGGTGTGCCTGTGCACCGAGCGGGTTTACGTGCAGCGCGGCGTTTTCGACGAGGTGGTCGCCGGGCTCGCCGACGCGGCGAAGCGCCTGCGGCCGGGCCGGCCCGAGGACCCGCTGACCACGACCGGTCCGCTGATCTCTTTGGCACACCGGGAAAAGGTACTGTCCTATCTGGACCAGGCGAAGGCCGACGGCGCCGAGGTGGTGACCGGCGGTGACGTGCCCGCGCTGGGCGGCGCGCTCGACGCGGGCGCCTGGCTGGAGCCGACCCTCTGGACCGGCCTCGACCACGGCTCGCGGGTCCTG
This sequence comes from Amycolatopsis samaneae, assembly GCF_039541975.1. Taxonomy (NCBI): domain Bacteria; kingdom Bacillati; phylum Actinomycetota; class Actinomycetes; order Pseudonocardiales; family Pseudonocardiaceae; genus Amycolatopsis; species Amycolatopsis samaneae. The sequence goes on from NZ_BAABHG010000005.1 coordinate 12,544, forward strand.
CGCGAGGAGGTGTTCGGCCCGGTCGCCGCGCTGGTCCCGTTCGACACCGAGGAAGAGGCCGTCGCGCTGGCCAACGACACCGACTACGGACTCGCCGCGGCGGTGTGGACGACCGACCTGGAACGCGGGCACCGGGTCGCGCACCGGATGCGGGCCGGCATGTCCTGGGTCAACACCTGGTACCTGCGCGATCTGCGGTCGCCGTTCGGCGGCGCCGGGCTGTCCGGGATCGGCCGCGAGGGCGGGGCGCATTCGCTGGCGTTCTACAGCGAACCGACGAACGTCTGCGTGAGGTTGTGAAAATGGGGACACCAAGCGAAAAGAACACCGGCGCGCGGGTGGTCGAGGGCAGGGCGAAGCCCCGCGGCAGGTTCCCGCACGTCCGGCTGGCCGGCGGGTTCGCGTTCGTGTCCGGCACGAGCAGCCGCCGTCCGGACAACACGATCGCGGGCGCCGAGGTGGACGCGATGGGCACCGCCCGGCTCGACATCCGGGCGCAGACCACCGCGGTGCTCGAGAACATCGGCGAGATCCTCGCGGACGTCGGGGCGAGCCTCGCCGACGTCGTCCAGGTGACCGCGTATCTGGTGAACATGAACGACTTCGCCGGGTACAACGAGGTCTACGGGAGCTTCTTCGACGAGCGCGGCCCGGCGCGCACGACCGTCGCGGTGCACCAGCTGCCGCACCCGCACCTGCTCATCGAGATCCAGGCGGTGGCGCTGCTGCCGTCATAGCCGCTCCCGGATCTCGGCGGCGACCGCGTGCAGGCAGCCGAGCAACAGGTTCGCGGCCGGTCCCGCGGGCCGGTCACGGGGCAGCGTCACCCCGACCGGCCTGCGCACCGAGGGCAGCAGCGGTGGCAGCAGGGCGAGATCGTCCGAGCCGGTGGCCACGAGCACGGGCAGCGCCGCGATGGCGTCGGTTTCGACGAGCAACGTCTTCAACGTCAGCATGCAGGTGCACTCCACGCGGTTCTCCGGGAGTGGGATGCCCTCGGCGAAGAAAACCTGTTCGAGCTCCTCGCGCAGCGAGGTTTCGCGCACCGGGACGATCCACGGGTACCCGAGCAGATCGGCCCAGCCGGGTGAGGGCAGATCCCGCGCGGGATGGCCGGCGCGGGTGACCAGCCGCACCGGTTCCTGGTACATCTGTTCCCGCAGGAGCTGGTCGTGGCCGACGGGCGTGGTCAGCCTGCCCACCATCAAGTCGATCCGGCCGGTGAGCAGCTCGGCCTGCAGCGTGTCCGGGGTCGCTTCGCGAACGATGACGGTGACCCGCGGTCGTTCGCGTTTGAGCCGCGCGATCGCGCGTGGCAGCAGGACGTTCGACCCGGCGAGGTGGGTGCCGACGGTGACGGTGCCGACCCGCGCCGAGGCGAGCTCGTCCAGGTGCTGCCCCGCCTTGCGCACCTGGGCGAGAATGGTCTGCGCGTGCTCGACGAACGCGGTGCCGTAGACGGTCGGGGTGACCCCGCGGGCCGCGGTCGAACAGCTCGGCGCCGAGGATGGCCTCCAGCTCGCGCAGCCCGCGGGTGACCACCGGTTGCGTGACGTGCAGCCGCCGCGCCGCGCGCAGAACGCTGCCGTGCTCGGCGATCGTCGTGACGAGCACGAGGTGCCGGATCTTGAGCCGTCCGTCGAGCAGTTTGTCCGGATGCATCGGCTCGTCCTTCCAGCGACCTTTCACCATATGACGATCCGAGCATAACCACGACGAGCAAAGCTATTGGTCAGGCATGGCTGGATGCGTCAGCATCGAAGCGGAAGAGAGCTTCGGCGAAGGAGGGCGACTTGTCCGAGATTCCCCCGGTGATCGACTTCGTGGCGTGGGTCGAGGAGAACCGGCACCTGCTCGTTCCGCCGGTCAACAACAAGCAGTTGTGGACGCGCACCGGGGACTTCATCGTGATGGTCGTCGGCGGTCCCAACCGGCGCACCGATTTCCACGTCGATCCCTACGAGGAGTGGTTCTACCAGATCAAGGGGGCGATGCACGTCGATCTGATGACCGGCGACGGGCCGCGCACCGTGGAGATCGGCGAGGGCTCGATGTGGCTGCTGCCGGGGAACGTGCCGCATTCGCCGCAGCGGCCGGACCCGGACTCGGTCGGGATCGTGATCGAGCGGATCCGCGAGGAAGGCACCCTGGAACGGTTCCAGTGGTACTGCCCGGAGTGCGCGGCGCTCGTGCACGAGGTCGAGCTCCAGGTTCGGGACATCGTCGACGATCTTCCCCCGGTCTTCCAGCGGTTCTACGCGGACGAAACCGCGCGGACCTGCCGCGGGTGCGGAGCGCTACACCCCGGCAAGGGCTGACCGGGTTCTTCCGGCGGCACGAAACAGCGCACGAGAAAGGTTGCGGGAGTTGGCACGGGTACCGGTCATCGACGCGCACACGCACTACGTCCCGCGCGGCTGGCCCGATCTGGACCGGGTCACCGGCGCGGACGGCTGGCCGTGGCTGCGGATCGAGTCCGAAAAGGACGCCACGATCATGCTGCGGTCCCAGGAGTTCCGGCGGATCCGGAGCGACTGCTGGGACGCGGGGGAGCGGCTGGCGGACATGGACGCCGACGGCGTCGACATCCAGGTCGTGTCCCCGACCCCGGTGTTCTTCTCCTATCCGCGGCCCGCCGGCGAGGCGGCGAAGGTGGCGCGGATCTTCAACGACCTGGCACTGGAGATCTGCGCGCCCGCGCCGGCGCGGATGCTGCCGTTCTGCCAGGTCCCGCTCCAGGACCCGGACGCCGCGTGCGCCGAACTGGACCGGTGCCTCGCGGCGGGACACCGGGGCGTCGAGATCGGCAACCACGTCGGTGACCGGGATCTGGACGACGCCGGAACCGTGACGTTCCTGCGGCACTGCGCGGACGTCGGCGCGCCGGTGTTCGTGCACCCGTGGGACATGCCGGGCTCGCCGCGGCTGGACCGCTGGATGTCGCGGTGGCTCACCGGGATGCCCGCCGAGACCCATCTGTCGATCCTGGCCATGGTGCTGGGCGGCGTGTTCGACCGGCTGCCCCGGTCGCTGCGACTGTGTTTCGCGCACGGCGGCGGCTCGTTCCCGTTCTGGGTCGGCCGGATGGACAACGCGTGGCACCGGCGTCCCGACGTCTTCGGCTCGTCGGAGTTCCCACCCTCGCACTACCTCGACCGGTTCACCGTGGACTCCGTCGTGTTCGACGAGCGGGCGCTGCGGCTGCTCGTCGACACGATGGGCACCGACCGCGTGCTGCTGGGCAGTGACTACCCCTACCCGCTGGGGGAACGGCCGGTCGGCGAGGTGGTCCGCACCGCGACCTTCCTCGCCGACGCGGACCGCCGGAAGCTGCTCGGGGGCAACGCGGCGGAGTTCCTCGGCCTTCCCTGAACGCGTTGTCAGGCCACGGTTTCCACGCTGTCGTGGGCCGTCCTCCGGTCGTGGTGCGGTTCGGCGGGAACGGTGACGAACCACGTCGCCGCCGCCCCCGCGAACGCCACCACCGCGGCGACGAGGAACACGTGGTTCAGCCCCGCGGTGAAGGCGGCGTCGATGGTCCGGCCGAGCGCGGCCCGTTCGGGCTCGGGTGTCGCCGCGAGCAGACCGGGGGTGCCGCCACCGGCTACGGCGGCGGCGAACCCCGGATTTCCCGCTCCCGCACCGGACGCGGCGAGGCCCGCCGTGACGTGGCGGGTGAACAGCACGCCGAGGATCGCGATGCCGAGCGCGTTGCCGAGCTGGGCGAAGGTGCTGGTGGCCCCGGCCGCCATGCCCGCGCGTTCCGGGGGTACGACGCTCATCGCGGCCGAGGACAGCCGTGGGCTGGCGACACCGACACCGAGCCCGCCGATCAGGAGCCCCGGCAGCAGCGCGGTTCCGGTGGAATCGGCGTCCAGGCCGAGGAACAGCAGCACGCCGGCGCCGCAGAGCACGAGTCCCGCGCCGATCTGTGCCCGCGCGGAGAGCCGGGGCGTGAGGTGCTTGCCCGCGATCGGGGAGACGACCAGTGCCACCAGGCTCAGCGGCAGGAACGTCAGCCCGACCTCGACCGGGGAGAACCCGAGCACGGACTGCAACCACAGCGCCAGGAACAGGAACAGCGAGAAGAGCGCGAACGGCATCGCCATCGCCGCGAACGAAACGGCGGGGAACGCGGGCCGGGTGAACAGCTTCAGGTCCAGCATCGGTTCGGCGCTGCGCCATTCGACCACCACGAACGCGGCTAGCGCCAGCGCGGCCACCGGGTACATCCACGGCGACCATGAGGCGGTGCCGATCAGGCCCAGCAGCAGCGCCGCCATGGCGGCCGAGAAGGTCAGCACCCCGGCCCAGTCGACGCGCCGGGCGCGGGGGTCGGCGGACTCGGTCAGCACCCGCAGCGCCAGCAGGATCGCGACCACGCTGATCGGTACGTTCACCAGGAAGATCCACCGCCAGCCGAGATGCTCGGTGAGCACGCCGCCCAGGATCGGGCCGATCGAGGTCGCGGTGCCGTTCACCGCGCCCCACACGCCATAGGCGATACCGCGTTCACGTCCGCGATAGGTGTTGCTCAGCAACGCCAGCGTGGTCGCGAACATCAGCGCACCGCCCACGCCCTGCAGGCCCCGCCCCACGATCAGCATCGCCGGGGTGGTTGCCAGCCCGCAGCCGAGCGACGCCGCGGCGAACAGTGCGAGCCCGGTGACGTAGGTCCGCCGCCTGCCCCGCAGATCGGCCAGCGACCCCGCGGAGAGCAGCAGTACCACCAGTGCGAGCACGTAGCCGTCGACGATCCACTGCAGGTCGCCGAAGCCCGCGCGCAGGTCCACGGCCACCGCCGGGAGCGCGACGTTCACGATGGTGATGTCCAGCAACAGCATGAACGTCCCGAGACAGACGGCCGTCAACGGCCACCAGGTGCGCATCTTGTCCGATTCCCCTTTCCCTGGGTTCCCGAGACCGCCGGTGGCCTCGTGCGGGATCCTGGATATCAGCGCATTCGGCGTTCACCGCGCAATTTCCAGCCTGATATGCTGGATTCCTCCATGAAAAGATCAGAGGCAGTGGATTACGCCATCCTGGACGAGGCCGATCAGGCCCTGGTCGCGGCGCTCCGTGTCGACGGCCGCGCGTCCTGGACCCGGCTGGCGGCCGTGCTGGGCGTCTCCGAGCAGACGGTGGCGCGCCGGTACCGGCGGCTGCACTCGGCGGGGCTGTTGCGCGTGGTCGGTATCCCGATCGGCAGGCGTCTCGGCTATGCCGAATGGCTGTTCCGCATCCAATGCACGCCGACCACCGCGCCCGCGGTGGCGCTGGCGCTCGCCGGGCGGCCGGACATCCTGTGGATCGACCTGCTGGCGGGCGGCACCGAGATCATCTGCTTCCCGCACGCCCGCTCGGTCTCCGAACGTGACGACCTGCTGCTGGACAAGCTGCCCCGCAGCGGCCGGGTGACCGGGGTGTCCGCGCAGGCGGTGCTCCGCCAGTTCTTCCGTGAGCCGCTCGCGGGGACCCCGGGCGCGCCACGGCCCCGGCTCGACGAGGACGACGAGCTGTTGTTGCGGGCGCTGGCCAGGGACGGCCGCGCCGGTTACGCCGAACTGGCCGAGGTGACCGGCCGCGCCGAGACCACGGTCAAGCGCAGGCTGGACCACCTCGTCGGCGCGGGGGCGGTGGCCTTCGGCCCGGAGATCGACCCGTCGCTGCTCGGGATGGAAACCGAGGCCGTGCTGTGGCTTTCGGTGGCCCCGTCGGATCTCGACCACGTCGGCCGCGTCATGAGCGGGCACCCGGAGGTCGGCTACGTCGCGGCGACCACCGGCCCGACCAACCTGATCGCCATGCTCGTCTGCCGTGACGCCGACGCCCTCTACGAGTACCTGACCACCACGTTGGGCGCGATGCCCGAGGTGCGGACGGTCGAGACGAGCCCGTTGATCCGCAACGTCAAGCGCTCCGGCTTCGTCAAGGACGGTGTCCGGCTGCTCGACCCGCCGGAGATCGCCCGTCGCCGCTGAGTTCTCCGGCGGCGGTGAGGACGTGCTCGCGGAACCCGGCGGACGCGGGCGGGAGGACGCGGTCGGCCAGCCAGGCCAGCCCGAGGTCGCGGCTGCTCTGGACGTCGGTGACGGTCAGGTGCGGTGCCAGCGGCTCGGTGCCCGAGGAGGGAAAGGTCGCGGTCTGGGGGAGCGGGAGCAGGGAGACGCCGAGTCCGGCGGTGACGAGGCCGCGCAGCGTCTCGACCTCTTCTCCCTCGAAGCCGACGGTGGGCGTGAACCCGGCTTCCCGGCACAGTCGTTCCGTGGTGTCACGGAGCCCGTAGCCGGGCCGGAGCAGCACGAACGTCTCGTCCGCGACCTCGGCGAGGCGGATCCGCCTGCGCCCGGCGAGCCGGTGGCGCGGTGGCACGGCCAGCCGCAGCGGCTCGACGAGCAGGCGTTTCCAGCGGATCGCGGGGCAGCCCGGGTCGCCGCTGGTGAGCACCAGGTCGGCGGTGCCGTCGAGCAGTTCGCGGACGAGCCCCTCCTCGCCGTGCTGCCGCAGCTCGAACCGGGTTTTCGGGAACCTGTCACGAAAACCGCTCAGCAGCGGCGGCACGAGCCAGGTGCCGAGGGTGTGCAGGAAGGCCAGCGGCACCACGCCAGCCTCGGGGTCGACCATCTCCGCGACCGCGCGCAGCCCGCGGTCGTAGTCCTCCAGCACCGTCTCGACGTGCCCGGCGAAGACCGTGCCGACCGGGGTCAGCCGCAGCGCCCTGCCGACGCGCTGGAACAGCTCCGCGCCGGCCTCGCGCTCGATCCGGTTCAGCGCGCGGGAAAGCGCGGGCTGTGTCATGTTCGCCTTGGCCGCGGTCTCCGTCACGGTCGCGCCGCGGGCCACGGCCCGGAACAGGCGCAGTACCTCGAGGTCCATGCCATCCATGCTTCCAGGACATGGATTGGACGTCTACAAGGCATTGGACGCATACGGGAAACGGCGCGAGGATGGTACGGAGAACGTCAGCGGAGGGTAAGGGAGGACGGCGATGGCCACGGTGGCCGAGCAGTTGGTGCGGATCCTGCGGGACTCCGGAGTGCGCCGGATCTACGGGATCGTCGGGGACAGTCTTAACCCGATCGTGGATGCCGTGCGCCGCACCGAAGGTATCGAATGGGTACATGTGCGGCACGAGGAGACCGCGGCGTTCGCGGCGGCCGCCGAGGCGCAGCTGACCGGGCGGCTGGCGGTGTGCGCGGGCAGCTGCGGGCCGGGCAACCTGCACCTGATCAACGGCCTCTACGACGCGCACCGCAGCGGCGCCCCGGTACTGGCGATCGCCTCGCACATCCCGTCCGCGCAGATCGGGACCGGCTTCTTCCAGGAGACGCATCCGGACCGACTGTTCGCCGACTGCAGCCACTACAGCGAGCTGGTCTCGCAGCCCGAGCAGATGCCGCGCCTGCTGCGGATCGCCATGCAGACCGCGGTCGGCAAGGGCGGGGTCTCGGTGCTGAGCATCCCCGGTGACGTCTCCGAGCGGAAGGCGCCGGTCGCCGGGTTCGAGCGGATCACGCCGGTGACGCCCTCGCCCGTGGTGCCGCCCGCCGAGCAGATCGCCGAGCTGGCGAAGCTGCTGAACTCGGGGGAGAAGGTGATGCTGTTCGCCGGCGCGGGCACCCGGGGGGCGCACGACGAGGTGATGGCGCTGGCCGACACGCTCGCCGCCCCGGTCGGGCACTCGCTGGGCGGCAAGGAGTGGATCCAGTACGACAACCCCTACGACGTCGGCATGAGCGGGCTGCTCGGCTACGGCGCCTGTTACGACGCGATGCACGAGGCCGACCGGATCGTGCTGCTGGGCACCGACTTCCCGTACGACAACTTCCTCCCGCAGGCGCGCACGATCCAGATCGACCACGACACGGCGCGGCTGGGCAGGCGCACGCCGCTGGACCTCGCGGTGCACGGCGACGTCAAGGAGACGCTCACCGCGCTGCTGCCGCTGCTGGAGCGGCGCACCGATCGGTCCTATGTGGACAGGATGCTCCGTGAGCACGCGCGGCGGCTGGAGAAGGTCGTCGACGCCTACACCAACAAGATCGAGCACCACACCCCGATCCACCCGGAGTACGCCGCCGACATCCTCGACGACGTCGCCGCCGACGACGCGGTGTTCACCGTGGACACCGGGATGGGCAACGTGTGGGCGGCCCGCTACCTCACCCCGAACGGGCGCCGCAGGGTGATCGGCTCGTTCCGGCACGGGAGCATGGCCAACGCGCTGCCGCACGCGATCGGCGCGCAGCTGTCGCACCCGGGGCGCCAGGTGGTGTCGATCTCCGGCGACGGCGGCCTCGCCATGCTGATGGGCGACCTGCTCACGTTGTCCGCCTACGACATCCCGGTCAAGGTGGTGCTGTTCAACAACGCCTCGCTGGGCATGGTCAAGCTCGAAATGCTCGTCGACGGGCTGCCGGACTACGAGACCGATCACGCCCCGGTGAACTTCTCCGCCATCGCCGCCGCCTGCGGGATCCACGCGACCAGGGTGGAGAAGCCCGGCGAGGTGCGGGAAGCGCTGTCCAAGGCGTTCGCCCACCCCGGGCCCGCGCTGGTCGAGCTCGTCACGGACCCGAACGCGATGTCGATCCCGCCGAAGATCACCGGCGAGATGGTGCGCGGGTTCGCGCTCGCGGCGAGCAAGACCGTGCTCACCGGCGGCGTCGGCAAGATGGTCGAGCTCGCCCGCAGCAACCTGCGCAACATTCCCCGGCCGTGATCGGCGGGCGCGCGGTGTTGCTCCAAAAGGGTTCACCGCGCGTAGCCGGGGGAATACCGGGGTACCCGGAACGCGGAGGAGTGGCTGCGCGAAGGGGAACCGAGGATGACGGCGCCGCGGATCACGGTCGTGATCATCACCCACAACCGGCGCCGGGAGCTGGCGGCGACGCTGGCGCGGATGACTTCGCTGCCCGACGCCGCGCCGATCATCCTGGTGGACAACGGATCCACGGACGGCACGGCGGAAGCCGTCGCCGACAGCCATCCCGAGGTCCGGCTGATCCACCTCCAGGAGAACATCGGCGCGGTCGCGCGCAACGTGGCCGTGCGCCAGGTGCGGACCCCGTATGTGGCGTTCTGTGACGACGACACGAGCTGGCAGCCCGGTTCGCTGACCCTCGCCGCGGACGCGCTCGACCGCCACCCGGCGCTGGCCGCCGTCACCGGACGCTGCCTGCTCGAACCGGACCTGGCCGAGGACCCGGTGATCCCGCCGCTGCGCGCCTCCCCGGTGCCGGGTCCGGTCTGGCTGCCGGGTCCGGCGTTGCTGAGTCTGCTGGCCGGGCTGTCCGCGTTCCGGGTCACGGCGTTCACCGACGCGGGCGGCTTCTCCGGCCGGATGTGGCTCGGCGGGGAGGACGAGCTGCTCGCGCTCGACCTGGCGGCCCGCGGCTGGTGGCTGTGCTGGCTGGAAGGCGTGGTGATCCACGCCCCGTCCCGGTTGCGCGATCCGGCGCGCTGCCGCAGGCTCCGGCTGCGCAACACCCTGTGGACGCTGTGGCTGCGGCGTCCGCTGCCCGCCGCGGTGCGGCGCACGGTCGCGGTGCTCGCGGCGTCGCCCGCCGACCGGACCACGGCGGGGGCGCTGCTCGACGCGGTACGCGGGCTGCCGTGGGTGGTGCGGGAACGCGCGGTGGTCCCCACCAGGGTCGAGTCCGGACTCCGGTTGCTGGAACGGTCCCCTCGGCCGGACCTGCGCCGGGTGCCGGGCTGACACCGTCCTTTGTGGACCGGACGTGGCCGCCTTGACGGCCGGCGCGACCGGCGTACCGTCGGTGGTGTACTGACTGTTGTTCAGACACGTGCTCCGGTCAGCTCGGCGAACCCTGCAGCGAGAAGGAGTGCAGATGTCCGTACCGACACCCTCGCCGCGCCTGCCAGCGGGCGGCCACGGCCCCCGGGGAGCCGGGGAACTCCGCCTCACCATCACCCGCCGTGGCGAGGACACGGCCGTGCTTACCGTCGCGGGCGACGTCGACGTCGCCACGGCCGACCGGCTACGCGCCGCGCTGCTGCGCTGCGACGCGCGGTGCGCGGGCCTGGTGGTGGATCTGTGTCACGTCGACTTCCTGGGCGGGGCGGGCGTTCGCGCCCTGCTGCGAGCCGGGGAGCGCAACCCCGAAGCGGTGGTCGTGGCGAGCGGGCACGCGGCCCGGCGGGCCCTCGCGGTCACCGGCGCCGATCGCGCGCTGGACGTGCGCGGCCGGATGCCCGAGCTCCTCGCCTGCTGACCGGCCCGGCGAAAAAACGGTGGCGGGGAAATCTCCCCGCCACCGTTTCGTCCTTTGTGGTCATTCCGGATCCTCCTCCGCGGGCCCTTCGGCGAGGATTCCTTCGCGCAGTGTGCTCAGTGTCTGGGAGAGCAGCCGCGACACGTGCATCTGGGAGAGCCCGACGCGCTCCGCGATGGCGGACTGGGTCATGTTCCCGAAGAACCGCATGACCAGGATCGAGCGTTCCCGCCGGGGCAGCCGCTGGAGCAGGGGACGCAGCGCTTCGCAGTTCTCCACCTTCTCCAGCGCGGCGTCCTCCTCGCCGAGCGTGTCGGCGAGCAGAGCCGCCTCGGGCTCGTCGTGCACGGGCCGGTCGGTCGAGGTGGTCTGGTAGGCGTTGCCGGCGATCAGCGCCTCGGTGACCTCGTCCACGCCGATGCCGAGGTGCTCGGCGAGCTCGGTGGCGGTGGGGGCGCGGCCCCGGCGCTGGGTGAGCGTGGTGGTCGCCTGGCTCAGCGCGAGGTGCAGTTCCTTGAGCCGCCGGGGTACCCGCAGCGACCAGGACGCGTCGCGGAAATAGCGGCGGACCTCGCCCATCACCGTCGGGATGGCGAAGGAGAGGAACTCGTTCTTCCGTTCGGGATCGAAACGGTCGACGGCGTTGACGAGCCCGAGCCGGGCGACCTGGACGAGGTCCTCGCGGGGTTCGCCGCGCCCGGAGAAGCGGCGGGCGATGTGCTCGGCGATCGGCAGGTGCTCCTCGATCAGCCGATGGCGCAGGCGCTGCCGGTGCGCGTCGTCGTCGGGCAGTGCGTTCATCTCCTCGAACAGCACCGCGCAGTGCCGGTAGGCGTCGGAACGCCGCCGGAGGGAGGTCGTCATGGTCCTCCTGTCCAAGACCGTTTGGTGAACCGGAGGTGCAGGTACCAGGTGTCCCCGATGTCGTCGGTGGGACCGGGCTCTGTCCAGGTCGTGAGGGCGTCGGTGAGCGTGCGCAGCACATGCCATTCGAAGCCTCCGGTGCGGGGGAGAGCCGCGGCCGCGGTCGTGGCGGTGAGCTGGACCGAGACCGACCGCCCGTGCTCCTCGAACCGGCAGCGCAACCCGGTCCCGGGGTGCGCGCGGGGGAACAGGAATCCCGCGCCCTCGTCGACCGCCATGCGGAGATCCGCGATCTCGTCCAGATCCAGCCTGGCGCGGACGGCGACACCCTCGGCCACCATCCGGACGAGGAACAGCAGCTCGGTGTCGAGGGGTATCCGCAGGTCGACGGCATCCGCTGCCCGGCGGGCCGGGCCCGCTCCGTCGACGCTCGCGATCGTGCGGTGGTCCATGGAGCGGGACTACCCCGGAGCGGGCGTACTCATGCACGGATGGGGGCACGGGTCCAGGTTTGCCCGGCAGCGCGGCGGGTTACCCGGCGGGCATGGACACGAACGGATACCTGACGTTCCTCCTCATCGCCGTGCTCCTTGTCGCGCTGGACGGTCAGATCATCTATCGCAGCGGGCGAAGGTACCTCGAAAACTCCTACGGCGGCTCGGACGCGGGCGTCGCGATGGCCCGGCTGGTCACCGTGCTCTTCCACTTCGCGGTGCTGGGCGTGGTGGCGCTGATCTCCACGGTGCCGGTGTTCGACGGCGCGGGCGTGACCGCGATCGTCGGCAGGCTGGGCATCGTGCTGCTGGTCCTCGCGATCGCGCACGGGGTCACGGTGAGCGTGCTGGCGAGGATCCGCGACGACCAGGTGGGCGAGACCCTGGCGACCCGCAAGCAGGAGACGCGGCGCGCGGAGGTCACGCGCGGGCCCGCTGCGTGGTCCCAGCAGGAGCCGGTGGTGAACCCGGTGCCGGGGCAGGTCGGCCGGTCCGCCCAGGTCAGCCCGGGGATCGATGCCGGCACCACGCCTCCGGTGGACCATTGATGCACCGGTTCGGGCGGTACCGTCCTTGCGCGGAGGGCGTACCGTGGACGGATGGGTGTCCGCTCGGGGCACGTCGTGGGTGAGACGACCACGGCGCCGAGGCCGGAGACGATCCGATTCGGTGGTCGTCCCCGTGGGCCGCGTGGTGCCGTGGCGCTGTCGCTGCTGCGCACCACCGATCCGAAGGTGATCGGGCAGCTCTACCTGGTGACCTCGTTCGCGTTCTTCATGGCGGGCGGGGCGATGGCGCTGCTGATGCGTGGCGAACTGGCGCGGCCGGGGCTGCAGTTCCTCTCCTCCGAGCAGTTCAACCAGCTGTTCACGATGCACGGCACGATCATGCTGCTGCTCTACGCGACGCCGAACCTGTTCGGATTCGCGAACTTCGTGCTGCCCCTGCAGATCGGGTCGCCGGACGTCGCGTTCCCCCGGCTGAACGCCTTCTCCTACTGGCTGTACCTGTTCGGCGGCCTGATCGTGCTGAGCGCGTTCCTGACGCCGGGCGGCGCGCCGGACTTCGGCTGGACGGCCTACACCCCGCTGTCCAACGCGGTGCATTCGCCGGGTGTCGGCGGGGACCTGTGGATCATGGGCTTGATCGTCTCCGGGCTGGGCACCATCCTGGGCGCGGTCAACATGATCACCACGATCCTGTGCCTGCGCGCACCGGGCATGACGATGTTCCGGATGCCGCTGTTCACCTGGAACATCCTGTTCACCGGAATCCTGGTGCTGCTCGCGTTCCCGATCCTCACCGCCGCGTTGTTCGCGCTGGAGGCCGATCGGCGGCTCGGCGCGCACGTGTTCGACCCGGCCAACGGCGGGGCGATCATGTTCCAGCACCTGTTCTGGTTCTTCGGTCACCCCGAGGTCTACATCGTCGCGCTGCCCTACTTCGGCATCATCACCGAGATCGTGCCGGTGTTCAGCCGGAAACCGTTGTTCGGCTACCGGCTGATGGTGTTCGCCACGATCGGGATCACCGCGTTGTCGGTGGCGGTGTGGGCACACCACATGTTCGCGACCGGTGCGGTGCTGCTGCCGTTCTTCTCGTTCATGACCTTCCTGATCGCGGTGCCGACCGGGATCAAGTTCTTCAACTGGATCGGCACCATGTGGCGGGGCCAGGTGAGCTTCCAGACGCCGATGCTGTGGTCGATCGGGTTCATGGTCACGTTCCTGTTCGGTGGCCTCACCGGCGTGATCCTGGCGTCGCCGCCGCTGGACTTCCACATCACCGACAGCTATTTCGTCGTGGCGCACTTCCACTACGTGCTGTTCGGCACGATCGTGTTCGCGACGTTCGCCGGAATCTACTTCTGGTTCCCCAAGATCACCGGCCGGATGCTCGACGAGCCGCTGGGGAAGTGGCACTTCTGGACGACGTTCCTCGGGTTCCACACCACGTTCCTCGTCCAGCACTGGCTGGGCGACGAAGGCATGCCGCGCCGCTACGCCGACTACCTGCCCACCGACGGGTTCACGGTGCTGAACACGATCTCCACGATCGGCGCGTTCGTGCTCGGCGCGTCGATGATCGTGTTCATCTGGAACGTGGTGCGCAGCTACCGGTTCGGCGAGGTCGTCGAGGTCGACGACCCGTGGGGCTACGGGAACTCGCTCGAATGGGCGACCACGACCCCGCCGCCCCGGCACAACTTCCTGGAACTGCCCCGGATCCGTTCGGAACGCCCCGCGTTCGAACTGCACTATCCGCACATGGTGGCGCGGATGCACGAGGAGGGGCACGTCCGGTCCCGTCGCGCCCGCGAGCGGGAAGCGGCGAAACGACAGTGAACCTCAGCCCGCCGCCGCGGTGAGGTCGCGGCTGAAGACCACGCGGTCACCGTCGGCGCCGTCGTAGGCGCCGACGGGTTCCGAGACGCTGAAGCCCATCGACCGGTGGAAGGCGATCGACCCCTCGTTCCGCGGCGAGGTGATCGCCCGGACGCCGGTCCGGCCACCTTCCCGCGCGAGGGTGAAGAACCGCTCGTACAGCCCGCGTGCCAGGCCGGTGCCGCGGAAGTCCGGGCCGACACCGACGAAGTGGATGTACGCGGCGTCCTCATTGGACGGTGAGAGAAAACCTACGAGGAAGCCCGCGAGCGCGTCTTCGCGTTCGGCCACGAAGCTGGTGCGGTGGAAGTGATCGAGGAACAGCCGGGGCAGCAGCGTGTGCACGGGACGGCCCCACCACTCATCGACCACCGGGGCGATGCGGTCGTAGTCGGCGGGTTCGGCGTGGCGGACGGTGATTCCGGTGATCATGATCCCGACCATCTCACACCCGCCCGCCCGGCGTCCCCCGTGGCACGGTGAGGACGAACACCGTCCCGGGCGGGCCGGTGACCTCCAGACGCCCGCCGTGCAGGACGGCGTTCTCGTGCGCGATGGCCAGCCCCAGCCCGCTTCCCTCGGTCTCGCCCCTGGCCCGGTCTCCCCGCACGAACCGGTCGAAGACGAACGGCGCGAGGTCGGGCGGCAGGCCCGGCCCCGAATCGGCCACGGACACCGTCGCGTGCCCCGGCGCGTCGCCGTCGACGGTGACCGTCACCGGGGCCGCGCCGTGCCGCACCGCGTTGGTCACCAGGTTCCGCACGATGGTGTGCAGCCGCCGCGGATCGCCGACGATCACGGCGTCCCCGGTCACCCGCACCGGGACGTCCCCGCCGGGGGCGCTCAACGCGATCGCGTCCTCGGCGAGCGCCGCCAGGTCGACGGTCTCCGGCCGGAAGTCCGCGGCACCGGCGTCGAACCGGGACATCTCCAGCAGGTCCTCGACCAGCCTGCTCAGCCGGCGGACCTGGGTGCCGAGCAGTTCGGCGGAGCGTTCGCGGTCCTCGGCGTCGGTGCTGTGCAGGCTGTCGGTGGCCGCGATCATCGAGGCCAGCGGGGTGCGCAGGTCGTGGGCGACGTCGGCGACGAACCGGCGCTGCTGCCGCTCCTTCGTCCGCAACTGCTCGATCGAGTCGCCGAGACGCTGTGCCATGGCGTTGAACGCGCCCGCGAGATCGGCGAGCTCGTCGTTGCCCCGCACCGGGACCCGGGTGTCGAGCGCCCCGGCACCGAGCCGCTGCGCGGCGTCGGCGGCGGCGCGGACCGGCCGCTGGACGCGCCGGGCGGCGAGCACGCCCAGCAGCGCGGCGAGCACGGCGACCCCGCAGCCGACCAGCGCGAGTTGCTTGCGCAGCAGGGAAAGTTCGGCGTCGAGACCGCGCAGGCTGTAGAACTCGACGAGCACGAGGTTGGGGGAGACCTCGCCGACGACGGCGTAGCGCGGCGTGTTCACGGTGTCGAGGGTGTAGGTCCGCACGTGCACGGTGTTCCGGACCCGGTCGATCTCGGCCACCGGGAGGTCCGGGCCGTCGGGCACCCCCACCGACTTCGCGACCGGGACGTACTGGTCGCCCTCGACGGCCGAGGTCGGGCCCGAGGTGGCCTGCAGGTTGACGATGGCCCAGGTGAGGCCGATCCGGCCGGCCATGAAGTCCGCGACGTTGACCACCCTGGGCGCTTCCGGCCACCGGGCGTGCTTGTTCGCCTGCTGGGCGTCCGCGCCGAACCCCGCCTTCGCGGACTCCTCGAACCGCTCGCGCGTCGACCCAGCCTGGATCCGGTAGGCGACGAAGGCCATCGCGACCGTGGCGGCGACGGTCATCAGCACCACCGTCAACGCGATGCTCTCCCGCAGCCCCGGCCGCCACTTCACGGCTTGACCAGGCGGTATCCCAGGCCGCGCACGGTCCGCAGCAGCGTCGGGTTGCCGGTGTCCGGCTCGATCTTCGACCGCAGCCGGGCGACCGCGGCGTCCACCAGCCGGGAGTCGCCGGTGAACCCGTAGTCCCAGACCCGTTTGAGCAGCGTCTGCCTGCTGAGCACCTGCCCGGCGTGCTCGGCGAACTCCAGCAGCAGCCGCAGCTCGGTCGAGGTCAGGTGCAGTTCGGTGCCACCCTTGGTGACCAGCATGGCGTCGCCGTCGATCACCAGCTCGCCGAAGACGTGCTTCGCCGGTGCCGGCGCGGGCACGGCGTGCGCGCGCCGGAGGATCGTCTTGACGCGGGCGTCGAGCACGCGCGGCTCGGCGGGCTTGACCACGTAGTCGTCGGCGCCGCCCTCCAGGCCGACGACCATGTCCACCGGGTCGCCGCGCGCGGTCAGCAGCACCACCGGGATGGTGTCGGTGGCGCGGATCCGGCGGCAGACCTCGAATCCGTCGATCCCGGGCAGCATCACGTCGAGCAGCACGAGGTCGAGAGCGGCGCGGCGCTCGGCCAGGGTTTCGAGGGCCTGTTCGCCGGTCACGGCGACGTCGACCTCGTGGCCGAGCCCGCGCAGCGCGCGGGACAACGTCTCCGCCAGTACGGCGTCGTCCTCGACGAGCAGGAGCCGGGGCACCAGGGAACCTCCTCGCTGATCGTGACCGGGTGCGGAAAGACGGTATACCACCGGCTACGCCGAACGGCTGGTGATCGCCGCCCCCGGATGGGGCATCCGCCAGAGCGCCTCGGCCCTGGCCGAGGCGAACGCCGCGGGCAGCAGGAGCACGGCCGGTACGAGGGTGAGGGCGTGGTACGCCCGGTCGCGGAGGCGGCCGGGCGGCGTGGCGGTCTCGCTCATGGTGTCCACTTTCGACAGTGACTGTGTGCTCCGGGCCGTCGCCGGATGACGGCACCGCGACGAAATGTGACGGTTTCGCACGGCCGGCGCCCCGATGGGCGGAAACGGCGGCACGGACCGGCGCGGCGCCGCGAACTCAATGAACACAACGGTGACAGTCGTCACGTGCGGTACCGAAGGTGTGCACGTCACGCCGAAGTGCGTGCGGTTCGATGGGAGGCCTGATGGCGATGGCACCGGGACGTCGACGGAGGGTGGGACGACGGGTGGTGGCCGCCGCGCTGGTGGCCGCCGGGGCGCTGGCCGTGGGCCCGGGGGTGGCGACCGCCGCTCCGCCGGGCCGGGTGCTCGACTTCGCGGTGCCCTCGGCGGGCTGTCTGCTGTCCTCGGCCGTCGCGCCCGGGGCCACCGTTCCCGGCAAGGTCGTCTCCGGCGGGATCGAGCGGACCTACCTGCTGCACGTCCCGAGCGGCTACCGGGCACACCGGCCGACCCCGCTGGTCCTGTCCTTCCACGGCCACAAGCGGACTTCGGCTTACCAGGAGTCGTTGTCCGGCTTCGATTCCGGGAACAGCATCGCCGTCTACCCGCAGGGGCTCGCCGGCACGGACGGCGAGACGGCGTGGACCGGCGCGCCGTACTCGAACCGCGCGGACGACGTGCTGTTCGTGAGCGATCTGCTGAACCAGTTGCAGGGAAGGCTGTGTGTCGACCCGGCGCGGGTCTACGCCGCGGGCAAGTCGAACGGCGGCGGTTTCACCGGTGTCCTCGCCTGCCGGATGAGCGGGCGGATCGCCGCCTTCGCCCCGGTTTCCGGCGCGTTCTACGACGTCGGTGCCGGGTGCTCCCCGGCGCGCCCGGCACCGATCCTCGATTTCCACGGCACCGCGGACCACACCATCCCCTACACCGGCAACGCCGAGCGGAAGCTGCCGCCGATCCCGGACTGGCTGGCCGCGTGGGCGAAACGCGACAGCTGCGCGGCCACACCGGTGGTGCGTGACCTCGGCAAGGGCGTCAGCGTGCACACCTGGCCGGGCTGCGCGCGGGGCGCGGCGGTCGAGCACTACCGGCTCGACGGGCTTGGGCACGTCTGGCCGAGCACACAACCGAACCTCGACTCCGAAACACCCGCGGCGATGGACGCGACGCCGGTGATCGAGCGGTTCTTCGCCGAGCACCCGCTGCGGCCCGGGACCCGCTGAGCCCGCCTCACCGCCGACGCCCGCTGCCGTAACCACGGTGGTCCGTGGGGGCCTCCTTGAGGGACTCAGAGTCCCTCAAGGAGGCCCCCACGGACCGTTGGGCTTACAGGCCGAAGGCCAGCAGGACGTTGCCGCCGGTGCCGGGGTACTCGGGGGAGTAGCCGGACTGCACGTACACCATCCCGTGGGATACCACGGCTCCGCCGCCGGTGCCCGAGATCGCGCTGCCGTGGCCGACGAGACCGTTGACGCCGGTGAAGTCGCGGATCGTGTCGTAGGTCCACAGCACCTTGCCGTCGCGGGCGGAGTACGCGCGGAGCTTGCCGTCGTTACTGCCCTCGTAGACGACGCCGGGGCTGCTCGTCACCGCCGGGCCGTGCGCGAGTGAACAGCTCTTCGGGTGCTGCGCGGCGCCGCCGGTGGTACAGCCGTCGGCGGGGTTCGGGGTCTTCCACAGTACCTTGCCGGTGGCCGGGTCGACCGCGAACAGTGTGCCGGGGTTGGCGAAGTATGTTGCGATGTAAAGCTTTTCGCCGTCGAAGCTCGATCCCCACTGGATGCCGGAGATCCCGCCGCTGGGCAGGGGGACGCCGAGCTGACGGCGCCACACGACTTCACCGGTGCGCGCGTCGAACGCGTGGTACACGCCGAGCTTCTGCCCGACACCGACGAGCGTGCGCCCGCCGGCGCGGAAGATGTTCGGCGTGGCGCCGATGTCGTAGTCGAGCGCCGAGCCGTCCTTCAGGCCGGGGCAGTAGCCCTCGGGGTCCGGATCGTTGCACGCCGTCCGCCAGGTGTCGGCCTTCGTCACCTGGTTCTTCCACCGCACCGCGCCGGATCGGGCGTCGAGGGCGAGCAGGGTGTCGAAGTCACCGCCGTGCCCGGTGTAGTTCTGGCCGGTGCCGACGTAGAGCGTGCCGTCGGCCGGGTCGATCACCGGGGAACTCCACACCCCGGCGCCGGACGGTTCGAACTTCGGGACGCCGTTCGGCCAGGTCCCGTTCTGTTTCGGCTCGGGGACGGTGTAGTAACGCCAGGCCAGTTCGCCGGTCTCGGCGTCGAGCGAGTCGAGGTGCCCGCGGAAGGTGCAGCACGGGTAGTCCCTCGGCAGCGTGTTCTCGCCGCTGGACACGCCGACGTAGACGCGACCGCCCGAGACGATCGGCGAGCTCGTGATCGTGGCGGCGACGTGCGTGTCGATCCGCTTCGCCCAGCGCAGGGTTCCGGTGCGCTGATCCAGCGCGTAGAAATACCCGCGCAGGTCGCCGAAGTAGACCTTTCCGCCCGACACCGCGGGCCCGTCCCAGGTGACCGCGCGGGTGGCCGCCGGGTCGACGGTCTTCAGGTCGAAGGTCCATTTCTCGGCCCCGGTGCGGGCATCACGGGCGTAGAACTTGCCGTCGGGACCGCCGAAGTAGATCGTGTCGCCGACGACCGCGGGCTCGCTGCGCGTCGGGAGTCCGGGCGACGGCGGATAGGCGAACGCCCATTTGAGTTTCAGATTGCCGACGGTACGCGGGGTGATGGCCCGCTCGGCACGGTTGTGCCGGGTGCCGGTGGGATCCTTCTGCCAGGTCGGCCAGTCGCCGGACCGGCCCGTCGTCGCGGTTTCCGGGTCCGCGGCGGCCACGCCACCGGCCAGGCCGGCGACCAGGACGGCAGCGGCGGCCACGGCGAGCGGCACACGTTTTCTGGCACGGGAAAAGGAGATCAAGACAGCCCCCCGATGGTGCTGGACGATTCCAGGACCATCTCAACCTGTCAGGCTCCGGGGGCGTCGTCGATCGGTTTACGGGTGGATCCGGGGTCAGCCGAACGATGGATGCGCGCGGGCGGTCAGCTGTGCGCGCCGAGATAGGCGGGATCGGGCGCGGGCAGCGGTTTGTCCGGTTGCCCGGCCAGCAGTTCGCCCATCGCGCGGAAGTACGGCGGTGCCGCCACCGTGCCCCCGAACGCGCCCGCGCCGCACTCGCCGAGGTGGACCGGCGTGCCGGGGCAGATCTCGCGGGGGTGCGGGCCGTCGGCGAAGACCATCGACGACACCGCGTAGTCGTCCACCCCGCCGACGAACGCGACCGACTCGCTCTGCTCGGTGGTCCCGGTCTTGGCGATGTCGGGCCGGGTCCAGCCCGCGGCGCGGGCGGCGATGGCGGAGGTGCCGTGCTTGGTGTCCTGGCTCAGCCCGGCCATGAGCGTGTTCGCGACCCCGGTGGGAATGACCCGCTCGCACGGAGGCTGGGTGATCGGGACGGGCTTGCCGGCGCGGTCGGTCACCGAGAGGATCGGATCCGGCGGGCACCACACCCCGCCGCTCATGATCGTCGCGGAGACGTTCGCCATTTCGAGCGGGCTCACCGGGCTGTTGCCGAGGGTGAACGAGAGCAGGTTACGGAAGTAGTCCGACTGCGGCTGGTCGTACTGGGGGTTCCCGGCCAGCGGGCTCGCCGGATCGGTGACCGGTGGGTTCCCGGCGTCGTTGGTGGTCAACGTCTTCCGCAGCCCGAGCCGGCGGGCCATGTCGAGCACCGCGGGCATGCCGACCCGGGCTTCCAGGCCCACGAACGCCACGTTCGGGGACGTCGCGAGCCCGTCGGCGAGCGAGATCGGGTCCGGATAGCCGGTGCCGTCGTTGCCGACCGGATAGCAGGCGGTGTACTGGTTCGCGCCCGGCGGGGTGAAGCAGTCGTGCGGCGGGTTCGGCAGCGGCGTGGTCAGCCCCGCCTTGCCCGTGACCATCGCCGCGGCGGCGGTGAAGATCTTGAACGACGAGCCCGCGCCGAACTTGTCGGCCGCGTCGGCGACGATGTTCGTCGAGCGCTGTCCCCTGTCCGGATCGTTGCCGTAGTCGCGGTTGGCGACCATCGCGAGCACCTCGTGCCCCCGCTGTCCGGGCCGCACGACGGCGAAGGTGTTCGCGACCCCGTCCTGGGTGGTGGGCACGTTCGCGTCCACGGCGTCCTTGGTCACCCGGCTGACCTTCGGGTCCATCGTGGTCCTGACGGTGTACCCGCCGGTGGCCAGCCGGTCGGCGGTGAACCCGGCCTGCGCGAGGTAACTTTCGGCGTAGGCGCAGAAGAACCCGGCGTCCGGGGCGGCGCCGAGGCAGGTGCCGGACGGGGTCACCGGGCCGTCCGGCAACACCCCGAGCGGCGCGTCCTTCGCCGCGGTGCCGTAGCCCGCGGGCAGCAGGCCGCCGGAGACCATGTCGTCGATGACCAGGTTCCGGCGCGCGGTCGCCTCGGCGGGATGTGTGTAGGGGTCGAAGAGGGCGGGATTGTTCACCATCCCGGCCAGCAGGGCGGCCTGGGGCACGGTCAGCTTGTCCGGTGTGGTCCCGAAATACGCCTTCGCGGCGGCGCCGACGCCGTAGACGGTGCCGCTGAACTCGACGACGTTCAGGTAGCCCGCGAGGATGTCGTCCTTCGACATCCTTCTGCTCAGCTCGACCGCGATCTTGGCCTCGCGCACCTTCCGCGCGAGCGAGTCCTCCTGATCGGCCAGCTGCGCCGCCCGATCGTTCCGGTCGACGACGTTGATCAGGTAGTTCTTGACGTACTGCTGGGTGATCGTCGACGCGCCCTGGAGGTTCCCGCCCGCGCTGTCGTGCAGGGCGGCCCGCAGCATGCCCTGCGGGTCCACGCCGCCCTCGGTGTAGAAGCGGCGGTCCTCGACGGACACGATCGCGGCCTTCATGGTGTCCGCGATCCCCGCCGCGGCCACCGGCAGCCGGTACTGGGCGTAGAGCGTGGCGATCGGGGTGCCCTCGCGGTCGGTCACCGTGGTCGTCAGCGGCGGGCTGCCGGTCGCGAGGTCGGCGGAAATCGCGTCGACGGAGTCGCTGACCTGATTGGACAACAATCCCGCGCCGAGCGCGACGGGCGCGAGCAGCCCGGCGACGAGTACTCCGCTCAAAGCGCACAAACCGGCCAGGGTCACGGCATTCCGGCGACGAACCACGGAATCCACGATAAACGCGGTCCGGTGTGGCCGCCGTTTTCTGTGCGGAATCCTACGGGGAGACAACGGAAACGAAGAAGGGCAAAAAGGCGGAGGGTGCCGCTTCGTCAAAAACGCGGCAAATGACGCGTCTTTTCCCTTTCCGTGCTCCGGTCCCCGATCGCGACGGCGTGGCAGGCGCCGAGGCCCTCCGCGCGGGCGACGATCCGGCCCGCCTCGACGCGCACGGCGACCTCGGTCGCGTCGCTGACCGCGGGCACCCCGGCCGCCGCGGCGACGGCGCCGGACGGATCGGGCACCACCCGCAGCCGCGGCCGGTGTTCGGGCGCGAAGGCCTGCCGCAGGCAGCCCATGAGCTCGGCGAGGACGAGCCGGGCGAGCGGCATCAGTTCGGCGGGATCACCGGAGACGAGGACGGCGGTGACCTCGGCGCCCGGTGGCGCGGCGCGGACGGCCGCCTCGACGGCGGACAGCCGGTGCAGCCCGAGCACGGCGACCACGCCGTCCCCGGCCAGTGCGGCGGGTCCGCCCGTCACGGCGTCCACACTGGACGGTGGAGCCCACGGTTCGGCTGCCCGTTGTGCCGGTGGGACGACCGGCGGCGGCGCCCACCAGTCGCCGAGTTCGAGGCCCGCCAGCTGCTCGCACGCGCTGACCACGTCGAAGGGCTCGACGAACCCGGGCGCGGCGGCCGACAGCTGGCTCGCGCCGTGCAACGTGGTCAGCACCGTCTCGGCGAGCCGGACCAGCCGCGCGGGCGGGGCGCCGGGTGGTGTCTCGGGTGGCCGGACGCGTTCCAGCGCGAGACCGAGCAGGAGCGCGTTGAGCTTCATCAGCTGGGCGAACGGGCGCCGGGTCCGGTCGTCGGCCAGCACCTCGGGGAGCACGTCGACGTCGAGCCGTGTCCCCGGGGTCTCGTCGAGGGGCAGCCGGGCGACCCAGGCCCGCGCGAACGCGCCGAGCGCGGCGGGCGCGGTCCGGCCGCGCTCGGCGTGGGGTTTTTCCGGCACGTGCTCGGCGTCCTCGGCCAGCATCGCGAAGTACAGCGCCCGTTTGCCGGGGAAGTTGGAGTAGACGACGCCGCGGGTGAACCCCGCCCGCTCGGCGATGCGGTCGACCTTGGCCTCGCGGAACCCCCGCTCGGCGAACTCCTCGCGTGCCGCGGCGAGCACCTTGGCGCGGTTGCGCTCCTGGAGTTCCGCCCTGCTGAGCCGGCTCATCGTCCTCCTCGATCACGGCGTTTGCCGTCCGTCCCGGAACAAGATACCTTCGCCATCGAGATGACATGAACATCTGTTATCAACATCTGAAAATGGAGGTTCCATGATCGGCATCGAACTGCCCGTGATCGACGTGACCGACCCGGCGGTCCTGCTCGACCCGTTCGCGGCGTACCGGGAGGCGAGGGAACGCGCGCCGCTGGCCCGGCTCGCGATCCCCGGCATGGGGGAGATGTGGGCGGTCACCCGGCACGCGGAGGCCAGGGCGATGCTCACCGACGCGCGGTTCGCGCCGAACTCCGGCAGCTACCTGACCCCGCCCGGGGTGCCGGAGGACTGCCGGGCCTACCTGCGGACCATGCAGGAGAAGGACGGGCCGGAGCACGCCCGGCTGCGTGGGCTGGTGGCGCCCGCCTTCACCGCGCGCCGCGCGCTGGCGTTCCGGCCGAAGATGACGCGGATCGTCGAGAACCTGCTCGACGCGCTGCCCGCGGCTGGTCCGGTGGACCTGGTGGCGGACTTCGCGAAGCCGTTGCCGATGGACGTGATCTGCGAGCTGGTCGGCGTGCCGGCCGCGGACCGTCCACAGTGGAGGGAGTACGGCGCGCTGGTCGCCGACGGTTCCGGCAGGGGATTCGCCGAGGCGATTCCCGGCATCGTCAACGACGCCAGGGCGCTCGTGGCGAGCAGGCGGGCGGAACCGGCCGACGACCTGGTCTCGGAGCTGATCGAGGCCCAGGCCGAGGACGGGGACCGGCTCAGCGACGTCGAGCTGGTCACCCTGGTCTGGCACCTGGTCCTCGCGGGCCAGACCCCGGCGAACCTCATCGCCAACGGCGTCGCCGCGCTCTTCGCGCATCCGGAGCAGCTCGCCGCGCTGCGGGCCGACGAAGGGCTCGCCGCGGGCGCGGTGGACGAGCTGATGCGCTGGTGCGGACCGCAGCTGCTGACCACCCCGCGGTTCACCGCCGGGGACGTGGAGTTCGGCGGGACGGTGATTCCCGGTGGCACGCCGGTGACCGCGGCGATCGTGTCGGCGAACCGGGATCCGCGTGTGTTCGCCGACCCCGACCGGCTGGAGATCACCAGGCGCGGCGCGGGCGCGCATCTCGGGTTCGCCCACGGGCCGCACTTCTGCCTCGCCGCGGCGCTGGCCAGGGTCGAGACCGAGGTGGCGCTGACCGGGCTGTTCCGGCGCTTTCCCCGCCTCGCCCCCGCGGTGCCGGTCGGGGACCTGCGCCGCACGCCGGATCCGGGGACCTGGCGGCTGGGGGAGCTTCCGGTGACGCGCTGATCGCTCCCGTCGTTCGTAGGTTCCGGGCCGTGCCGGGCGCGTCGTAGGGTCCCCACCGCGGCGACTTTCTCGGGAGATTCGGTATGACAGGCGGTTCCCGGCGGGTGCTCCTCGACGACCACCTCGCCGCCGAGCTCGACCGCGCGCTGGCCTACGGTCCGTTCGCGGCCGCGGTGCGGGCCGCGATCCTGGCGAGCGGGCTCACGCTCGACCGGATCCAGGCACGGCTCGCGCGCCGCGGCGCGCCGCTCAGTGTCGCGACGCTGAGCTGCTGGCAGTCCGGACGGCGCCGCCCCGAACGGCCGGGCTCGCTCTACGCGCTCGGTCAGCTCGAAGCCGTGCTGGAGCTGCCGGGTGACTCCCTGCGCGCCCTGCTCGGTGCCCGGGGCGCCCGAGGGCGGCGGCCGGGGACCGGACGGCTTCCGGCGCTGGCCGACCTGTGGGTGACCCGGCCTCGGGCGAGCGAGCTGCTCCGGCAGGTCGGCCAGGACGCCGAGTCGGTGCTGCGGCGGCTGAGCCAGCACGACCGGCTCCAGGTCGGCCCGGACGGCCGCCCCCGGCGGCTGCACTGCCGTCAGGTCATGCGGGCCGAGCGGGCCGGGGCGGACCGCTGGCTGCTGATGATGGACTGGGGCGGCCCGCCGGGGGAACCGCTGGTGGTACGTCACCCGCGCAACTGCGCGCTCGGCCGGGTCCTTTCCGATCCGGAGTCGAGTCTCGGTGCCGCCGAACTGCTTTTCGACCGTCCCGTGCGCGAGGGGGAGACGGTCCTCATCGAATACGAGCTGGTGCGGCCGGGAAGACCGGGCGCGCCGGTCTCCGGTGATCGGTATTCCCGGCGGTTCCGCAGACCCGTGCGGGAATACGTGCTGGAGGTGTGTTTCGACGCGGCGGCGGTACCCGGGCGCTGCCGGCAGATCACCTGCGGGGTCGGGGACGAGACACCGAAGACGGTGCGCGCGCTCGAAGTCGGTCCCGCGGATTCGGTGCACGCGGTGGGAACGGACTTCGGCCCCGGCAAGTTCGGAATAGCCTGGCAGCGGGAGATTTCTTGAATCGTTTCCCCGGTGGTGTCAAAGATGTCAAACAATGCTCGGGCGGAACGCGGTCCGCCGGGGAAAGTGCCGTGCTAGCGTTCGGACGACCGATTCTCCGATGACGCCGCGGAATCGCCGCCGGCGCTCGTGAAGGGTGTGGAAATGAATTCCCAGAGGCTCGTGTTCGGTGTGCTCGGCGCGGGAATGGCGTTGTGCGGGGCGCTGGCCGCGGCCCCGGCGGCGGTGGCCGCGGACCACGGGGTGAGCGCGACCGCGAGCGGGCTGCCGAGCTACGAGCAGTGGCAGGCCGACGTGCGGAAGGTGATGGACCCGGCGATCCCGTACCTGAACGACCGCGTCGCGCGGGGCGGGAAGAAGCTCGCGATCGTGCTCGACATCGACAACACGTCGCTGGAGACCGAGTACCACCGCGGCGCGCCGAACAAGCCGGTGCTCGCGTTCGCGAAGGCCGCCGCGGACAAGGGTGTCTCGGTGCTGGTCGCCACCGCCCGCAAGGAGAGCGGCAGGTCGGGCGCGCTGTCCGACCTGCGCAAGGCCGGTTACCCGGCGATCACGGAGATCTGCTTGAAGAAGAACGAAAGCCACGCGGTGGACGTGAAGATCCGCTGCCGCAAGGAGTTCGTCTCCGAGGGGTACACGCTGATCGCGAACGTCGGCAACCGGCCGGGCGACCTGGAGTACAAGAACTACGAGCGCGGGTTCAAGCTGCCCGACTACGACGGTCAGCTGTCCTGAGCGGGTAGACGCCGGCGGGCGGCACCGGGCACCATCGATCACAGCGTGATCGGAAGGGAGCCGCCGGTGCCGGTACCGCCCGTCCCGCCGCGCGCCTCCGTCGTGATCGTCGGCGGGGGCGTGATCGGCACGAGCATCGCGTTCCACCTCGTGGAGGCCGGGGTCACCGGCGTCGTCCTGCTCGAACGGGCCGAGCTGGGATCCGGTTCGACGTGCCGGGCCGCAGGCGGGGTCCGCGCGCAGTTCTCCGACGAGCTCAACATCCGGCTCGGCGCCCGCAGCCTGGAGGCGTTCACCCGGTTCGCACACCGGCCGGGCCAGGAGATCGACCTGCACCGCGTCGGCTACCTGTTCCTGCTGTCCACATCGGACGATGTCGCGGCGTTCGAGCGGGATGTCGCGCTGCAGAACGCGCTCGGCGTCTCCGGCCGGATGATCGACGTCGGCGAGGCGAAGCGGCTTTCCCCGCTGATCAGCGCGGACGGCCTGCTCGCCGCCGCGTTTTCCCCGGACGACGGGCACTGCACCCCGGAGGCGGTCGTGCTCGGGTACGCCACGGCGGCCCGCCGTCACGGGGCGGTGCTGCTGACCGGGACGCCGGTGCTCGGCTTCGAGACCGAGGGTGACGAGATCAGGACCGTGGTCACCGGCGGGGGAAACATCCGGACCGGCGCGGTGATCTGCGCGGCGGGCGCGTGGTCGGCCGGGATCGGGGCGATGGCGGGCATCGCGCTCCCGGTGACCCCGCTGCGGCGGCAGGTGATGTTCACCGCGCCGATGCCGGACCTGCCCGGGGCGGTCCCGTTCACCATCGACTTCGCGTCCTCGTTCTACTTCCACCGTGAGGGGCGCGGGCTGCTGCTCGGGATGTCCGATCCGGAGCAGGAACCGGGGTTCCAGCTCGGCTAC
This sequence comes from Amycolatopsis samaneae, assembly GCF_039541975.1. NCBI lineage: Bacteria > Bacillati > Actinomycetota > Actinomycetes > Pseudonocardiales > Pseudonocardiaceae > Amycolatopsis > Amycolatopsis samaneae. The sequence continues at coordinate 39,680 of NZ_BAABHG010000005.1, forward strand.
TCCGACGACTGGCTGCCGCGGCTCGGCGCGGCGATGGAGCACCGCGCGCCGGCACTGGCCGAGGTCGGGCTGGTCCCGGGCTGGGCCGGGCTGTACGAGATCACCCCCGACCACAACGCGCTCGTCGGCCGGGCCGCCGACCCGGCGAACTTCCTTTACGCCACCGGGTTTTCCGGGCACGGATTCCTCCAGGCGCCGGCGATCGGCGAGGTGGTGCGCGATCTGTACCTCGGCCGGGAGCCGTTCCTGGACGTCGGGCCGCTGAGCGCGGCGCGGTTCGCCGGGGACGCGCGGCCCCGGCCCGAAGCCCATATCGTCTGAATCCGGAACCCCCGAGGGAAGGAAACCCATGGCCGACACGACCTTGCCGGAGACCGCCGCACTGCGGGACCGGGCGCGCGCCGCGCTGGGCGGGGCCGGCGTGACCCTCCCGGAAGGGGACGGTCTCGCCGCGCGCACGCCGATCACCGGCGAGGTCTTGGTCGAGCTCGCGGCGACCGGCGCCGAGGAGGCCGAAGCCGCCGTCGCGGCGGCGGCCGGGGCGTTCCGGACGTGGCGGCTGACCCCGGCCCCGGCGCGGGGCGAGCTGGTCCGGCGGCTGGGTGAGCTGCTGCGCGAGCACCGGGGCGATCTGGCCGACCTGGTCACGATCGAGGCGGGCAAGATCCGGTCCGAGGCGCTCGGCGAGATCCAGGAGATGATCGACATCTGCGATTTCGCGGTCGGGCTGTCCCGGCAGCTCTACGGCAGGACCATCGCGTCGGAACGGCCCGGTCACCGGCTCGCCGAGACCTGGCATCCGCTCGGTGTCGTCGGCGTGATCTCGGCCTTCAACTTCCCCGCCGCGGTGTGGTCGTGGAACACCGCGATCGCCCTGGTCTGCGGGGACACCGTGGTGTGGAAACCCGCCGAGGCGACCCCGCTGATCTCGCTGGCCGCGAGTGCGCTGCTGGAGCGCGCCGCCGAGGACACCGGCGAGCCCCGGGACGTGCACCGGCTGCTGCTGGGCGGTCGCGACCTCGGCGAGCGGCTCGTCGACGATCCGCGGGTCGCGCTGGTCAGCGCCACCGGGTCGACGCGGATGGGGCGGGAGGTCGGGCCGAGGGTCGCGGCGCGCTTCGGGCGCTCGCTGCTGGAGCTGGGCGGGAACAACGCGACCGTCGTCGCGCCGTCGGCGGATCTCGATCTCGTGACCCACGGCGTGGTCTTCGCCGCCGCGGGTACCGCGGGACAGCGCTGCACGACGCTGCGCAGGCTGATCGCGCACCGCGACATCGCCGGGGACCTGGTGGACCGGCTGACCACGGCGTATCGGAAGCTGCCCATCGGGGACCCGTTCGACGAAACCACCCTCGTCGGGCCGCTCATCTCCGTCGAGGCGTACGAACGGATGCGCGACGCGCTTTCCCGCGCCCGCGCCGAAGGCGGCGAGGTGCTCGCCGGTGGCGGGCGGCGGCTGGCGGACGTCGCGCCGGGTGCCGCCTACGCCGAACCCGCGATCGTGCGGATGCCGGGCCAGACCGGCGTCGTCCGCGAGGAGACCTTCGCGCCGATCCTGTACGTCCTGACCTACGACACGTTCGAAGAGGCGATCTCGCTGCACAACGACGTCCCGCACGGGCTGTCGTCCTCGATCTTCACCCGGGACCAGCAGGAGGCGGAGCGGTTCCTGGCCCCGGACGGCTCCGACTGCGGGATCGCGAACGTCAACATCGGGACCTCGGGCGCGGAGATCGGCGGCGCCTTCGGCGGGGAGAAGGAGACCGGCGGTGGCCGCGAGTCCGGGTCCGACGCCTGGCGCGCCTACATGCGCCGGGCGACCACCACGGTGAACTACTCGGGCGGGCTCACCCTGGCGCAGAACGTCAGCTTCCTCTGAGCACCGCGCGGTAAAGGAACCTTTACTTTTCGTCGCGCGTTGGGGAGGCATGGGTGAGCCGACCACGATCGAACTGGACGGCCGTGACCTGCTCGTCGTGGCCGGGCTGCCCGGTGCCGGCAAGACCACGATGCTGCGGCACGCCGCGGACGGGATACCGGTGCTCGACTCCGACCAGGTCCGCGCGCGGATGCGGGAGGTGCTGCCGGGGGCGGTGGCCTACCGCTGGTACCGGCCGCTGGTGCACGCGGGACACCGGGCGAGGATCGTCGGCAGGGCGGTGGCGGCCGAAGGTCCGGTCGTCGTGCACGAACCGGCCACCAGGGCGTCGACGCGGGCGCTGCTGGCCGCGCTCGGCAGGCTGACCGGCAGGCGGGTCCGGATGCTCTGGCTCGACGCCACCGCCGACGAGGCGCTGGCCGGGCAGCGCAGCCGTGGCCGCCTCATCCGGGAACGGTCCTTCGCGCGGCACGTCCGGCGGGCGGCCAGGACGCGCGCGGCACTGCTGTCCGGCACCGTGCCGAGGGGCTGGCACAGCGCACGGGTCGTCCCCCGTTCGGCCGCGGCCGCCACCCGGCTCGTCGAGCGGAAGCCGTGCGTCCACAGTGGACGTACGAAGTCGCTCAGGACACGGCGGAATCCGGCGTGATGACGCCGTAGTGCGCGGCCAGCGCGGCGTAGGCGGGGCCGCGCCGCCGCGGCGCCCGGTCGAGAAGCCGGCGCAGCGTGCCCGCGCCGAGTGGCTGGTAGCGGACCCAGTCGGGCGCGAGGTGCCGTGCCTCGGCGAGCCAGCCGACCGCCTCCCGGTCCAGGTGCAGCTCGGTGGCGGCCGCGGCGAGGAACAACCGGTGCCCGGCCTCCCAGAACGCGGGCACGTCCCCGGTGGTGCCGGGCACGGCGTCGGCGAGGTGGAGCGCCTCCTCGGGGTCCCCGGAGCGGACCGCGCAGTCGACGCGGTGCAGCGCGGCCACCCGGGGGCCGAAGATCGCCGCCTCCGTCGCGGTGTTCTCCCTGGCACGCAGGGCGGCGGCGTTCGCGGTCATCAGCAGGTCCTCGGCGCGGCGGGACGAGCCCGCGGTGAGCGCCGCGGTCGCCGCGTTGAACAGCAGGTTGCCGAACACGCCCGTCCGCGCCGGATCACGGTCGAGCATGCGGGGCTCGATCCGCGCGGCGGCGGTGGTGGCCACCTGCTCGGCGTCGTCCGCGCGGCCCTGGCGGACCAGCGTCCACGCGAGATACCGCAACGAGATCGCGGTTTCGATGTCGGGCGCGTCGGATTCCCGCGCCGCGGTGACGGCCCTGGCCGCCGCCGCGTAGGCGAGGTCGTCGTAGCCGAGCCTGCCCGCGATCCCCGCGCCCAGCCGGTAGGCGGTCGAAAGCACACGGTGCGCCCCGGCCCGCTCCTCGTCGGCGGTGTCGCGCACGACGCGGCGGGCGTCGGTCAGCACCGCGGGCAGCGCGTGCAGCAACTGCGCGTGCAGCCCGTCGACGTAGGCGCGCCATGCCGCGTGCGCGCTCGCGGTCAGCTCGGGCAGCGGGAGCAGTTCCCTGGTGTCGGCGAAGTCGTCGAGCCCGGGGATGTGGGAATCGGCGTTGATCGAGCGCCGGAGCGAGGTGAGGTCGACGTCGCGGGCGTGCGGCGCGGTGCGGTTGCCCAGCAGCGCGTCCACCGACACGCCCAGCGCGGCGGCGAGCTTGCGCAGGGTGGCCGGTCTGCTCGTCTTGCGGGTGCCCTGTTCGATCCGTGCCACCGTGTCGACGCCGACCGACGCCGCCTCCGCCAGCTGTTCCTGCGACATATCCCTCGCCTTGCGGAAACGGGCGAGGTTTTCCGCCAGCGGAGCGGTGGTCGTCATTTTCTCCTCCGGCCGTACGCGGCGGGGGAGCGGCCTATCGCCGCGCGCGCACCCCGTTGTCACAGATGGCCAAGGTTCGAGTGTGGGCCGCTTCGAGCGCGATGGCCAGCCGTCGGGCGAGTGACGGTTTGAGCCGAGTGGCGGCATCCTCCAGGGAAACCAGCTCCGCGGACACTATTTCCGGATCGGTGATTTCGAGTGCTTTGACCTCGTCGCCGGAAATGGTGCCGCCGTCGAAGATGAAAGCGAGACCTTCCGGAAACCGGTCGTTCGTGGGCAGGTAGTCGATCACCAGCAGATCACCCGGTGTGGTGGTGATGCCCAGTTCCTCGCCGACCTCGCGGGCGGCCGTCCGCCACGGTGGTTCGCCCGCCTCGCACGCGCCGCCGGGAATGTCCCAGTGCGGCTTGTAGGACGGCTCGACCAGCAGCACGCGGTCCGCGTGGTCGTAGTAGAGGACTCCCGCGGACATCCGCTTCCGGTTCAGCGAACGGACGTACTCGTCGAACGGCAGGAGATCCACACCGCCGAGGCTACCGCCGGACGAACCCGATCGGGTGGTCTATGCCTCCGGCGCACAGATCACTTTCCGGCACCGCGTCAATTGATGGTCACAGGCGGTGTTTACGCCCATCACTCTGCGCCAGAGTTGCACCTATGCCGACACGAAGAAAGCCGGGCGGTGAAGCCGTCCGATGAGCGCGCTGATCTATCTCAACCTCGACGCCGTCCACCCGGTCGTCGACGGCCGGTGGCATCGAGCCCGGCTGACCAGCGTCCCCCTGCCCGGCGAGAAGATCACGATGCTCTGCGGGGTCACCGCGGACGCCGAGTTCGAGCGCCCGCGTGAGCACGCCGCGCGCGGGGCGCCCACGCAGTGCTGGGACTGCGATCTCGTCTACCGGCGGGAACATGGCATCGACATCCTTCCGCAGCACCCCGGAATCCGGCGTGAGCGGGCACCGGGGGGAGAGGGAAAGGGCAAGACCCGGTCACGGTGACCGGCGGGTCGGACCGGCGTGGCGCCGGCTCGTGCCATGATCGACCGCGGTCAGTGACGTCCGGCGACGTCAGCGGTCGAGGGCGCGAGTGATGGAGACGTTCGGTATGGCTACCACCCGTGAACCCGGTGTGCGCGGCGGGGCGCAGCCGGAACTCAACAGCGGGATCCTCCCGGGGAACGTGCACGCCGACGACTGGGTGATGTTCGCGCTCTCGGTGGTGTCGGTCGGCCTGCTGGGCTTCATGCTGCTCAGCCCGCCCTCGCGCGACGCGGGCATGGTGGTCTTCTACGTCGACTGCGGCGTGTGCGCGGTGTTCTTCCTGGAGTTCCTGTGGCGCTGGCGCAAGCGCCGCTGGGACGTGCGGTTCCTGGTCCGCAACTGGTACGAGCTGTTCGCGATGATCCCGGTGGCGCACCCGGTGATGGCCTCGCACCACTTCGTCGGCGTCGTGCTGCTGCTGGTCCGCGTCGGCCGGGCGGCCGACCGCGCGGTGGGCGAGCAGTTCACCTACCGGTTCGTGGACAAGCTGTCGGAGCCGATCGTGCAGGCCATCAAGAAGCCCGTCACCATCGCCGTGCTCGACGAGGTGGTCAAGGTGCTGGAAACCGGGAACTACCCGGAGAACCTCGCGAAATCGCTCAGTGAGAACCGGGCCGAGTTGCAGGCCATCATCCGCGAGAAGCTGAGCGAGGACCGGCAGCTGGGCAAGCTGCGGCGGCTTCCCTTCCACGACGAGATCGTGCGCAGCGCGGTGGACGCGTCGTTCCGCGTCGTCCTCGAGGTACTGCTGGACCCGAGGATCGACGACTTCTTCTCGGCGGTCGTACGTGACAACCGGGAGCAGATCCGGCGCGCGGTCGAACTGGGCCTCAACGAGGAGGACTCCGCGGAGAAGGAACGGCTGCTCCGCGTGCGGACGCAGCGCTCGGCGGGGCGGGAGTTCGACGAGCACCACCGCGGGCCGGACGGCGCCTGACGTACCTCTCCGTGTCCACAAAGGACGCGAGGTGGACCTTCGCCGGGCGACCGGCCACTCTGGGTGATCGCCGCGATCGCGTTCTCCCGGTGATGTGTCCCGGGTATCGTCGATCCCGGCGGTCTTCGTGTTCCTCTCCCCGGCCGGGCTCGTGATTTCCGTATTTCCTGCGTGGATGGCCGGACACTGTTCCGGGGTTCCGGCAATTCACGGTACCCGACGGAAAATTCGCCGGGAATTCCGGAATGGACGGGCGTCGGGTAGCGATGAGAATCCCGGGCGCGCGAGCGTAGCGGATTCGCCGCGGCCCGGGTAGTCGCGCACGGATGCCCTGTGGACACCGGAGATCTCCCGGTGCACCGCCCCGGACATGGTCGGTTAATTCCCTCCGTTCGAAGGTGTCCGGGTTTTTCGAACCCTGCAATCCTGTGGCCGCCGGACATGTGAACAGCACCTGAACGAACGTCCGGTGCGTGGCTGCCTCGCTTGTGTCCAATGTCCGTTTAGGGCACTTGATTACGTATGGAGGGAATTGCTGTGCGCAGAATCCTGTTGGCCGCGCTCGGCGCGTGCGCCGTCGTGTTCGCACTCGCCGTGCCGGCGTCCGCGGCCCCGCCGCCGGGCACCGCCCAGCCGTCCATTATCGGTGGCGGCGACGCCACCGAGACGTATTCGTTCATGGTGGCGCTGGACAACGGCTGTGGTGGCAGTCTCGTCGCGCCCCAATGGATCGTGACCGCCCACCACTGTGGAAACGCTTACCAGGGCCGGATCGGCTCCACCCAGCACGACTCCGGTGGTGAGGTCGGGACGATCGACAACGTCACCACGAACCCGGGTACCGACCTGACGCTGATGCACCTGTCGCAGCCGGCCCAGTCGGCTCCGATCCGGATGGCCGACAGCAACCCGGCGCCGGGCACGAGCGCGCGGCTGCTCGGCTGGGGCTGCCTGAGCTGGCCCAGCTGCCAGACCCCGCAGACCCTGCAGGAGATCGACCTGTCCGTGCTCGACAGCGGTGCCTGTGCCGAGGGTGGCGGCGGCGCCGAGGACGTCTGCATCTCCGGCGACTACGCGCATTCGGCCTGCCACGGCGACTCCGGTGGTCCGGCCATCGTCGGTTCCGGTGGCAGCTGGACGCTCGTGGGCGAGACCCACGGGCCGGGCGACAACGGCGGCGAGTGCGCGACCAGCACGCTCTACACCGGCATCGCGCAGTACCGTTCGTGGATCGACGGGCAGATCGGGCGCCTGGACGGAGGCACGCGATGAACCGCCGTCTCGCCTACGCGGCCACCGGGATCGCGGCCGTACTGCTCCCGCTGACCGGCGTCCAGGTCGCCACCGCCGCCGAAGCGTCGCCGCTGGTGGTCGACCTGTACTACGACGCCTCGGACGCGCCCGACTACCAGGCCGAGGCCACCCAGGCGGCGGCCAACTGGAACGGCGCGGTGCACAACGTGCACCTCGACGCGGGCGGCGCCGCCACGATCCTGATCCACGAGGTGACCGGCGGTGGTTCGTACACGCAGACCGACGGGCACGGCAGGGGCGACATCTACATCGACACCCAGCAGGTGGCCGAGGGCAACGATCCCACCCGGATCCTGGCCCACGAGATCGGGCACAACCTCGGTCTTCCCGATCACTACACCGGCCCCTGCTCCGAGCTGATGTCGGGACACGGGCCCGGGATCTCCTGCAAGAACGCGATACCCGACGCGCGTGAGCGCGCGCAGGTCGACGAGAACTTCGCCAACGGGTTCGCGTCGGTGAACGACGGCGTGCGCGTGTACCGCTGAGCACCACCGCGTGACGGCGGCGCCGTCCGTGACCGGATCCCCGGCGCGGACGGCGTCGTCCGCGCTTTTCCCGTGTCCGCAACGGTTTCGAAGGACGGGTCCATAAAGGACGGACGAGGTTTTCGAAGGGCGACACTCCTTCCGGAAGCGGTGCGCCCCGGGGGCCCGCGCCGCCGCCGACGACGCGGACGGCCCGCCGCCGGGCCGTCCCGGCGGAGCGGGACGCGGTGCTTCCCGGGGAGGATCTTGCCCGGCGCCCTCGTGTTCGGGACCGCCATGTGGTATCCCGGGAGTCGTCGACGATGACGGGCTGAACCGGGGGCCGCGATGGCTGGGGCACGGGTACCGACCGAGCCGGAACGGGACGAGATCGCCAGGAAGGCCGCCTACGCGCGCGCCGAACTCGGGATCCGGCGCCGGACCCGGCCCCGGCGTGTCGTGCGCGCGATCGCCAGGCGGATCACCCGGCGGCGCCTCGCCGACCTCACTCCGGAGGAGGCCGTCGCCGAGGCCACCGAACTCGGATTCCTGCTCGGCGAGCAGTGGCGGCTCCAGTTCGGGTGGCGGTGGCGGTACGTCACCGACGGCGTGTGGGAGGGCTACGCCGTCACCACGCCGGACGAGCAGCTCGTCTATCCGTGTGTCAGCAGGGTGCTGACGATGCTCGCCGACCCGCGCGCGGAGGTGAACGTCGTGACGGTGTTCAAGATGGTGGCCGCGGGGAACATGCCGCCGGCCCGCCCGTCCGGCTACCAGTGGCTGAGCTGACCCGGGGTCGTCATCCCGATCGCCGGGGCCACCCCGGACGCGGCGGCGCCCCGGCGGGGCGTCAGGCGTACTGGGCCACGCCGCCGCCGAAGGACCAGTCGATCGACGCGTTCTCGGTGAGGGTGACGACCACGTTGCGCGGCTCGGTCCCGGCGTAGTGGTGGGCGAGTTCGGCGATTCGCCGGTACAGCGCCTGCTTCTGCTCCGGGGTCCGCCCGGCCCGCATCGTGATCGCGACGTACACGATGCCCTCGTCGTGGGCCTGGCCGAGGTAGTCGTCGTACCGCAGCGTGCCGCGGACGCCGTCGTGGCCGGTGAGGACCTGGAACCGGTCGTCGGCGGGGATGCCGATGGTCTCCATCAGTGCTTCGTGCACGGCGCGGCCGAGCGCGTCGAGCCGGGCGGCGTCCGCGTGGAGCGCGTCGATCCGGACGAAGGGCATGGCTGTTCTCCTTGGGGTGAAGGGGAAAAGGGTCAGCGGGTGAGCAGGCCGAGCGCACCGTCGACGGCGCGCTCGTACACCGCGGCGGAACCGGCGGCGCGGGCCAGCACGTAACCGCCCTGGAGCACGGCGACGAGCGCGGTGGCGGTGGCGACCGGGTCGAGCCCGGCGTCGAATTCGCCGTTCTCCCGGCCCTCCGCCAGCAGCCCGGCCAGCCGGTCGGTGAGCCAGGCGAAGGTCTGCTCGACCGGGCGGCGCAGTCCGGGGTCGGCCATGACGTCGGGGTCCTGGGTGAGCCGCCCGACCGGACAGCCCTTCAGCGCGTCCCGTTCCCGCCGCAGGTACGCGCCGATCCGGGCGGTCACCGGGCCGGTGCCACCGAGTTCGGCCTCCGCCCTGGCCCGCAGATCCGCCGCGCTGCGGTCGATCGCGGCCAGTGCCAGCTCGGGTTTGCCCTGGAAGTGGTGGTACATGCTGCCCTGCCCGGCGCCGGACCGCTCCTGGATCGCCTTCGGGCTGGTGCCCACGTATCCGCGTTCCCACAGCAGTTCACGGGTGCTCTCGATGAGCCGTTCCCTCGTGTCCATGCGAGCAGTATACATACTAGTAGGTACAGCCCAGAAGGGGCGGGTCCGAGGGACGCCCTGGATGCGTTGGATGCGCCAAGGGCGTCCCTCGGTGCATCGAGCGCACCGAAGGCGTCCCTCGGCACCGCCGCCCGCCAACGAAGCGCCGTGAAGGCCCCCTTCACGGCGCTCAAGGCAGGGAAGGGGGCTTTCGCGGACCCGTCGAACGGCCTTGGCCTGGTGGTATCCACCGAGGTTGTCGGGGCACCCGATCTTTGTGTTTCCCCGCGGTCCGTGCGGCTGCTTAGCGTGGTGACAGGCCCGGAAAGCGTTCGGGTGAAGGCGAAAAGAGGAGTGCATCGATGACCGGACACACGCTGCGGGACAAGGTCGCGGTGATCGCCGGGGGCGCGAAGAACCTGGGCGGGCTGATCAGCACCACGTTCGCGGACGCCGGCGCGAAGATCGTGATCCACTACCACGGTGACGGGTCCCAGGCGGACGCCGAGAAGACCGCGGACGCGGTGCGCGCGGCGGGTTCGCGCGCGGTCACCGTGCAGGCGGACCTGACCAGGGTCGGCGAGGTGCGGCGGCTGTTCGACGTCGCGGTCGACGAGTTCGGCGGCGCCGACGTCGCGGTGAACACCACCGGGATGGTGCTGCGCAAGCCGATCCTGGAGACCACCGAGGCCGAGTACGACACGATGCTGGCGGTCAACGCCAAGGCGGCGTACTTCTTCCTCCAGGAGGCCGGTCGCAGGCTCAACGACCACGGGAAGATCGTCAGCCTGGTCACCTCGCTGCTCGCCGCCTACACCGACGGCTACTCCACCTACGCCGGGGGCAAGGCGCCGCTGGAACACTTCACCCGCGCGGCCTCCAAGGAGTTCGCCGCCCGCGGGATCTCGGTCACCAACGTCGCGCCCGGTCCGATGGACACCCCGTTCTTCTATCCGCAGGAGACCCCCGAACGGGTGGAGTTCCACAAGTCCCAGGCGCTGGGCGACCAGCTGACGAAGATCGAGGACATCGTGCCGCTGGTCCGGTTCCTGGCGACCGACGGATGGTGGATCACCGGGCAGACCATCTTCGCCAACGGCGGCTACACCACCCGCTGACCACGCCGGGCGACGCCGGATGGGTGATGATCGACGGGGCCGCCGGGCACACGAGAAGGAGCAGAAGATGGCGCAGCAACCGACCGACCCGGTCGTCCGGGACTTCGTGGCCGCGATCAACGCCGGGGACCGGGCCGCGTTCGACGCCCTGCTGGCGGGCGACGCGACCATGTCCGACGACGGCACGGACCGGGATCTCGCGGCGTGGGTGGACAAGGAGATCTTCTCGGCGGACGGGCGGATGGCCGTCGAGTCCGAAGAGGACGGTGGACGGGAACTGGTCGCGACGTTCACGAACTCGACGTGGGGGGCGATGCGTACCCGCTGGCGGTTCACCGTGCGGGACGGCCGGATCACCCGGTTCGACACCGGGCAGGCCTGAAACCGGTGTCCGCGACGTCCCGGCTGGCCGCCGTGGGAGGGGGACGGTGGGAGTGGACCTGCGCAAGCTGGACCAGCTGATCGCCGTCGCGGAGGAGGGCAGCTTCACCCGCGCCGCCGCGCGCCTGCACCTGTCCCAGCAGGCGCTCAGCACGTCGATCCGCACGCTGGAACGCGAGGTGGGCGTGCCGTTGCTGGCTCGGGACGCCACCGGCGTCACCGCGCTGCCCGCCGGGCTCGCGCTGATCGAGGACGCGAAGGTGCTGCACGGCCTCGCGCGTTCCGCGCTCCTGCGGGCCCGGCGGATCGGCCGCGGCGAGGCCGAAACGCTGCGGATCGGGCACACCCCCGCGGTGACCGGTGAGGAGGTCACCGCCCTGCTGCGGGCGGTGCACGCCGACGTGGCGGACCTACGCACCGAGGCGTATCCGCGGTACCCGGACGTGCTCGTCGAGGAACTCGTCCGCGGTGACCTGGAACTGGGGCTGTGCCGGGGAATCCGCCCGCCGCACGGGCTCACCCGCACCACACTGGACCGGCACCGGCTGGCGATCGCCGTCGCCGCCGATCACCCGCTCGCCACCCGTGCCCACCTGGAACCGGCCGACCTCGCCGCCGAGCGGATCGTCGTATGGGGCACACCGGGCCGGTCCGGCTACACGGACCTGCTGCTCGATCTCTGCCGCCGCGCCGGATTCGAGCCCCGCGCCGTCCGGAACCCGATCCAGGGTACCCCGCCGGTCACCGCCGTGCTCGGTACCCGTGACGTCGCCTTCGTGACGGCCGAGCCGGGGACCGCCGCGGACGGCCGGGTGCGCGTGCTCGAACTGCGGCCTCCCGCGTACGCGCCGCTGCACGCACTGTGGAATCCGCACACCAGCAGCGAGATCCGCGACGAATTCCTCGTTGTCAATGGGGACTGAACCACGGTCCCGGCCGTACCGGTCCGGTGATGGCGCTCGATCCGGTCGCGCGGGAGAATGCACGCCGATGCCGTCCCGGCGGAAGGTGAGCGATCGTGAGTTCCCGCGACCAGACCGAAACGGAAACACAGCGATGGGGCCGTGGCACACGAATGCCGCGCGCGGAACGGCGCGCTCAGATCCTGGCCGCCGCGCGGCGGGTGTTCCTGGCTAGTGGCTACCACGCTGCGGCGATGGGCGACGTCGCCGATGAGGCCGGTGTCGGCAAGCCGGTCCTGTACCAGCACTTCCCGGGGAAGCTTGAGCTGTACACGGCCCTGCTGGAGGTACTCGGTGACCACCTGGTCCAGGCTGTCGTGGCGGCGCTGGAGGACGTGACGAGCGGCGCGGAGGATCGGGTGCGCGCGGCGGTGCGCGCCTACCTCGATTTCGTCACCGGGAACGACACGGCAGGGCAGCTTCTCCTCGATTCCGGGCTGCGCGGGGACACCGCGGTACAGGAGATACTCGGCCGGGTCGAGCGCGAAGTCGCCGACCTTGTCGTCGACGCGGTGGCCACCGTCGAGTCGCTCGGCGAGGAGGAACGTGTCCTCTTCGGCGGGATGCTGACCGGCGGCATCGAGGCGGCCGTCCGGTTGTGGCGTGACGGCGATTCGCCCTCGTTCGATCGGCGGGAGATCGAACGGTTCCTCGCGCGGGTCGCGAGTCGCGCGGTGACCGGGTCCCCGGCGCCGGTGTCGCAGCGGGCCGCGGTGCTGGAGCTGGACCGCCGCTACGCGGCGGCCAGGGCTGCGGGGCCGCACCTGGTCCAACAGCCGATGCCGGTCGAACCCGCCGCCGTTCGCCCAGTGCCGGTGTCGATCTACCTGGAGCCCGGGACGAACGCGGGCGAGGTGCACCGGGCGACGCTGGCGGTGCTGGACGTGTTCGGGATCGAGGTCACCGACGAGCGGCCGCCGGTCATCGGGTCGTGGTTCAAGGTGATGCTGGGACGCACCAAGAAGGCGCTGACCTCGGCCGAGATGGCGGATGTCATGACCCGGCTGGAGCGTGCGATCGAGATGCCGGTCCTGCACAAGCCACAGGCGGAGATCGACGCCGCGCGGGCCGACGCGGTAGCGAAGCTGATCACCGCGCTCGGCTCGGAGCGGAACGCCTGTATCCAGGCCGGTTCGGTGTTCCTGCTGAAGGTCGACGGCGCCATCGTCTCCCGGAACCTCTCCCAGCGCGATCTCGCATTCCTGGAAAGGAATTCCCGGCTGCTCGGGTCGCCGAGGGAGGTGCTCGCCGCGCTGGACGAACTGGCGGCCGAGGTCCGGAGGGCGGATCAGGTCGTCGTCGAGGACGGCGCGGCGCGGGTCACGGTGCGACGGCCCGATGATCGCGGCTGTGTCGGCATCGCGGTCACCGTGGACGGCGGGCCGACTAGCAGCTACGAGGTGAGCTTCGGGCAGCGGAACGGCCGGGTCCCGTTGTCGGCCGGTGTCGTCCACGTCCAGGCGAGCAGTGACGGGAAGGCCGTGCTGCGCGAACGTGAGCTGACCATCACGGTCAAGCGGCTCACCGATTCGGCCGGGGAGATCGAGCTTGTGCTGGCGTCCCGGGACGGCCGGGCGACCAGTTACGCGCTCGACTTCGCCTGAAGGTTCGACGGTCAGCGCAGCAGCTGGCCCAGCCGTCGCGCGGCGTCGACCACGGCGTGGCCGAGCCGGTCCTCGTCCGGGGCCTCGAACAGGGACAGGCCGATGCTGACGCCCCCGGCCGGGTCGCGGTCCGGGACCGTCGCGGAGACACCGATCACCGAGGGCGCGATTTCGCCGTAGGACACGGCGAATCCCCGGCCGCGCGCCCGGGTGATCTCGGCCCGCTCGTCCGGTGCCGCCGGGGCGGCGGCGAGCATCGCCAGCCCGGCCGAGCCGCGGTCGATGGGGTCCACCTGTCCCGGGCGGAAACTGACGTGCATCCGCGCCTGGCGCGGTTCGACGATCATCAGCATCCGCACCTGCCGCTCGTTCTCCCGGACCACCAGGTGCGCGGTGGCCTGGGTGAGTTCGGTCAATTCCTCCAGGATCGGCCGGGCCAGGGTGCGCAGGTCCTGCTCGACCGGCTCGGCAAGGCGCACCAGCCCGTTGCCGAGCGAGATGCGCTTGAACCGGTCGCGGCGGCAGAGCCGGTGCGCTTCGAGCGTGCGCACCAGCCGGTGGGCGACGGTGCGGTGGACGCCGATCTCCTCGGCGATCTCGGTGAGGGTCAGTCCCCGTGGGTGCGTCACGAGCAGTTCGAGGATCTCCAGTCCGTTGTGGAGGGTTTTCGACATGCCCGAGTCGAGCTGGACGGGGTTTTCGGACATGGGACTCCTCTTGACGGGGCCGCGGAGCCCGACCTAGTGTTTCCGCAGTTCGCACGATGCGTGCGATAATAGCACGTTCACCGAGACGTGCAAGCCGCGGAGGTAAGCCGTGCCACCCGAAGTCGTCGTCGACGTCAGCCCCGAGACGCTCGCCCGCGTCCACCAGCTTTACGGGGCGCAGAGCCACTTCATCGACAACGGTCACGCCCGCGCGTGGGCGGGCACGTTCACCGCGGACGGGGAGTTCCACTCGCCGAGCTATCCGGCGCCCGTGGCGGGCACCGCGGAGCTGACCCGGTTCGCCGAGCGGTTCTTCGCGGCCGGCCGGGAAAGCCGGGAGGTGGTCCGGCACGTCGTCACGAACGTCTTCGTGGTGCCCACCGGGCCGGGCACCGCCACGGCGCACGCCTACCTGCAGATCGTGGCCACCCCGGCGGGCGGCCCGTCGCGGCTGGTCCGGCAGACCACGATCACCGACGAACTGGTCCTCGGCGACGGGGCGCGGATCCGCCGCCGCACCGTGCGCCGGGACGACGAACAGGAGAGCAGCGAATGAGCGAAAGCGGACGCACGCGGCACGAGCCGATGACGGCGGTCTACCCGGAGTTCCCCGGCAAGGTCGCCGTGGTCACCGGTGCGGCACAGGGGATGGGCGCCCGGTTCACCGCGGCACTGGCCACGCGCGGCGTCCACGTCGTCGGCGCCGACATCGACGAAGCGAAGATGACGGCCACCGCCGGTGAGCTCACCCGTGAGCTGGTCGCCGGCGCGGTGCACGAGAAACCCGGCCGCGTGGTCGCGATCCGCGCCGACGTCACCAAGCCGGACGACCACGAGGCGGTGGCGCAGCGGGCACTCGAGGAGTTCGGGCGCCTCGATTTCTGGGTCAACAACGCGGGAATCTTCCCGTTCGCGCTCGCGGACGAGATCACCGCCGACCAGATCGGCGCGACCCTTGCGGTCAATGTGGAGGGTGTGCTGTTCGGCGCGCAGGCCGCCGCGCGACATCTGGAGCCGGGCGGCGCGATCGTGAACATGTCCTCGGTCTCCGCGCTGCGGGTGCGCCGGGGCCGCGGTGCCTACTGCACCTCCAAGGCCGCCGTCGCGCACCTGACCGAGTCGCTGGCCGTGGAGTTCGGGGACAAGGGCATCCGGGTCAACGCCCTCGCGCCCGGCTACGTCGACACCGAGATGACCCGCTGGGTGAAGGAGGACCCGGTCGCGCTCCAGCACGCGCTGGACGTGGTGCCGCTGCACCGGATCGGCTCGCCGGAGGAGGTCGTCGGCCCGCTGCTGTTCCTGCTCTCGGACAGCGCGCGGTACGTGACCGGGCACAGCATCGCCGTCGACGGCGGCTCCCGGCATGTCTGAGGGCGAGTACCCGGACGTCGTGCTGGTCACCGGCGCGGCCGCGGGCATGGGCGCCGCGCACGCCCGCGCGCTCGCGGCCCGTGGTGTGCACGTCTGCCTCGCCGACCTCGCGGACGTCACCGGGGTGACCGCCGGGATCGTCGCGGCGGGCGGGTCCGCGTCCGCGCACCGGCTCGACGTCGGCGAGCCGGAGGACTGGGCCCGGGTGGTGGCCGAGATCCTCGCCGCGCACGGCACACTCGGCGGGCTGGTGAACAACGCGGGCATTTCCCGGCGGCTCGAATTCCTCGACACCACCGGCGAAATCTGGGGGCGGGTGCTGCGGGTCAACCTGTCCGGCCCGTTCCACGGCATGCGGGCCGTGGCGGAGCCGATGCGGGACGCGGGCGGCGGCTCCATCGTCAACATCTCCTCGATCTCCGGTCAGATCGGCTACTTCTCGCCCGCGTATTCGGCGAGCAAATGGGGACTGACCGGACTGTCGAAATCCGCCGCGGGCAACTTCGCCAAGTGGGGGATCCGGGTCAACTCCGTCCATCCCGGACTGGTGGACACCGGGCTGCTGGCCGGATCGGACGCCTTCGTCGGCGCCGCGGTCGCCAGCGTCCCCGCCGGGCGGACGGCACGTCCCGAGGAGGTCACCGAGGCCGTGCTCTTCCTGCTCTCGGACCGATCCAGCTACATGACCGGCAGTGAGGTCACTGTGGACGGAGGGCTCGTCTCGAACGGCCTGTACCACCGCATCCTCGCCGACGCGGGAGGGGAACTGTGAACGAGTACGACGTCATCGTGGTCGGTGGCGGGGGAGCCGGGCTGGCCGCCGCGGTCACCGCCGCCGAACGGGGTGCGAAGGTCCTGCTGTTCGAGTCCGAACCGGAGCTCGGCGGGTCGACCCAGCTGTCCGCGGGGATGTTCACCGCGGCGGGCACCAGCGTGCAGGCGGGACTCGGCGTCGAGGACTCGCCGGAGAAGTTCTTCCAGCACTACATGGATCTCAACCACTGGATGCTCAATCCCGGGCTGGTGGCGGCGTTCTGCGCGCAGGCCGGCCCGGCGCTGGAATGGCTGATCGGGCTCGGGGTGGAGATCCCGGCGCGGGTGTCGGGCAACGCGCACACCCCGGGGCTGTGCCAGGCCGGCGTCGAGGACGTGTGGCGCGGGCACGTGCCGAAGGACCAGGGCTACGGGATCGTCCAGGTGCTGGTGAGGGCCGCGCGGAAACTCGGCGTCGAGATCGTGCCGAACACCCGGGTGGAGCGGCTGGTCTCCGCGAACGGCCGGGCCGTGGGCGTCGTCGCGGACGACGTCGAGGTGCGGGCGGGCGCGGTCGTGGTGGCCAGCGGCGGGTTCGCGCGGGATCCCGGGCTGCTGGCCCGGTACTACCCGGCGGCGCTGCGCGCGGGCGAGGACCTGTTCGTGGTCGCCGCTCCGGGCAGCCGGGGCGATCACCTGCGGTTCGGCGAGCAGGTCGGCGCGGCGGTGACCGGTGACGGCTGGGGACTGCTGTTGCCGACCGCGTACTTCCAGCGGCTGCACCACTGGCAGTCCGGTTTTCCGCCGAAGTCGCGGATCCTGGTCAACTCCCGCGGGCGCCGGTTCATGGACGAGGACGCTTCCTACGCCGTGTCCGGCGGCATCATCGAGGCGCAGGACGGTCCGGTGTGGATGGTCTTCGACGAGCGCGCCCGGCTCGCCCTGCCCGCGGGCTACGCGCACTGGGACGCCGACGTCGTCCTGCGTGAGGCGACGGAAGGACGCACGATCCGCGCGGACAGCCTGGAACGGCTCGCGGAGCTGATCGGCGTTCCCGCCGGGACGCTGACCGCCACCGTGCGCCGGTGGAACGACGGGCTCCCGCGCGGCGAGGACCCCGAGTTCCTGCGGCACCGCACCCTGGCCAACAAGGGCGTCACCGACCATCCGGCGCCGATCGGGGAGCCGCCGTTCTACGCCGCGCGCACCCTGCCCGCCGAACTGGTCTGCACGCACGCGGGGCTGGAGATCGACGCCCGCGCCGCCGTCCGCGACGAGCGCGGCGACGTCGTTCCCGGCCTGTTCGCCGCGGGCGAGGCCGGGGCGGGCGTGCTGGGGGAGCGCTACGTCGGCGGCGGGAACGCGGTCGCCAACGCGATCACCATGGGCCGGATCGCCGCCACGAACGCCTTTCCGCAGTGATTTCCCGATGAGTCCCCCAGTGCGCCACCTCAACGACGAGGAGACAACCATGGACACCGACCTCGGCCGCCGGACCGTCCGCAAGGTGACCAGACGCGTCCTGCCACTGGTCGCCCTGCTGTACGTGTTCAACTACATGGACCGCTCCAACATCAGCTACGCGCAGCTCGGCATGCAGCACGAGCTGGCGATCACCACCGCGGTGTTCGGGACCGCGTCGGCGATCTTCTTCCTCGCCTACGTGGTCTTCGAGGTCCCGAGCAACATGATCATGAAGAAGGTCGGCGCGCGGGTGTGGCTCGCCCGGATCGCGATCAGCTGGGGCATCGTCACCGCCGTCACCGGGTTCGTGCGGGACGTGCCGCAGCTCTACGTCGCGCGGATCGTGCTCGGCGTGGCCGAAGCCGGGCTGTATCCCGGGCTGCTGCTGTACCTGACGCTGTGGTTCCGGGGCGCGGAACGTGGCCGCGCGATCGCGACACTCGCGCTCGCGCAGCCCCTCGCCATGATCCTCGGCAGCCTCACCGGCGGGGTCATCCTCGACCAGGTGCACTGGTTCGGGCTGGCGGGCTGGCGCTGGGTCTTCATCCTGCAGGGGCTGCCCGCGGTGCTCGTCGGCGTCGCGGTGCTGTTCCTGCTGCCCAACACGCCCGCCAAGGCGAAGTTCCTCACTGCGGACGAGCGGACGTGGCTGCAGGGCGAGATCGATCGGGAATACGTGCCGGAGCGGAAGGAAACCTTCCTCGGCCAGCTGCGGATCGTGAAGGACCGGCGGGTGCTGCACCTGGCGATCGCGAACTTCTTCGCGGCGTGCGGCCTGTACGGGTTCACCTTCTTCCTGCCGCAGATCGTGAAGCAGATGGACGCCTCGTACTCGGCCACCAACATCGGTCTTCTCGGCGTCATCCCGTGGGTGGTCGGCGCGCTCGGCATGCTGCTGGTCGCCCGCAACTCGGACCGGACGGGGGAGCGGCGGGGGCACGTCATCGCGATGATGCTGCTGGCCGCGATCGGGTTGTTCGGCGCGATCCAGTTCCGGCACACCCCGGTGGCGGCGCTGATCTGCCTGTCGCTGGTGGCGGTCGGCGTGCTCGGCTACCTGGCGCCGTACTGGGCGCTCACCGCGCGGATCCTGTCCAAGGAGCACACCGCGGTGGGGCTGGCCGCGATCAACTCGATCGCGGCGCTGGGCGGCTTCTTCGGGCCGTACGTGATCGGCAAGAACGCCACCGCCGACAACGTGACCGTCGGGTTGTACTTCCCGATCGCCTGCCTGGTGGTCTGCGCGGTCATGCTCGCCTTCCTCAGGGTCTCCCGCGGGCCGCGCCCGGTCCCGGAGTCAGGTAGTTTAGACGTTAACTACTTGTCCGGACGTTAGGGCGTGATCATGGCCGAGGGCGAGCTCGACTTCTGGTCCTTCGTCGAGCTCGCCCACCGCCGCCTCGCCGAGGAGTTCGGGTTCGAGCACCAGCTCGCCACCGAGGTGCTGCTGACCCTGAACCGCGCCTCCACGATCGTCACCTACGACCTCGAAGCCAGCGTGCACCGGCCGCGAGGCCGGTCGTGGCCTGCCTTCCGGCTGCTGTTCGTCACCTGGCTGGCCGGGCCCCTGGAAGCGAAGAAGGCCGCCGAACTCACCGGCACCAGCCGCGCGGCGGTGTCGAACCTGGCCAAGCCGCTGGTCGAGGACGGGCTGCTGGAGCGGGCGCCGAGCGCGAGCGACGGGCGCTCGGTCCTGCTGACGCTCACCGAGCGGGGGCGGCGCGAGATGGTCGAGGTGTTCGAGCGGCAGAACCGGCGTGAGCACGAGTGGACGAGTGTGCTCACCGAGGCCGAACAGCGGATCCTGGTGATGCTGCTGAACAAGCTCATCACCGACCGTGACCAGTTCGACGTCCGCGGCCGGACCTGAGGAGTGAGGACCGCGCGGCCCTTGCGCACCCATCAGGTAGTAAATACCTTGACTACATCGGCACGACATCGGAGGAAAGGATCTACGTGATGAGCGTCTTCGCCGGGTTGCTCGACGACGCCGCCGTCTTCCCACCGGGGCTCAAACCCCTGCCCGAGGCCGTGCCCGACCACGCCCGTCATCGGCGTTCCCGCTACGCCGAGCTGGTCGGCCCCCTCATCCTGGCCGCGCCCGCGCTGGACGGGCTGGGCGCGCTCCTCGACGGGCCGCTCGACCTGGCGGTGACCACCCCCGGCGGGCCCGCGCAGCTGCCCGGCGTCATGACCGCCGTCGCCGGCCTGCCCGTCCGGCTCCAGGGTCTCGAGGTGGCGGCGCCGGAGGGAATGCCCGCCGCCGAGTTCTTCGCCGCGCTGGGCCCGGCGGGCGACGTGCCCGTGTTCGTCGAGATCCCCCGCGACGAACGTCGCGCGGAGTTCGTCGCGGCCTGCGCGGACAACGGCCACCAGGCCAAGTTCCGTACCGGCGGCGTCCGCGCCGACCTGTACCCGGACGAGGCCGAGCTGGCCGCGGCGATCCGCGCGGTCGTCGGGGCCGGGGTGCCGTTCAAGGCGACCGCCGGGCTGCACCACGCGATCCGCAACACCGACCAGGAGACCGGCTTCGAGCAGCACGGGTTCCTGAACCTGCTGGTGGCGACCGCGGCGGCGATGGCGGGCGCGCCCGAACGCGATCTGGTCGCCCTGCTCGCCGAGCGGGACGGCGGGAAGGTCGCCGCCCGGGTGTCCACTGTGGATGGTTCGGTGCGCGGGTGGTTCCGGTCGTTCGGTACCTGCAGCGTCATCGAGCCGGTCAGCGAACTGGCGGCACTCGGCCTGGTCCCGGCCGAGCTGACCGCGGGAGAGGAAGAGAGCGCGTGACCAGGATCGAGATTCCCCGGGATTCGTTGTTCGGCACGGAAAACCTGCCCTACGGCGTGTTCTCCGCCGACGGCGCGGAGCCACGTGTGGGCGTCCGGGCCGGCGACTCCGTCGTCGACCTGGCCGTCGCGCTTGGCGACGAGATCTTCGCCCGGCCCACGCTGAACGCGTTCATGGCACGGGGGTACGACTTCTGGGTCGAGACCCGCCGCCGGGTCACCGAACTGGTCACCGGCGAGGTGCCCGGCGAGGCCGTACACCCGGTGGAGCGGGTGCGGACACACCTGCCGGTCGAGGTCGCCGACTACGTCGACTTCTACGCCTCCGAACACCACGCCTCCAACCTCGGCAGGCTGTTCCGTCCGGACGCCGAACCGTTGCTGCCCAACTGGAAGCACCTGCCCGTCGGCTATCACGGCCGGGCGGGGACGGTGGTGGTCTCCGGCACGGACATCGTGCGCCCGAGCGGTCAGCGCAAGGCGCCCGGCGAGGACGCGCCGAGCTTCGGCGGCTCCCGGCGCCTGGACATCGAGGCCGAGCTGGGATTCCTCGTCGGCACCGGTTCGCCGCTGGGCTCGGCCGTGCCCGTCGCGGAATTCTCCCGGCGGGTCTTCGGCGCGGTGCTGGTCAACGACTGGTCGGCCCGCGACATCCAGGCCTGGGAGTACGTGCCGCTCGGCCCGTTCCTCGGCAAGAGCTTCGCGACCTCGATCTCGCCGTGGGTGGTGCCGCTGCTCGCGCTGGAGGCCGCTCGCGTCCCGACGCCGGCACAGGTGCCCGAACCGTTGCCGTACCTGAGGGAAAGCGAACCGTGGGGCCTCGACATCGACCTTTCGGTGTCCTGGAACGGAGAAGAGGTCTCCCGGCCGCCGTACCGGGAGATGTACTGGTCGCCCGCCCAGATGCTGGCCCACCTGACCGTCAACGGCGCGTCCTCGCGGACCGGTGACCTGTACGCCTCCGGCACGATCTCCGGGCCGGAGAAGGCACAGCGCGGCGCGTTCATCGAGCTGACCTGGGGCGGCAAGGAGCCGGTCCTGGTCGGCGGCGCGGAGCGCACCTTCCTGGAGGACGGCGACGAGGTCGTCATCTCGGCGACCGCGCCCGGCGCGAAAGGCACGCGGATCGGCTTCGGCGAAGTACGCGGACGCGTCCTCCCGGCGACCGGGGCGTAGCCGCCGAATCCACAAAGGACACTCCGGTGTCGGGTGGTCGCCTTCGCCGGTGACCACCCGGCGCCGATGGACCCGCCGGACGGCCCGGCTGCGCCGTCGAGGGGGCCGGTGTGGCCGCCGATCGGCGCAAGGTGCGCCTATTCGAGGCACCTTCCTTGTCATCCCGTACGGCGTATTGGGACACTGCTTGCGGCGTCGAAGGTTTCCGTTCAGGGCCGGTCGGCGTGTGTGATATGTCCAGATCACCAGAGTGATATCACCAGGTGCCGGGGAGTGAGACATGTCCGAAAAGAAGAACATCACCAAGAAGAAGATCAAGGTACAGAAGGTTCGCGCCGGGAAAGCCATTCTTCCGCCGCACACCGAACGCTGAGCGAAGCGGCCGTCCCGGAGTGGCCCGCCGCCTCGGGACGCGCGGAATGGTTGATCGCCATGCGACTGTCCCTGGTGTCCATGCCCTGGCAGGCACTGGACACCCCGTCCCTGCCGATCGGCCTGCTCACCGAGTGCGTCCGGCGGACCGGGGCCGACCGGCCGGTTTCCGAGTACCACGGAAATCTCGCCTGGGCGGCATACCTGATTTCCGCGACGAATGGTGAGCTGGGGCCGGCTGAGTACACGACCGTCTCGGAAATGGTCTTTCACGGAATCGGCGACTGGGTGTTCGCCGGGAGCCTGTGCGGGAACGGCGGCTGGGCGCGCGACCGGCTCGCACGCTACGCGGGGCACCGGGGTCTCGATGTTTCCGCCGCGGTCGGCATGCGGGCGCTGGTGGACGGCTTCATCGACGAGGCCGCCGCCGAGGTACTGGCCCAGCGACCGGACGTGGTCGGGTTCACCAGCACGTTCATGCAGAACGTGCCCAGTCTGGCGCTCGCGCGGCGGCTGAAGCGGCTCCGGCCGGACCTGCGCGTGGTGTTCGGCGGCGGCAACTGCGACGGGCCCATGGGACACGCCCTGCACCGGAACTACGGTTTCGTCGACTACGTGGTCCGCGGCGAGGGCGAAGCGGTCTTCCCCCGGCTGCTGGACCGGATCGAGGCCGGGGCACCCGTGGCCGACCTGCCCGGCGTGTGCTGGCGGCGGGGGACGGGGTCCGTCGCCAATCCGCCGTCACGGACACCCCTCGGGATCGGCGCCGTGCCCGCACCGAACTACGACCGGTGGAAGGCCGACTTCGACGCCTCACCGATCGCGGACCACCTCACACCGTGGCTGGTCGTGGAGGGCGCCCGTGGCTGCTGGTGGGGCGAGAAGCACCAGTGCACGTTCTGCGGTCTCAACGGTTCGTCGATCCGGTTCCGGAGCAAACCGGCCGAGGTCTTCTGGGAGGAACTGGCCGATCTGGTCCGGCGGCACCGGATCCTGGACGTCGTCCCGGTGGACAACATCATGGACATGGACTACGTGCGCACCCTGCTGCCGCTCGTCGAAAAGAGCGGATGGGACCTGCGCATCCACTACGAGATCAAGTCGAACCTGCGGACCGAGCAGGTGGCGGCGCTCGCGGCCGCCGGGGTGGTCAACGTCCAGCCGGGCATCGAGAACCTGTCCGGCCGGGTGCTCGGGATCATGGACAAGGGCGTCGACGGCGCCACCAACGTCCGGTTGCTCCGCGACGGCGAGAACAACGACATGACGATCGAGTGGAACTACCTCTACGGGTTCCCCGGCGAACAGCCGGAGGACTACCTCACGGTGATCGAGCAGCTGCCCGCGCTGGTCCACCTGCAGCCGCCGTCGGTGGCCAACCGGATCGTCCTCGAACGCTACAGCCCGAACTACGACCGCCCGGAGATCGGCTTCGCCCGCCGTCGTCCGGCGGAGTTCTACCGGCATGTGTACGACCTGCCCGAGGACGAACTGAGCGGGCTGGCGTACTTCTTCGACACCGACGAACAGGGCATCACCGGCGAGGTGGTGGCGGCGCTGCGGGCGGCGGTCGCGGCCTGGCGGTCGGGACACCACACCTCGACGCTGCTTCTCCGGGTCGACGAGCCCACGGTGCTGGAGATCGAGGACGACCGGCGAGGCTGGCCGCGGCGGACCCACCGGCTGCTCGGCTGGGAGGCGGCGGCCTACCGGGAGCTGGACCGGTGCCAGACCGGTACCGCGCTGGCGAAACGCCTGCGCGCCAAGGGGTTCGAGATCGACGGCGAGGTCCTCGGCGCCTGGCTCGAGGACCAGCGGCGCCATGGCCTCGTATTCGTCGATGGTGGCCGGTGGGTGGCGATCGCCACCAGGAACGTGCCGATCCGGATGCCGGAGACGATCGGCGCATGACCCGGCCCGCCGCACCGGAACCGGCTTGCCGGACAAGGGTTTTCGACGGCGGGCGGCCGGCGGAGGCGGCCGGGCTGATCGCGGCGGTCCGGGACGCGACCGCGCTGGACACGCCGATCGACTGGCACTGGCAGCACGGCGGCGCGGTGGATCCCGGCCCGCTGCGTCATCTACGGCCCCCGGCGATGGACGGCGGGGAGCACCCCGCGGTCGGCGAATGGCGGGAGAAGTTCCGCTACGGCCTGTGCTACTACCGCCGGGGGCCCGGATTCCTGCGGGTGCACGACCACCGCGAGGACGGCTACCTGTCCGTGCTGATGATCGACGACGCGAAAACCGCCGAGACGTTCGAGTACTGCCGCCTGCCCCGGCGGGTCAGCGCGCTGCCGGCGGCGATGGCCGGGGCCTGCGTGGAACTCGGCGCGGAAGACCTCCTGCTCCGGCTGGGCGACTGGGCGATCACGCTGCCTTACCGGCTCCGCCGCTGGCCCGTCCCGGCGACCGTGCTGTGACCATCTCGTCCGGCCCGCACAGCGGGCCCACCGGAGCCGGGCCGTTCACCCCGGACGGCTGCTCGGTGGAGCTGTACGCCCGGTTGCCGTGGGCGGACGACGTCGGTGTCGTCGCCGAAGCGGCGGGAGGGCCCGCGTCCGTGCTGGAGCTGGGCTGTGGGGCCGGGCGGGTCACCCACGCGCTGCTCTCAGCGGGGCACCGGGTCGTCGGCGTCGACCAGTCCGCCGAGATGCTGCGGCACGTGCGCGGCGCGCGGACGGTTCTCGGCACGATCGAGGAGCTGCGGCTCGGCGAGCGGTTCGAGGTGGTGTTGCTGATGTCGTACCTGCTGAGCATGGCGGAGAAACCCCTGCGGGCCCGGCTGCTGGCGACCTGCCGGGAGCATCTGGCCGACGACGGTGTCCTGCTGCTGCAGTGGTTCACGCCGGAATGGTTCGACACCGTGACGCCGCGGGAGCAGGCGGACGAGCGACTGCGGATTTCGCTGCATTCCATCGTGCGCGACACGCCCGGCCGGGTCCACGCCGTGTGCGAATACACCCTGGACGCCCAGGTGTGGCAGCAGCCGTTCACCGTGGTGCGGATCGAACGCGCCGAACTGCGTGCCGAGCTGGCGGCGGCGGGGCTGCGCTGGCGGGAGGGTTTCGCCGGCGACCGGAACTGGGTGCTCGCGGACCCGGTCACCGGGTAGCCGATGTCCGGTACGGAGGAACACATGCGTTTTCGCCGGTCCAGGCACCTCTTCTGCTACTGGCGGGACGACGAGCTGATCGTCGGCGACTACCGGCGCCGGACCGCCGTCGCCGTGGACCCGGTCGTGGTGGAGCTGCTGTCGGCGTGTGACGACTGGTGCGGCGTCGCCGACGTCGTGGCCGAGCTGGCCGGGTACGAGACCGAGACGGTCGAAGCGGCCATGCTTTCGCTGTGCCACAACGGCTTGCTGGATTCCGGCGAGCCGGCGGCCGAAGTGGAGGAGGCCATGACCTGCTGGCGCGGCTGGGAGCCGGAGGCCGCGTTGTTCCACTTCGGGACGAAGAACGCGAACTACGGGCCGAGCACCGCCGAGCTGCGGGCGGAACTGGCCGGCGGGGCTCCCGTGGAACTGTTCAAGTCCTATCCGGACGCGGAAAGAATGGTGCTGCCGCGTACGCCGGTTTCGTTACGGGAGCCGTTCGGCGACGTCCTTTATGGACGGCGGACCCATCGCAGTTTCGCCGCGCGGCCCGTGCCGCTCCAGATCTTCTCGACGTTGCTGGCCGCGGTGTTCGGGCCGGTGGCCTTCGTGGACGGCGACGAGTTCGGCGCGCTCGCCTTGCGCACCAGCGCCAACGGCGGCGCGCGACAGGAATCCGAATGCTATGTGGCCGTGTTCGAGGTGGCCGGGGTCGAAGCCGGGCTGTACCACTACAACGCGCTGGAGCACTCGCTGGAGCTGGTGCGGGAAGAGGTGTCCCGCGAAGCCGTCGGAGAACTCTGCGCGGGCCAGCCGGCGATCCGCGAGGCCGCGATCGTGGTGTTCCTGACCGCGGTCGTCGGCCGGGTGAGCGCGAAGTACCGGGATCCCCGTGCCTACCGGGTCATGCTGCTGAACGCCGGGCACGTCGGCCAGACCTTCGCCCTCGCTGCCACCGCGCTCGGCCTCGGCGCCTTCACGACCGCCGCGTTCGCCGACGAGGAGGTCGAGGCCCTGCTCGGCATCGACGGGGTCGGGGAGACCGTGCTGTACGTCCTCGCCGCCGGTGTGCCGAAGGACCTGCGCGACGGTTTCCCGGAGGGCCGGGCCCCGGCCGGGCTGTCGGCTTTCCGGCGGCGTGCTCAGCCCTGACCGGCGCGCGCGGCGAACACGGCTTCCACAGCGGCGGCGACCCGCAGGAGTTCGCCGTCGCCGAAGACCGGGCCTTCCAGGCACATCCCGACCGGCATCGCCCCGTCCGGGACGGGCGCGGGCAGGGTCACCGCGGGCTGCCCGGCGACCGCGCCCGGCTCGGTGTTCCGGATGACGGCGGGGAAGAGCGGCACGGCGCGCCCGTTGAGCACGACCGTGTCGTTCCGGCCGAGGCGTGGCGGCGCGACGGGGCAGGTGGGCCAGAGCAGCGCGTCGGCC
Source organism: Amycolatopsis samaneae (assembly GCF_039541975.1). Taxonomy (NCBI): domain Bacteria; kingdom Bacillati; phylum Actinomycetota; class Actinomycetes; order Pseudonocardiales; family Pseudonocardiaceae; genus Amycolatopsis; species Amycolatopsis samaneae. The sequence continues at coordinate 66,195 of NZ_BAABHG010000005.1, forward strand.
CCGGACGCGGCGAACGCCGCCCGGTACGCCTCGCGCAGCCGCCAGCGGGCGGCGCACGCGGCGGCATAGCGTGCCGCGGTCACCGGCGCGGAGGCCAGGCTCTCCACCAGCGCGCGGACGTCGGGCGAGGCGATCTTCGCGGCGATTTCCCCGAACCCCGCGGTGGCGAGCGGGGATCCGGTGAACAGCAGGCGCTGCCGCACCAGCCGCGCGCATTCGAACCGGACGATCTCGATGCCGTGTTCGGCGGCCGACGCGAGGGCGTCCCGGACCTCGACGTCGACGAGCCGCGCGCCCGCGTCCTCCAGCGCCGCCAGCGCGTCGCGGGCGGCGGTGGCGACCGAGGGATCGACGTCCCGGTAGCGGTCGCGCGGCACGCCGATCCGCAGGCCCGCCACGGGCGGTGGCTCGTCCGGCGTGGTGGTCGCGGTGACCACCGCGTCGACGGCGCGCACTTCCCGCACGCTCCTGGCGTGGACGCCGACGGTGTCCCGGCTGTGCGACAGGTTCGCCAGCCCGTCGCCGGGGTAGCGCCCGGTGGACGGGCGGAACCCGACGATCCCGCAGAAGGCCGAGGGCACGGTGACCGACCCGCCGGTGTCGGTGCCGAGGCCGATCGGCACGACGCCGAGCGCGACCGCGACGGCGCTGCCGCCGCTGGAGCCGCCCGCCGACCGCGCGGGATCCCGCGGATGACGGACCGGGCCGCTGCACGCGTTGTCGCTGGTGACGCCGAAGGCGAGCTCGTGCAGGTTGGTCTTCCCCAGCACCACGGCGCCCGCGCCGGTGAGGACGCTGACGATCCCGGCGTCTGCCTCCGCGACGTAGCCGTCGAACAGCGGGCTCCCCGCGGTGGTGGCGAGCCCCGCGACGTCGATGTTGTCCTTGACCGCCAAGGGGATTCCCGCCAGCGGACCGGCGCGGTGCGGGCCGGGCGCGGCGGCGAGGGAGATCCAGGCGCCGTGCGACGTGGCGGTTTCCCTGGCGAGCCCGGTGAGGTCCGCCCACTCCGGCGAGGGCGTCCGGACGTCGTCGTCGGCGTGTCGCATGGGGGAGCAGTCTGCCAGGCGCGCGGCGTGCCGGGAACCGGGAACGCCGTCGATGCTCACCGGGGCAGCCTTCTGCCCCGGACGAAGCAGCCGACGAAGGTGATCGCGGCGATCAGGCACAGCAGGCCGCCGATCGTGATCACGGCGATCCCGGCCTCGGGGACACCCGGGACGGAGTGGCGGGCGGGATGCCCGGTGGCCGGGTCGAGGTACCGCTGCTCGGTGTCGGGATGTCCCGCGAGGTACAGGATTCCGGCGACGATCGCGGCGAGGCACACGGCGGCGCCCGCCAGCAGCCAGCCACCGCGCTCGCGCTGCCACTCCGCGCCGGTGAGCCGTTTCGCGTCCGGGCATTTCGCCAGCGCGACCCGGCCCACCGCGGTGTGGTCGGCGGCCAGGCCGTCCACCCGGACCCGCTCGCCGTCGGCGAAACGGAGCACACAGGTGTACCCGGTGCCCAGGTGCCGTTCGAGCGCGTGCCGCGCTTCGCCGCCCTTGACCGTGATCGCGGTGACCCGATCCCACGACCAGCCCGCGAGCCGCCGCCGTCCGGCGTGCACCAGCCCGTGCTCCCGCACCTCGACGAACTCGTCGCGCCCGCCGCGGACGGCGCGGGCCGTCTGGGTCACCGCGATGATCGCGGCGACCAGGGTGAGCCCGAGCAGCACGCCGATCACCCTGCGGCCGCCGCCGCTTCCGGTGCCGGAGCCGAGCAGGGACCAGAGTCCCAGCCAGCCGCTGGCGGCCGCGATCACCAGTGCCCAGGCGGCGTTGGCCCAGCGCTTCCCGTTGTTCACCCGGTGCCGGGCCACCAACCGCCCGAGATCCGCGAACATGTCCTCTCCGTCGATCATCCGGTCAGCCAACCGGCCGGGAACCGTGGGGACACCGGCAGAAACGCCGCCATCCGGGAGAGGCGAGGCGCGGCCGGTCGCTGCGGGTGAACAATGCGGTAGCCGGATCGGGGGTACGTATTTTTCCCGGAACACGACGAAAGTCGCTACTGCCGCATCTCGGCAGGAATCACCCTGGAACGCACCGGATCACCGGTCCCGGCCACGGCGTCCGTGCCCGGGCTACCCCACCGTGATCGGCGCGGCCTTCCTCGCGCCGGATCGTCCCCCCTCGCGAAAGTGAGTTTCCGGTATGCGCACAACCTCCCCGGGGCGGCGTCTGTTCGCCCGCTCCGCCATCACCATGGTGGCCGCAGGCGCGGCCGTCGGTTTCCTCGCCCCGGCCACCGCCACCGCCACCACCATCGAGGGCTATTCGCCCACGGTGCAGCACGCCGCGGTCACCGACCTCGCCGCCGAAGCCGGGATCAGCGAAGCCGCCGCGACGCAACTGCTGCGCGCACAGGCCGCGAGCGCCGACACCGTGCGGAACGTGACCGCCGCCCTCGGCGCCCGCGCCGTGGACGGGTACCTCGACGCCGCCGCCAAGCCGGTGGTGAACGTGCTCGACCGCGCCGCCGCGGACGAGGTCACCGCGGCGGGCGCGCAGGCGAAAGTGGTCAAGCACTCCGCCGCGGCGCTGACCTCCGCGCAGGAGGCCCTGCAGGCGCTGCCCGCCGTCACGCACACCTCGATCGGTCTCGACCCGAAGGCCAACCAGGTCGTGCTGACCGTGGCCGACGCGGCCAAGGGCACCGAGGCGCTGGTGAAGGCCGCCGAGTCGCTCGGCGACCGGGTCCGGGTCGAGCGGGTCGCGGGCGAAATGCACACCGCGATCTACAACGGCGAGGCCATCACCGGTGGCGGCACCCGCTGCTCGGTCGGCTTCAACACCAACAAGGGCGGCCAGAACTACGTCGTCGACGCCGGGCACTGCACGCGCGCGGTGTCGCAGTGGAACATCGGCCCGTCGCAGGGTTCCACGTTCCCCGGCAGCGACTACGGCCTGATCCGCAACACCAGCGGCAGCGCGCCCGGCGCGGTCACCCTGTGGAACGGCCAGAACCAGAAGATCAGCTCGTCGGCCGCGGCCACCGTCGGGCAGCGGATCAGCAAGAGCGGCAGCACCACGCACCTCACGACGGGCTCGGTGCAGCGCCTGAACGTGACGGTCAACTACGCCGAGGGCGCGGTGCGCGGCCTGATCCAGACCAGCGCGCTGGTCAACCCCGGTGACTCGGGCGGCTGCCTGTTCGCCGGCAGTGTCGGCCTGGGCATCACCTCCGGCAAGGGCGGCGGGACGTCCTACTTCCAGCCGGTCGGCGCGGCGCTGAGCGCGTACGGCGTCAAGCTCAACTGAGCACGGCCCCACGGCGGCCACCCTCCTGCGCGGGGGTGGCCGCCCGCGTGTTCAGGACAGGAACGGCACTACGGCGTCCGCGAACGCGGCGGGCGCGTCCCGGTGCACGCGATGACCGGCGTCGATCTCGACCAGCCGCGCGTCCGGAAGCGCTTCGGCCAGCATCCGGATCCGGTCCTGGGAAACGATGCTGGCCGGCCCGCCTGCGACCACCAGTGCGGGCGCGTTGATCGTGGGCAGCAGGGCCCACCAGCGCGGGTCGGGGGTACGCAGCTCGCGATAGATCGGCGCGACCAGCGCCCAGTCGTAGTCGACGGGCGCGGGTGGCTCGGCGGGCGGTTCGGGGAGCGGTGTGGCCGGGGGCGTGTGCGGCGGCGGGGCCGCCTCCTCCACGACCAGCCGCCGGACCCGCTCGGGATGGCCGGCCGCGAACAGGTGCGCGACGTGGCCGCCCATCGAGTGCCCGACCAGGTCCACCCGGTCGAGCCCGCGCCGGTCGAGGAACGCCAGCAGGTCGCCGGTCATCAGCTCCAGCGAGTAGTCGCCCGGCCGGGAGCTGGCACCGTGGCCGCGGGCGTCGAGCGCGATGGCGTGGCCACCCGTCTCCGCGACCGACGCGGCGAACGCGTCCCAGGTCGCCGCGCTGCTGCCGAGGCCGTGCAGCAGCACGACCGGCCGTCCCGAGGGCGCGCCGGTTTCCCGGAAGCCGATGGTGAGATCGCCGACGTGCTCCGTGCCGGTGCGGACCGGTTCGAGGTCGATGGTCATCCCCGGACCTTAGCGTTGGCGGACAAGGGATTCCGGAAACGGCCATGCCGCCGCTCAGAACAGCTTGAGCTGGTGTTCGCCGGGGTGACCGGGCTCGGCGAGGGCGTCACAGCGTCCGCAGCTCACCGGCTCGTCGACCGGGGTGAGCCGCTCCGGATCCCACCCGTTCAGCCCGGCCCCGCACGCGGGCAGCCACGCGTCGGGCAGCATGCGGTGCACCGTGCCGGACGGGGTGCGGCCGCGGACGCCACCGGCGTGGCGGGCCACCCACCCGGCCAGGTCCGCCGGAGGGACCGCCCCTCGGCGGTGATGGGGCATGCGGCGCCGGAACGTCCGCAGCGGTGCGCGCTCCGCCGCCAGCGCGAAGAGCGCGGGCGGCTCGTCGTATCGGTCGTCCACGTCCCCAGCATGCCGGACACCACCGACAATTCCGGGCTCCGTGCTCCCGCTCCCCGTCAGCCCTGGTCGGCGAGAGTGGGCGGCAGGTGGGTGGAGTCGTAGCGGTACCAGTGGTCGTACGCGGGTTTGGTCGCCTCGAAGGCCGCGCGGTTCCGGCTGCCCCAGACGGGATCGGCCTGGCGGCGGACGAGATCGGCGGGCACGTGGCGGCCCTCGCAGCGTTCGCCGTCGCGGTATCGCTCGTAGCCGGAGCGGTGCCGCTGGTCGACCCGCCGCACGCTCACCTCGACCGGGAGATCGAGGAAGAGCGCGGAGATCTCGGTGTAGCCCGCCGCGCGCAGCGGGGCGACACGCTTGTCGATGGCGGGCACCGAGGACATCGTGGTGTCCCAGATGACGTTGCGGCGTTCGCGCCGGGCGCGGTCGGCGACCAGTTCGGTGATGTGCGCGGACTCCCGCTGGACCAGATCGGCGGCCTCCATCGGCGCGATCCCCGCCACCGGCGGGATCATGTCGTGGGCGCACATGACCTCCTTGGCGTCGTCGGAGCTGAGCACCAGGTAGTCCTTCGGATTCACGAACGGGTTATCGCGCAGGACGGTGGTTTTCCCCGCGCCGGGCAGGCCGCCGGTGAGCACCGCCTTCCCATGCGCGGGGACGGCCGTGCCCCGCGCGTAGAGCTCCCTCGCCACCTGGTCGTGCAGGCGAGCCCGGGACGGCAGCCAGTGCGCGCGGTCGTGGCCGACGGTGTACAGCACGTCGGTTTCCCGCCCCCGGCTCACCGCTTCGGCGACACGTTCGTCGACCAGCCGGGTGTGCGCGGCCCATTCCGCGTCCGTCAACGGTGGTCGCGAGGACACCGGGGCCGTGGCCGACGCGACGGACGGCACAGCGGTCAGCAGTACGGCCACCAGCGCAGCGGCGGCGGCACGCCACCACGGCCGGAAAGCGCCACGACACGGGCGGAACGCGGAACGCGGGGAAGTGGGCACAGCGGATTCCCTTCGCCACCGAGGCGATCCGTCGGCCACGGATCGCGGCATCCGTTCCGAGTGTGCGGGAGGCCCGGCCGACGACCGGAGAAAACACCTGTGTGTGGTACACCCGAAGGAATTTCCGAAACCGCGGAGGAGGCGTGGCCGAACCACGGGACGGCAAGGAGCTGTCGCTAGGCTTCGGCCGTGCCACTCGTCGAGATCACCTATGCCCCGCAGGTCCCCGAACATCTGCTCCGCGCACTGGCGGACACGCTGCCCCACCTGGTTTCGCTCGCCGTCGAATGCCCCGAGGAGCCCTACGACGGCGATCTCCTGCCGGGGGACGTCGATCTGCGGTTCCGTGCTCGGGGACCGTTCGACCGCGGTGGCCTGGACGTGGTGATCGAGGTGCGTTCGAAGTGGTTCGAGAGCCGCGCCCGCGACCGGCAGGACCGCGTCGACCGGCTGCACGAGGCGATCGTGGCCGCGACCGGGCTGCGCGAGTTCGGGATCTACCTGTCGCTTCCGGTCGCCGCCTGGGCGCAGGACGACTGAGGAGGCCGGGACATCCGCTCCCGCAGTTCGCGGAGCGAGGTCTCCAGCAGGCCGCGCTCGAATCCCATCGGATCGGGATCGTCCTCGTCGTAGGCGTCGATCAGCGCCTCGACGCGGGTGAACCACGCGTCGAGATCGGGCACCCTGGCGGGCGTGACGCGTCCGCGTGCCACGGCGTGCTCGACGAGCAGGCGGAAGTCCTGCGCGAGCAGTTCGGGCTTCGGGCGGATCGGGTTGAACCAGTCGTCGGTCAGGACCGGCCGCAGCTGCTTCGCGTGCTGGTTCCAGTGGAGCGTGATGGCGAGGTCGGCGGTGAAGCCCGGCGGCAGCGTGGCCGGCCACAACGGCCGGAGGGCGGACCGTTGCCCGGACCACGGAGTGGAGCCCACCTTCGGGAGCGCCTCGGGGAGCAGCTGACCCACGAGCGGGACGAAGAACCCGTTGAGCCACAGGTCGGGGTAGATCGGCCGCCAGTAGAGGTTCGCGATCGTCGCGTCCGCGACGCCGCGCAGGACGGGTTCGGTGAGCAGCGCGACGAGCGGGGTGTCCCCGTAGTACTCGAGGTCGGCGTCCATCAGGGTGACCACGTCGTGGCGCGCGGCCGCCACACCGCGGACGATGGCCGCGCCCTTGCCCGCGTCCGCGGTGACGACGACCGCGCCCGCCTTCTCCGCGAGCCGAGCGGTGCCGTCGGTGCAGCCGCTCGCGGACACGATCACCTCGCCGTCCACGCCGAGGACGCGGATGCCCTCCCGCGCGGCCGAGACGGCGGCCTCGACGGTCGCTTCCTCGTTGTGCGCGGGGAGGACCACGGAGACGCTCGACGGCTGTTCGGAGAGGGTGCGGCCGCGTTTCTTTTCCAGGCTCACCAAGGGTCACTTTCTCGGGTGCGTCTACGCCGGTACGTGCTCGATCACGGTAAACCGGCGGAGCGGGGACGCCGCGTCCAGGTCCTCGGTCGCGCGGGCTCAGGGGAGGGTGGCACCGGCCGCGGCCAGCACGGTGGTGACCGGTTCATAGAAGGTCTCGCCGCCGGAGGCGCAGTCGCCCGAGCCGCCGACGGCGAAGCCGAGCGCCGTGGAGCCGTCGTAAAGGGAACCGCCGTCGTCGCCCGGCTCGCCGCAGACGGTGGTCTGGATCAGGCCGGTGACGGTGCCTTCGGGGAAGTTCACCGTCACGTTCAGCCCGGTGACGGTGCCGGTCCGCACCCCGGTCCGGCCGCCGGAACGGGCGACCCGTTCCCCGACGGTGGCTTCGCCCGGCCCGGTGATCGGCTGGAACGTCCCGTCGTGGAGGTTCACGGCGCTCGGCGCCGAGACGCCCGGATCGTAGACCGCGAGGGTGAAGTCGCCGCCGGGGAAATCGACCAGGGCGGTCCTGGCGACGTGCTGGGTGAGCTCGGCGTCGGCGTACCAGTCGCGGACGCCGGTGCCGCAGTGACCGGCGGTCAGCAGCGCGGGAGCGCCGTCGCGGTCGTGCACGTTGAACCCGACGGTGCAGTGCGTGCCGCCGGTACCCCAGATCACGTCGCCGCCGGTGATCGACACGGCGCCGGTGGCGTACGACGGCTGGGCGGCGAAAAGCGTCAGGCCGATGAGCGCCAGCGCCATGGAACTCCGGGAAAGCGGGCACGCGCGCACGGGAACCTCCCTGCGGGACCGGAAACACCCTCGGTCGCATGCTAGAGCTCCGGCACGCGGCGGTACAGGGCCGGACGTCGTATCCGGTGTCCACAGTGGACACCGGATACGGAGGTGCCGGACGCCCCGCGACGTGTCACCGCGGTGCCTCGGCGGACACGATGAGGAAGTTCGGCAGGTGGACGTAGCCGTCGATCCCCGGCGTGGTGGGCGCGGCTCCCGCGGCCACGGCGGGGTCGAGTCCTGGCTCGACGACCTCCCGCGGACGGGCACCGAGGGAAGCCAGTTCGTTGAGGTAGGCCGAGAGCGGCCGATGGAAGTCCGAGGCCGCCCGCCCGGCGATCTCGTACTCCTCCAGGTACCGCCGCACACGGTATTCGCCGTGGTCCCGCCAGCTGTCCAGCAACTGCTCGAAGGCGGGGTGGACCACGGCGAACACGAACAGGCCCCCGGGCCGGAGCGCCCGCACACAGGCCCGCATCGCGGGCCGCCAGTCGGGGATCGCCATCAGGACCATGCTGCAGACGACCGCGTCGAAGCGGCCGAGGTCCGGCAGCCGGGTCAGGTCCGCCTGGACGTAGGTGACGCCCTGCCCCCGTTCGGCCTCCTTTTCCCTGGCGAAGGCGGACATGGCGTCCGTCGGCTCCACTCCCACGACCCGCGCGCCGTGCTCGGCGAGCAGGCGGCTGAGGTACCCGTCCCCGCATCCCGCGTCGAGCACCCGCCGATCGCGGAGGTCGCCGAGCAGCCGCAGCAGGACGGGATTGACCAGATGCCGTTTGGCGAAATCCCCGTCCATCGCGTTCGCTTCCATCGTTTCGCGCGTGGCGGAGCCGTTCCACTGCCTGATCGCGGCTTCGTTCGTCCAGTCGGTTGCCATACCCGTCACGCTAGGACCCGCGCGGTCGCGTCGTTGCGTGTTTCCGGTCTGGAAACCGGTGTCCGGCCTGGCTATCGTCCGGGGCGGTGGTACGTCGGCGAATCCGGGAGGGGATTTCGATGGGAACCACCCCGCTGTGCACCGCGCTCGCCGGATTGGCCCTGCTGCTGGGTTCCGGCCCGGCTCCCGGGCTCGCGGCCGCGTCCTGTCCGCCGGTCACCGGGCTGGGCACGCTGCCGGGCGGCACGAACGGCGGAGCCGCCGCCGTCGATGGCGAGGTCATCGCCGGCTTTTCCACCACGGCACCGGACGGGCCGTCCCAGCCGGCGTGGTGGGACCGGAACGGGACCGCGCACGCGCTGGCCGTCCTGCCCGGTGATCCGGGCGGCCACGCCACCGCGCTCGACTCCCACGGAGTCGTCGTCGGCAACGATTTCCTCGCGGGCACCGGATCCGCGCGGCGCACCCCGGCCCGCCCCGTCCGGTGGGAGCGGAACGGGACCGTCCGAAGCCTGGCGACCCTGCCGGGGGACACCCGCGGCAGCGCCGAGGGCGTCAACGCGCACGGGGTGGTCGTCGGCACCTCGACCGCGGTGCGCGGCCACCTGTCCGAAGACCGCGCGGTGCGTTGGGACCCGGACGGCACGGTCCACGCGCTCGCCGCCCTGCCCGGCGGCGTCGGCAGCGAGGCCACCGGGATCAACGCGGCGGGCGCCGTGGCCGGCACCGCGCGGTCACCCGGCAACCGTGGCCGCGCGGTGCGCTGGGACCCCGACGGGACGGTCCACGAGCTGCGTATCCCGCCCGGCGACACGATCGGCCACGCCGCCGGGATCAACGCCGGGGGCGCCGTCGCCGGGAGCACCTGGCCACCCAGCGGCGGCGGGCACGCGGTGCGCTGGGATCCGGACGGCACGGTCCACGCGCTCGCCGCCCTGCCCGGCGGAACCACCGGCGGTGCCTTCGCGATCAACGCCGGTGGTGTCGTCGCCGGCTGGTCGGACGCGGCCGACGGCAAGGAGCACCCGGTGTACTGGGACCCCGACGGCACCGTCCACGAGCTGGGCGCCCTGCCCGGCGGCACGAGTGGCACGGCCCGTGCCGTCGACGCCGCCGGTGTCGTCGTCGGGGCCGTGACCACCGTGGACGGGCGGAGCCACGCGGTGCGGTGGGACCCGCGCTGCGGCTGAGCCGACCGGCTGGGTCAGCGCGAAGCCCGCAGGAACTCCCGGTTCAGGGTGGCGATGCTGGCGAACGGGATGCCCTTCGGGCACGAGGCCACGCATTCGCCGGTGTTGGTACAGCCGCCGAACCCCTCCGCGTCCATCTCCTCGACCATGGCGAGCACCCGCTGCTCCCGTTCGGGCTGTCCCTGCGGCAGCACGTTCAGGTGCGTCACCTTCGCCGAGGTGAACAGCATCGCCGACCCGTTCGGGCAGGCCGCGACGCACGCGCCGCAGCCGATGCAGGTGGCGTTGTCGAAGGCGACCTCGGCGTCCGGCTTGGGGACCGGGGTGGCGTGCGCGTCCGGGGCGCTGCCGGTCGGCGCGGTGACGTAGCCGCCGGCCTGGATGATCCGGTCGAACGCCGAACGGTCCACGACGAGGTCCTTGACCACCGGGAAACCCTTGGCGCGCCAGGGTTCCACATCGATCACGTCGCCGTCGCGGAACGCGCGCATGTGCAGCTGACAGGTGGTGGTCCGCTCCGGGCCGTGCGCGCGCCCGTTGATGACCACGCCGCAGGCGCCGCAGATGCCCTCCCGGCAGTCGTGGTCGAAGGCCACCGGTTCCTCGCCGCGGGTGATCAGCTCCTGGTTGAGGACGTCGAGTACCTCCAGGAAGGACATGTCGGTGCTGACGTCCTCGACGGGGTAGGCGACCATCCGGCCGCGGTCGTCGGGGCCGGACTGGCGCCAGATGCGCAGGGTGATCTTCACGTGTAGCTCCGCTGGGTCGGGTGAACGTGGTCGAAGGTCAGTTCCTCGTGGTGCAGCACGGGTTCACTGCCGTACTCCCACGCGGCGACGTGGCCGAAGCGGGCGTCGTCCCGCAGCGCCTCGCCCTCGGCGGTCTGGTGTTCCTCGCGGAAGTGCCCGCCGCACGACTCCTCGCGCACGAGGGCGTCGAGCAGCATCAGCTCGGCCAGTTCGAGGAAGTCCGCCACGCGGTTGGCCTTCTCCAGTTCCTGGTTGAGCTCGGTGCCGGTGCCGGGGACCCGGACCGAGCGCCAGAACTCCGCCCGCAGTTCCGGTACCCGTTCGAGTGCCTTGCGCAGGCCGCTTTCGGAACGGGACATCCCGCAGTGGTCCCACATGAGCAGGCCCAGTTCGCGGTGGAAGGAGTCGACGGTGCGGGTGCCGCCGACCGACAGCAGCCGGTCGAGCCGCCCGGCTGCCTCGGCCTCGACGGCAGCCACCTCGGGATGCGCCGGGGTGAGGGCCTCGAACGAGGTCCCGCCGAGATAGTCGTTGAGCGTGGCCGGCAGCACGAAGTAGCCGTCCGCCAGTCCCTGCATCAGCGCGGACGCGCCGAGCCGGTTCGCGCCGTGGTCGGAGAAGTTCGCCTCGCCGATCACGAACAGCCCCGGGATCGTGCTCTGCAGGTCGTAGTCCACCCACAGGCCGCCCATCGTGTAGTGGATCGCGGGGTAGATGCGCATCGGGACGCGATAGGGGTCTTCGGCGGTGATCCGCTGGTACATGTCGAAGAGGTTCCCGTAGCGCGCTTCGATCGCGGGCCTGCCGAGGCGGGCGATCGCGTCGGCGAAGTCCAGGTACACGCCCTGCCCGCCCGGCCCGACGCCGAAACCGGCGTCGCAGCGGTTCTTCGCCGCCCGCGACGCGATGTCACGCGGCACGAGGTTGCCGAAGCTGGGGTACATCCGCTCCAGGTAGTAGTCCCGCTCGTCCTCCGGGATCTCGCCCGGCGGCCGGGTGTCGCCCGCGCGCTTCGGCACCCAGATCCGGCCGTCGTTGCGCAGCGACTCGCTCATCAGCGTCAGCTTCGACTGGTGCTCGCCCGACCGCGGGATGCAGGTCGGGTGGATCTGGGTGAAGCACGGGTTCGCGAAGTGGGCGCCCCGCCGGTGGGCCCGCCAGATCGCGCTCGCGTTGGACCCCTTGGCGTTGGTGGACAGGAAGAACACGTTGCCGTAGCCGCCGGTCGCCAGCACGACGGCGTCGGCGAGGTGCGTGGTGATCTCCCCGGTGATCAGGTCCCTGGCGACGACGCCCCGCGCGCGGCCGTCCACGACGACCAGGTCCAGCATCTCCGTGCGGGCGTGCATCTCGACGCTGCCCGCGTCGATCTGCCGTGACAGCGCCTGGTACGCCCCGAGCAGCAGCTGCTGGCCCGTCTGGCCCCTGGCGTAGAACGTGCGCTGGACCTGCACCCCGCCGAACGACCGCGTGTCGAGCAGGCCGCCGTACTCGCGGGCGAACGGCACGCCCTGCGCGACGGCCTGGTCGATGATCTGCGCGGAGATCTCCGCCAATCGGTACACATTGGACTCACGCGAGCGGAAGTCGCCGCCCTTGACCGTGTCGTAGAACAGCCGGTGGACGGAGTCGCCGTCGTTGCGGTAGTTCTTCGCCGCGTTGATGCCGCCCTGCGCGGCCACGGAGTGCGCGCGGCGGGGGGAGTCCTGGAAACAGAACTGCACCACCTGGTAGCCCTGCTCGGCGAGCGTCGCCCCGGCCGAGGCGCCCGCGAGGCCGGTGCCGACCACGATCACCCGGTGCTTGCGCCGGTTGGCCGGGTTCACCAGTTTCGCGGTGAACTTCCTTTCGGCCCAGCGCTTTTCGAGGTCGACGCCGGGCGCCTTGGTGTCGGCGAGCGGAGCGCCGACGGTGTATCGGGACATGGTCACGCCACCAATCCGGTCATCACGCCGATCGGGACGGCGAGGAAGCCGCCGGTGATCACCACGGCCACGACGGTGCCGGTCTTCTTGAGCGCGCCGCCGGTGAAGCCCAGTGTCCGGGCCGCGCTCGCGAAGCCGTGGTGCAGGTGCAGGCCGAGCATGAGCAGCGCGGCGACGTAGATCAGGTTGACCCACCAGACACTGAAGTCGGCGACGACGTTGTGGTAGGGCTGGCCCTCGACGAAGTCGCGGTTGGCCACGCCGACGGTGAGGTCGAGCAGGTGCCACACGACGTAGACCGCCAGGGTCGCACCTCCCCAGCGCATGGTGCCGGGCGCGAACCGCGCGCGGGCGCGCTGGCCGTGCGCGTACCGGACCGGTCTCGCGGCGCGGTCCCGGCGGGACAGCTGGACGGCGGCGGTGACGTGCAGGACGACCGCGACGAGCAGGCCGGCACGCAGGATCCAGAGCAGCACCGAGTACGGCAGCACCGGTTCGCCGAGGGTGCGCAGCCAGGCCGCGTAGTGGTTCATCTCGGCGGGCCCGAGGAAGACCTTCAGGTTGCCCAGCATGTGGGCGAACAGGAACCCCACGAGCGCCAGGCCGGTCACCGCCATGACGGCCTTCTTCCCGATGGTGGAGGCCCAGAACCGGCGGATCGACGTGCGTTTTCGTGGTGGGACAGCGAGATCCGTGGACACCTCCCCGACGCTAGGTCCGGGCCGATCAGAGGGCAAACAGAAGTTGGGTCTCATCAGCAGAGGCTGTGCCTATGATGCTCGGTATGCAGTTCCATCAGCTCGCGTACTTCGTGGCCGTCGCCGAGACCCGGCACTTCACCCGCGCCGCGGAGCGGATGCGGGTCGCCCAGCCCTCGCTCTCGCAACAGGTGCGCGCACTCGAACGCGCCGTCGGGGCGGAGCTTTTCCACCGGATACGGGGAAATCTCTCGCTGACCGAGGCGGGGGAGACGCTGCTGCCCTTCGCCCGGCGCATCCTGGCCGACGCCGAATCGGCCCAGCAGGCCGTGCGGGAGCTGGACGAGCTGGGACGCGGGCGGGTGCGGCTGGGGGCCACCCCGAGCCTGTGCACCGGCCTGCTGCCCGCCCTGCTCGCGGAGTTCCGGTCCGCCTATCCTGGGATCGAGCTCACACTCCACGAGAGCGGTTCACGCGACCTCCAGACCGATTTGTCCGAAGGCGCCCTGGACCTCGCCATCGTCGTCGACTCCCGGCCGCACGAGCGGAGCGGGCTGGCCGCGCGCCCGCTGCTCGTCGAGGAGCTGGTGGTGATCTCCGCGAAGGACCGCCCGGCGCCGGTGCGGCGGGCGCGGATGCGGATCGCCGACCTGGCGGACAAGCCGCTGGTGATGTTCCGTCGCGGCTACGACCTGCGTGACGTCACCGTGCACGCCTGCCGGGACGAGGGGTTCGAGCCGTCGTTCGCGATCGAGGGCGGCGAGATGGACGCGGTGCTGGAGTTCGTCCAGGCGGGGATGGGTATCGCCGTCGTGCCGGGCACCGTGGTCCGGGACCGGTTCCGCGTGACCCGGTTCGCCGAGCCGGGCCTCAGCCGCGTCGTGCGCCTCGCCTACCGCCAGGACGTCGAACCCTCCCGGGCGGTACGGGCGCTGCGCGACGCCGTCACGCGCCACTTCGCCCGTGCCGCCACCCTGCCCCGGGGAACTCAGTCGCTGGTGAAAGCCGGCGATCCGGCTACGCCGACCGGGGGGTGACCGCGGCGACGAGGCGGCGCTCGGCGGTCATGATCGTGCGCAGTACCGGATCGCTGATCAGCACGGTCGGCATGACCCGCATCGGTGAGTCCGGCCGCCAGGACGGCAGCGCGTCCCGCAGCACGTCCCAGGCCTCGCCGGGACGTCCGAGCCGGACGAGTTCGCGGGCCGTGGCGCAGGCCCGGTCGAACGGGCCGGGGTCGGGGACCGGATCGCCGACGAGCGTGGCGGCGAAGGCCTCCCATTCCGCGTCGTACCGGTCGCTCTCGCTGGGTGGCCGTCCCGGCAGCTCGCCGATCCGGGTGGCGTAGCGGGTGAGCGCCTTCGCGAGACCGGCGGTGGGCCGGAGGTGATCGGGCAGCGTCAGCGCCAGGTACATCGGGACGAGATCGCCGCGGAGGTGCTCGTCGTCGATCGCCGCCAGCACGTGGTCGTTGCCGAGCACCCCGTTGCGCAGGGTGCCCTCGTGCCAGTCGTGGGGGAAGGCGAACAGCCGGACCTGCGCGTCCAGATAGGCGGCCGGTGCCGAACCGGCGTCCATGGCCCGGTTCAGGATTTCGTGCGCCGCCGCCACGTCACCGGCCAGTGCCCGGCGGCGGCCCTCGGCGAGCAGCTCTTCGGCGGCCTCCGGATGGGCGGGCCGCCCCTCGTGCGCGCGGAGCCGTTCGAGGGTCGCCCGTTCGTCCTCCAGCAGGGCGGGGAAACCGTCGTGCCGGGTGGGGTCGCTGCCGTCGGCAGGGTGCCACGTGTAGGCGGCCCATTCGCCGCCGGTGTGGTCGGCCGGATCGAGGAACCAGCGGTCGCCGTCCTCGCTTTCGCCGATCCGCAATGCCCGCAGCAGCAACTCGGACAGTTCGTCGGGCTCGTCGCCGCCGGCGAACACACCCCACGCGTCGAGCAGCTCGGCGTCCTTCACCCGCATCCAGTCCAGCTCCGCCACCCGCAGCACCCGCTCGCCGAACGGGCCGGCCTGGAGCAGCCCGTCGGTGGCCCGGTAGAAGGACCGCAGCGACGGCGGAAGCCGGTGGCCCAGTCGGGTTTCGCACTCCTCGATCGCCGCGTCGGTGGCCGGGGGCCGGGTGAGGCCGGTCTCCGGCAGGCCGGCCGCTTCGAGGTCGTCCTCGCTCGCGGTGCCGAACCACTGCTCGGTGTAGCCGGTCAGCCATTCCGGCCACCGAGGCGATGCCGGAGCCGTTTCGGGGACGTCGTCCTCCGGCACCGGTGCCTTGGCGGGCCTTTCCCGCCCCACCAGGAACCCGCGGAGGGTGACGGCGGCTTCGCCGGGCCGGTGGTACCAGCCGAGGAAGCTCGGCGGCGGCTCCGGTCCTTCCAGCGTGTGCAGCCGCAGTGCGCCCAGTTGCAGGTGCGGCGATCCGGCGTTCCCGGTGATCCGCAGCCGGTACCGTTCGCAGGCGCGTGGCCGGGCGACGGTGAACGTCCGCGACGTGAACCGGCCGTCGAAGCGCTCGCCGCCGCGTTCGTCGAGCACGACCCAGCCGTCGTCGTCGAGGCCGAGCAGCTGCCAGTCCCGCGGGTCCCGGTCCGGTGCGTCGTCGGCCGAGTCCAGTTCGTAGCGAAGGACCGTGCGCTCCGCGCTCAGGCGCAGCGCGAGTTCCGCACGCGGGACCGGGGCGAACCACTTCGTGGCCGCCGACCCGTCGACGAGGTTGGCGGCCACCTCACCGGCATCGGGGTGCTCCGCGGTGGCCTGGATGTCGACCACCTTCGCGAGCTGACTGTCCTGTAAGGACGGTGCGAAGGCGGCGTATCCGCCTTCCCCGCCGGAGAACCGCCAGGACAGCCGTACGGGATGGCCCGCCCCGTCGTCCAGCAGCAGGCGCAGGGGATTGTCCGGGTGCTGGGACAACGGCCGGGCGTTGTCCCCCTCGAACACCAGGTAGGCGGCGGGGAGCGCGGGGCCGTCCGTCCCGCCGGGGACCGGTTCGGCGCGCAGCTCCCAGGTCTCACCGTCCGGCGCGCGATGGGACCCGAGGAGTCCCGTCAGGACCAAAGAGGACTCCGCGCCGTCCCCGGTGCGCCAGCCGATCTCGGTCAGCACACCGTCCACACCGGACCGTTCGACGCCGACCGTGAGCAGCCCGGCCGTGACCCAGCCCTCCTCGGCCGCCGCCGGGCGCCGGAACAACCGGTACCGCGAAATGCCAGGACCGCCGGACCGCACCTTCGGAACTCCTCTCGCGGCGCCGTGAGCGAAGACCCCGGCGCGGGTGGTCGACGACCGACGGTAGCGAGGCCGGGCAGTCCTCGACCAGCGCGACGAAGGGGAGTTGCCCGAACGGATACCACCCTTGTCCCGAGTGGACGCGAAGGCTCAGGGCCCGGTGCGTTCTCCGGGAAGGTCCTCCGCCTGCAGCAACGGATTCCCCGCGGTTTCGCGCATCGAGTAGGCGGCGATGAGGCCGACCACGGCGGCGGCCATCAGGTAGGGGCCGGGGACCAGGGTGCTGCCGGTGGCCGAGATCAGGACCGTCATCAGGTAGGGCACGGTGCCCGCGAACAGGGCGGCGGTGACGTTGTACGCGATGGACAGCCCGCCCTGCCGGGTCCGGGTCGGGAAGATCTCGGCGGACCACACCGCGTACGTCCCGAGGATCGCCGCGAGTACGACACCGAGTACGAGCCCGCCGATCCACGTCCCGGCGAGTCCGGCGCGCATCAGCAGGAAGGCGGGGGTGGCGAGGACGAACAGCGCGACGCCCGCGCCGAGCAGGACCGGCCGCCTCCCGACACGGTCGGACAGGCGCCCGAACGCCGGGACCAGCACCAGGCCGACCAGGGAGATGACCGTGGACAGGATCGCGGCGCTGCCGGCGGAGTGGCCGAGGTAGTCGGTCTGGTAGGTGACCAGGTAGGTGAGCACGGCGTAGAACGGGACGTGCATCATCGTCATCAGCCCGGCGGCCTGCAGCAGCTGTTTCCTGTTGTTGCGGAACAGTTCCCGCACCGGGCTGCGGGGCACGTTGTCGGTCGCCTCGAGGGTGCGGTACTCGGGCGTGTCCTCGATCTTGTTGCGGATGACGAAGCCGATGACGCCGAGCGGGGCGGCGATGAGGAACGGGACGCGCCAGCCCCACGAGGCGAGCTGCGCGTCGGAGAGGCCGGTCGACAGCAGGAAGAACACGAACGATCCGGTGAGGAATCCCAGCAGGGAACCGACTTCGAGCCAGCTGACGCCGAATCCCCGGCGGCGGCGCGGCGCGAACTCGGCGAGGAAGCTCGCGGCGCTGCCGAACTCGCCGCCCGCGGCGAAGCCCTGCAACAGCCGCAGGAAGACCAGCAGCAGCGGCGCCGCGATCCCGATCTCCGCGTACCCCGGCAGCAGGCCGATGACCAGCGTCGCGCCGGACATCACGAAGATGACGATCGACAGCGTCCGCTTGCGGCCGATCCGGTCGCCGAGCGGCCCGAACACCAGCGCGCCGATCGGGCGGATGCCGAAGGAGACCGCGAAGACCCCGAACACGGCGAGCAGCCCGGCGGTGGTGTTCCCGGCGGGGAAGAAGACCGTGGCGATGGTGCTCGCGAGGTAGGCGTACGCGGCCCAGTCGAACCAGTGCACGAAGACGCCGACCGCGCCCGCGGCCACGCTCCGGCGCAGCGTCGCGGGG
Source organism: Amycolatopsis samaneae (assembly GCF_039541975.1). NCBI lineage: Bacteria > Bacillati > Actinomycetota > Actinomycetes > Pseudonocardiales > Pseudonocardiaceae > Amycolatopsis > Amycolatopsis samaneae. Next base: position 83,944 of record NZ_BAABHG010000005.1, read on the forward strand.
TCGGCGGCGATCTCGGGGAGCTCCCGGCCGGGAGCGGATTCGGGTGCGGTCATGCGGGCCTCCTGGGGCCGGATCTCGTGGGGACGCTAGGAGCGGCCCTCGGGGGTCGCGCGGTCGACACCGGTCCACGCCAGCGCGATCGCGCCGTCGAGCAGCGCGCGTTCGGCGGTGCCGCCGACACAGTGCGCGGCGAACTCCCGCTGGTGGTTGGTCGCGGGGAGGGAACCGATGCCGAGGTACGGATGGATGGCGGGCACGACCTGTGAGACGTTGCCCATGTCGGTGGAGGCGCGGTTCATCCGGGACGCCGTGCCCGCCGGGGCGAACTCGCGGCCGAGCGTGAGCGCGTTGGCACGGTAGGCGTCCAGCGCCGTCTCGTCCGCGCGGAACTCGGCGTAGGGCTTGCTTTCCGGCTCCACGGACAGCTCGCAGCCGGTGGCCAGCGCCCCGGCCTCGAAGGCCCGCATGACCCGTGGCTCCAGCTCGGCCAGCTCCGCGAGTGTCTCGGCGCGGACGTACCAGCGGCCGGTGGCGTGTTCGGGGATCGCGTTGGGCGCGTCCCCGGCATGCGTGACGACCCCGTGCACCCGCGCGGACGCGGGGAGCTGCTGGCGGAGCAGGCCGATCGCGACCTGGGCGACGGTGAACGCGTCGGCGGCGTTGATCCCGGCCTCGGGGTAGGCGGCGGCGTGCGCGGACCTGCCGGTGTAGGAGATCTTCGAGTGGCTGACGGCGAACGGCCGGGCCTCGGCGACGTCGACGGGCGCGGGATGCGCCATCATCGCGAGGTCCACGTCCGCGAAGGCGCCGCGGTCGAGCAGCTCGATCTTCCCGCCGCCGCCTTCTTCGGCCGGGGTGCCGTAAACCTCGACGGTGAGCCCGGCGTCGTCGGCCACGGCGGCGAGTCCGAGTGCCGCGCCGACACTGCTCGCCGCGATCAGGTTGTGGCCGCAGGCGTGGCCGAGGCCGGGCAGCGCGTCGTACTCGGCGCACAGCGCGATCCGTGCCGGCCCGGAGCCGAAGCTCGCGTAGAAGGCGGTGTCCAGGCCGAGGTACCGCGAGGTGACGGCGAACCCGGCGCGGTCGAGCAGTTCCGGGACCGTCGCGGCGGCGCGATGTTCCTCCCAGGCGGTCTCGGGGTCGGCGTGCAGCCGTTCCGAGAGCCGGATCAGTTCTTCGGCGTGCCGGTCGACGTTCGCGCGGGCCGCGTCCTTGAGCGCCGTCATCACGCGTCCCCCGGCACGCCGTAGGAGGGCGCCGAAGCGGGGTCGAGACCCCGGGTGACGTAGTCGTCGCGCTGGGGGAGCCACACGTCGAGCAGTTCGGCGAGCCGGTCGATCGGGTCGTCGGCCCAGTCCACCCGCAGGTCGGTGACCCGCCAGTCCACATCGGACACCACGACGACACCGGCGGAGCGGACCGGACCCTCTTCGCCACCGGCGGCGAGACCGACGCGCATAGCGGCGAGGAGCCGTTCCTCCAGCTCGCCGGTGGCGGCGGTGAAAGCGTCCACCATGGACTGGGGGATGTGCTCGCCCGCCAGCATGTTGCCCGCGGCCACGACACCGTCGGCGGCCGCCGAACCGTGGGTGCCCAGGGTGCGCGATCCGCTGTGGGCGAAGCCGGGGCCGGTGCGGCCGAGCACGGTGAGCTGCCGGTACGCGATGTGCTCGGCGGCACCGGTGACCTCGGCGAGCGCCCGCTCCGGATCACCGTGCTCGGCCAGCCGGTCCAGGAGACGGCCACCGAGCCGGGGGTCGGTGATGTTCTGCGAGGCCGCGGCGCCGACGCCGGGGCGCAGGTGCGCGACGCGGGCGAGGACGGCGGGGCTGGAGGAGCTCGCCGCGATGCCGAATCGCGTGGTACCGCCCGCGTTCTCGCGGGCCACGATCGAAAAGGTCACTTCTTCTCCTCCTCCGGGATCACGGCGATGGCGTCGATCTCGCACAGCCACTCGGGCCGCGCGAGCGCGGACACCACCACTCCGGTCGAGATGGGGTGCACACCCTTGGTCCAGCGCCCGACGACGCGGTAGACCGCTTCGCGGTAGCGCGGGTCGATCAGGTAGATCGTGAGCTTGACCAGGTGCTCCATCCGGCTGCCCGCTTCGTCCAGCAGCATGGCGATGTTCGCCATGGCCCGCTCGGCCTGCGCGGCGGCGTCGCCGATGCCGACCGACTCGCTGGTGTCGAGATCCTGCCCGATCTGGCCGCGGACGTACACGGTGCCGTTAGCGACGACCGCCTGGCACAGGTCGTTGTCGAGCTGCTGCTCGGGGTAGGTGTCGCGGGTGTTGAACGGGCGGATGCGACGGTGGACAGTCACTGCGTGGTCCTTCCCGGAGGCGGTGGCCGGCCGGTTCGGCGGCGCGGTCGCCACAGCCTGACCGCGGCCTCGCCTTCTGTCCAACAGATGTTTCCGGACCAATGAATCTGATTTTCCGATGCACCACTGCATTGGCAGATCAGATCTTGTGCGCCGGAAACATCTGTTGGACACGGACATCAACGGGCCGCCAGGATCCGCTGAGACGCACAGCGGGAGTGGAGGTCTGGGATGTCGAGCCAAGAGGTGGAGGCCCTCGTCGTGGGCGGGGGTCAGGCAGGCCTGGCGATGAGCGAGCATCTGGGCGAGGCCGGGGTGCCGCACCTCGTCCTGGAACGGAAGCGGATCGCCGAGCGCTGGCGGTCGGAGCGGTGGGACTCGCTGGTGGCGAACGGGCCCGCGTGGCACGACCGGTTCCCCGGCCTGGAGTTCCCCGGCCTCGCCCCGGACGCGTTCGCGTCGAAGGACCAGGTCGCGGACTACTTCGAGGCCTACGCGGAGAAGATCGCGGCGCCGGTGCGGACCGGGGTCGAGGTGACCTCGGTGCGGCGGCACGAGGGCAGGCCCGGATTCCGGGTGGAGACCTCGGACGGCACGTACGACACCCGGTTCGTGATCGCCGCGACCGGGCCGTTCCAGCGGCCGGTGATCCCGCCGATCGTGCCCGCCGGCGCCGGCCCCACGCAGCTGCACTCCAGCGCCTACCGGAACCCGGCGCAGCTGCCCGAGGGCGCGGTGCTGGTGGTCGGCGCGGGCTCGTCGGGCGTGCAGATCGCCGAGGAACTCCGCCGGGCCGGCCGGCGCGTCTACCTCTCCGTCGGCCCGCACGACCGTCCCCCTCGCCGGTACCGCGAGCGCGACTTCTGCTGGTGGCTCGGCGTCCTCGGCAAGTGGGACGCGGACACTCCGCCGTCCGGGGCCGAGCACGTCACCATCGCGGTGAGCGGCGCGCGCGGCGGGCACACGGTGGACTTCCGCGCCCTCGCCGGGCTCGGGATCGACCTTGTCGGCATGACCGGCTCGTACGAGGACGGCGTCCTGCGCTTCGCGCCGGACCTCGGGACGAACATCGCCAACGGGGACGCGAACTACCTCGCGCTGCTCGACGAGGCCGACGCCTACGTCGCGCGCAACGGGCTGGACCTGCCGGAGGAGCCGGAGGCCCGCGTGCTGGGGCCGGACCCCGCCGGTGTCACGGACCCGATCCTCGAACTCGATCTCGCCGCCGCCGGGGTCGGCGCGATCGTCTGGGCGACCGGGTTCGCCGTCGACTACAGCTGGCTGCACGGGGACGCGCTGGACGAACACGGCAAACCGCGGCACCGGCGCGGGGTCTCCGCCGAACCGGGGGTGTACTTCCTCGGCCTGCCCTGGCAGGCGCGCCGCGGCTCGAGTTTCATCTGGGGCGTGTGGCACGACGCCAGGTTCGTCGCCGACCACCTCGCGACCCAGCGTGGTTACCTGAGCCGGTGATCCCCGCCGGTCAGCCCGCGTAGCGGTCGCGGCACAGCTCGCGGAACTCCTGAGCCCGCCGGGTGAGCCGGGCCCCGCGCATGGAGGCCACGACGATCTCCAGCGCCGGGACGTCGTCGGTGAGGGTGAGCGGCACGGCCCGCGCCCCGGAGTAGGTGGTCTCGCCCGGCGGGCGCTGGTTGAGCAGCGCGAAGCCGTGGCCGTACGCGACGAGCGCGCGGACGGTCTCGTATCCGGTGGTGCGGTGGCGGATCCGGGGCCGCACGCCCGCGTCGCTCAGGATCGACTGCAGGTACTCGCGGCTGTGCGGGAGATCCAGCAGCACCATGGGTTCCTCCGCGAGGTCCTGGAGTGACACCCGGCGGCTTTTCCGCCGCGCCAGCCGGTGGTCCTCGGCGACGAGGGCATACGGCGGCGCGGTGCCCACGACCTCGCGGTCGATGTCGTCGTCCAGGTCGTAGCCGTACAACAGGGCGAGTTCGGTCTCGCCCGCGCGCAGGGCCGACTTGAGCGCCTGGTGCTCGCCTTCGCGCAGGGAAACGTGGACCTGCGGGTGCCGGCTTTCGAACTCCGCCAGCAGGATGGGCACCCGGAACGGCGCGAGCGTGGCGAAACAGCCGACCGTCAGCGTCCCGACCAGTTCGGTGCCGGACTTCCGCGCCGCCTCCACGAGTTCGGTGCCGTGGGCGAGGAAGTCGAGCACGCTCTTGTAGAACGCCTCGCCCGCCGTGGTCAGGCTGAGTCCCCTGGCGTGGTGGCGCAGCAGGAACTGCACGCCCATCTCCTTCTCCAGCTGTGCGATCGCGGTCGACACCGCGGACTGCGACACCAGCAGTTCCCTCGACGCGGCGGTCATGCTGAGGTGCCGGGCCGCCGCCTCGAAGTAGCGCAGCTGCACGAGGGTGAAGGAGGGCTCGCTCATGGCGACATCCTGCCCCCGGTACCGGCGAAGCTCATCTCCACCTCTCCGCTGCTAGACTGGAATGGTATACCAAACCGTGTTCGGTGGTCCCCGCAGAAAGGTGTCCTCCTTGTTGATCCGTGACGTCCGCCCGTGGGGCGGCGAACGCAGCGACGTCGAGCTGACCGGTGACCGCATCGCCGCGGTCCGCCCGCACGACCCGGCGGCCGTCCCGCCCGCGAAGACGGTCGAGGGCCGCGGCAGGCTGCTGTTCCCGTCCTTCAGCGACGTCCACGTGCATCTCGACTCCACCCGCATCGGCCTGCCGTTCCGGCCGCACACCGGGGCGCCCGGCGTGTGGGGGATGATGCTGAACGACCGCCACAACTGGCGCACCGCCGAGGTACCGCTGCCCGAACGCGTCGCGGGGACCCTGGAGCGGATGATCGCGGGCGGCACCACGCGGGTGCGCAGTTACGCACAGGTCGACGTCGACTGCGGGCTGGAGAAGCTCGAGGCGGTGCTGGCCGCCAAGGAACGGTTCGCCACGCAGGCCGAGGTGCACGTGATGGCCTTCGCGCAGGCCGGGATCCTGCGGGAGCCGGGCACGATCGACCACTTGGACGCCGCGCTGCGGGCGGGCGCCACGGTGATCGGCGGCATCGACCCCTGCACCGTGGACAAGGATCCGAAGGGACACCTGGACGCCGTGTTCGGCCTGGCCGAGAAGCACCAGGCCGAGGTGGACATCCACCTGCACGAGCCCGGTCATCTCGGGGTGTTCTCCACCGACTTGGTGATCGAGCGGGTCAGGGCGCTGGACATGCGGGGCAGGGTGACCATGTCCCACGCCTACGAGCTGGGTTCGATCTCGGAATCGGAGAGCCGCCGGCTCATCGACGCCTTCGCCGAGCTGGACATCGCGATGACCACCGTCGCCCCGCCCGCCGAGGGCCAGCTCTCGCTCGTGGACCTGACCAACGCCGGGGTGCGGGTCGGTCTCGGCGAGGACGGGCAGCGGGACTACTGGAGCCCCTACGGCAACTGCGACATGCTGGACCGGACCTGGCAGCTGGCCTTCACCAACCGGTTCCGCCGCGACGAGCTGATCGAGCTGTCCCTCGCGGTGGCCACCATGGGCGGTGCCGCCGTCATGGACCACGACGTCCCGCGGCTGACCGGCGTCGGCGACCGGCCGGGCCTGCGTGCCGGCGACCGGGCGGACCTGGTGCTCGTCGACGGCGAAACCCCGGCGAGCGCGGTGATGGACCGCGGCACCGACCGCACGGTCCTGCACGACGGCGTCGTGGTGGCCGACCGGCTCGCCGTGCTCCGCCCCTGACCCCCGCAGTCTCACGGCCGCGGTCCGTGGGGGCCTCCTTGAGGGAGCCAGAGTCCCTCAAGGAGGCCCCCACGGACCGACTCACCGGGGGGACATGCTCTGTGTCTACAGAGGACTCAAGTGTCGTCGGCGGGGTGCAGCCGGGTGGCCTCCCGCGCGCCGGTCGCCAGGTGCTCGGCCACCAGCCGCTCGACCCGCGCCACGTCGCGGTCGGCGATGGCGGCGTAGAGCCCCGCGTGCTGCTCGGCGATCGCGGCCAGGTCGTCGTGCTGGCCGAGCAGCCAGCGCAACCGGCTGCGCAGCCCGCGTTCCAGCTCGCCCAGCAACTCGTTCGCCGAGAGCGAGGTGACCACCTCGTGGAAGTCCGCCGCCGCCCGGCGGGCCCGCACCAGATCACCGGCGCGCGCGGCCGCCAGTTCGGTCTCCAGCACCGCGCGCAGCCGGGCCAGCCCGTCCCGCGTCCGGCGCTGGGCGGCGAGCCGGAACGTCAGCGCCTCGAACGCCGCCCGCACCTCGTGCAGGTCGGCCACGTCGGCGGCGGTGAACTCCCGGACCACCGCCCAGGAACGCGGCCGGGGCGTCACCAGTCCCTCGGTCACCAGCGTGCGCAGCGCGTCCCGCACCGGGACCCGGCTCACCCCGATCTCGGTCGCCAGATCCCGTTCCACCAGCTTGCTACCCGGCGGCCGGACGCCGTCCAGGATCTCGTCACGCAGCCACCGGGTCACCCGCTCGGACTCCGAGGCGAAGTCCGCTGCCGGCTCCATGCCGCCCCCTTGTCTCGCCCGAGTCCCGAGATTTAGTATACCAAATACCGGCTACGCCCACGGAGTGGCACGCATGATTGGCCACGGCACCGGAGCCGTCCTATGGTCGGAGCGCCGACCGAGGAGGCGCGATGGCCGCACGCACGAAGTACGTCCTGGACGAGGCCGATCTCCCCGACCGGTGGTACAACATCGTCCCCGACCTTCCCGAGCCGCCACCGCCGCCGCTGCACCCGGGCACCCGCGAGCCGATCGGGCCGGAGGATCTCGCGCCGCTGTTCCCGCGGGCGCTCATCGCCCAGGAGGTCACCGGCGAGTCGTACGTCGAGATCCCGGAGGAGGTCCGGGAGGTCTACCGGCTCTGGCGGCCTTCGCCGTTGTACCGCGCGCGACGGCTGGAGAAGGCCCTCGGCACTCCCGCTCGCCTCTACTACAAGTACGAGGGGGTCAGCCCGGTCGGCTCGCACAAGCCGAACACCGCGGTGCCGCAGGCGTTCTACAACGCGGCCGAAGGCGTCACGAGGCTGACCACCGAGACCGGCGCCGGTCAGTGGGGCAGCGCGCTGGCGTTCGCGTGCGCGCAGTTCGGGCTGGACTGCGAGGTGTGGCAGGTTCGCGCGTCCTACGACCAGAAGCCCTATCGCAAGCTGATGATGGAGACCTTCGGCGCGACGGTGCACCCGAGCCCCTCGGAGCTGACCGCGTCCGGCAGGGCGATACTGGCCGCCGATCCGCGCTCGCCCGGCAGCCTGGGGATCGCGATCAGCGAGGCGGTGGAGCAGGCGGCCGCGGACCCCTCGGCACGGTACGCGCTCGGCAGCGTGCTCAACCACGTGCTGCTGCACCAGACGGTGATCGGCGAGGAGGCGCTGCGGCAGTTCGCGCTGGCGGGGGACACCCCGGACCTGATCGTCGGGTGTACCGGCGGCGGCTCGAACTTCGGCGGCCTCGCTTTCCCGTTCCTGCGGGAGAAACTCGCCGGGCGGATGAATCCGGTGATCCGCGCGGTCGAGCCGGCGGCGTGCCCGTCGCTGACGCGCGGGACCTACGCCTACGACTTCGGGGACACCGCGGGACTGACCCCGCTGCTGAAGATGCACACGCTGGGCCACGAATTCGTGCCCGACCCGATCCACGCCGGCGGGCTGCGGTATCACGGGATGTCGCCGCTGCTCTCGCACATTTTCGAGCTGGGCCTGTTCGAGGCGGTCGCGATCGGGCAGCGAGAGTGTTTCGCGGCGGGAGTGCGTTTCGCGCGGGCCGAGGGCATCATCCCGGCGCCGGAACCGACGCACGCCCTGGCGGCCTGCGTGCGGGAAGCGTTGCGGTGCAAGGAAACCGGGGAGGAGAAGGCGATCCTCACGGCGCTGTGCGGGCACGCGCACCTGGACCTGCCCGCGTACGGCGCGTATCTGGTGGGGGAGATGACCGATCACGACCTCTCGGAGGAGGCGCTGACCGCGGCGCTGGCGACACTGCCGTGAGCGAATCCGCGCGCTCACGGCCCCGGACGTTTTCGTGGACCGGATCGGCCGTCGCGCATACGCAGGATCAAGGCGACCGCGTCCTCGGAGTGGCCCGCCGGAGTCAGCACCTCCTGTAAGAGCAGACCCCGGATCGCGGCGACGGCGACGGTCGCCATGGTCAGCGCTTCCGCGGCGCCGCGCCCCTCGCGCTCCGCGAGCGAGGCCAGCATCCTGGTCAGATCGTCGAGCGAGTCGATGAACTCGCGAAAGTCCTCCGGGCTGTACGCGGCCAATCCCGCGACGTGAAAGAAGCCGCGGACACGCGACAACTGCTCCGGGCGGGTGTAGGTCCGCCAGATCGCCATGACGAGTTCGTCGAAGGTGCCCTGCCGGGCGGCTTCGAAAAGTGCCTCGTTGTCCCGGGATCGCTGTGCCTCGAGCATGGCCGCCAAGACGCCGGGGAGTGACCCGAAGTGGTAGCGCAGGAGCGCGTGGCTGGTCCCGGCGCGGGCGGCGATCTCACGAAGCGACACTTCCGGTGCGGGAAGGTCCTCGCCGAAGGCGTCGAGGAGCCGGGTGAGGAGACGCTCGCGCGCGTCGCCGGTGCGTTCCGTGCTTGACAGGCTCACTCCCACAGTTTATCCATTGGAAAAGACCGGCGCCAACGCCGTCCTCGTTCTCCTGGCCGGCCGAATTGTGAAGGACCTCCGATGAGCACCATGTGGCAGGGCTGCCTCGCCGACACCGACTACTTCGAGACGCGGTCCGGCGGTGGGCGCGACTACGGCGTCTGGGTCACCACACCACCGGGCTACGACCCCGCCACGACGCGAGCGCCGGTCGTGTACGTGCTCGACGGCAACTGGGCCGTGGGCCTGACGGCTCCGCTCATCGTGACCCAGCTCGATCCCCTGCGGCCGATCCAGCCCTACATCCAGGTCAGCGTCGGCTACGCGGGTGCGGAAGCACAACACTGGGACCGGCTCCGCAACAGGGACCTCGTCCCGCCCGGCGAGCCCATCGCCAAGGAACTCGTCGACGCGGTGGAGATGGGCCTTCGATCGGGCACCAGGACCCGCGAGGAAGCCGACGCCTACCTCGCCGAACTCCGTGACACCCAGGCCGACGCGTTCCTGGGTTTCCTCACCGCGGAACTGCATCCGCGGATCGAACGCGACTACGGCACGGCCACGAGCGGTCACGGCCTCTTCGGCTACTCCTACGGCGGCCTTTTCGGTCTCTACGCCTGGCTCAGCGGCAGCACGCTCTTCGAAAGCATAGGAGCGGGCAGCCCCGGCGTCGCCGGCGAAGACAGCCAAATCTTCGTCATGCTCCAAGAGCTGGGTGACCGCCCGCCCGCCGCCAGGCTTCACGTGACCGTCAACGACCAAGAGCTTCTCGGGGACCTGGCCATTTACCAAGGCCTCGCGAAGAACACGGCGACCGTCCTGCACCGCCTCACCTCCCGCGGCGCGGCCGTCACCAGCGCGGTCCTGCGCGAAACGCACGTGACCGGCCTGCAGGCCTCGTTCCTCAGCTACCTCAGGACCTGCCGGGCCCGGTGACCGCGAACGCCGCGGCCGCCCGGAGGTGACGGCGGTTTTCGGCGTGGCGATCTTCCGGGTTCCTCGTCCCGGATTCCGGTGATCGCCGCGCGGGCACTCGCGGAAACGGTTGCGGTAACAGTGATCCCGGTGGGATTGTCGGTTTCGTTCCGAAGGGGAGTAGCCCGCGAGTCCACTGTCGACACACCGAGAACCCGTTCTCCGGTGGTGGCACCCAGAACCGTTGGGTGGGCGAGACCTTCGGCCAGTTGATCGTGCCTGGCCGAGACCCCCTGGACGTCGCGGCGAGGCAGTCGCGCGTCCGGGAAGGGACCCCGCCTCGTGTTCGTCAAGCTGCTCCGCCCGATCGGGCTGTGCGCCGCGCTCACCGTGCCCGCGCTCGTCCTCCGCCTCACCGGCGCCGCGCCGAGCCCGTTGCTGGGGCTGGCGCTGTTCGGCACGGCCGTGGTCGCCGCGTCCTTCGTCCTGGCCTGGGCCGCCGAGGCCGCGCAGGTCGACATCTCCGGCGGGCTGGCGATCGCGATCCTCGCCGTGATCGCGGTGCTGCCGGAGTACGCGGTCGACCTGTACTTCGCCTACACCGCGGGGTCGGACCCCGCCTACGTCGCCTACGCCGCGGCCAACATGACCGGGTCCAACCGGCTCCTGCTCGGGCTCGGCTGGTCGCTCGTGGTGCTGATCGGTCTCGCGATAGCCCGGGGACGGACCGGGAAGACGGTGCGCGAGCTGACCCTGGACTCGCCCTACCGCGTGGAACTCGGTTTCCTCGCGATCGCCTCCGTCGTGGCCTTCGTCATCCCGGTCACCGGGCAGCTTTCCCTGCTGCTCGGGTGCGCGCTGCTCGGGTTCTTCGGCTTCTACCTCTGGAAGGTTTCGCGCGCCGAAGCCGGCGAGCCCGAGCTCGCCGGGCCCGCGGCGAGGATCGGCGCGCTCCCGGCGCGGCCCCGGCGGATCCTGGTGGTGACGTTGTTCCTGTTCGCCGCGGCGGTCATCCTCGCCTGCGCCGAACCGTTCGCGCACAACCTGATCACCGCCGGCACACAGCTGGGCGTCGACCGGTTCCTGCTCGTGCAGTGGCTCGCCCCGCTCGCGTCGGAGGCCCCGGAGTTCATCGTGGCGATCCTGTTCGCGGTGCGAGGCAAGGGCGCGGACGCGATCGGCACGCTGATCTCCAGCAAGGTCAACCAGTGGACGCTGCTGGTCGGCAGCCTGCCGATCGCGTACCTGTTCGGAGGTGGCGGCGCCGCGCTGCGCCTGGACGCCCGGCAGATCGAGGAGTTCCTGCTGACCGCGACGCAGACCCTGCTCGGCGTCACCGCCCTGCTGGCGCTGCGTTTCCCCCGCTGGGCCGCCTGGTCGCTGCTCGGCCTGTTCGCCGCCCAGTTCGCGCTGCCGGGCCAGACCGCCCGCTACGTCCTTTGCGGTGTCTACGCGCTTCTCGCTGCCGCCGCCCTGATCCGCAACCGCCGTCATGTCCTGCCGACCCTCGCCGCCCCGTTCCGGCGCCGTCCCGGGACTCCTGGCCCTGAAGTCCACATCGGACGGTGGCCCGAGACCTCCGGTACCCGCCGATGAGCGGTTCGGCCTGTGGGGACCCGTCGCCCGCGACGACCACACCGCCCGCGGTGGGGTAGCCCTACCGGAACAGCCGGTCGCCGGGGTTGGCCATGCGGTGGGTGGCGCCGTGCCTGCTCACCCAGTCGCGGACCGCGGCGACGGACTGGGCGCACTGCCAGCTGTCGTTGTACTCGGTCACCTGGTTCTTGGCCCAGCCGGCGATGATGCCGTTGACACCCGCTTCGCCCAGGAGTTTGTCGACGTACCACGGGTCGTTGTAGTCGGTCGTCCACGAGAACGTCGCCGCGAGCGCGCCGGAGTCGCGGTACCGGGCGGCCTTCTTCAGTTCCGAGCAGGTGTAGTAGGTGGGTTCGGCGCAGTTGCCGAAGCCGTTCCTGATGTCGGAATCGCCGTAGTCCATCGCCCGGCGGCCGTTCGGCAGTCCCGCCCCGTGCCTGGCGTAGACGGCCTGCGCGGTCGCGAGCGATCCGGTGGTGGTGATGCCTTCGAGGCCACCGAGCCTGCCCTGCAGGCTCTGCCAGCCGCGTCCGCCGACGTCCGGGGTGCTGCCGCCGTGGTACTCGTAGAACCCGTAGAGCACCTGGATGCCCGCCGCCGTCAGCTTCTGCGCCTTGTCGCGCAGGCCGGCGACACTGCACGCGCGGTTGGGCTGCTCCCCGCAGTAGTTGGGGTCCTTGATGTCCAGCCAGACCAGGGACAGCCGTCGTCCCGCCCGCGCCTCGGACACGATGAGGTCGAACACGCTGTCGACGCTGGGCCCGTAGCGGGTGTTCCCGGCCGAGGAGCAGTCGTGGTACGCGCGCCACTCGTTCGGCTGCCACCAGGAGCAGACGTCCACCTCGATGGCGTTGGCCCCGTGCTTGATCGCGGCGCCTACCCCGGCCAGGGTGTCGACGCGGTGCGCGATGACGTACACCGGTCGTTGCCCGGCGGCCGCGGCCGGGGGAGCGGCGGTCCCGGTGGCCGCGCAGAGGAGGGCCGCGGCGACGGCCGCCACCCGGGAGTCCGGCCGACGTCGTTCCCGCTTGTTCATCCGGACATCGCCTCCGTAGTCGCGAAACTCCGCTGAGTCAAGTCCTTCGAATTCCCCAGCTTCCGGGGAGGAGGCGGGGAAAACCAGCCTCCGGCACCGGACTCTGCCCGAACCTCGCCCGCCGTTGCCCGGACGGCCCGTCCGTTCGGCCGAACGGCGCCGGCGGGGTGCGCCGGGTGCCGAGCGGGCCCGGCGGCGTTCCGCGCCACGCTCGCGCACCTGGCAGGCTAAGGGCATGGCTGACGATCACCGCACGGGCCGACTGGTGTCCGGCTTGGGCCCCGCCGAAGCGGACACGGTCCTGCTTCCGCGCTTTCCGGGGAACGGGGCGATCGTGTGGCCCACGCGTGACCTCGACGCCTGGCGGCCCTACGACGAACTCGCCATGCAGGCGGTGCCCCGGATCCCTGGCGAACGCGACCTCGAACCCGCCGTTGTGGGCTCCGGTCGTTCCCTGGCCCGTTCCAGCGGCCGGATCGCGGTGGCCTCGATGGCGAGCCGCGTCACCGGGTTCCTCGGCAAGGTGCTGCTGGCCGCCGTGGCGGGCACCGGGGCGGTGAACGACTCGTTCAACATCGCGAACACCCTGCCCAACATCGTGGTGGAACTGCTGCTCGGCGGCGTGCTGGCGAGCGTCATCGTCCCGCTGCTGGTGCGTTCGCACGACGATCCGGACGGTGGGCAGGCCTACGCGCAGCGGTTGGTCACGATGGCGCTGGTGGTGCTCGCGCTCGGCACGGTGGTGGCCGTCGCGGCCGCGCCGGTGTTCACCGCGATGTACGTCGACCGGTCCTCGCCGGAGGCGAACCCCGCGCTGGTCACCGCGCTGGCCTACCTGCTGCTGCCGCAGATCCTCTTCTACGGGTTGTTCGCGCTGATCTCGGCGATCTTGAACGCGAAGAACGTCTTCGGCCCGCCGGCGTGGGCGCCGGTGCTGAACAACCTGGTGATGATCGCCACCCTGACCGGCTACGCCCTGATGTCCGGCGAGATCTCCCTGGACCCGGTCCGGATGGGCGATCCCAAGCTCCTCGTCCTCGGGATCGGGGTGACACTGGGCATCGTCGTGCAGGCGCTGACGCTGCTGCCCGCCCTGTTCCGCGGCGGGTTCCGGTTCCGGTGGCGATGGGGCCTGGATCCCCGGATGAAGGAGTTCGGCGGGCTCGCCGCGTGGATCGTCGGCTACGTCGCGGTCAGCCAGGCCGGTTTCGTGGTCACCACCCGGGTGCTGACGCACGGCACGACGGGCGGGGTGACCGCCTACACCTACGCGTGGCTGCTTTTCCAGCTTCCCTACGGCGTGCTCGGCGTTTCCCTGCTCACCGCGATCATGCCCCGGATGAGCCGGTCCGCCGCCGACGGTGACACCCGGCGGCTCGTGGGCGACCTGTCCTTCGCCGCCCGGCTGTCCACCGTGGTGTTCGTGCCGGTGTCCGGTGTCCTCGCCGTCGTCGGGGCGCCGATCGGGATCGTCGTCTTCGTCACCTGGGGCACCAGCACGCTGGCCGACGCCGACCGGCTCGGCCAGACGCTGGCCATCGCGGTCTTCGGGCTGTTGCCCTTCGCGCTGGTGATGTTGCAGCTGCGGGTCTTCTACGCGATGAAGGACGCGCGCACGCCGACGTTGATCATGATCGTCATGACGGCGGTGAAGATCCCGCTGTTGTTCCTGTGCCCGCTGCTGCTCGACGGCGAGCACATCGCGCTCGGTGCCATGCTGGTCAACGTCGCGACCTATTTCGTCGGCGCCATTCTCGGCCAGGTCTGGCTCTGGGTACGGCTGGGGCACCTGCGCAGCAAACGCGCGCTCCGCGTGGTCCTGTACTCCTGCGTCGCCAGCGCGCTCGGCGCCGGGACCGCCATGCTGGCGGGTTTCGCGGTCCCCGCGGTGCTCGGCCCGGTGCTTCAGGCGTGGATCAAACTTCCGCTGGAAGCCCTGGTGGGACTCGTCGTCTCCTTCGGCGTGCTCGCCGCGCTGAAGATCCCGGAAATGAGCCCGATCACCCGCCGGGCCGCCCGCTTCCTCCCGGTCCTGCGCGCCCGCGCCTAGCTTCGTCGATGGCCGCGCGCCGTCCCGTCACCCCGAGATCGGATAGGCGGACTGAAAGGCGAGCCGGGCGTCGGCGCCCGCCGCGACGCGGTCCAGTTCGTCGTCGAGCGCCAGGTAGACCTCCCACGGCGGGCGGCCGGACGCGGCGGCCAGCCGGTCGGTCACCAGCTGTTCCAGTTCCACGACACGTTTAGCCTTCCACACCTTGTCCGCGAGGCTGACCACCAGGTCCGCCATGCGCACGCCGGGCGCCGCCCACGTGGCGTGTGTCCTCGCGAAACGCGCGAGGTCCTCCTCGACCCCTTGGGCCAGCAACAGCTCGTAGCCGGCTTCCTCATGCGCAGAACCGGGCCCGGACAGCTCGCCGGGATGCGCCACCTTGCCGATGTCGTGAATCGCCGCGCCGAACGCCACCGCCGCACGGTCCAGCTCCAGGTCCGGATAGTGCCGCTGGAACCACTCCGTGAGCTGACAGGCCACCTCGTGCACCGCACGCAGATGAGCGGCCAGCCGGGGCGGGGCCTGGAGCTGTTCGAGCAGTCGTGCGGCACGAGCCGGTAGCGGACGCAGCGCCGGGCTACCGGGGTCGGTCAGGGCGCGGTGCAGCGAGGTGGCGGACACCGCGACCACGCTACCGGGCTTTCACCGGGTCTCGCCGCGACTGATCCGCTCCACCGCGTCCTTGGCCTCCTTCAGGCCGGCGCCGGTGACCTCCCGGTAGCGCTTGATCGCCACGATCTTCTTGTCTTGGCGCAGCAACGCTTCCACTTCGCCGGCGAGTTCGGTGCCCGGTTCGTCGACACCGAGGTGGCCGAGCACGAGATCGAGCTTGCGCTCCACCCGGGCCAGCCGGTGCTCCAGCGATTTGGTGCCCTGGCTCGCGTACGCGAGCACTCCCAGGAACAACAGCGCGATGACCAGCCACAGCAGTGCGTTGTCCACTCGCGCAGCGTACGGGGAGCACCGTGCCGGTGGGCGAAAGGGGGCCAGAGCGTGCTGGGCGAGTGGCCCGAAGTCGCCTGCCCGCAATGGCCGAGACCACCGGGAAGGGGTCAGCGGCGACCCATGTTCTGGAGGACTTCGACGAGCCGCTTCTCCGCCTCCTGGTCGGTCGCGTGGTAGAGCCGGGCGGAGGTCCGCACCTTCCAGGCCAGCGCCGACGTGGTGGTCTCCAGGGCTTTGACGTGCTCCCGCCAGTTGCCGCCGCACGTGGCCAGCGCGGGGGAGGACTGCCAGCCGTTGTTGCCCCGCACCGCGTTGTCGCCGCTGGTGAACAGCGCGGCGGTGATCCGCCCCGCCTCCTCGGCCACGGCGGCGAGATCGGCCCCGGCCTGGTCGATCTGGGGCGGTTCCATGTGGATCTTCGGCGGCGTCATCGATGTCCCTCCGGTTACCAGGTCCGCTTCGGCCGGACCACCGTGATTTCCTGCTGTCCGGTGGTGATCTGGTAGTCGGGCATACGCCCGTTCAGGCTGGCGTCCTTCCGGTCCGCGTTGTGCTGGGTGTAGTGGATGTCGCCGTCCGGGGTGACCCCGGTGACCAGGCCGACGTGGTGGGTGCCCCCGATCGGCGTGTCCCCGCTGCCTTTCTGGGTGAAGTAGACGAGGTCGCCCGGCCGCGCCTGGTCCGGCGGGATCTGCCGGCCGCCGTTGCCGAGCAGGAACTGCTTCTGCGCGTCCGCCAACCGCCAGCTCGGCGAGCTGGTCTTCTCGTCGATCTTGAACGGGTCGGGGAGATCCGAGCCGATGCTGGTGCCGCTGTACCACTCGTCGGGGTCGTGGTCGTCGAAGCCGCCCCCCTTCTCGGGGAGTCCGCCCTCCCGCATCGCGTGGGAGATGAAGTTCGTGCAGTTCTCGGAGAAGTTGTCGATGTCCTTGTTGTGCGCGTTCTGCTGGGCCCAGCGGATCGCGTCGATCGCGTTGTAGCCGTCGGTGCCGCGCAGTTCGGCCTTCACGTCCTCGGGAATGCCGTTGAGGTCGTACAGTTCCACGGGGACCGCGCGCTCGTACTCCTCGCGCTGCCGGTCGGTGAGCGAGTCCCACCATTTCCGTACGAGCTCCGGGCTCTGGCCCGTCGGGAGCGTCTCCTTGAACATGGCCAGCTGATCCTGCGAGGCCGTTTCCTGATCGGCGAAGGCGTCGTCCAGACTGGTGCGGTCCACCTTGGCACCGAGCTTGTTCAGCTCGGCGCCCGCCGTCTCGTCGATCTGGGTGGCGGCCGCGGTCGCCTGGGAGATCAGGTGATTGGCCTGCGCGAGCTCCCGCTGCTCGTCGGGGGTACGTCGGCGAGTGTCCGGAAAGGACGCCTTGCCGGTAGCTTCGTCGATGACCAGACCGCACTGGCGCGCGTAGTCCACCGCGGACTGGAGTGCCCGCTGGGCGAGCTGCGCGGATTCGCCGAGACCCTCGAGGACGAGTGCTACGGCGCGGATGGTGACCCCGGCGACCCGATAGGAGTTCGCCAGGTCGCCGAGCTCGTTGACGGCCAGATCGCCGACCTCGTCCTTCCAGTGGTCGGTGACCTTGCCCGCACCCTGGTGGTAGATGTCCGTCGCGGACTGCTCGCACTGCTGGGACAGGGTCACCCAGTCGTTCGCGGCGGCTGTCCACCGCGTGGGATCGGCGTCGCGAAGCGCCTGGTAGGTAACCATGCCACCAGCCAATCACGGTGGTCGTCCGCGAGTGCCGCGATGGCAGTTTGCGGCCAGCGCACCGTGCCGCGGCCGGCGGGTCGGCACAGTGGGAGCCCGAGGGGAAGGGAGCAGCGGTGGGCGACGAGATCAACGCGGACCTCGATCCGGCAGCGGCGGCGGCGATCCGCTTCCAACGGGATCACCCGGCCGGGGGCAAGAAGGCCAAGCTGGAAGACGCATTGGGCGCCGGGGCGGCCCATCCCGGCTGGGCGGCGTCGTCGATGAACGCAACCTGCGTCTACAACTGGGAAGTGCGGCTACGGCAACTGGGCAGGGCTGCGGAAGAGGCGGCCGACGGCGTGACGAAGTCGATGGACATCTACCTGACCGCGGACACGACGGCCGCGGGCGAGCTGCGCCGGAACGCCCAGTGGCTGGAGGGGGCCTGATGCTTTCCGTGTCCGTGGTGCGGAACGCGAAGCCGCAAGCGTGGCGGGACGCGGCCGACGACGCCACCCAAACCGCGCAGCACTGCCGGGACGTGGCCTCGGGCGCGCGGTACGTCGCGTACACCCTGACGCAGGCCTGGCCGGACGACGCCGGAAAGCAAGCGCGGCAACGGTTCGTGCAGCACGCCGCGGACTACGAGATCGCGGGCACGGTGCTGGCGAAGCTGGTGACCGTGTACGACGCGTTCGCGGGCCACATCGACGACGCGCAGCAGATGCTGAACAGCGCGCTCGACTACGCCCGCCAGAACGAGCTGACGGTCGGCGACGACGGCAAGGTGACCGGTAAGGCCGAGAAGGGGCCGGAGATCCGCACGGCGGGGCAACTGGTGGCCGGGGCCCTCAACTACGCGACCACCTGGGACCAGACGACGGCCAACTGGCTGCGGACGATCGGCAGTCTCACCGCCGAGACCGATCCGGAGGTGGTGAACCTGCGGCTGGAGCACGGTGGTGACAGCGCGAGCGATATCGCGAACCGGCTGAAGAACCGGCCCGACGACGTGCACGAGCTGGACATTCCCCCGGAACTGCTGGACGAGGTCCGCAGGATCGCGAAGGAAACCGGGATCAGCGAGGGGCTGCTGACGGCGATCCTGTGGCAGGAGGAGCAGTGGTACCAGAACTGGGAAAAGGATGGCGGCCTGGTGACGGAGTTCGGGCACATCCTGAACGAGGAAGCGCAGGGCCTCAAACCCGACAAGTCGCTGGGCATCACCCATATGAAGCTCGACGCCGCCCGGGAAGTGATCAGTAAGAACCCCGCGGCATTCACCGAGAACGGGAAATATCTGGGCGACCTGGCCGATCTGGATTTGATGCAAAGGATTGAAAAGGACCGCAACCTGGATGTGAAGCTCTCGGGATACTATCTCGCCGAGCTGAGGAAGAACCCCTATGGGGCGGAAACCGACAAGCAGCTGTTCATTCTGTATTCCACCGGGGATGATCCGGCCACGCGAGCCAACAACCACCGGTACGGTGATGCCACCGAGCCCCGGCAGAACGACATCCTTCCCCGGGCGCGGAACTGGGACCGGCTCCAGCCCCGGCTGGCCGACGCCGCGGACTGGGCTTCGCTCTCCTCGGCGGAGCGCCAGCGGGCCCTGTCCGGTGCCGCCGATCAGACGCATGTGGGGGAGAAGGTCGACCTGCACCCCGTCTACGGCTCCGACACCACCGCCGACGGCAGGAAGAACTACCCCCGCCCGGGAGCACCCCGCTGAGGTCGATCACCCGCGGCGGCGTCGCTCCGCCCTGGTGGCTTCGTGTCCTGACCAGCGCGTTCGCGCGGGTCAGCCACGGAAGGTGACCTGCCTGCACGCCCGTTTCCGGGGCACGCTAGAGTACTTACATCGCACTCCACGGAGCGCGGGTCCGGGCTGTGGCGCAGTTTGGTAGCGCACTTGACTGGGGGTCAAGGGGTCGCAGGTTCAAATCCTGTCAGCCCGACCGGACAGGTAGTAGGAAGCGCAGGTCAGGGCCTTGGATCACTTCGGTGAGACAAGGCCCTGAGTTGCGTTTGGGGCCTGTGGTCTCACATTTTCTCACGAACGCTTGTACTGCTTGTCAGCCAAGCAGCGCGTCGAGGTGCCCGGCCGCGGTTTCGAGATGGGCGACATCCGGGTCGACGTAGACCCGATCGGCGATCGTCAGGTCGCCGTGGCCCGCCCGGGCGGACACGATGGGGCCCGGAACCCCGGCCATCCGCAGGTAGGTCCGACAGGCGTGCCGGGCGTCGTACCACCTCGCACGTCTCACAAGCGCCCTCCATCAGCTCTCTCGCCCCAGACGAGCGTCCGGATGTTCTCACCGGCCTTGATGGTCGGAGACTTTGCGTCCAGGTCGACGTGCTCATCCCACCTCAGCTCGCGGACCTCCGCAGATCCAGCCCGATCAACGTCAGCAACATGTCTGCTTCCAACCGGTGCCCGGCCAGGCGCGCGAGAAACTTCCTGACTTCGTCCGCGTCCCACGGCCTGCGCTGAGTCTTGGCCGCACGTGCCTGCCTACGCGCCTCCCGCGGTATGGGCGACGTTGCGCACTACGCGCTTCCGTCGCACCGCCACGGTGAGCGCAGACCGGAGCCGCCCGAGGGTGAGCTGCTCGGATCGAGCACTCAACCCCCGTACCTGTCTTGCCTCAGCGAGTGCGGCTGGTACGCGATTTGAGCGTGCTCTGCGCACTGCGGTCTGTGCGCGTGGGTCTATTCGATGCGATTCCGAGATGGGGCTAGTCAGCTGTCATCGAAGAGGTCACGTTGCTGTTCAGGCTTGGGCATCTTCGTCGCTGAATCGGGTATGGGTAGAACTCCAGATGACACGAGATCTTCGATCTTGATCAGAGGGCCTGCGACGATTTTCGCTAGTAGTTTGTCCTGCGCGGGTGCTAGGGCCACGCAGCGTCCCAGCACATTGAGTAGATCGAGTAGCTCGGTGGTCATAGCAGGGGTCCACGTGGTGGCGACGATGTCGTTGAGCGGTGATGCTCGGGTGCCGTCCGGGTTCTTCTTCCGGTATCCGAACCAGTGTTTCACCACTCGCATTCCGGAAACTTCGAATGCCATCACCTCGGGCGAAACCGGCGCGATGACGCCGTCGCCGATGTGGAGTGCGCGGTTCGGCTCGTCGTACCGCATCCTCTCGGGCATGCCATCTGGTGTGTCAGGAATGCCGACCTGTACGGTCGGCCTAGCAGATTTCATCCGTGGCGCTGCTGCCGGACGATCTGCACTCGGATCTATACAGCGTTCGCCATATGTGTGAAGCCATAGAACCTCCTGCCCCAGGTTCACTGCGGCATGCCACAAGGTTCGGCTTCCTGTCAGCGGAATCCGCACCCCGGGGCGTTTTAATTCCTCGGCGAACCGACGGGTGAAACCCTGGTGTGCGGTGACGGCGGCCAGATAGAAAACCAGTTCCTCGGAGGTGACCGTGCATTTAAACTGTTGGGACAGATGGTGAAGTAGTCCAGGGCTGACGTTGTTCGAGGTAGCCCGAGAATCTCGGTACAACGGAAGAACACGACCGCCGTGATGCCCCATGAAGCAGTCCATATCAGGAATCAGTGAGGAGAAGACTAAACCTGGCCCACCCATGAGCGGCTGCGTGTGCTGCTCGATGACGAAGATCTGCGCGTCCGAATTCGTGTACCACAGTGATGGGCTTGGTCGGTGTTGAAGCCTGCCGTCCGGGATAATCCATTTGCGATCGAAAGACCTGTGTGCTACGCGGCGCAACGGTGGACACGGACCGACCTCGGTTCCGATGGTGCCGGCATGCGCGGCCATTCCCGGCGTCTGAGCCTTCTCCGAGTTCACTTGGGTGGCGCTCGTTTCCTTCAGCAACAATGGTTTCTCGGATTGCGGTGCTTGGATCAACGTTGCCCAGCGCTCACGCAATGTTCCAGGCTCCGGGGCGTAGACCCAGGTCCGGTTCGGTTTCACGCCTGGTGCGGCCCAGGGCATTAGATCGGTGACTGATGGCATCGAAGCCCATGTCTCGGACTCGTCGACGTCGAACGGCGCATCCCAACTGTTCGAGCATAGTTGCCACCGGGCATCTTCGACCGTCAACCCCACCAACGAAGAGCCCTTGTCGTTCACTGTCCCCTCGACGTATGTGCGGTGTACTTGCGCGGGGACTTCAGGATCGGGTCCGCCTCGTCGGATGAACACCGCGACGCAGAGCGGCTGCTGGTTTTCGCGGAAGAACCGGGTGTTGACCGGAGGCTGATGCCCTTCGGGAGTGAGGTCGATGATCCATCCCTCATCGGCTGTACGACGGAGGTACTCACGCATGCCCGCGAAACCTGGCCCCGCCAGAAAACCCGCGGAGCAGACGAAGGCAACGACTCCCGATGGGTGTCCGGGATGCGCGTCGAACGCCTTCCAGGTCGCCCAACGCCAAAAGTATACGTACTTGTTCGACAGCACGTGCTCACGGCGTCCGTTTTCCGCCCTCCGAAACGCCTTCAGTCCCGGGGCATCCCTGCCTGCACCTGATTTCTCCACCCATGGCGCTGTACCGCCTGCTTTGTCGGCGTATGGCGGGTTGCCGATCACCACCATGACAGGTTCTTCGCGCTTGACCTGGTTGGCGCCGCGGCGGGAACGATCTATCGCCTCATACATCTTTCCCAGCGGCAATGTCTGTGCATCGGGGTCGTCCAAGGTGTCCGCGAGGAAACGACGCTCGCTGTGAGGCACCTCGGATCGGTGCCGCTTCTTTAACAGGCTGTGCACTCGTAGCTCGGCGACCGCGTACGGGGCGGCCTGGTTTTCGAAGCCGATCAACCGGCCTGCCAACTCTCGTAGGTGGGGGGCGACAGCGCCTGGTCCCTCCTCTAGGGCAATGGTCGAAGCGACCGTGTTGACGACCTCGGCGAGGAAACTTCCGGTCCCCATCGCCGGGTCGACCACGATCACATCCCGTTCGGCGAAGCCGAGCCGACGGCCTAGTCTCTTCCGGAGTACCTCGTCGACGAAACGAGTGATGAAAGAAACTAGCGCCGTCGGCGTGTAGTAGACGCCGCTCTTGCGGCGCAGTGCCGGGTCGTAGTTGTCGAGAAAGTTCTCGTAGAGCATCGCATAGGATTCGTCGGGGAAAGCTCCCCAGTCGACCACGCTCAGCACTCTGAGCATCGTTGTGAGCGCGATGCTCAACTCGTCCTCTGGCTGGTCGGTCAGTACGGTAAGCGCTCGTCCCATCAGTGAGTGCTTCTTGCCGAGCAACCGCGCGATCTCATCGATCGAGCGCCCTTGGAAACTCACGCCCTCAACCCTGGCCAGCAGCAGAGCGAACGTGATCGTCTGCGCGTACTGGTCGGCGAACTGCGCGTCGGTCAGGTTCGGGAAGAGAACCTGGCGCCAGTCCGTCGCCAACATGCTGAATGTCTGCTGGCGAGCACGGCCGGTGCGTTCTCGGTCTAACTCGGTGGCGACGTCGTCACGGAGGAGACGACAGAGATTCGACGTTAAGCGTACAAGATCATTCAGTGAACGTGGTCGCTCTGGTTCCCAGAGCAGGAAGTCGGTCATGACCCGGGCGAACGCGCTGCTCTGCGCACGTAGCTTCTCGCCGGCACTACTGAGTCCTGGCGTCAAGCGGGCGACCTCGCCCTGCAGTTTTCCGAACTTGTAGCGCGCGAACTGCTCGCCGTCGCTGTAGAGTACATTCGGCAGCAGTTGGAACTTCTCCCACTGCTCCTTGTCATGCGCGGAAGGTTTCGACCAGGTTCCAGGTATCCCGTGTCCTGGCTTCTTCAGTTCGACGTAACCGACGCGGGCCCCTGCCACGTCGATAGCATAGTCGGGGCGAAGAGACAGGTCTGGCAGGCGAGTCTCGCCGATGGTTGTAACTGGAAGGCCGACGCTTTCTGCGATCGCGGTGAGCATCTTTTCGAATGGTCCGCGTAGATGATCTTCCTGAGAGCCGTGGCCGGTATGGAGCTTTTGTGTTACGGCGCGACCGAAGTCAGAGATTACCAACTCAAGGCCCGGTGTGCCGTTCGTTGCTGGAACTCGGCGATCTCGACGCATGTCCGTCTCCCCGCTCCCGTCACGCCCTCTTTCTTTAACAAACCTTGTCGTGGACGGCGTGTCAGCGGCTCAATGGGTGTTAGAAGATCTCTTTGAAGACGCGGAGCGTAAGTGTGTGTTTCACTTCCCTCACATCCGCATCATCTGCAAGTCGAGGTGCGTAACCATGCCGCCGTTCGAGTGAGCGGGAAGCATGGGTCCGCGTGGCGGACGTGCGGCGCGGGCATCCTGCAGGCGTTGCTCGCATCGTATGTAGAAGCAAGTCGGTGGTAGTTGGAGTTCGGAGGGAACATGCACAATTCTTTTGAATATAAGTTTAAAACCCATGCACTACCTCCTCGTTTGGTGTATCTATTTTCGGCATCCAACTGGAAAACGCTACGTGGTGTAGGATAAAGCTTGAGTCACTTCGTTGGCTTAGCGAGGATTCGTCAACGGCAGCGTTAAAATGCTGTGGCATCGTCGCAAGGTGCGTGTCGCGGCGAAACGTAACCGCAGGTGAGCACGGTATGTCACTCACCGCTGCGTGGCGTCTGGTGTACCGATGCGGCGGTCGCGGAACTGGCTGTGCGATGCTCGGGCTGGTGAGCGAAGCTCGGGTTCGTGCGGACCGCCGAGGTCGAACTGCTGGAGGGTAGCCCGACCACACGAGGGTTAAGTCGGCCTGCCGGAAGTGAGGGTGCGTGGTTCGAGACCACGTCGTTCAGCAGGCCGCCGCCTGCCGACTCGTGCGTGACAGGCGATGGTAAAAGATGGTTATGTCGGTGGCTGCTGCTGTACTTTGGCGGCCTGGTTCTCCCGATACCAGCGCATCTCGTCCTTGAGGTTGAGCAGCATCATGATCAACCCGGCG
This sequence comes from Amycolatopsis samaneae, assembly GCF_039541975.1. NCBI lineage: Bacteria > Bacillati > Actinomycetota > Actinomycetes > Pseudonocardiales > Pseudonocardiaceae > Amycolatopsis > Amycolatopsis samaneae. Next base: position 107,977 of record NZ_BAABHG010000005.1, read on the forward strand.
AGCAGGCACGGCAGTGCCAAGAGGAGGAGCGGCAGAACGACGAATCCGATGACGGTAGTCAGTAAACCGACTAGGCAGAGTAGTCGTTCGGTCTTGATGCGACGCGTCATCGGAATCAGGACTGGAGTTCGCCGGGTCGGGGAGGCGGAGTGTGACGTCGGCGCGGGGTAAGCGGCGTTTGCTCTGCGGGTGCGGCGACGTGTGCTGGTGGTGTAGCTCAGCCCGGTCCCTGGCGCGCTGATCGTTGTTTGCATGCCGCCGCGGGCACGTTTAGTCACCCGTATCCCCTTGCCGCCGACGGAGTAGCCTACTTCGCTCTTGGACACGGTCATGCGCACACCCGGCGCCACCCTGAACGACTTGCGGTACCTGAATCCCATGCCAGCCTCCCGAGATATCGCAATATCCGTCGTTGGCATGCCATCCCGTCGTTACGCGGGCAACATCACGATCCAGGCACGGTCACCGTCGGCCGAATCTTGTCAGCCCGACCAGACGCGAAAGCGGGCCTGTGATCAGCATATAGCTGATCACAGGCTCGCTTTGCTGTGCGGCACGCGTTCGCCGGCGGCTCGCCGCGGTCGAGGTAGCCGCCCGGGATTTCCCAGCGGTTGCCATCTCACGGTTCGCCAACGCCACGTTCGGCGACGCGAGGGGAGGTGACTGTGCTGCGTGAGCTGCTGCGCACGACGGTGTGATTCGGCGAGTTCCTGGGTGTGCCCGGCGTGGCGCTGCACGCACTTTCGCGACGGCAGGTGGGGGCTGCTGTAGGCATCGGGTCGTCCTTCATGGGCCGTAGGACGGAGAGCGGCACTCGCCGATATAGTCCCCCGGAGTCCATCCCCCAGCACGTGGCCGACGCTGGCGATCCGGCGAGGAATGAGATCGATGACCATCGTGGCGAGGCATTCCGTCGACACCGACCAGGCGCGGAAGCAGATCACGGCGCTGGCGCCGAAAACGGGCTTCTACCTCGACATCGTCGCGGAGAACACCGGTGCCCTGTCCACGGTGTGGCGCCGAGCGCTGATGCTCGGGCAGTACCGCACGGTCGTCGACCCGGGTGCGGAGTCCCCGGAGACCTGGGAGGACCTGGGCCTCGCCGCGCGGGCCGCGGCCGCCGTCTTCGCCGCGGCCACCGCACCCGCCGGCGACGAGGTCACCGCCGTGGTCGGCCGTCCCCTGACGTTCACCGCCACGGGTCCCAGCGACGACGCGCACCCCGGCGCGTGGGTCACCGCCGCCTGGCTCGCCGTGCTGCAGCGGGACGACGCGGTGATCCAGCAACTGGCCGCGGTCCCGCTCGACGTGCTGCGCGCCTCGGGCGTCGAGCACGACGCGTACCTGATGCCGTGGGTCGAGACGCTGCGGACGTTCCTCGCACACCGCGAGGTCACCCCGGAGATGTTCATGCCCGTGATGGGCGGCACCGACCCGGACGCCGCGCGGTTCACCCCGCCCGAGGCGATGCTGCAACTCGTGTATCCGCCGATCCGGATGTTCTACTACCTGCTGCGCCGTGACACGGAGAAGTTCACCGAGGCGTACGTCGCCGCGCTGGAACGGCACCGCGCGTTCTGGACCGCCGAGGGCCGCGAGGACGACCCCAGTGGTTTCCTCGCGCTGGCTCCGCTCGCGGTGGCGGTGCTGGCCCGCACCGTGGGCATGACCTTCGACGTGCGGTCCGACTACGCGCCGGCCAACCTGCTTTCGGGCGTCGTTCCCACACGGAACGACTGATCGCGGCGGGGTGTTTCGCGAAGCACGGTCAACTCGTTCGCGACCCCGTGCTGGCGCAGCGGCGCCCGTCGGGCGATTTCCGGTTTGCCACTGCGTCTCGGCCAGCGTCGCCCGCCAGCGGGCGTTACGAAACGGCGGTAGGAGACCCGGTCCTACCGGGCCAATTTGCCATTGGAACACGTGCGGGTTGCTCCTGCTCGGACGTGTTCCGGAGCATCCTCGGTTCCAGCGGAGGCATGCTGGTCAGGCGTGGCGGCGACGGCTTCGCCGAGGACCACGGCGAGATAGCCGGCGGTGCGGCCGGTGGACATGGGCGCGCGGGGGCGGAGATCGTTGTCGGGTCTGGGTGGGAACCGCGCGACGGCGCGCAGGAGGTAGCGCAGGAGCTCATGCCGCGACGATTCACTCGATGGAGTTAACGCCGTGTGGTGCGCGCTTACTCGGAAGTGTCGGACGTGGGTGCTCTACTCGATGGCCAACGTTCGCGCGACTTGGGAGGGTTCCGCTCGATGGTTGAGATCCGCACACGGCCCGATGGCACGAAATACCCGATCACCCCGAAGAAGGGCGGAGGCGGCATCGCCGTGGCGGGCGTGGCCGCGCTGGCGATCGCCGGAGGCGGCGGCGCGATCGGCCTCGGCGGCGGCGCCGTAGGCGGAGCCGGGACCACGGCCGAGAGTCTGGCGGGCAACATGGTGGGCGACGTCGCCGATTCCCTGCCCGGCCGCAATGTCGGCACGCGCCGTGCCGAAGGCCGCAAATCAGCGCAGCGTGGGAAGTCCGACGAGGCATGGAGCCGGATGAAACTCAAGGAGCTCAAGAGGATCCCGAAACGTGAGCTCGAGTGCCTGGCCGCGGCGACCGACCGGGTGCGGGACTTCCTGCTCCGCACGCCGTGCACGTCGCTGGATCGTGTTCTGCTCGCCGTCGGCGACGGGCACGGAAACGCGGCCGTGGTGTCGGTGGTCCGGGTCGAGTTCCGCACCACGACGCAGGCCAAAGCATTCGAGCGGGTTGAATCCGTGCAGGGCAGCGGCGACATCAAGCCGTTGGCCAGCTCACTGCTGGGGCTCGCCAACGTGAAGTTCACCGGGCACCACTACCACTCGCGGCCGGACAAGACCGCCAGGGTCGTCGCGGAGACCGAAACCGCAACCGGGCACATCGACGCCGACACGCTCGACGCCGCTGCGGAGATCGCGGCGTATCTGCCTGTCAGGTGATCCCGATCCCCGCGCACACGGGGTTGTTCCAGACCTGAGGGGGCCGGACGGATACCGGGCCGGAGGCGCACCGGCGGGCGGTGCGCCTCCGGCCTCGGTGCTACCGGAGCCCGGAGTCGACGGCGTTCATCAGCTCGCCGGTGTCGCCGGACATCTCCCAGGCCATGGCGCCGAGGAGCCCCTTCGACTTCAGCCAGGCCATCTTCTTCCCGATCGACCACGCGTCGTCGAATGTCCACCACTGACCCTTGTCACCGGTGAAGCAGTACGTCGCGATGGACGGTTCGGCGTGGTAGACGGTGCAGTTGGGCACGCTCGCCTTGAGGTTCGCGTACCCGCGGGTGCCCGCCTCCTCGGCGAACTGGCCCGGTGCGGCGCCGTTGGCCGCCTGCCACGCGCCGTGCTTGCCGCCGTCGGTCACGCTCTGCCAGCCGCGTCCGTAGAAGGCTAGCCCGAGGGTCAGTCTGCGTGGATCGACGCCCGCGTCGGTATAGGCCTTGACCGCGTTCTCCACGCTGAAGTGGAAGTTGTACGGGTCGTCGGCGTCGGCGTACAGGTTGCCCTGGTGGCCGGTGCGCAGCGGTTCCCACGAGTTGTCACTGCCGGACCCGTGGAAGTCGTAGCCCTGCACGTTGGCCACGTCGAGCGACTGGAACACCTTCGGCAGCTCCCAGCCCGCGGCCACCTTGCCGGGGTCGGCGGGGGTGAACGCGTGCAGCTGGTAGCGCTTTCCAGAGGTCGCCCCGTAGGCGTCGAGCTGGCTGCGGAACTCGGCCATCAGTGCCGTCAGGTTCTGCTTGTCGTTCGCGTTCCAGTGGTTGCCGGGGTGCCCGTCGGGACTGCCCGGCCACTCCCAGTCGATGTCGATGCCGTCGAAGATCCCGGCCGCGGTGCCCGGCCCGCCGGCACCGCCGTAGGACGCGATGTTGCCCTTGATCCAGGTGTCGACGCACGAGCTGACGAACTTCTTCCTGGACGCGTCGGTGGCCGCGGCGTCGGAGAAGTACTTCGAGTACGTCCAACCGCCTAGCGAGACCAGGATCTTCAGGTTGGGGTTGAGCTTCTTGAGCTTCTTCAGCTGGTTGAAGTTGCCGCGCAGGGGTTCCCAGCCGGTGTCGGCCACTCCGTCGATCGACTGGTCGGCGGAGAAGGGCCGTGAGTAGTCGGCTTCGGCGTCGCCCGCCCCGTCGCCCTGGTTCGGGTCCTGCGGGTTCGAGGTGGTGCCCTTGGTGACCCCGGACATGCAGGTGAGGTTGACCGGGTCGATGTTCTCGAACGCGTACAGCAGGTGGGTCAGCTTCTTCGCGGCGCCGGTCGTCTGGAGGTTCTTGACGAAGTACTGGCGGCCGTAGATGCCCCACTGGACGAAGTAACCGACGCGAGCGTAAGCGTCGACGATGTCCCCGGTCTTCGCGGTGACGGCCGCGCTCGCGGCGGACACGTTGTCGTAGCCGTCCTTCGCCCGCACGGTGAAGGAGTACGAAGTGGACGGTGCGAGCCCGGAGACGGTGGCCGACGTCGTGGTCACCGTGGTGGCCAGCTTGTCACCCTGGTAGACGTCGTAGCCGACGACACCGGTGTTGTCGGTCGAAGCGCTCCAGGACAGCGAAACGCTGCTCGACGTGGTGGCGGTCGAGTGGACGTTGCCCGGGACGGAGGGCGGCTGGGTGTCGCCGGCCGGGTCGTTCGTGGTCACCGAGAGCGGCGCGCTCGCCGGCGACTTCGTGCCCTTGCCGTCCTTCGCGACCACGGTGAAGCTGTAGTCCGTCTTCGGGGTCAGCCCGGTGATGGTCGCGCTGGTGCCGGTGACCGACGTGGCCAGTGTCGTGCCCTGGTAGACGTCGTACCCGGTGACCGGCAGCGAGCCCGGCGCCGAGGCGTTCCAGCTGAGCGAAACCGTTTTCGTCGTCTTCGTGACCACAGTCAGCTTCGACGGCGCGGTCGGCGGGGTGTCCGGCGAGCCGTCGCAGTTGGCGTCGTCGATCCGGCACTGGGCGGGTTGAGCCGCCGAGCTGAGCCGGAAGGTCGGGTTGTACGGGAACGTGGAGGCGCCCGGCTGCAGGGTGGCGATGTAGAACGCGGGGGTGAGTGTGACGAGGTTGCCCGCCTGCGTCACGGTTCCGTTCTCGCCGGTGCTGGCGGTGACCCCGGACGGCACCTGGAAGGTGATCGACCAGTTGCTGACGGCCGAGCTGCTGGTGTTCTTGACGGTGTAGGAGCCGTTCGTGCCGTCGAGCGCGAATTGCGCGGTCAGCCGGCCGGCGGCCTGGGCGGGGGCGGCGGCCGCCGCGACGCCGCCCAGTGCGAGCAGTGTCGCGGCGAACGCGGAGCGTAACCGATGGGGTGTGCGTCTCATGCGGTTCTCCCAGTGAGACGGAGGGACGGTAACCCTGTGTTGTCCGGTACCGATCTGTGGTCTAGACCACACAACAATGTAACCCCGCCGTTGTGGAAGGTCTAGACCAAATTGGCCCAACCGACATACTGGCGGTTGTTCCTTCGTCGATGTAGCATTTTCCGACATGAGTGAAGGAACTGGCTCGCGGGCCAGGGCGAGGCATCTCGGGCCGGAGCGGCGGCGTCCGCAGATCCTGGACGCCGCGCTGGTCATCGCGGTGGAGAAGGGGGTCGCGGCCGTGACGATCGGCGCGGTGGCCGACCGGGTCGGGGTGACCCGCCCGGTGGTCTATGCCTGCTTCGCCGACCGCGTCGAGCTGCTGCGCGAGCTGCTGCGGCGCGAGGAGGAGTACCTGCTCGGCGACGCCCTCGCCGCACTGCCGCGCGGGCGGGCCGACGCCGACGAAAGCGTGTTCACCCACGGTTTCCAGGCGCTGCTGGAAACGGTCGCCAAGCGTCCGGACTCCTGGCGGATCGTGTTCGACGCCGATCCGGATCCGGCGGTCGCCGACCTGTTCGGCCGCGGGCGCGGGGTGGTCGCCGAGCACTTCACCCTGCTGCTGCGCCCGACACTGGAGCGCTGGGGGACCAGCGACGCCGAACGCAAGCTGCCGGTACTGGTCGAACACTTCATGTCCGCGAGCGAGGGAGCGGTCCGTTCGCTCCTGCGCGAGGGGGCCACCTGGACCCCGGCCGAACTCGGCGCGTTCGTCGGCGCCGCCGTCTACCGCGCCTTCCGAGACGCGTGAGGAGAACGAACGTGCCCCCATCCCGGATGCTGGCCGGACACGGCTGGCCCTTCGACGCGGACCGCCCGCACGAGGATCACGGGCTCTTCGGCCCGAACTCGCCGACCTGGCGGGTCTGGACCAGCCCGACGGCGTTGATCGCCTTCCTGCGCTCGATCGTCGTGGAGAGCTTCGACCCGTTCCTGACCGCGGCGGTCGACGACTCCGACGGTGTCCGCCACGACCTGCGCGGGCGGCTCGACAGCACGCTGACGTACTTCACGATCGTGGCGATCGGCGACAGCCGCGCGGCGATCGAGTCCGCGGAACTGCTGACGAAGGTGCACGCCCGCGCGACCGGCGTCGAACCGATCAGCGGGCGGCGCTACAGCGCCAACAATCCCGACAGCCAGCTGTGGATCCACGTCACCGGATGGCACTCGAACCTCTACTGCTACGAGCGGTACGGGCCGGGCCCACTGTCCACATCGGACGAAGAACGCTACTGGGCGGACTGCGTCACCGCGGCGGAACTGCAGACCTGCGATCCGGCGAAGGTGCCGCGCGGCCGGGCCGACGTCCGGGACTACTACGCCGACGCGCGCAAGCGGCTCTGCGTGTCCGAACGCGCCGTGGGGCTCATCAAGCACTTTCTGCGCCCGCCGCGCCAAAAGGGCGAGCCGTTGTTCTGGCCCGCGAGCAGGGCGTTGAGCGTCGCGACGGTGGCCACCGTGCCACGCTGGATGCGGCGGCTCGGCGGATTCGACCAGCCCGCCGCGCTCGACGCCCTCGCGCGGCCCGCCGGACGCGCGGTCGTGCGGGCGCTGACGCCGCTGCCCCGGCGGCTGGCGATGGTCGATCGCATCGCGCCCTCGATCCGGCCGGTATGGCAGCAGGCCCTTTCCGGCCCGCCACCGGTGCGGGACGAGGTCCTCAGCCCGGCGCGGGCACGGGAACTGTACGGGCACCAGGGCACCCGATCCGCGAAGGCCGCGGGATAAACCAGATGACCGGCGCCGCGCCGGGCACGGAGAATATTCCCCATGGATGGGGAGGAAGCGCTGTCGCGGTTGCGCGACGCCGTGGCGCTCTGGTACGTGGATCTCGGCCGTTCGGCCGCGATCGTCTACGCCGCCTGCGATCTGCTGGTCACCGGGATCGACGGCCCCGCGGTCGTCGCACTGGCGGCGGTGAACATCGGGGTCGCCGACGAGGAGGTCCCCGGACTGCTCGACGCGGCACTGGTCGAGGTCGGGATCACGCCGGAGGTGAAGGGCAGCGCCGCCGCCGACGAGAAGGGGCTGCGCATGCTCGCGGCGCGCGCGATCGCGGGCGAGCTGACGCCGCGGGCGTTCGTGACCTGGACGCACCGGCGGTTCGACTACTTCGTGAGCGACGTCATCGACGGTATCCACCTGTTCCACGAGAACTACTCGCTCCTCGAAGATCCCTATGTGCGCGACCTGGTTCCCGAGACCCGGGAAGAGATCGACGCGCAGGTGCTCGCCGAGGCATGGAAGCTGGCGGTGCGCTGATGCGGCGGGAGGAAACGCTGTCGCGGCTGAGGGAAACCGTCGCGCGCTGGTACGCCGACCAGGTATCTGCGGGCGACATCGTGTTCGCGGCCTGCGATCTGCTGGTCGCCGGGATCGACGGCCCTGCGGTCGTCGCGGTCGCTGCCGTGGACGTGAGCGCCGCGGACGAGAAGGTCCCGGAGTTGGTCGAAGAGCTCCTTCGCGAAACCGGTTTCGCGGTGCCGGGCCGGGGGAGCGACACCGCCGACGAGCACGCGTTGCGGGTGCTGGCGGCGTTGACGGCGGCCGGTGCGCTGGAGCCCCGCCGGTTCCTGTTCTGGGCGGCGGCGCGCTGTGCCCAGGACGGGATGGTGTTGGCGGATCGTCTGTCCAGCCTCGAGGGCTCCTACGAAGCAATGAGGTTTCTCGGGGGAGATCCCGAGCGCCTCGACGAGCAGGTGCTCGACGAGGCGCACAGGCTGGCGGGCCGATGAAGGGCGAGGAAGCGCGGTGGCGGCTGCGCGAGACCGTCGTCCTGTGGCACGTCCACGAGGCGTCGGCGAGCGACATCGTGTACGCCGCCTGTGATGTGGTGGTCGCCGGAGTCGACGGCCCGGCGGTCGTCGCGCTCGCCGCGGCGAGCGCGCGCTGGGCAGAGGAGGAAGTAGGCGAACTCGTGGACGACGCGGTCCGCGAGGTCGGCTTCACCCCGGCAGGTGGGGCCGCGATCGAACAGGCCTTGTGCCTGCTGGCCACCCGCGCCGTCGCGGGCACGATGACTCCTCCGGATTTCGCCGCGTGGGCCGATGTGTGGTGTGGCTTCGACACACCGCTCGCGGAACGCCTTGTCGCTCTCTGCCGTGAGTACGACGTGTTGGAGTACCCGAGCGAGGCCCGCTACGAGGTCGACGCGCGCGTGCTCGCCGAGGCTCGCAGGCTCGCGGCGGAGTGGTTCAGCGCCCGGTGAAGGTGGCCTTGCCGGGACCGTCGGCAAGGAAGGACTTGACCGCGTTGCGCAGATCCTCGGTCTCGTACAGCTCGGCAGCGATCGTGGTGACGTGCGCGTTCGCCTCCGGGACCCCGCCGTGGGCGAAGTGCCCGAGAATGCGCTTCGTCGCGGCGTGGGCGCGGGTGGGGCCGTCGGCGAGGGAAGCGGCGAACGCGCGCGCCGCCTCGTCGAAGCCGTCGGTGGGGAGCACCCGGTTGACGACGTTCCAGCGTTCGAGGGTGGCCGCGTCGTAGGTGTCGCCGGTGAAGACGAACTCCTTCGCCCGGCCGATCCCGGCGCGTTCGGCGAGCCGCTGCGTGCCGCCCATGGTCGGGGTCAGCCCGACGACCTTCTCCACGAGGCCGAACTTCGCGCGCTCGGAGGCGAGGATGACGTCGCAGGCCACCGCGACCTCGAAGGCCCAGGTGAGGCACAGGGCGTGCGCGGCGAAGACGGTCGGGAACCCCAGCGCCGCGATGCGGTCGGGCAGGGTGAGCATCCGGTCGAAGAGCGCCTTCGCCTCGACGGCCGAATCCTGCGCGTCGAACAGGGAGACGTCGACCCCGCCGCTGACGATCCTGCCCTCGGCCCTGATCAGCAGCGCGCGGGCCGGTTCGGCTTCGAGCCGCGCGACGGCGTCGGCGAACCGGTCGTGCAGCTCGGCGGTGTAGAGGTTCAACGGCGGGGCGTCGATGGTGAGCACGGCGAGGCCGCCGTCGCGTTCGAGCCGGACCAGTGCGTTGTCAGCCATGCTCATCCTGTTTCTTCGGCGTCGAGGAGGACGTCCCAATAGTGCTGGGCGTCGGGACGCCAGTCGACGTGTTTGTGATGGAACAGATCCGCCGCCTCGGCACCGCACCAGCCGGTGGGCAGCAGCTCGGCGGGCAGGCGCGGGTCGAGGAAGGGGAACCGCCGCCATTCGTGCACGAGCTCGGTCTGCGCGCGCAGCGTCGCGCGGCCGCCGGACGGGCGGAGCGCGGCGAACCGGCCGATGAACCGCTCGTACCGCTCCTCGAGCTCGGTGAGGTCCCACGACTGCGCGACCATGGCGTCCTGCTCGCCGATCTCGCCGTAGGCCGCGACGAACGACAGCGCCTGCGTGGTCAGGCCGAGTTCGGCGAGGATGCGGTCGGCCTCGGACTGGCGCGCGAGATCGGCGCTGATCCACACCCCGGCCACCGGCGAGCCGAATCCCGACCAGGTCAGCTGGGTGCGCAGGCGGTGGCGGAGGTCGCGTTTCGCCTCCGGTACCGAGATCAGCAGGATCAGCCAGCGGCCGTCCCAGGCTGGCACGTCCCTGCCGAAGGTGTAAACGCGTTCCGCGGCCTCGGTGAGCAGCCGCCGCCCCGGCGGGGTCAGCGACCAGCGCACCCGGCGGCCGAGCCGTTCGGACACGATCCAGCCCTCCGCCGCGGACCGTGCCAGCGCCTGCCGCGCGGATTTCTCTTCCACGCCAAGGAAACCGAGTACGTCCACCAGCATCGAGGTCCAGACCGGGGTGCCGCGGGGAAGCGCGAACTCACCCAGCACGGTCATCAGGAGTGACCGGGCGCTGGTGTGGCTCACCTCGCGGCGTCTGCTGACTTGCGGCCGGACCGCGGTGGTGCGTGGCTCCGCCATCGTTGGTTCACCGACCTCACTGCTCGGGTCGTGCTGGCGCGATTTCGGAAACCCGATCAGGTTACCGACTCAGTGTGATCGGGACGCTACTCCGCATGGAGTGATGATCGATGCCGCTCCTCGGCCTGACGGCGGCTCTCCTAGAATCGGGGGTCTCATGAGCGCCACACTCGTCGCGAAGGATCTCGCCGCCGCCCACGGCGACCGTACATTGTTCTCCGGTCTGGACCTCGTCGTCGCGCCGGGCGACGTCGTCGGTCTCGTCGGCGTGAACGGCGCCGGGAAATCGACCCTGCTGCGCACACTCGCCGGGCTGAACCGCCCCGAACACGGGGAGATCCGGCTCAACCCACCGACCGCGACCGTCGGGCATCTGCCGCAGGAACCCGAGCGGCGCCCCGGCGAGTCGGTCCGGGCCTTCCTGGCCCGCCGCACCGGGGTCGCCCTCGCACAGGCCGAACTGGACGTCGCGACGGCCGCGCTGACCGAGGGCGCGGCGGGCGCGGACGAGCGGTACGCCGTCGCGCTCGACCGGTGGCTGGCGCTGGGCGGCGCGGATCTGGACGACCGCGCCGGCGAGGTGGCCGCCGATCTCGGGCTCGCGGTGGACCTGGAGCAGCCGATGGTGTCGCTCTCGGGTGGCCAGGCGGCGCGGGCCGGGCTGGCCTCGCTGCTGCTGAGCCGCTACGACGTCTTCCTGCTGGACGAGCCGACCAACGACCTCGACCTCGACGGCCTCGCGCGGCTGGAACGGTTCGTGACCGGGCTGCGGGCGGGCACCGTGCTGGTGAGCCACGACCGCGAGTTCCTCGCGCGCACGGTGGACCGGGTGGTCGAACTGGACCTGGCGCAGCGGCAGGTGCGCTCCTACGGCGGTGGCTACGAGGCCTATCTGGAGGAACGAGCCGTCGCGCGGCGGCACGCGCGCGAGGACTACGAGGAGTACGCCGACACCCGCGCGGCGCTGGAGGCGCGGGGGCGGATGCAGCGTGCCTGGATGGAGAAGGGCGTCAAGAACGCGCGCCGCAAGGCGCCCGACAACGACAAGAACGCCCGGAAGTTCCGGGCGGAGGCCACCGAGAAGCAGGCATCGAAGGCCCGCCAGACGGACCGGATGATCGAGCGGCTGGAAGTCGTCGAGGAGCCGCGCAAGGAGTGGGAACTGCGCATGGAGATCGCCGCGGCGCCCCGCGCGGGCGCGGTCGTGGCGACCCTGCGCGGTGCCCTCGTGCGGCGGGGCGGGTTCACGCTCGGGCCGGTGGACCTGCAGATCGACTGGGCGGACAAGGTAGCGGTCACCGGTGCCAACGGCGCGGGCAAGTCGACCCTGCTCGGCGCGTTGCTCGGCCGGATCCCGCTCGACGAGGGCGGCGCCGCGCTCGGGCCCGGCGTCGTCGTCGGCGAGGTCGACCAGGCACGGCGGCTGTTCCTCGGTGAGCACCCGCTCGCCGAGGCGTTCGCCCGTGAGGTGCCCGAGTTCGCCGACGCCGAGGTCCGCACGCTGCTGGCGAAGTTCGGCCTGAAGGCGGCGCACGTGCTCCGCCCGGCGGCGACGTTGTCACCGGGGGAGCGGACCCGGGCCGCGCTGGCGCTGCTGCAGGCCCGCGGGGTCAACCTGCTCGTGCTGGACGAGCCGACCAACCACCTCGACCTGCCCGCGATCGAACAGCTCGAATCGGCGCTGGACGAGTATCCCGGCACGTTGCTGCTGGTGACGCACGACCGGCGCATGCTCGACGCCGTGCACGTCACCCGCCGCCTCGAAGTGGCCGAGGGCAAGGTCACCGAATCCTGAGTGTCACCGGCGGTTGATGGTCCGGGTGATCCCGGCGACGACCGTGGTGGCGAGTAGCCAGCCCGCGGCGATGAGCCCGTAGGACAGCCACTGGTACCCGCCGTGCGGGTTGACCGCCTTCGCCTGGCCGAAGTCCACGATGGGGAGCAGGAGATCGAGCGTGTAGACGAAGGGGTTGAACACCGGCGCCTTCCCGGCGTCCAGCGCGGGCGGGTGGTGGAGCCCGAACACGAGCGTGCCGACGGCGAGGAGCAGGGCGAGCCAGGCGGCCGCGCGGAGCGGGCGGTAGCCGTAGCCGACCGCGGCGTCCTGCAGGTACCCCCAGGCTCGCGCGTACCGTGGCTGCGTCGAGCGGTGGTGCCGTTGCCGGGCCAAGCCGACTTCGCGCGCGGCGACGTCGTCGCCGACACCGCTGTAGGCGGCGGCGAGTTGTGTGTAGCTTTCCGGGACGAAGCCGTCCTCGGCGCGTTTCAGCAGCGGCAGGCGTTCCCTGGCGGGCAGGTGGGGCGCGAGGGCCGCGTAGCGGAGGCCGTCGAGCTTCACCACCTCCGGCCAGACCCCGGGAGTGGCGACGAGCAGGTCGAACCGCGCGTTCTGCAGGCTGACCAGCCCGCGGATCGGTTCGGCTTCGCGCAGCGAAAGCTCGGCGGCGGTACAGCTGCTGAGGCGTAGGGCCAGAACGCCTTTGTCGTTGGACAGCTCGGCGTGCGCGAGGTCGAGCTGACCGGTGATCGTCGCGCCACGCAGGTCGACACACCCCTCGGCGCGCGCCCGCGTCGCACGCAGGTCGGCTCCGACGGTCAGGTTGTCGGCCCGCACCGCCTTGCCACCACGGCGAACCAGCCGCGCGCCGGTGAGGTCGAGGCTGCCCGTGACACGCGCTCCGGACAGCCGGATTTCCCCGTCGGTGACCAGGCGCGGCGCGACGACCCCGGATCCCACGGTGAGGCCGGTGCCGCTGAGGCAGGTTTCGCCGGGACGGGCCAGCGCGGCGTCGCGCAGGTTCAGCGTGCCGTCGACGCGCGCGCCTTCCATGGTCACCAGTCCGGTGGCACGGAGACCGGGCGCCCACAGGTCGTTTTCGATGTGTGCCGTGTCCAGTCGCAGCGCCGGCCCCTCGGCCGCTTCGAGGTGGGCTTCCTCGGCCAGCACGGGGCCCGCGACGCGGGCGCCCGCCAGGCGCACCGGCCCGGAGAACCGGGAGGCGGTCAGGTGGAGGGCACCGGCCATGCGCACGCGCGCTCCGCGCAGGCCGGGCAGCACCGACGCGGTGAGGTCGAGCTGCCGGGTCCGCGCCGCCTCCACGACGAGGACCTGGTCGAAGTGGCAGGCGTGGAACCGGACCGGGCACGGCACGTCCGCGCCCGCCAGATCCAGCGCGCCGCTGATCCGCGCACCCGACATCCGCAACGCCGGGATCACGCCGTCGTCGGTTTCCCCGGTGAGCAGCAGCCGCCGCAGGAACCCGGCCCGTACCGTTCGTTCGGGCCCCCACGAAGTCCCGTCGGCGGAATCGTCGGCGCCGTCCCGGAAATCGGCGACTTCACCGCGTGTGTAGGCCTCCCGGACTCGTTCCTCGGCCGGGCTCGGCTCGTCCCGTCGCATGATCCGGATCCCCCGTCCGTCGAACCATCGGGGGTTCTTATAGCACTTTTCAGCCCTTGGTCGCTCCGCCGGTCAGGCCTTTGACGAACTGCTTCTGCAGCGCGAGGTAGAAGATCAGCACCGGCAGCGTCGCCAGGAACATCAGCGCGAAGACGCTGCCGAGATCGGCCTGGTACTGGCCGATCGACCGGTAGATCCCGGTCGTGATCGTGGTGCCCTGGCCGGGGCCGAGGATGATCAGCGGGTCGATGAAGTCGTTCCAGATCCACACCCCGAGGAAGATGAGCACGCTCGCGGTCGCGGGCCGCAGCAGGGGGAACACCACCCGCCAGAACACCTGCGCGCGGCTCGCGCCGTCGAGCCGCGCGGCCTCTTCGAGCTCGACCGGGACCCCGCGGACGAACCCGCCGAACACGAACACCCCGAACGGCACGTAGTAGCCGACGTTGAACAGCACGAGTCCCGGCACGGTCGCCATCAGCCCGGTGGCGCGCAGGACGTCGGTGATCGGGATGAGGATCACCTGCGGCGGGATCATCAGCCCGGCCAGCAGGACCAGTGTCAGGACCTTCGTCCACCGTTTCGCCGACCGCGCGAGGTAGTGCCCGAGCATCGCGGAAAGCACGGTCAGCACGAGGATCGACAGCAGCGTCACGAGCAGGGAGTTGGTGAGGCTGACCCAGAACAGCCCGTCCGGGCGGGTCAGCACGGCGTGGATGTTCGCCAGCGTCGGCGGCAGGGGCGGCGACGCCGGGGACCGCGCGATGAGGTCACCGCGTTTGAACACGTTCGCGAGCACGAGGTAAAGCGGCACGGCGAACACCGCCGCGACGAGCACCGCGAGCACCGGCCGCGGCCAGGACGCGCGCTTCACAGGTCCACCTCCCGGCGCCGCAGGAAACGCAGCACGACCGTGGTGAGCGCGGCGACGATCACCAGCATCAGCACCGCCATCGCCGAGGCGTAGCCGACGTGGTTGGCGTCGAATCCGGTCCGCAGCACGTCGAACGCGATCGTCGCGGTCGCCCCGGAGCCCGGTCCGCCGTTGGTGATCACCTTGACGTGGTCGTAGGTCTTGAACGCCGAGATCAGCAGCACGACGGTGTTGATGGTCAGCGACGGGGCGAGCAGTGGCCAGGTCACCGCGCGGAACCGCCGCACCGGCCCCGCGCCGTCGATCTCGGCGGCCTCCAGCAGTTCCGCCGGGACTCCCTGCAACCCGGCGAGGTACACCACGACGCAGAACCCGAGCAGCTGCCAGCACACGATCGAGGCGACCGAGTACAGCGCGAGGTCCGGATCGGACAGCCACCCCGGCGGGTGCTCGACGCCGAGCGCGCGCAACGCGGAGTTCAGCGGTCCCTGATCGTCGAGCAGCCGGGACCAGACGATGCTCACCACCACCGAACTGAGCACCACCGGGGTGAAGAAGACGCCCCGTAACGCGGTGTACAGCCATCCCTTCCGGTCCAGCAGGAGCGCCACACCGAGCCCGAGCACGTTGGGCACGAGCACGACGATCAGCGTGAGGATCGTGGTGACCCCCAGCGCGGTACGGAACTGTTCGTCGGCGAACAACAGCACGTAGTTGTCGAAGCCGACGAACCTCGCGGGCGGGTTGAACGGGTTGTAGTTCGTCAGGCTGTAGCCGAAACTGATCGCGATCGGTGCCAGCACGAAACACGCGTAGACGAGCACTCCCGGCGCGCCGAAGGACGTGAAGTGCCAGAGCCGTCCGGAAATCGGCTCGCGGCGGCGTCGTGCCGGAACGCGCCGCTGCGCTGTGGAGGGGACGGCGATGAGGTCGGTGGCCATGGCGCGGCTCAGCCCGCCTTCGCCCACTCGGCGTCCAGAAAGGCGCACGCGTCCGCGACGCTCCTGCGCCCGGTGATGACGTCCTGGGCGGCCTGGTCCACTTTGTCCTTCATCCCCGGCAGGAGACCGTCGTCCGCGGTCTCCCAGCGGAACGCGTGCACGACGGCGTTTTCCCGCACCGCTCGCCGGTACAGCTCGTAGCCCGCCTTGAAGGTCGGGCCGACATCGGCGGGCGGCTGGTATCCCTTGACGGCGGGGAAGAGCCCGTCAGCCTTGACCGACGCGTCGAGCTGGCCCTTGTCTAGCTGGAATCCGAGGGCGAACTTCTTCGCCGCTTCGAGGTTCGCGGCCTTCGCGTTCACGATCACGCCGCCGCCGGTGTAGGCCGGGACGACGTGTTTCCCGTCCACGGTGGGGAAATCGAACACCCCGATCTCGAAGTCGTGCTTCCTGGCGTCGGCGTTCGCGGCGAACCAGTTGCCCATCGGATACATCGCGCTCTTGCCGTCGAGAAAGGCCTGTTCGGTCGCGGCGTAATCCCGGGAAACGCTGGTCTTGTCGAGATAATCGCGCGCCGCGAGTTCGGCGAGTCTGCCGAAAGCCTGCTGGAACACCGGATCGGTGAACCTGACCTTGCCCGCGCGCCGCTGGGTCAGCCAGTCGGGCGCCGTGGCGTAGACCTCGGTGCTGACGAGTCCGGAAAGGATCATCGACGACGGGAAGCCGTCCTTGCCGCCGCCGATCGTGAACGGTGCGACGCCCTTTTCCTTCAGCTTCCCGGCGTCGGCGACGAGTTCGTCCCACGTCGTCGGCGGCGCGGTGATCCCGGCCTCGGCGAAGAGCTTTTTGTTGTAGTAGACCGGCGGGATGGTCTGGGTGTTCGCGGGCAGCTGGTGGTACGCGCCGCGCACCGGGTTCGCCTCGGGGAACTGGAAGTCCCCGAGCTCCTCGGGTTTCCAGGCGTACAGGTTCCCGGCCTCGGCGAAGCCCGCCGAGTCGACGGCGATCATCACGTCCGGGAACTGTCCGGACTGCAGCAGCTGTTTCGCGTACGAGGTACGTCCGTCCGCGGTGGGGGAGACGAGCTTCCTGACGCGGATGCCGGGGTTCCGGTCGGTGACGCGTTTGATCGCGGCGTCCCAGTAGGCGGGAGTCAGGTTCGGGGTTTCGAAGGTCAGGAAGGAGATTTCCGCGCCGTCGCCGGAGCCGGTGCTCGTCCCGACCGAACACGCGCTCACGGCCAGGAGCAGCGCCGCCCCCAGCGCCAGGGATCTTCTCATGACCGCCGCCTTCCCCGCAGTGTGATACCTGATATACGACGCATTCGATCGGACCTTTATCGGGATGTCAACCGCCGGTTGGCGACAAAACCGGCTCGGGGCAGTCAATACATCAGATCTTTATCGCGCTAGATCCGGTCAAGCCGGATCACCGCGCTCGCGTAGTCGCCTTCGGGGAGCCGGAGCGGCAGGCCGTGGGAGAGCAGGACGGCCCCGCTGTGCTCCGCACCCGAGTCCGGATCGCGGTAGCGGGCGGCGGGATCGAGCCCGTCGAGCCGCAGCGGTGCCGCCGGGGCCGGGAACCGGCCGCGTGGCCGGTAGGCGAACACCACCGCGCACGCGGTGTCCGCAGCCACGTACTGGAGCGCGGTGACGCCGTCGTCGGCGGGCCGCAACCGGTACAGGCGCCCGTGCTGGACGACCGCGCGGAGATCGCGGTAGCGCGCGATCTGCTCGCGGGCGAACGCGAGGTCCTCCTCCGGCCACTTCCCGATGTCGCCGCCGATCCCGAGCACCCCGGACATCGCGACATGGAAGCGGAAACGCAGCGGGACGGACCGGTGCGTGCCGAAGTTCGGGACGTCGGTGACCCACGCCGACATCGTCCGCGCCGGGTACACCTGCCCGAACCCGTGGTGGATGTCCAGCCGGTCGAGGGCGTCGGTGTTGTCCGAGGGCCAGACCTGGTCGGCGCGCGCGAGCATGCCGAGATCGATCCGGCCGCCGCCCCCGGCGCACGCCTCGACGCGCAGTCCGGGGTGCTCGGCCCGCAGCCGGTCCATCAGCGTGTAGACCGCGCGGGTGTGCTCGACCCACAGCCGGTCGGGATCGGCTTCGCCCGGCCAGCCCGCTTCGGTGAAGGGCCGGTTCATGTCCCACTTCAGGAAGTCGATCCGGTTCTCGGCGACCAGCGCGCCGAGCCAGTCGTGCGCCCACGTGGCGACATCGGGCCGCGCGAAGTTCAGCACCAGCTGGTGCCGCAGTTCCGACCGGCGCCGGTGCGGCTGGTGCAGGACCCAGTCCGGGCGTGCGCGGTGGAGATCGCTGTCCGGGCTGACCATCTCGGGTTCGACCCACAGTCCGAACCGCATCCCGAGCCGGTGCACGTGATCGGAGAGCGGCCGGAGGCCGTCGGGAAAGCGCTTTCGGTTGACCCGCCAGTCACCGAGCCCCGCGTGGTCGCCGGTCCGCTCGCCGAACCAGCCGTCGTCGAGCACGAACAGTTCGACGCCGAGTGCCGCCGCGCGTTCGGCAAGCGCTTCCTGGCCGGCGAGGTCGACGTCGAATCCCGTTGCCTCCCAGGAGTTGTAGAGCACGGGCCGGGTTTCGCCGGGATGCGGCAGGACGTGCCCGAGGACGTAGCGGTGCCATTCCCGGCTCGCCGCGCCGAATCCGCCACGCGTGTAGAGGCCCGCGAACACCGGGGTGGTCAGGCGGTCGCCGGGGGCGAGCCGGTGCCGGACACCGTCCTGCCCGAATCCGCCGCTCACCGTGACGCGGCCGGTCGCGGAGCGGGTCGTGGTGATCCGCCACGACCCGCTCCAGGCCAGTGCCGCGCCGTAGACCTCGCCGTGCCGCTCGGTCGCGCTCCCGTCGTCGACCATGACCCACGGATTCGCGTGATGGCCGGTGATCCCGCGCCTGCTGGCGAGGACGGTTTCCCCGTGTGCCAACGGTTCCCGTCGCAGTCGGCTTTCGCCGGCCCACCGGCCGGTGACGTGGCTGAGCCGGTAGTCCGGCCACCGCGGCAGCACCCAGGACGCCGAATCGGCGCGGATCACCTCGACGCCGTCGCCGTCGTTGGCCAGTTCGAGCCAGCGCTCGACGACGTCCGTGCCGCGCGCGATCCGGTAGTGGAGCGCGCACCGCAACGGGAAGTGCCGATCGCGGAACCCGACCCGCAGGTGCGGGCCGTCGATGGTGTACCCGGTGTAGCGCCATTCCAGCGCCCGGGTGTGCTCGGTGAGGCGGACCTGCAGCGCCGGGGGCCAGAACCGGGTCCCGCCGTCGGCGGCGAGCTCGTCGGTGCCCTCGTCCGGATCGTTGAACCCGTCCCACCACGGCCGCGGCCCGGTGCCGAGCTCGGCGATCTGCGCGAGCGTCAGCGCCGGGCCCCAGTAGACGTGCCGGGGGACGTCCTCGTCGGTCAACCGCAGGGCGTAGGACGCGGCGGCGGTGCGCAGCACCCAGGTCCGCGACTGTTCGTCGCACTCGATCACACCGGCGATACTGGCGTGCCCGTCCGGTCGTGGCCATCCCGTTCCCGGTCATCGGGGCAGCCGGTTCCCCGGGTGGCGTCAGGGCCGATCGGTCAGGTAGCCCCCCATCGTGGTGAAGTACTCGGCCGCGGGGAGTTCGACGTCGTCGGCGGTGCGGACGCGCTCGACGAGGAGGCCGGGGGACCGGCCGCGCCGCGCCTCGGGCCCGGCGACGATGACCACCCCGTCGCCCTCCTTGATGAAGATCCGCCCCGGCGTCCCGCCGTAGTGCCCCCGCGACACCGACGCCTTGACGATCCGCAGCGGCTTGCCGCGGTGGTGGGTGAACGCGTTCGGATAAGGATCGGACAGCGCGCGGACGAGCCGTTCGATGTCCTCGGCGGGCCACGTCCAGTCGATCCGGCTGTCGCGCGCGGCGCGCTTGTGGAAGAAGCTCGCCTTCGACCGGTCCTGCGGCACCGGCACGACGGACCCGGACTCGATGAGCTTCAGCGCCTCGGTGACGATCGGCTCGATGAGGTCGACGGTGCGGTGGAACAGATCGGTGGTCGTGTCGGACGGTCCGACCGGGACGGCCCGCTGGAGCACGATGTCCCCGGCGTCGAGTTCGCCGTCCATCATGTGCGCGGTCACGCCGACCTCGGGCTCGCCGTTGATGAGCGCCCAGATGAGTGGCGAGAACCCGGCGTAGGCGGGCAACAGGGAGTCGTGCACGTTGAGCGTGCCGTGCCGGGGCAGCGTGAAGATCTCCGGGGGCAGCCAGGTGCGCCAGTTGTTGGCGACGATCAGATCGAGGTCGGCTTCCTTGAGCGCGGTGAGCAGTTCGGCGTCGTCGGGGCGGGTGCGCAGGAGCGCGGGGATGCCGTGCGCCTCGGCGAGATCGGCCACCGAGTCCGACCAGATGCGCTCGTAGGCGTGGTCGCTCTTCGGGTGGGTGACGACGAGTGCGACCTCGTGGTCGGCGTCGATGAGCGCTCGCAGGGTGCGGTGCCCCCAGGTCTGGTAGCCGAACATGGCCACGCGCATGAGCTGGCCTTTCTGTGGTCGAGGGACGAATATCACCACCAACGTACTAGTTGAGCCTGCCCTAAGTTAGGTTAGGGTTTCCTGAGTTTTCGTCGGTGGAACGAGATGCGGCAGTGCCGCGCTAGGGGACCAACATGGCACCAGCAGCAGCCGGTGAGCGGATTCCGGTCTACGACCTGGTCGGGGTGGGGTTCGGCCCGTCGAACCTGGCGCTCGCGATCGCACTGGCCGAGCACAACGCCGCGCCGGGGGACGCGGGCACGGTGACCGCCCACTTCCTGGAACGGCAGCCGCGCTTCGGCTGGCACCGCGGCATGCTGATCGACACCGCGACGATGCAGGTCTCGTTCCTCAAGGATCTCGCCACCATGCGGAATCCCACCAGCGAGTTCAGCTTCCTGAACTACCTGCACACCAAGGGCAGGCTGGTCGACTTCATCAACCACAAGAACCTTTTCCCGTTGCGGGTGGAGTTCCACGACTACTTCGAATGGGCCGCGGCGAAGGTCGACGACGTCGTGTCCTACGGCACCGAGGTGCGTTCGGTGCGGCCGGTGTTCGACGGCGGGGAGATCGCGTACTTCGACGTCGAGGCGGTCACCGGCGGCGAGCCGGTCGAACTGCGGGCGCGGAACCTGGTGCTGGGGACGGGTTTGCGGCCCAACCTGCCCGCCGGGGTGACGCCGGGGGAGCGGATCTGGCACAACAGCGAGCTGCTGCACCGGATGGCGGCGCTGCGGAGCGCCGGCCCCCGCCGCCTGGTGGTGGTCGGCGCCGGGCAGAGCGCCGCCGAGGTCGTCGCGCTGCTGCACGACGAATTCGCCGACGCCGAGGTGTGCGCGGTGTTCGCGCGCTACGGTTTCAGCCCCGCCGACGACAGCTCGTTCGTCAACCGCATCTTCGACCCGGAGGCGGTCGACCAGTTCTACCGCGCGGGCGAGCCGGTCAAGGAACGCCTCATGCGTTACCACGGCGCCACCAACTACTCCGCGGTCGACCTCGACCTCATCGACGAGCTGTACCGCCGCGTCTACCGGGAGAAGGTCCTCGGGGTGCAGCGGCTGCGCATGCTCAACGTCTCGCGTCCGGTCGACATGACCGACACCGGCTCGGGAGTGCTGGTGACCGTCGAGTCGCTGACCACCGGCGAGCGCACCGTGCTGGAGGCCGACGCGGTGGTCTGCGCCACCGGCTACCTGCCCGCCGACCCGACCCCGCTGCTGGGTGAGCTCGCGGCGGGCTGCCGTCGCGACGAGCAGGGCAGGCCGCGGGTCGAACGCGACTACCGGATCGGGCTCGATCCCGCGCCACGCGGCGGTGTCTACCTGCAGGGCGGAACCGAGCACACGCACGGGATCACGTCCTCGCTGCTGTCGAACACCGCGGTCCGGGTCGGCGAGATCCTCCAGTCCATTGTGGAGCGACGAGCGGCGGCGGTCCCGTCCGCCGACTACGCCGTAAGCGTTTCCCGCTGACCGCCCAGGCGATCTCGCGTGATTGAAGGCGTAACTCGCGTGATGGGACAAGGTCCTCCTCCAATCACGCGAGTTACGCCTCCGGACACGCGAGTTTCGCTTCTGATCACGCGAGATCGCCGCTCGGTCACGTCCGCTGGCCGGACCACGCCGTCCAGAGCGCGGCGTACCGGCCGCCCGCGGCGACGAGTTCGTCGTGGGTCCCGGTTTCGACGACGGCGCCCGCGTCGAGCACGACGATCCGGTCGGCCGTGGCCGCCTGGGTGAGCCGGTGCGCGACGACCAGCCCGGTCCGTCCGGCCAGCGCCGCCGCGGCGGCGGCTTCGAGGGTCTTCGCGCCCGCGCTGCCCGCCTCGGCGGTGGCCTCGTCGAGGATCGCCACCGGCGGATCGGCCAGCACGAGGCGGACGAGGGCGAGCTGCTGCGCCTGGGTCACCGTGAGCTGGTGGCCGCCCTCGCCGACGACGGTGCCGAGACCGTCGGGCAGTGCCTCGGCCCAGCCGAGCGCGCCCACCGTGCCGAGCGCGGTGCGCAGGTCCGCGTCGGAAGCGTCGGGCTTGGCCAGCCGGAGATCCTCGGCGAGTGTCCCGCTGAAGACGTGCACCTCCTGGCTGATCAGCGCGACCGCGCGGCGCGCCGGGATCTCCGAGCCGACTTCGACGCCGCCGACCGACACCGAACCGGCGCCCGGCCGGTGGATCCCCGCGACGAGCTTGGCCAGCGTCGTCTTCCCCGCGCCGCTGGCGCCGACGAGCGCGACACGTTCCCCCGGCGCCACTTCGAGGTCGACGTCACGCAGCACCGGGTGTCCGTCCACATAGGAATGCCCGAGCGCGACCGCCTTGACCGAGGCGTCGAGCGGCCGCGCGGGGTGTTCCGGTTCGGCCGTCGCGGGCAGGTCGGCGACGCCGATGATCCTGGCCAGGCTCGCCGCCGCCGACTGCGCGTCGTCGACGAGCGCGAGGGCGACGTTGATCGGATTGAAAAGGCTGTGGAAGTACAGCGCGGCCGCCGAGGCGACACCGACCGTCGCCGCGTCGGCGCCGACCAGCAGGAACCCGGTGGCCAGTACCGCCGACAGACCGACGAACTCGGCGAGGTTGAGCCGGGAGAAGAACCGCGTCATCAGCCGGACGCCGCGCAGCGCGAGCCGGACCGCGGCGTCCGAGCGGTCGCGGACGCGCTCGACGTGGGCGTCGCCGAGCCGGAACGCGCGGACGGTCCGCGCGCCCCCGATCGTGTCGAGCAGTTGTTGCTGCTGCGCGCCGACGGCCTCGCGCTGGGCGGCGTAGACCGGTTTCGCCCGGCGGACGTACCAGCGGACGGTGTGCAGCTGGATGGGCGCCGCGACCAGCGCGGCGAGCAGGAACCGCCAGTCCAGCACCGCCAGCGCCGCGAGGGTGAGCGCGATGGTCAGCACCGAGCGCGCCAGCTGCGGCAGCGCCCGGCGGACGGCGTCGGCGACCACCGAGACGTCGTTGGTGACCCGGGCGGTCAGATCGCCGGACCCGGCGTGTTCGACCTGCTCCAGCGGCAGGCGCAGCGCGCGTTCGACGAACCGTTCGCGCAGCTCGGCCAGCATCGTCTCGCCGAGCCGGGACACCAGCGACATGCCCAGCGCGGTCGCGATCGCCTGCGCGAGGGCCACCACCACGAGCGCCAGCACCGGCGGCACGAGGTCGGCCGCCGCGCGGTGCCCCGACACGAGGTCGACGATCCGGCCGAGCAGCGGCGCGGTGAGCAGTCCGATCGCGGTGGCCCCGGCGAGCACGGTGAACGAGCCCGCGGTCAGGAGCTTGGCGCGCCCCAGGAGTTCGCCGGTGACGGCGCGGATCCGCCGCCCGTTCGCGGTCGGCAGCAGCTGTCCATCCACTGTGGACGAGTTGGTCACGAGAGCACCGCCGCCCGGTAGTCGGCGCGCCCGGCCAGCGCGGCGTGCGTGCCCTCGCCGGTGACACGGCCGCCGTCGAGCAGGAGGACGCGGTCGGCCGCGGCGAGCAGCGCGGGGCTCGTGGTCACCAGGATCGTGGTCCGGTCGCGCCGCATCCGGGCCAGGCCCTCGGCGATACGTGCCTCGGTGACAGTGTCGACCGCCGTCGTCGGATCGTGCAGCACCAGCACCGGGGCGTCCGCGGCCAGCGCCCGCGCGAGGGCGACCCGTTGCCGTTGGCCGCCGGAGAGCGACCGCCCGCGTTCGGACACCGCCGTCGCCGCTCCCGCCGGGAGCGCCGCGGCCACCTCGTCGGCCGCGGCGGCCGTCATCGCCTCCGCCGTCCGGGGGCCGCCCGCGCGGACGTTCTCCGCGAGCGTCCCGGCGAACAGGTCGGCGTCGTGCGCCGCGACGAGCACCGCCTCCCTGATGCGCTCGGGGTCCACTGTGGACAGCGACACCGCGTCGACCAGTACCGTGCCGGACAGCGGATCGGCCGTCCGGCCAAGGCAGTCCAGCAGCGCGGTGGCGTCGGCGGGGTCGGTGGCGACCACGCCGAGCAGTTCGCCGGGCCGTGCCTCCAGGTCGACCTCGCGCAGCGTGCCGTGGGTGACCGCGGCGAGCCGGACGTGCCCGGCGGCGGTGGTGGGCAGCGTGCCGGGGCCGCCGGTGACGGCGGGCGGCGCGGACAGCACGGCCGCGATCCGGCCCGCCGAGGCGCGGCCCTGCGCGAGATCGGAGTTGACCTGGGCGAACACCGAGAACGGCGTGATGAGGTACTGGGCGAGCCCGACCGCCGCGACGAGGTCGCCGACGCTCAGGTGCCCGTCGAGCGCGAGGTTCCCGCCGACGAGCGCGACCACGGCGATGAAGATCCCGGTCAGCGCGAGCAGTGCCCCGTGGTGCCAGGACTGCGCCCGCGCCGCCCGCAACGTCGCCAGCAGCGAGGAGCGGCTGGTGCGGCGATAGCGTTCCACGGCCGCGGTTTCGGCGCCGATGCCCTTGAGCACGCGCAGCCCGGTGACCAGGTCGGTGGCGACGCCGGAGGCGTGCGCGGACCGCGCCTGCTCGGCCTCGCTGCGCCGTTCGAGCGGCTTCCCGATCAGATGTGCCAGCACCAGGATCGGCGGCGTGCCGAGCAGCACGAGCAGGCCGAGCGGCACCGACATCCGCAGTAGCAGGACCGCGCTGACCAGCAGCCCGGAGAACGCGGCGACGCCGAACGGGATGATCGCGTCGACCACGCCGACGCGCCGGGCGTCCGCGGTCCCGATGCTGACCAGTTCCCCGGCGAGGTTCCCGGTTTCGGCGCCGCCGCCGGGATGCAGCACGCGGCGGCCGAGATCCAGGCGCAGCTCGTGCGCGCTCCGTTCGGCCGCCTGTTCCGCGGCTCGCGCGCCGAAGCGGTAGCAGGTGGACAGCACGGCGAACACGGCGCCGAGCACGACCAGCCAGCCGAGCAGGACCCAGGCCGAACCGCCGGCCACGGCCCGGTCGATCACCACACCGATCACCACCGGGACCAGCGCTTCGCCCGCCTGGTGCCCGGCCGCCAGCACGGAGGCGAACGCGACGGGGCGCCGCTGGCCCGCGATCGCGCGCCGGAGCACGGTTCGGCCGGTGATCACTGCTGCCGTCACCGGCACCTCCGCACCACAGGAACTGAGTCACAAGATTAGGTAAGGCTACTCTAAGCTTCTGTCTCGGTGGCGGCGGCGATGGTCGGCTCGCGCAGGGTCCTGCCAGCCCGACGTCGTGATCAGGTCAGGAGGGGGTGTGCGCCGGAGTGTCCGCTTCGGACCCGGCAGGGGCGGGTTCGCCGAAGCGCGCCAGCGCCAGCGCGGCCGCCACGGCGAGGACGAAGCCGGCGACGGCGACGACCGCGAAGCCCGGCCGGGTCCGGTCGCCGAGCGCGAAGATCCCGACCAGCGAGGGGAAGACCGTCTCGCCGAGCACCATCATCGCGGTCGAGGTGGTGACGCTTCCCCGTTGCAGCGCGGTCGCGTAGAACAACATCGCCATCGGCCCGGCGACCACCACGGTGTAGGTGGCCGGGTCGGTGAGC
The DNA here is from genome assembly GCF_039541975.1 of Amycolatopsis samaneae. Taxonomy (NCBI): domain Bacteria; kingdom Bacillati; phylum Actinomycetota; class Actinomycetes; order Pseudonocardiales; family Pseudonocardiaceae; genus Amycolatopsis; species Amycolatopsis samaneae. The sequence continues at coordinate 133,397 of NZ_BAABHG010000005.1, forward strand.
AGGTCGAGCGGCGCCAGGCTCGGGATGACGCGGCCGGCGATCGCGACCACGCCGAAGCACAGCCCGGCCACGAGCCCGAGCGCGGGCGTCCGCACCCGGCGTCCCGCCTTCCCGGCGGCGAACCCGCCGATCCCGAGCACCACGACGGCGCCGACGAGCCCGAACCGGAAGCCGAGCCCGACCGGATCCGAACCCTCGCTCTCCGCGGACGTCCCGAGCAGCGCGAGCCCGGCGCAGACCAGCCCGACCGCGGTCCATTCGCGGACGCCGAGCCGGATGCCCAGCACCCGCGCGGCCACGGCGGTCACCGCGAGGCTCGCGGCGAGCGCGGCCTGCACCACGAACAGCGGCAGCACGTGCAGTGCGGCGATCTGGGCGACGAAGCCGAGCACGTCGAGGCCGACGCCCACGACGAACCGCCACTGGCCGAGCACTCGCACCAGGAGGCGGGGATCGACGCCATCGCCGTCCTCGCCGTTGTCGGCGGCGCGAGCGGCCACCGCCTGCATCACCGAAGCGACGCCGTAGGCGCACGCGGCGCCGAGCGCGCAGAGCAGTCCCCACCACATGTGATCAGCCTAGGCCCGGTTCGCTGTCCCCGGGATTTCAAGGTGCGCTGGACGGTCCTCCGACGCGGCCGGCACGAGGTGTAAAGGCGGCCGCACTGTCCAAACTGGACGAAGCGGCTGGAAGGCCGTCGAGGTCGCCGCGCCCGGCCCCGGCCGATGATCGGGCACCAGGCCGCGCGCTAGGGTACGGGTCATGTCGAACGAGCGTTCGAGTATCGCCGAGCCGGTCGCGAGGTCGTGGCCCGGGGGCGTGGCCGGGGACGAACTGCGGCTGCAGTGGGAGTTCCTGGCGTTCCTGCGCGCCACCGCGGTCACCAAGGTCGCGGGCCTGACCCGCGCCCATGCCGCCGCGACCCCCTTGGCCACCTCGCCGCGGATGAGCGCACTGGGGGTGCTCAAACACCTCACGGCGGTCGAGCGGTGGTGGCTTTCGATCAAGGCGGGCGGTGCCGACCTGCCGTCGCTGTGGGCCGGGACGCCGGACCCGAGCTGGGAGCTGGCTCCCGGCGACGACCCCGCGTCGGTGGTGGCGGCCTATCGCGCGGAGTGGGCGCTCGCCGAGACGTCGACCGCCGGACTGGCGGCGGGGGACCGGGCACGCCGGTCGCCGGAGGAGTTCACCGTGCGCTGGATCCTCGCGCACGTCGTCCAGGAGACGGCCCGGCACGTCGGGCACCTGGACCTGCTGCGGGAGCTCGCCGACGGCGAAACCGGCGAATAACGCGCGAAATCCGGTGGCGCGCGCCGGTATCCTTGGTTTGTGGCCGTCGTAGCGGAAACCCGCCGATTTACCGGCCCCCTGGCCCCCAACGGGCGCCGCGGGGAACCGGTGCCGTCACCCGCGCGCTGACCCTGCCTCGCCGAGCGCTCCGGGGCCAGGGGGAGTCCATCCCCCATCCGGCACCCGTTCCGCTCAGGAGGCTTCGTCATGTCCGCGCTCAGTCCCGCCCAGCTCACCCGCGATCTCGCCGTCCGCGACCTCAGTGATCCCGCCGCCGGTCCGCACGCGCTCCAACTCGTCGTCGACCTCGCGGTCGGCGCGCTGGCGGCGCGGTGGGACTGCGCGGTCCGCTGGTGCCGCGGCGACCGGATCGTCACCGTCGAGGACAACTACGACAACCTCGGCTACGACCCCGCCGACGTCACCCGCGACGCGCGCTACACCCGCTACGTCGACGAGCGCCGCATGCTGCGCAGTCATTCCACCGCGACGGTTCCCGCCGCGCTGCGGGCGCTGGCCGAGGACCCGGCCGACGACGTGCTGCTCGTCTGCCCGGGCGTCGTGTACCGCCGCGACAGCATCGACCGGCTGCACACCGGCACCCCGCACCAGCTCGACCTGTGGCGGATCACCCGGGGCGCGCCGATGGACCGGACCGCGCTGCACGGGATGATCACCGCGCTGCTGGCCGCGCTCCTGCCCGGCAGGCCCGAGCGCCGGGAGCCACGCCGTCACCCCTACACACTCGACGGCGTCCAGGTCGACGTCGAGCACGGCGGCGAATGGGTCGAGGTCGCCGAATGCGGTGTCGCGCATCCCGAGGTCCTCGCCAGGGCCGGGCTCGGCGCCGGGTGGTCGGGACTCGCACTCGGCATGGGCCTGGACCGGATGCTCATGCTGCTCAAGGGCGTCCCGGACATCCGCCTGCTGCGCTCCGCCGAGCCCGCCGTCCTCGCCCAGCTGGGCGACCTGGCGCCGTACCGCCCGGTGTCGGCGATGCCGCCGGTGCGCCGCGACCTGTCGATCGCGGTCGGCGCCGACGAACTCGCCGAGGACCTCGGCGACCGGGTCCGAGAAGCGCTCGGCGCCGACGCGGACAGCGTCGAATCGGTGGAGATCCTGGCGGAAACGCCCTGTGCCGCGCTGCCGGAGCGGGCACTGGCGCGTCTCGGCGCGCACCCTGGGCAGAAGAACCTGCTCGTCCGGATCGTGCTGCGGTCGCTCGGGGCCACGCTGTCGGATCACGAGGCCAACCTGCTGCGGGACCGGGTCTACGCCGCGCTGCACCGGGGCACCGTCGCGCAGTGGGCGGCGGGCGGGTCCTAGGGTGGACGTATGGCAGATCGGCTGTACTTCCGGCAACTGCTCGCGGGCCGTGACTACGCGGTGGGCGATCCGGTGGCGACCCAGATGGTCAACTTCGCGTACCTGATCGGCGACCGCGAGACCGGAGACGCGGTCGTCGTCGACCCCGCGTACGCCGTGCGTGATCTGCTCGACGTGCTCGCCGCCGACGGCATGCGGCTGACCGGCGTGCTCGCCACGCACCACCACCCCGACCACGTCGGCGGCGAGATGATGGGCTTCTCGCTGCCCGGGATCGCCGAGCTGCTGGCGATCGAGCAGGTCCCGATCCACGTCAACGGCGCGGAATCGGAGTGGGTGCGCCGGGTCACCGGTGTGTCCGGCACCGACCTGCGCGCCCACGACCACGACGAGGTCCTCGAGGTCGGCGCGATCCCGATCCGGCTGCTGCACACGCCAGGGCACACCCCGGGAAGCCAGTGCTTCCTGGTCGAGGACAAGCTCGTCTCGGGGGACACGCTGTTCCTCGAAGGCTGCGGTCGCACGGACTTCCCCGGCGGCGACGCGGACGCGATCTTCCGCAGCCTCCAGTGGCTCGCCGGGCTGCCCGGGGACCCGGTCGTCTATCCGGGGCACCAGTACTCGGCCGCGCCCTCGGCGGCGCTGTCCGAGGTGAAGTCGACGAACTTCGTCTTCCGTCCGCGCTCGCTCCAGGAGTGGCACCAGCTCTTCGGCGGCTGAGCACGGTCCGGCACCACTGCCTCTGAAGGCCACCTTGAGGGAACCAGAGTCCCTCAAGGTGGCCTTCAGCGCGTCCCAGGGCGACCTCGAACCCCGGCGCGCAACCGTTCTCACGGATTCGTTCACATTCCGGGACGCACCGTCCACTGGTTGACGCGGTGCCGCGCGGGACACGATGCTCGGTGGCATGAAACGCGGCGCGCTCCTGGTCGCCCGTCTGCACGTCGATCTCCGGCAGCAGGCGAGCGCGGTCTGTCCGGCCCGCTGAGCCACCTCCCGGCGCCCGCCGGTCAGTTCTCCCGTTCCCCCTGACGAAATCCGGAGAAATCCGTGTCCCTTTCCACGGGCGTGCTCACGCGCGCCGAACCGGCCGCGCCCGGTGCGCCGCCGCGCCGCACCCGGTGGCGGCGGCCGAACCTGCGCCGCTGGATCAGCCCGATCGCGCTGCTCGCGGTGTGGCAGATCGCCAGCGCGACCGGTCTCCTCCCGCCGGACAAGCTCAGCTCGCCCTGGACGGTGGTCCAGGCGGGCGCGGAGGTGATCCGCAGTGGCGAGCTGGGCACGGCGTTCGCGGTGTCGATCGGCCGGGTGGGCGCGGGTTTCGTGCTCGGCGCGGCCGTCGGGATCGCGCTCGGTGTGCTCGCCGGGCTGTCCCGCTGGGGTGAGGCACTGGTCGACCCGCCGGTGCAGATGCTGCGGACCCTGCCGTTCCTCGGCCTGATCCCGCTGTTCATCCTGTGGTTCGGCATCGGCGAGCAGACCAAGATCCTGCTCGTGGCGCTCGGCGTCGCCTTCCCGCTCTACCTCAACGTCCACTCGGGAATCCGCGCCACCGACGAACGTCTCGTCGAGGCCACCCGCGCGCTGGGCTTCACCCGCGCGGAACGGCTCTGGCACGTCGTGCTGCCGGGCGCGCTCCCACCGGCCCTCGTCGGGCTGCGGCAGTCGCTCGGCCTGGCCTGGCTCGCGCTGATCGTCGGCGAGACGGTGAACGCGGACGCCGGGGTCGGCTACCTCATCAACAACGCCAGGGACTTCCTGCGCACCGACGTCGTGGTCGTCGGTCTCGTCGTCTACGCGCTTCTCGGCCTGGCCACCGACGCCCTGGTCCGGCTGCTGGAAAGGAGGGCACTGCGATGGCGCGCCCGGTGACGGTCTCCGGACTGACCAAGCGGTTCGGCGACCGCACCGTCCTCAATGGACTGGAGCTGACCATCGAACGCGGCGAGTTCGTCGCGCTGCTCGGCCGCAGCGGCTCCGGCAAGTCCACCCTGCTGCGGGTGCTGGCGGGGCTCGACGACGACATCGAGGGCACCGCCGAGGTCGAGGGCACGGTGTCCGTGGCGTTCCAGCAGCCGAGGCTGCTGCCCTGGCGGCGCGTCTGGCGCAACGTCGTGCTGGGCCTGCGCCGGGACGGCGCGAGCCGGGCGAACGACCGGGCACTCGCCGAACGCGCGCTGGGGGAGGTGCGCCTTGCCGACCACGCCGACGACTGGCCGCTGACGTTGTCCGGCGGTGAGGCCCAGCGCGTGTCGCTCGCCCGCGCGCTCGTGCGCGAACCCGATCTGCTGCTGCTCGACGAACCCTTCGGCGCCCTCGACGCGCTCACCAGGATCGCGATGCACGGCCTGGTGGAAGACCTGTGGCGCCGCCACGAACCGGCCGTGCTGCTGGTGACCCACGACGTCGACGAGGCCCTGCTGCTCGCCGACCGGATCCTGGTCCTCGGCGAGGGCCGGATCGTCTCCGAACACGTCCTCGGCCTGCCCCGGCCGCGGGCGCTCACCGACCACGTCGAGGTCCGCGCGCGGGTGCTCGAAGACCTGGGAGTGACCGAAAGTGCGTTGGCGTAAGAGCATCACCGCGGCCGTCGCGGTGCTCGCCCTCGGCGGGGCGAGCGCCTGCGGCTCCTCCGCGGGCACGACGGCGAAGGCCGCGGTACCCGGCCCGGTCTCCGCCGCCGACCTGGCGAAGGTGACACTCAAGGTGGGTGACCAGAAGGGCGGGGTGCAGGCGATGCTCACCGCGGCGAACTTCCTGGGCGACCTGCCGTACAAGATCGAATGGGCGACCTTCACCTCGGGACCGCCGCTGCTCGAAGCGGCGTCGGCGGGCGCGATCGACCTCGGCCGCGTCGGGAACACGCCGCCGATCTTCGCGGCGGCGGCGAAGGCGAAGATCGCCGTGGTGAGTGTCGCCACGAGCAATGTCGAACGCGAGGCGCTGCTGGTGCCGTCCGACTCGCCGGTCCGGGACATCCCGTCGTTGCGGGGCAGGACGATCGGGGTCGCGAAGGGCAGCTCGGCACACGGCCAGTTGCTGAACACCCTGCGCAGGGCCGGACTGTCCACCAAGGACGTCCGGTTGTCGTTCCTGCAGCCGTCGGAGGCCTACGCCGCGTTCACCCAGCATCGGATCGACGCCTGGGCGATCTGGGACCCGTACACCGCGCAGGCCCAGCTCGACGCCGGCGCCAGGACCATCGCCGACGGCCGCGGCAGCTCGAACGGACTGAGCTTCCAGGCCGCGAGCACGGCCGCGCTCGCCGACGCCGGGAAGAACGCCGCGATCAAGGACTACCTGTCCCGTGTGGTCAAGGCGCAGAAATGGGCGGACACCCACCGCGCGGAGTGGGCGAAGTCGTGGGCACAGGTGACCGGCCTTCGCCTCGACGTCGCGCAGAAGACGGTCGAAGCGGGCCGTGACCTGCCCGCCCCGCTGGACGACGCGGTGGTGGCGTCCGAACAACAGCTGGCCGACGCGTTCGGCGAGGAGGGGACCCTGCCGGGCAAGGTGGACTTTTCGTCCTTTGTGGACCGCCGGTACGGGCCGGAGCTGGAAGCCGTGAGGAGCAACGGATGAGCGTCACCCTGCACTGGTTCCTGCCCACCAGCGGGGACGGCCGGACCATCGTGGAACGCTTCCACGCCAACAAATCCGCCGGACCGGCCGCGCAGCGGGACCCGGACATCGGCTACCTCGCGCAGGTCGCCCGCGCGGCCGAGAGCCAGGGGTTCACCGGCGTGCTGACGCCCACCGGCACCTGGTGCGAGGACGCCTGGCTGACCACGGCCGCGCTGATCCGGGAGACCGAACGGCTGAAGTTCCTGGTCGCGTTCCGGCCGGGTGTCATTTCGCCGACGCTGGCCGCCCAGATGGCCGGGACCTTCCAGCGGCTTTCCGGCGGCCGGACGCTGCTCAACATCGTGACCGGCGGCGACGCGGTGGAGCAGCGCCGCTTCGGCGACTGGCACGACCACGACCAGCGCTACGCCCGCACCGACGAGTTCCTGTCCATCGTGCGCGGGGTGTGGTCGGGCACGCCGTTCGACTTCGCAGGCGAGCACCTGCGGGTCGAGGGCGCGACGACGCTGGCCGTGCCGGATCCCCTGCCGCCGCTGTATTTCGGCGGTTCTTCGCCCGCGGCGCTCCCGGTCGCGGCCCGGCACGCCGACGTCTACCTGACCTGGGGCGAACCGCCCGCACAGGTGGCCGAGAAGATCGCCAAGGTCAGGGAACTCGCGGCCGCCCACGGGCGGGCGCCGCGGTTCGGCGTGCGGCTGCACACGATCTCACGCGACACCTCGGCCGAAGCGTGGGCGGAGGCGCAGAAACTCCTCGACGCGCTCAGTCCCGAACAGGTCGCGAAGGCGCAGAGCCAGCTGGCGGCCAGCGAGTCGATCGGCCAGCAGCGGATGGTCGCGCTGCACGGCGGACGTCTCGACGGCGGCGTGCGCGGGCTGGAGATCCATCCCGGCCTGTGGGCCGGGATCGGCCTGGTCCGCGGTGGCGCGGGCACCGCGCTCGTCGGCAGCCACGCCGAGGTCGCCGACCTGATCGAGGAGTACCACGCGGCCGGGGTCGAGGAGTTCGTCCTGTCCGGCTACCCGCACCTGGAGGAGGCCTATTGGTTCGGCGAAGGCGTCCGGCCCGAACTCGCCCGGCGCGGACTGCTCGCCGATGTTCCCGCGCTGCGGCCCGCCCATCCGGAACGCACCGTGGCGGCGCTCTGAACGAGGCCTGCGACACCGTCCGAATCGGACCTTCGGCGGGATCAGCCGAGCGCGGCGAGATAGCGTGACACCGCCGCGGCCTCGCCCGCGTCGGAGATCAGCCCGATATGGCCGTCGGGACGGATGAGCACGAGGGTGCGGCCGGTCGCGCCATAGGCGCGGGCGAGCAGGCCTTCGGTGTCCGCGAGTTCGCCGGGGCCGGTCGGTCGTCCGGTGACACGGAGAGTCCCGAGAACGGACGGAGCGGCTTCGATCGTCGTCGTGGCCCCGAAATCCAGCAGGGTGAAGCGGCCGCCGCGCGTCAGGTCGAACAGCCGGTGTTCGCCGTCCACCGTCGTCAGCCCGGTCGCGTCGGGGGCGCGGTCGCCCGCGCGGAGAGCGGCGGTCTCGTCGCGGTCGTCGCGGGCCAGCGCGGAGCCGCGGTAGTTCACCCCGAGCTGGAGCGTGCTCGCGTCGCGATCGGTAGAGATGCCCTTCTCCTCGATCGTTTGCCGGAGACGCGCGTCCGAGAGCGCGAGCACTTCGGCGGCGACCGGTCGCCGTTCGGCCTCGTAGCTGTCGAGCAGTGCCGGTGCGGCGCCCCGGACGACCGCCGCGAGTTTCCAGCCGAGGTTGTGCGCGTCCTGGATGCCGGTGTTCATCCCCTGGCCGCCGGCGGGGGAGTGGATGTGCGCCGCGTCGCCAGCGAGGAACACCCGGCCCTCGCGATAGCGGTCGACGAGGCGGACGTTGGCGCGCCACAGCGACGACCACTCCGGCTCGTGGAGGCGGAGGTCGGTGCGGCCGGTCCGCTGTTCGAGGACCGCCCGCAGGTTGGCGAGGCCGAGGTCGGGATCCTGTCCCGGCGCGAGGACGGCCTGGTACTGGAAGGCGGTGGTCGAGGGCAGCGGGCAGAGGGCGACGAGACCGTCGGCGTGCTGCCACAGATGCCAGGCGTCGCGATCGAGGCCGTCCACCCCGACATCGGCGACGAGCATCCGCACCTCTTCGCGAGTTTCGCCCCGGAAGGCGATACCGGCCTGCTTGCGGACGACACTGTGGCCGCCGTCGCAGCCGACCAGCCAGCGCGCGGAGACCGTCTCGGTCTCGCCGTTCCGGACGACTACCGCTGACACGTCTTCGCCGGACTGTTCGAAGCCCGCGAGCGCGGTGCCGAACTCGACCGTGCCGCCGAGGTCCGCCAGCAGCAGCCGGAGTGCTTCTTCGACGCGCCATTCCGGGGTGATCAGGCTCGTTGTGTAGGGGATGTCGGGGCGATTCCGCAACGCCGCGGGCTCCCCGCCGCCCAGCGTCACCTGGCCGTCGGGAGCGGTGGAACGCATCGGCATCGCCAGCCGGCCGTTGGCGAGCACCCGGTCGATGATGCCGAGATTCTCGAACACCTCGAGGGTGCGCGGCTGGATGCCCTTGCCACGGGAGCCGGGCTGTGGGCCGGGAGCGGCCTCGATCAGGCGGAAGGAGACCTCGCGGCGGGCGAGCTCGCAGGCCAGCGTCAGCCCGGTCGGGCCGGCACCGACGATCAGCACCGTCGGCGCGTCCGGCGTCGGCGGTTTCGGTGTGGCGGTCATCTGGTCACCCCTTTAGAAAGTAATCCCTTTCTTAAAGTTAGGGCGCCTTGCTAAGAAAGGCAAGTCTTTCTATCGTGGAGAGGTGGTCCCCGAGACGCCCGAACCCGCCCGCCGCCGGCACGGCGCGCAGCTGGAATCCGCACTGCTCACCGCGGCGTGGGACGAGCTGGTCGAGGTCGGCTACGCCCGCCTGACCATGGGCTCGGTCGCGGTACGCGCCCGCACCAGCGAGCCCGTGCTGTACCGCCGCTGGGCCAACAAGGACCAGCTCGTGCTCGCCGCGATCGAGCACCACCGGAAGGCCGATCCGGTCGCCGTCCCCGATACCGGCACCCTGCGCGGCGATCTGCTCGCTCACCTGACGGCGGTGGGCGAAACCCTCTCCGGCTTCTTCGGCGTCGTCATGGCCGCCGCGTGTTCGGGGCTGCTGTCCGACACCGGCCTGACCCCTTCGCAGATCCGTGAGCAAGTGATGGCTGCCCAACGGCTCCCGCCGGTCCGGACCATCTACCGGCGAGCCCACGACCGCGGCGAGCTCGACCTCGAACGCGTCCCCGCCGCGGTGCTCGCCATGCCGTTCGACCTGGTGCGGCACGATCTGCTGATGGACATGGGGCCGGTGCGGCCCGCGCGCGTCCGATCGATCGTCGACGACCTCTTCCTGCCCCTCGTGCGGGATCACCGAACAGGCTGAAACGGACGCGACCGTCCGGTCTCAGAGGTTGCGGGACAACGCCAGCGCGACGGTGCGGACCGCCGGGGCGACCCGTTCGGTCCGCATCCGGTTGGCCCAGCCGGAGATCGACACCGCGGCGACGGCGGAGCCGGTGGCGTCCACGAGCGGGCTGGCCGCGCACACGACGCCGACGCCGGATTCCTCGCGCTCGAAGGCGATCCCCTCCTGCCGGATGCGGGTGAGCTGACGCCGCAGCAGCCCGGGCGCGGTGATCGTGCGGGTGCTGATCCTCGGCAGGCCCGCGTCGATCACCGCGGCGACCACCGGCTCCGGCGCGTGGGCCAGGATCGCCTTGCCCACGCCGGTGGCGTGCGCGGGGAACCGGCCGCCGATGCGGGAGGGCAGCGACGGCGCGTCCGGCCCGCGCAGGATGTCGAGATAGACGACCTCGGTGCCTTCGAGGACCGCGAGATGGACGGTGTTGCGGGTGGCCTCGCGCAGATCGGCCAGGTACGGCCGCGCGGCTTCGACGAGACCGCGGCGGCGGACGGCGAGCTGCCCGATCTCGAACAGCCGCAGCCCGAGCCGCACCGCGGTGCCCTCGCGTTCGAGCAGACCGGTGCCGACGAGGTGCCCGGCCAGCCGGTGCACGGTGGTCTTCGCCAGTCCGGTCCGCCGCGCCAGTTCGGAGACGCCGAGCGCGTCGTCGCCGGGCCGGAAGGCGCTGAGCAACGCGGCTATCCGATCGGCGATCAGCCCATCGCCGTTCCGCCCAGTGGTACGCATGGGTTGAGTATGGACCACCCCGGCGAGGACCGTCACCAGGCATGGGACGCAAGGTGGTGGCCGCGATCGTCGGCCCCGGCAACATCGGCACGGACCTGCTCGCGAAGTTACGCCGGAGCGAGCGGATCGAGGTCCGCTACATGGTCGGCGTCGACCCGGCCTCGGACGGGCTGGCGAAGGCGGCGAAGCTGGGCCTGGAGACGTCGGCAGACGGCGTGGACTGGCTGCTCGCCCGCGACGAGCTGCCCGAGCTGGTTTTCGAGGCCACGTCGGCGAAAGCGCATCTGGCGAACGCGCCGCGCTTCGCGGACGCGGGCATCTGGGCGGTGGACCTGACGCCGGCGGCGGTCGGGCCGTTCGTGTGCCCGGCGGTCGCGACACCGGAGCAGCTCGACGTGCCCAACGTCAACATGATCACCTGCGGGGGACAGGCCACGATCCCGATCGTGCACGCGGTTTCGCGGGTGACGCCGGTGCCCTACGCGGAGATCGTCGCGTCGGTGTCCTCGCGCTCGGCGGGACCGGGGACGCGGGCGAACATCGACGAGTTCACCGTGACCACCGCCCGCGGGATCGAGGAGGTCGGCGGTGCGGAGAAGGGCAAGGCGATCATCATCATCAACCCGGTCGAGCCCCCGATGATCATGCGGGACACGGTGTTCTGCGCGATCGACCCGGACGCCGACTTCGCCGCGATCACCGACTCGATCCAGCGGATGGTCAAGGAGGTACAGCAGTACGTGCCGGGCTACACGCTCAAGGCCGAGCCACAGTTCGACACCCCGCGCCCGGACTGGCGGGGCCTGGCGAGGGTCGGCGTGTTCCTCGAAGTCGCGGGCAACGGCGACTACCTCCCGCGCTACGCCGGGAACCTGGACATCATGACGGCCGCCGCCGCGCGGGCCGGGGAACTGCTGGCGCGGGAGGTGGCCGCGTGAGCTGGGACGACATCGAGCGCGAGGTCCGGCTGGTCGACACGACCCTGCGCGACGGCAGTCACGCGATGGCGCACCAGTTCACCGAGCGGCAGGTGCGTGACACCGTGCGCGCGCTGGACGACGCCGGGGTCTCGCTCATCGAGGTGACCCACGGCGACGGGCTGGGCGGGTCGACCTTCAACTACGGATTCTCCCTTGTGGACGAACGGGAGCTGATCTCCGCCGCCGTCGACGAGGCGCGCCGCGCGAAGATCGCCGTGCTGCTGCTGCCGGGTCTCGGCACGGTCGAGGACCTGAAGGTGGCGGCCGATCTCGGCGCGGGCGCGGTCCGGATCGCGACCCACTGCACCGAGGCCGACGTCTCGGAGCAGCACTTCGGCGCGGCTCGCGAGCTGGGCATGGAAACCGTCGGATTCCTGATGCTCTCCCATATGTCCACACCGGACGAGCTGGCGAAGCAGGCGAGGATCATGGCCGACGCCGGCTGCCAGTGTGTGTACATTGTGGACTCCGCGGGCGCGCTGATCCTGGAGGACGCCTCGGTGCGGGTCGAGGCACTGGTCGCGGAACTGGGGGAGCGGGCCCAGGTCGGCTACCACGGGCACCAGAACCTCAGCTTCGGCGTCGCCAACTCCGTGCTCGCCTACCGTGCCGGGGCACGCCAGATCGACGGGTCGCTGACGGCGCTCGGCGCGGGCGCGGGCAACTCGCCGACCGAGGTCCTCGCGGCGACGTTCGAGCGGCTCGGCGTCACCACCGGCGTCGACAAGGACGTGCTGATGGACGCGGCCGAGAACGTCGTGAAGAAGTACCTGACCCGGCTGCCGGTGATGGACCGCTCGTCGATCGTGCAGGGTTTCGCCGGGGTGTACTCCAGTTTCCTGCTGCACGCCGAACGCGCCGCCGAGCGCTACGGCGTCCCGGCGCACGAAATCCTCTACCGGGTGGGTGCGGAACGGTACGTCGGGGGACAGGAGGACATGATCATCGACATCGCGCTGCGGCTGGCCGCCGAAAAGGAGGCGGCGGTTCAGTGAGCGAGGTCGTCCGCGCCGAGCACGAGCCGGACGCAGTGCGCGACGAGCCGTTCCCGCGACACCGGGAGCGTCCCGTCGAGGTAGGCGATGAAGACGTTGCTCAGCGCGCCGACGAGGCCGATCGAGACCAGCCGTCGTTCGGTCTCGTCGCCGCGCGAGAGCTGTTCGCCGACCAGCGCCGCGAACGCGGGCAGCAGATGCAGCCCCTTGCGCGTCAGCGCGGGATCGGTGAGCGGGGCGAGCAGCAGGACCCGGCCCTTGCGCGGATCGTCGACGATGAGCCCGGCGAACGCCTTGACCGCGTTCTCGGCGCGCTCGGCGGTGCTCGGCGCGTCGCGGACGGCGTCGAGCAGCACCTGCCGGGCCTGCTCGCCGACGTGCTCGTAGACCGCGGCGACGAGCTCTTCGCGATCGGCGAAGCTCTCGTAGAAGTACCGTTCGGTGAGCTTCGCGTGGCGACACACGGCGCGCACGCTCACCGCCGTGCTGCCTTCGGAGCCGAGCAGGTCGAGACCCGCCTCGAGCAACTGCTCCCGGCGCAGCGCCCGGCGATCGTCGAGCGTCGTCCCGGCCCAGGTCCGCCCCGGCATGCCCACCTACTCCTCGGTTGACTACACGCGTTGTCACATTCTAGCCTGACAACAGGTGTGGTCAGTTGGACGACTCGACGAGGAGCGGACGATGACACGGGCAGAACCGACACCGCTGGGGCCGGATTCGCTGACCTGGAAGTACTTCGGCGACTGGCGGGGCCTGCTGATCGGGCTGTGGGCCGGGTCGATGCAGAACATGCATCCCGGGCTCGGCGCCGCCGTCGAGCAGCATTCGCGGTTCTTCGAGGAACGCTGGCAGCGGCTGTTCCGCTCGCTCTACCCGATCGGTGGCGTCGTGTTCGACGGTCCGCGGGCACACCGGACCGCGCTCGAAGTGCGTGGCTACCACGACCGCATCAAGGGCGTGGACGCGAAGGGGCGCCGCTACCACGCGCTCGATCCCGAGACGTTCTACTGGGCGCACTCGACGTTCTTCATGAGCACGATCCACATCGCCGACCACTTCATGGGCGGTATCGGCGAGGCGGAGAAACGGCGGCTGTTCGACGAGCACGTCCAGTGGTGGCGGATGTACGACATGACCATGCGGCCGGTACCGGGCACCTGGGAGGAGTTCCAGCTGTACTGGAAACACATGTGCGCCGAGGTGCTGGAGGACAACAAGGCCACCCGCGACGTGCTGGAGATCGGCGACCTCGCGAAACCGCCGTTTCTCCCGTGGCTGCCGGACTTCGTGTGGCGCCGGGTGCGGGGCGTGATCGCCCGCGACTTCGTCCGGCTCACCGTCGGCATGTACGAACCCGAGGTACGCGAACTGCTCGGGTTCACCTGGACCGCCGCCGACGCACGCTGGTTCCGGCGGTTCGGGTGGGCCGTCAAGACGGTGTTCGGGTTCGTCCCGCACGACCGCCGCTACCACCCCCGTGCCCGCGCGGGCTGGCGGCGGGAACGGGGGCGGCTGGCGCCGGACGCGCCGGTGGTCGACACTCCACGCAGGAACCTGCCGCCGGTGTCGGAACGCGGAAAACCGGAGCACTACTCACCGAACGTCTGATGGGAGCGGGTATGAAGCTGGGCTATCACCTCGGGTACTGGTCGGCCGGGCCGCCGCCGGGCGCGCTCGACGCCGTGAAACGCGCCGAGGAGCTGGGCTTCGACTCGGTGTGGACGGCCGAGGGTTACGGCTCCGACGCGTTCACCCCGCTCGCCTGGTGGGGCGCCGCGACGAGCCGGATCAGGCTCGGCACCAACATCGTCCAGATGTCGGCGCGGACGCCGACCGCGACGGCGATGTCCGCGCTGACGCTGGATCACCTCTCCGGCGGCCGGTTCGTGCTCGGGCTCGGCGCGTCCGGTCCGCAGGTGGTCGAGGGCTGGTACGGGCAGCCGTACCCGAAGCCGCTGGCCCGCACCCGGGAGTACGTCGACATCGTTCGCAAGGTGATCGCGCGGCGGGAGCCGGTGACCCACGACGGCGAGTTCTTCCAGCTGCCGCTCAAGGGCGGGACCGGGCTGGGCAAGGCACTGAAGCCGACCGTCCATCCACTCCGGCCCGAGATTCCGATCTTCCTCGCCGCGGAGGGGCCGAAGAACGTCGCGCTGGCGGCCGAGATCTGCGACGGCTGGCTGCCGTTGTTCTTCTCGCCCAGGAGCGACGCCTTCTACCGCGGTGCGTTGCAGGAAGGTTTCGGCCGGCCGAACGCGCGGCACACCCTGTCCGACTTCGAGGTGGCCGCGTCGGTACCGGTGCTCGTGCACGACGACGTCGAGGAGGCGGCGAGCTGGATCAAGCCCTCGCTCGCGCTCTACATCGGCGGCATGGGCGCGAAAAGCGTCAACTTCCATCACGACGTGTTCGCCCGCATGGGCTACGCCGACGTCGCGGACAAGGTCCAGGAGCTGTACCTCGCCGGGCGCAAGGACGAGGCGACCGCGGCGATCCCGACCTCGCTGGTCGAGGACACCTCCCTGATCGGCCCGGCGGCGAAGATCCGCGAGGAGCTGGCGCGGTGGGAGGAGACCGTGGTGACGACCCTGCTGCTGCGCGGCGACGCCGACACGCTGTCGAAGGTCGCCGCCGCGCTCAGCTGAGGCCTGGCCCGGCTCAGGTCGGGTTGCAGCGGGCCAGCACCGTCCTGGCGTAGCCGACGTCGGGGCGCCACTGTTCGAGGTTCCAGCTCGGCTTGTCCGGCGCGCCGATCCGCGCGAAGTCGTAGTGGCACAGGAACTGGTCGCGCATGTTGTTGTGGTTCACGCTCGGGGCGAGCTTCACGACCTCGGCCCAGGCGTCGAGCCGCGCGCTCGCCGGTGCCTGGCGGCGCCCGTACTCGGTCGGGAAGACCGCCAGGCGCGGTCCCTTCGGATCCGGCAGCCACGCCGTGTGGTCGATGATCGCCTGACCGGTCGCCGCGGGCAGCGCGGTGGCCGGGCCGCCGGGGACGATGCCCGCCGTGGGGATGTCGTCGGGAGACGTGGCGGGAGCGGCGCTCGCCGTGCCCGCGGTGGCGAGGGTGGCCGCGGTGCACAGCAGCGCGGCCACACCCAGCCGGGCCGTACTCGGGGATCTCATCCGATTCCTCCTCGATGCCGGAAGATCCTTACCGGGATCCACTGTGGCACAGATACCTCCGCCGGGAGCCGTACTCGCCGAAGTCGGCCCGGTACCGCCCGCGCATCACGACGGTGGCACGATTCCTCCCGACCACTACCCGGTGCGGGCAGGGATCCAGTACTGAATCGTTCGCCGGGAACGTTCTACAGGAGGATCATGGCGACACTGCCCCGCCGGACGAGGTACACCTACTCGCTCGGTTCGTTCGTGACGGGATCCTTCGGCACCGTGCCGGGCCTCCTGTTGCTCCCGTACCTGACCGACACGATGGCGGTGCCCTCGGCGGTGGCCGGGGTGATCGTGTTCGTGCCGAAGGCGTGGGACGTGCTGTTCAACCCGGTCGCCGGTCGCCTGTCGGACGCGAGCCTGGTCAAGCGCGGCAGCAGGCGGCTCTTCCTGCTGTACGGCGGGATCGGTGTCGCGGTGCTCTTCGCCGCGCTGTTCGCGCATCCCGGGTTCGGCTCGCCGCTCCCGGACGCCACCTATGTCGTCGTCGCGTTCTTCCTGTGCGCCACGGCGTACGCGTTCTTCCAGGTGCCGTACAACGCGCTGCCCGCCGAACTCACCGCCTCCGCGGACGAGCGCACGAGACTGACCAGCGTCCGGATCGGCTTCCTCGCGGTCGCCATTCTCGTCTCCGGCGGCGGCGCGCCCGCCATCACCGGGGCGATCGAGGGCGTCGCGGGCTATCGCGTGATGGGCGCGGTGATCGGCCTGATCGTGCTCGCCGCGACGTTCGGCGTGTACTTCGGGCTGAAGGACGCGCCGGTCGGCTCGCTGCGTCCCACCACCGTGAGCTTCCGCGAGCTGGTGGCGACAATGCGGGAGTGGCGGCCGTTCCGCTGGCTGCTCGGCGTCTACTTCGTCCAGGCGCTCGGGATCGGTGTCGTGCTCGCGGCCATCAGCTACTACGCGCAGCACGTCCTGGGCGATCCCGGTTACCGGACGCTGTTGTTCGTCGGGGTCGTGGCCCCCGCGCTGCTCACCATGCCGCTGTGGCCCCGCGTCGGGAAGCGCTGGGGCAAGCTCACCGGCTTCCGGATCGCGACGGTGTCCTTCACGGTCGGGCTGGCCGGGATGGCCGGCGGCCAGGCGCTGCCGCTGCCGGTGACGTTCGTGTGCGTCGCGCTCGGCGGCGTCGGGTACGCGGGGATCTCGGTGTTCCCGCTGTCCATCCTGGCCGACCTGATCGGCGAGGAGGAGGAACGCACCGGCGCCACCAGGGCGGGGATCGCGGCCGGGGTGTGGACCGCGTCGGAAACGCTGGGGCTGGCGCTCGGTCCCGGCGTGTTCGGGATCGTGCTGGCGCTCGGCGGCTATGTGTCCGGTGTGGACGCCACGACCGTGCAGCCGGGCAGCGCGGTCACCGCGATCCTGCTCGGGTCCAGCGTGCTGCCCGCCGTCCTCGTCCTGCTCGGTATCCCGCTGCTACGCCGTTCCGTCCTGCGGGCCCGCGTCCGCGCCTGAAGCGTCGAAGGTCCGTGGGGGCCTCCTTGAGGGACCTAGAGTCCCTCAAGGAGGCCCCCACGGACCGTCAGTGGACGTGGACGGCGTCCCAGGCGGGGAAGGGATCTTCGGTGGCGGGGGCGTCGGCCAGGCACGCGGTGAGCGCGGCGGTCAGCGCCGGGGCGGCCAGCTCGACGCCGATGAACACCAGCTCCTGCCGCGGCGCGTCCGCGACGCCCTGCGGTTCGAACCGGGCCACCGACCCCGCCTGCGACCACAGCCCGGTCACCCCGGGCCGGGACGACAGCGCGAAGAACCCCTTGGAGCGCAACACCGTCCCGAACTCCCCGGAGTCCAGCCGCCGCGCCACCAGATCCCACAGCCGGACCGGGTCGAACGCCCGCTCGGCCCGGAACACGACGCTGGAGATCCCGTACTCCTCGGTCTCCGGGACGTGGTCGCCGTTCAGCTCGGCGACCCAGCCCGGCGCCTCGGCGGCGCGCTCGGCGTCGTACCGGCCGGTGCCGAACACCCGCGCCGGCGGGACCTCACCGAAGCTCGACGTCAGGACGTCCGCCGCCGGATTGAGCCGTCGCAGCACGGCGGCCAGCCGGTCCAGCTCGTCCGCCGGGACGAGGTCGGCCTTGTTCAGCAGCAGGACGTCGGCGAACTCGACCTGGTCCACGAGCAGGTCCGACACGGTCCGCTCGTCGCCGGAGTACTGGTCCAGCCGCCGGTCCGCCAGGGAGTCGCCGCCCGCCAGTTCGCGGCCGAAGTTCACCGCGTCCACCACGGTGACCATGGTGTCCAGCCGCGCGGCGCCGAGCACCGGGACGCCGTCCTCGCCGGGGAAGGAGAACGTCGCCGCCACCGGCATCGGTTCGGAGATCCCGCTCGACTCGATGAGCAGGTGATCGAACCTGCCTTCGCGGCACAACCGGCCGACCTCGTCGAGCAGGTCCTCCCGCAGGGTGCAGCAGATGCACCCGTTGGTCAGCTCGACCAGCCGTTCCTCGGTGCGGGAGCGGACGAGCGCGGCGTCGATGTTGATCTCGCTCATGTCGTTGACGATCACCGCGACCCGCACGTCCTCGCGGTTGGCGAGGATGTGGTTGAGCAGTGTCGTCTTCCCGGCGCCGAGGAATCCGGAAAGGACGGTGACGGGGACGCTCACCTTTCCAGCCGCTGGAAGTGCTTGATCAGGCGGCGCGGGACGAGCTTCGTCTCACCGTCCACTTTGATCGGTACCAGGTCCGGCACCGCGGCCTTCCACTGCGAGCGACGGGAGCGGGTGTTGCTGCGGGAGGTCTTCCGCTTCGGGACGGCCATCAGCGGGCACCTCCGGTCCCGCGCTGCCCGTAGCGGCGGTGGAACTTCTCGACCTGGCCCGCGGTGTCCATGATCCGCCGGTTGCCGGTCCAGAACGGGTGCGACGCCGAGCTGATGTCGACCAGCACGAGGGGATAGGTGTTCCCGTCGCTCCATTCGACGGTCCTGTCGGAGGTCATGGTGGAGCGGGTCAGGAACGCGTCGCCGGTCGACGAGTCCTTGAACACCACCGGGTGATAGTCGGGGTGGATACCGGGTTTCACTGGTTTTCGTCCTTTCGGTCCGGCGCGTCGGTGTTCCGCACCGACACGTCGTGCTTGGCGGGATCGATCTCGGTGTCGTCGCACGGTTCCTCGTGCCACTCGCCGAAGGGATCCGGGTAGTGCCGCCAGACTTCCTGCCCGGCGGCGAGTTCCTCGTCGGTCAGCAGCGCGCCGGTGAGCGCCGCCTCGACCTCCTCGGGCGTGGTGTGATCGGTGACCACGACGATTTCCTGCGCCCGGTCGCCGTGGACCGGGTCCCAGCGCAACGAGGCCAGCGTGCGGCGTTCGGCGGAGACGTCCGTCCACTCCGGACCGCCGGGGGAGGCCAGCCATGGCCCGGCGTGGCCGATCCCGAGGCCACCGCCCGCCGACTCGATCCAGAACGCGACGTCCGGTTGGCTGGCCACCCAGGCACGGCCGCGGGTACGGACGACGCCGTCCAGGAGCACGTCGATGGCCTCGTGCAGGCGTTCCGGGTGGAACGGGCGTCGCGCGGTGAACGTCATCAGCGCGATCCCGCAGTCGGTGTGCAGCGGGGGCTGACCGCGCAGCAACGCGCCGTGCATGTCGGTGATCTCGCCCCTGCGGGCGGCCGACGGCACGGCGTCGAGCACGCTCGAACCGTCCACATGGGACAGTTCGACCCTGGGTACCGAGGGCGCCACCCGGTCGAGCACCGCGGCCTCTCGTGCCGCCGCCCACGCGTCCGGTGCCGTGCCCGCGAGCACGAGCGCGTCGGCGAACTCCACCTGGGACAACGCGACCTGCGCGACCGTCCGCTCGTCCTCCGGGCTCGCGCGCAGGTCCCGTTCGGCCAGCAGCGCGTCCCCGGTCGCGTCGTCGAGCCAGGTCGCGCGGTCGAGCACGGTCAGCACGGCGCGCGGCTCGACGTCGTCGAGCACCGGCCGGTCGCCGACCAGGACGTTGCGGATCGCCCAGCAGACCGGTTCGGGCTCCATCGCCTCGTCCAGCCGCAGCACGATTCGCCGCACACCCGGCGTACCGGCGAGGCGGCGCAGCAGCGGCAGGAGGTCCTCGCGGAGCGTGCAGGAGACGCAGCCGTGCGCGAGCTCGAGCGCGGTCAGCTGGTCGCGCTGGCCGAACTGGACGCGGCGCCGCACGACGCCCGAGCCGATCTGCCGCAGGTCGTGGTGCACGACGGCGGTGCCAGGCTCGGCGCCGCGCAGCAGGGCGGCGAGGGTGCTGTTCGGGCCGGGGGCGAGGCCGCTGATCAGGATGAGGGGCACACGCGGGTGATCGGTCACTGGGGCTCCAGAACGGACGGGGTCGTCGGGCGAACGGGTACGGCTGTGTAGAGTAATTGACAACGATTATCACTACCAACTTGGGAGGGCAGATGTCAGCCGTGTGCCAGGTCACCGGCCGCAGACCGGGCTTCGGGAAGCAGGTGTCGCATTCCCATCGCCGGACGTCGCGCCGGTGGGACCCGAACCTGCAGACGCGCCGTTACTTCGTGCCCAGCGAAGGGCGCTGGGTGAAGCTGCGGGTGTCGGTCAAGGGCATGAAGACGATCGACAAGCGCGGGATCGACGCCGTGGTCGCCGAGCTGCGGGCGAAGGGAGTGAAGCTCTGATGGCGAAGGCCACCGACATCCGGCCGATCATCAAGCTCCGGTCGACGGCCGGCACCGGCTACACCTACGTGACCAGGAAGAACCGGCGCAACGACCCGGATCGCATGGTGCTGCGCAAGTACGACCCCCTCGCCCGCAGGCACGTCGAGTTCAAGGAAGAGCGCTGATGGCCAAGAAGTCCAAGATCGCGAAGAACGAACAGCGGAAGGTGGTCGCCGCCCGCTACGTCGAACGCCGCCGCGAGCTGAAGGCCGTCATCGCCTCGCCTGCCGCGTCGCCGGAGGAGAAGGCCGCGGCGGTTTCGGCACTCCAGGCCATGCCGCGCGACGCGAGCGCGACCCGGATCCGCAACCGCGACGCGGCCGACGGCAGGCCGCGCGGCTACCTGCGCAAGTTCGGGCTCTCCCGGGTCCGGATGCGGCAGGCGGCGCACAACGGCGAGCTGCCCGGCGTCACGAAGTCGAGCTGGTGAGCCGGATGCCGAAGCCGAACCGCGACCGCCCCGGCCGTCGCAAGGTGAACCCGCTGCACGCCGCCCGGGTGACCGAGGTCGACTGGAAGGACGTCGACCTGCTCCGCAAGTTCATCTCCGACCGCGGCAAGATCCGGGCCCGCCGGGTCACGGGATTGACGCCGCGGCAACAGAAACAGGTCGCCACCGCGATCAAGAACGCCCGCGAGATGGCGCTGCTCCCGTACCCCGGCCCCGCCAGGGGCTGAGCCGCCCGGCCGACGAGCGCCCCAATGTGGCGTTCGGTGCGTCAGACGCACCGAACGCCACATTGGGTGCGTTGAGCGCACCCAATGCCACATTGGGGCGCGGGAGCCCTGCCCGGAAATGTGGGAAACTCGCGGGATGAGTGAGAACCCGGAGGAGATCGACCCCGAACTGCTCCAGTTGTGGGCCAAGGTGTTCGGCTTCGCCCGTGCCGGACGGACCGCCGAGCTGGCGGCCTATGTGGACGCGGGGATCTCGGCGAACCTCACCAACGACCGGGGCGACACGCTCGTGATGCTCGCCGCCTACCACGGCCACGCCGACACCGTCACGGCTCTGCTCGATCGCGGCGCGGATCCCGGCCGTGTCAACGATCGTGGGCAGAGCCCGCTCGCGGGCGCGGTGTTCAAGAACGAACCGGACGTGGTGAAGGCATTGCTCAAGGGTGGCGCGGACCCGGCGGCGGGGCAGCCCTCCGCGATCGACGCGGCCAGGATGTTCGGCAACGAGGACCTGCTCACCCTGCTCGAACCGGGGGAGTGAGGGAAAGCACGCTCGGCTAGCGCGAACGGAGCGGGTCAATAGACTCTCCGCGCATGGACGACCCGCACTATCTCTCCGGCCTCCAGCTCACCGGCCGCCGCGTCGTGGTGGTCGGCGGCGGCACGGTCGCGCAGCGCCGGCTGCCCCGGCTGATCCGCGCCGGCGCCCGCGTCGAGCTGATTTCCCCGCACACCACCCCTTCGGTGAGCGCGATGGCCGACGCCGGCGAGATCGTGTGGCACGAGCGGCGCTACGCCGAGGGCGATCTCGCCGACGCCTGGTACGCGCTGGCGTGCACCGACGACCCGGAAACCAACGCCGCGGTGTGCGGGGAGGCCGAGCGCGCCCGGGTGTTCTGTGTACGCGCCGACGACGGCGACCTCGGCAGCGCCGTCACCCCGGCGTCCGGCCGCTACGGCGGGCTGCTCGTCGGTGTCCTGTCCGGCGGCGAGCCGCTGCGCTCGGCGGCGGTACGCGACAGCGTCCTCGACGGGCTGCACGCGGGCGTGGTCGAGGACGGCCGCGGTCCCCGGCCGGAGGACACCTTGCCGGGCGTCGCGCTCGTCGGCGGCGGCCCCGGCGACCCCGACCTCATCACCGTGCGCGGACGGCGGCTGCTCGCGCGTGCCGACGTCGTGGTCGTCGACCGGCTCGGCCCCCGGGAACTGCTCGACGAACTCGCGCCGGAGGTGGAGATCGTCGACGCCGCGAAGATCCCCTACGGCCGTGCCGCCAGCCAGGACGTGATCAACAGCACGCTCGTCGACCGTGCCAAGGCCGGCAAGTTCGTCGTCCGCCTCAAGGGCGGTGACCCGTACGTCTTCGGCCGCGGGTTCGAGGAGGTGCTCGCGTGCGCGGAGGCCGGGGTGCCGGTGACGATGGTCCCCGGGATCACCAGTGCCTTCGCCGTTCCCGCGGTGGCCGACGTGCCGGTGACGCACCGGGGTGTCGCGCACGAGGTCGTGGTGGTGTCCGGGCACGTGGCGCCGGGGCACGACACCTCGCTGGTCGACTGGTCGCTGCTGGCGCGTATGCGCGGCACGATCGTGCTGATGATGGGCGTGGAGCGGCTTCCCCTGTTCGCCAAGGCATTGCTCGAAGGCGGCCGTCCCGCCGACACACCGGTCGCGATCGTCGAGGACGGCACCATGCGCACCCAGCGGGTCCTGCGGTCCACTTTGGACACCGTGGTGGCGGACGCCGCGGCCGCGGGGGTCCGCCCGCCCGCGGTGATCGTGATCGGGCCGGTCGCCGGGTTGCCCCGGCCGGGTCAGGCTGCGTAGCAGCGCTCGGCGAACTCCGTGATCGCGGTGGTCAGCCGTGTGGGGTCGAAGCGCAGCTCGACCGGGCTGCGCGCCTGGACGAACTCCGCGCCGGGCATGTCGGCGGCGAGCGTGTCGGCGTCGCCGAACGGGTGAATCGGGTCGCGTTCGTGCCCGATCACCAGCGCGGCGGCGGTGATCGTCCGCCGGATCGACTTCGGCGGCGCGATGCGCCCGAACAGCACGCCGTGCAGCAGCGCCGCCATCGGCTCCGGGCGCTGGGACAGCGTGTCGGTGACGACGTCCACCCACTGGTTGCCGTGCGGCACCAGCGCGGCGGCCAGTGCCACCCCGCGCACGGTCGCCGGCAGGAAACGGGCGGCCAGCAGCAGCGGGGCGAAGGTGACCAGCCCGGCCACGATCGCGTTGTCCAGCACGGGCATTTCGACGATCAGCCCGCGCACCCGCTCGGGCGCGGTGACGGCCACTTCGAGCGCGACGTTCGCGCCCAGCGAGGTCCCGCCGACCACGGCCCGCGCCACGTCGAGGTGATCCAGCAGCGCGACGGTCTGCTCGGCGAACGCCGTCATCGAGTAGCGCCACGACTCGGTCGGCCGGTCGGAGTCGCCGTGGCCCAGCAGATCGAGGGTGACCACCCGGAACCCGGCCCGCGCCAGCCGCCGCGCCAGCGGCGCGTGCATCCGGCGCGTCAGCATGATCCCGTGGGTCAGCACCACGACGCGGTCGCCCTCGCCGAACTCGGTGTACCAGAGCCGGTGACCGTCGTGGCCGAACGAGCCGGACAGCTCGATCGGCCGGGACGAACGCCGCGCGGGGGCGGCCTCCGGCAGCGGCGCGAGGCCGTCGATCGCGGTCGCGGCCATGGCCACCGTCCTTCCGCTCGTGAGGATGGGTCCGTCCAGGAAAGCATCCCAGGGCGGAATTGGCACTCTGTCAATCCGGGTTGGCGGGGTCCGGCGGGCATGCGCGAAGATGACCCCATGACCGATACCGCTGACACCCTGTCCGACCTCGTCGCGCTGAAGGTCGACGTCGACGGCCATGTCGCCGAGGTGACCCTGCTCGGCCCGTCCAAGGGCAACGCGATGGGCCCGGACTTCTGGCGCGAGCTGCCCCTGGTCTTCCGCGCGCTCGACGCCGACCCGGACGTGCGCGCCGTCGTGCTCACCGGGAGCGGCGCGCACTTCTCCTACGGCCTCGACCTGCCCGCGATGATGCCCGGCTGGGCGCCGATGCTGCAGGGCGACGCGCTCGCCGCCCCGCGCACCGCCTTCCTCAACGAGGTCCGGCAGCTGCAGGACGCGGTGAGCGCGGTCGCCGAATGCCGCAAACCGGTCGTCGCCGCGGTGTCCGGCTGGTGCATCGGCGGCGGTGTCGACGTCATCGCCGCCGCCGACGTCCGGCTGGCCAGCGCCGACGCGAAGTTCAGCGTGCGCGAGGTCAAGGTCGCCATCGTGGCCGACCTCGGCAGCCTCCAGCGGCTGGCCTCGATCATCGGCGAGGGGCACCTGCGGGAGCTCGCGCTGACCGGCAAGGACATCGACGCGGCGCGCGCGGAGAAGATCGGCCTCGTCAACGACGTCCACCCCGACCAGGACACCGTGCTGGCCGAGGCGCGCAAACTCGCCGCGGAGATCGCGGCGAACCCACCGCTGGTCGTCCAGGGCACCAAGGACGTGCTCAGCGTCAACACCGAGCGTCAGGTGGCCGACGGGCTGCGGTACGTCTCGGCCTGGAACGCGGCCTTCCTGCCGAGCAAGGACCTCGCCGAGGCCGTGCAGGCCTTCCTCGCCCGCCGCCCGCCGGAGTTCACCGGCGAGTAGCCGGGAGACGGCGGGGTCAGCCCGCCGCGGTGGCACTGACCTGGCGGTCGTCCTCGGTCGAGCAGATCGTCACCGGGTCGCCGGGTGTGCTGCCGCAGGTCCAGTCGCCGAGCGCGACCGGACCGCTCGCCGCCTCCGGGGACACCTTGGTGAAGTAGTCGGTGAACACCCGGACCGCCTGCGCGCAGTCGGCCTTCCCGGACGCGACCACCTTCGCCGCCTTCCCGCTGGGTGTCCTGACCTCGCCGCAGGCGGTCCCGGGAAGCGCCGGGCCCACCGCGGCGGCCTGCCGGGCCGGTGCGGCGGGCGGTGCCGAGGGGGCGCCGGCGCCACACCCGGCGAGCAGTCCGGCGGCCGCGGACAGGATGGCCAGTAACATGGGGGGTCGTGCGCGCATGGGCCCTTCTCGAACGGTTCGTCGGTAGTCGGTTTTCGGCTGGGTCATTCGGACGGGACGACGGAGGCGAACACCGTCCGCTCGCCCTTGCTGCACGTGGTGCCGCCCTGCGCGGCGGGCGCGCCGGAAACACACAACCAGCCGTCGACGGTGTCGTTCACCGCGTCGTTGGAGCCGGATCCCTGACGGCCGGCGATCTTCCGGTGGAACTCGGTGACCAGCTTCGTGGCCTCGGCGCAGGCGACCCCGGTGGCGGCGCCGTCGAGGACGTTGAGCGTCAGCCCGCTGGCGGCGGTCACCGCGCCGCAGGAACCGGCGGCGGGTGCCGCGGCGGGCGCGGTCGTGCCCGGCGGGCTCGCGGACGGCGACGGCGACGGCGGCGTGGTCGTGCCGGTGTCCGGCAGCGGCGGCGGCGCGTGGGTGGCGGCCGAGGACGGCGCGCCCGGCACGGCGCTGGGCGGGGACGGGGCGGGCGGTGCGGCCGGGTCGCCACCGCAGGCGGCGAGGGCGGGGACGGCGAGACAGGCCGTCAGCAGCGCGCGCCACGCTCGCGGGAGGGTCGGATGGGGCACCCGCATTCCTTTCGTCCGGCGGTCGGCCCCATTCTCGCTCACCGCGGGGCACCCGGCAGGGATCGACACCCGGCGAGTCCGCCGGAGGTTATCGGCGCGCGCCGTCACCCGTTCGCCGCCCCCGCCTTCCCAGTGTCCATTGTGGACGATTAATATCCCGTTCACGCAGCGGCACAATGGACTGCCGTCGCGCATCGATCGGTGGAATTCCCGGTGCGGTGGTTAACATCCGCCGCCCCGCTGCCGAAGATCCCCAGGAGTGCTCCGGCACTTTCCCGTCCCCGTGCACCCGTCCCCGAATCGTGAGACCGATGACCAGCGAATCAGCATCCGGCCCGGCCGGTGAATCAGAAAGCTCTTCCAGCGGCGCACTGCCGACCGTTCCTTCGAGTGTCGTCTGGTGCGGCGGACGCCCCTACGTGCTCGAAATCCGGCCGGGCCGGGCCCGCTGGATGGGCACCGACGAGCGCGGCAGGCCCGAGGCGCTCAGCGGCGCCGAACTCGAACGGCGAGGCTGGAGCCCGCGCCGCGCCTGCTGACTCGATTCACCCACCGCCACCACCCTCAATGGAGAGGCTGCGCCTCACTGATTAGTCCATCCATGCCCCCGCCACCACCCTCAGCGGAGAGGCTGCGCCTCACTGATTAGATATTGGCCGTGAGTACCGCCCCGGATCAGAGCGCGGAGCCGTCGCTGCTGCGGCAGGCGCTGAACGTCCCGAACATGCTGTCGCTGCTGCGGCTGGCCGGTGTCCCCGTCTTCCTCTGGCTGCTGCTGGGCCCGAAGGAGGACGGCTGGGCGCTCGCGATCCTCGTGTTCAGCGCGCTCACCGACTGGCTCGACGGCAAGCTGGCCCGCTGGCTGAACCAGATGTCGCGGCTCGGACAGCTGCTGGACCCGGCGGCCGACCGGCTCTACATCCTCGCCACGCTCTTCGCGTTCCTGCTGCGCGAGATCATCCCGTGGTGGGTCGTGGTGCCGCTCGTCCTGCGCGAGCTGGTGCTCGGTGTCTGCGTGCTGCTGCTGCGGCGGCGCGGGTTCGCCCCGCCCGAGGTCACCTACATCGGCAAGGGCGCGACGTTCGTGCTGATGTACGCGTTCCCGTTCCTGCTGCTCACCCAGGGTGGTTCGGACATCGCCGCGATCGCTCGGCCGATCGGGTACGCCTTCACCATCTGGGGTGGCGTCCTCTACGTCTGGTCCGGCGTGCTGTACGTCGTCCAGGCCGCCCGCGCCCTGCGCGCGGCCCCGACCGGCTGAGGGCGAGGCCGTTCGGGGGGAGTGGCGGGCGCCGCCGCGGGCCTGGTGGAACACTTGTGCGCGACGAGATCGTTAGTGAGGGCACCAGAAAGGGGAGCGGCGTTGTCCACTCCGGAAGAGCTGCGCTACACCGAGGAACACGAGTGGGTCGCCACGCGCGAGGGCACGCTGGTGCGGGTGGGTATCACCGAGTACGCGCAGGAACAGCTCGGTGACGTGGTGTTCGTCGACCTGCCCTCGGTGGGCAAGCAGCTCGGCGCCGGGGACGCCTTCGGCGAGGTGGAGTCCACCAAGAGCGTTTCGGAGCTGTTCGCGCCGGTCGCCGGCGAGGTCGTCGCGGTCAACGAGGCGGTGTCCCAGTCGCCCGAGCTGATCAACAGCGACCCCTACGGCGAGGGCTGGCTGATCGAGATCCGGCTGGACGACCCGGCCGGGCTGGAAGCGCTGCTCGAAGCCGAGGCCTACCAGGCGCTCATCCAGGGCTGAAACCCTTTCACGCGAGGGGTTCCCGCTGGCCGTGGCGTTCCCGCGGCCGATAGAGGGAGCCCCGAGCCGGAGAATCGATCAGACACGGTACGTTGAGCGCTACACGTTCTTTGAGTACTGGCAACATCATGTGTGAGGAGAGAGCTCAGGTGAGCACGAACGACGGGCCCGGCGTTCCCCCGGAGCAGTCTCCGGAGCGGACCTCTGTCTTCCGGGCCGACTTCCTGGCCGACGTGGAAGGCCATGAGCCCGCGCCGGCCGCCGAGGCGCCGGTACAGGGCGTCGACGCCCTGCCGCCGGGTTCGGCACTGCTGGTCGTGAAGCGGGGCCCCAACGCGGGGTCGCGGTTCCTGCTCGACCGGGACACCACCAGCGCCGGACGGCACCCGGACAGCGACATCTTCCTGGACGACGTCACCGTCTCCCGCCGGCACGCCGAGTTCCGGCGTGAGGGTGGCGAGTTCGTCGTCATCGACGTGGGCAGCCTGAACGGCACCTACGTCAACCGCGAGCCGGTCGACCAGGCGGTGCTGGCCGGTGGCGACGAGGTGCAGATCGGGAAGTTCCGCCTGGTCTTCCTGACCGGACCGGGGCACGGTGGCCAGGGGGCATAGTGACGGCGGCCGGGCGGCCCGATCGCTCTTCGGCACAGCGCGACGGGTTGAGCATCGGGGCGGTACTGGCGCAGCTGCGCGATGACTTCCCCGATGTCACCATCTCCAAGATCCGGTTCCTCGAGGCGGAAGGCCTGGTCCAGCCGGGCCGGACGCCCTCGGGATACCGGCAGTTCGCCGCGGCGGACGTGGAGCGCCTGAGGTTCGTGCTGTCCGCCCAGCGGGATCACTACCTCCCGTTGAAGGTCATCAAGGAACAGCTGGACGCGGCCGACCGGGGCGCCGAGCCCGCACCGGGCGCGCCCCGGTTGCCGCGCAAGCTGGTCCCGATCGACGCCCCCGCCGACCCCGGCGGGCTGCCCGGCCCGGACGACTTCGCGTCCGGCCGGGATCTCCGGCTGACCCAGGAGGAGCTGCTGGAGCAGGCCGCCATCGACGAGGCCACCCTCGCCGAGCTGCGGCAGTACGGTCTCGTCCGGCCGGGGCCCTCGGGTTTCTACGATCCCGGCGCGGTCCAGATCGCGCGCACCGTGCGGGCGATGACCGAATTCGGTATCGAGCCGAGACATCTGCGTGCCTTCCGCGCCGCGGCCGACCGCGAGGTCGGCTTGCTGGAACAGATCGTGACCCCGGTGTACCGGCATCGTGACGCCGACGCGAAAGCAAGGGCCGACGAGGTGGTTCGCGAGCTCGCGGCGCTGTCGGTGACCCTGCACACCCTGCTTGTGAAAGCGGGAATCCGCGGCGTCACCGGTGGTTGAGACCCGAGCGGGGCGCGCGGGCGCCGAGAACCCCTGCGACGCCGGATGTCAATGCCTGAATGTTGGCCACCCAATGCCGTACCGTGAGAGCAGGGTTTGCCCCGCGCGAACCGAGAAAGTCCGCCACTAGCGAGCACAGCGCTCGGATCACGGGTAGCGTCGAGGATGTCGGCGCCGACGCCGGGACAGCGTTGCGGCCCGTGCGCACGAGAGGAGGCGAAGCCCGATGAGCGAGATGCGCGTCGTCGGCGTGCGGGTGGAGCTACCCGCCAATCAGCCGATCTTGTTGCTGCGGGAGACCGAAGGCGAACGGTACCTGCCGATCTGGATCGGCTCGGTCGAAGCCACCGCCATCGCCTTGGAGCAACAAGGAGTCCGCCCCGCCCGCCCGCTCACCCATGACCTGCTGAAAGAGGTCATCGGAGCGCTCGGCAGGGAACTCGAGCAGGTCGTCATCACCGACCTCAAGGAAGGCACGTTCTTCGCCGAGCTCGTCTTCGACGGCGACATCAGGGTCTCCGCCCGCCCGAGCGACTCCGTCGCGCTCGCGCTGCGGATCGGTGTCCCCATCCACGCCGTCGACGCCGTCCTCGAGGAAGCCGGCCTGATCATCCCGGACGAGCAGGAGGACGAGGTCGAGAAGTTCCGCGAGTTCCTCGACTCCGTCTCCCCGGAAGACTTCCGCGGCGCCGACACCTGACCGGTGTGGCCCCGTCCAGCACGGGCCGCGCTCGCGCCCATCGATTCCGATGAGCGCGAACGCGGCCCGTTGTCATGGTCCCGCCTTCTTCCCGATCGCTCACTTCGCGGCGGGAGCCGTGGCGCGTTCGAAAAGGTCGGCCAGCTCCCGGCCGTAGCGGTCGATGTCGAGCGTGGGATCCGCCTTGAACTGGGCCGCGACGCCGTCGATCGCCTGGGCGATGGACATCGCCATCACGTCCGGGGCGAAGTCGCCGAAGGCGCCCTCGGCCTGGCCCTGCTTCAGCTGCCGGTACACGGCCCCCACCCGGAGGTCGTTCAGTACCGGCCCGGCCATCGTCCAGCCGTCCTCGTCCTCGGCGTTCGCCGTCATCTCGGTCAGTACCCGCACGCAGTCCGGGTAGTCGCGCAGGAACGCCACCGAGGTCTCGATGTGCGCCCGCAGGTTCCCGGCGCGGTCCGCGGCGCCGACCCGGCCTTCGGTCCGCTCCGCGAGGAAGTTGGTCTTCGTCTCGATCACTGTGCTCAGCACCGCCTGCATCAGCCCGGCCTTGCTGGTGAAGTGGTACGAGATGAGCCGGGTGCTGCTGAGCCCGGCACGCTCCTTGATACGGGCGAACGTCGTCTTCCGGTACCCGACCTGGGCCATCGTCGCGATCGTGGCTCCGATGATCTGCGCTCGGCGGGCGGCCTCGGTCACCGAGAGGCCCAGTTCCGCCTGCGTGTCCGTGTTTACTTGCATGAGTAAAAATTAACACAGCTGAGTAAAACTGTCCAGTATCGGCCCGCCACCCGTCCGCTGCCCGATCGCTCGTACGGCGAACGGACTAAAGCCTCAAGACGAACTTGAGGCCAGCCGCGCGTCGCGTTGACCGGCACCTTGCATGCGCTTACCGTCAAAGGCGGTAAATCGCCACGATGTGATTCGACGCGACGCGATGTTTCGCGGGCGCGGGGTTCGTGGCGGTTCATCCCGGCCGGTCCACTCCTGGGTCCGACCGGCTTGTCGTTCGCC
Organism: Amycolatopsis samaneae; assembly: GCF_039541975.1. Classification (NCBI taxonomy): domain Bacteria; kingdom Bacillati; phylum Actinomycetota; class Actinomycetes; order Pseudonocardiales; family Pseudonocardiaceae; genus Amycolatopsis; species Amycolatopsis samaneae. The sequence continues at coordinate 163,720 of NZ_BAABHG010000005.1, forward strand.
GGCCGCCAGGTCGGGCGAGGGGAGGCACGCGTGGTCGAGGCTGGTCCTGAGAAACAGCCTGTTCAGGTCGCCGGCGGTGAGCAGGGCGAACTGTTCCCCGACGCCTCGCTCCCGGACGAACTGGTCGGCTACCGGGGCCCCGCCGCCTGTCAGATCGCCGGGATCACCTACCGGCAGCTCGACTACTGGGCCAGGACGAAGCTGGTGGCGCCGAGCATCCGCACCGCCCACGGTTCGGGTTCGCAGCGGCTGTACTCGTTCAAGGACATCCTCGTCCTGAAGGTCGTGAAGCGTTTACTGGACACCGGGGTCTCGCTGCAGAACATCCGGGTCGCGGTCGACCACCTGCGGGTCCGCGGAGTGCGTGATCTGGCGAAGGTGACCCTGTTCTCCGACGGCACCACGGTCTACGAGTGCACCTCGCCGGAGGAGATCGTCGATCTGCTCCAGGGCGGCCAGGGCGTCTTCGGCATCGCGGTCAGCGGTGCCATGCAGGAGATCAGCGGCACGATCCACGAGTTCCCCGCCGAGCGCGCCGACGGCGGCGAGATCGAGCCGATGGTCCCCGACGAGCTGACACAGCGGCGCAACGCGCGTCGCACCGGGTGATCACGACCCCCGGGTGACGGCAGGGTAGGCTCTGTCCCGCGGTCGACGAATCCGCGCGGGAGAGTCCGAGCCGTCAACAACCTTGAGCTCGGCGCCGAAGGAGCAAGTCCTCCCCGGAACCTCTCAGGCACCCTGGACCGCGCGGACGAGACGCCTCTGGAAAGTGGGTCACCAGGACACAGCCTGGTGACTCCGCCGAAGGTGCAAGCCCGGCTCAACACACGGGTGAAACTCTCAGGCGCCTGCGGGCACGGACAGAGTGGGGAGGAGTTCTTCGGGGTTGGGCGAGCCCTGCTCGCGGCACGCGCTCGCCGGACCCCTCCGGAGTATCTTGTGGGGAGCGACCCCCACACCCCCGCCAGTGGGGGTTGGGCGAGCCCTGCTCGCGGCACGCGCTCGCCTGAACCCTCCGGAGTGTCTTGTGGGGGTGCAACCCCCACACCCCGCCCGGCGGGCTTCGCCCCCGGACCCCCGCCGTGGTCGCCTTCCTGCCGGTCCTGCGTCTTCAGGAGGCCAACCGTGGTCACCTTCAGTTCTAGAGTCTGGTTGGGCAGGCACGGCCTTTCGGAGGAGGCAGCCATGGAACCGTCGCTTGCCGAGCTGGAGGCTGGAATTCCCTTCGCTGACCGGCACATCGGGCCCGGTCCCGAAGAACTCGCCCATATCCTTGACGTGGTGGGCGTGGCCTCGCTCGACGAGCTCGCCGAACGCGCCGTTCCCGCCTCTTTGCGGGACTCGGCTCGGCCTCCGGAGCTGCCGCCCGCCGCGACCGAAAGCCAGGCACTGGCCGAACTCCGCGCACTCGCCGCGCGCAACCGGCCGATGATCCAGATGATCGGCCTCGGCTACCACGACACCGTCACGCCGCCGGTGATCCGCCGGAACCTCTTCGAGAATCCCGCCTGGTACACCGCCTACACGCCCTATCAGCCCGAGATCTCCCAGGGCAGGCTGGAAGCGCTGCTCAACTTCCAGACGATGATCGCGGACCTCACCGGGCTGCCCGTCGCCAACGCGTCGCTGCTCGACGAGGCGACCGCCGCGGCGGAGGCGATGACGCTGGTCCGCCGCGCCGGGAACCCGCGGTCCGCCCGCTTCGTCGTCGACGAGGACACGCTGCCCCAGACCATCGCGGTGCTGCGTACCCGCGCCGAGCCGCTCGGTATCGAGCTGGTGGTCGCCGACCTCTCCCAGGGCATCACCGGCCTCGGCCTCGGCGGGGACTTCTTCGGGATCCTGCTGAGCTGTCCCGGCGCCTCGGGCGCGGTGCGCGAGCTGGCGCCGGTGATCGCCGAGGCGAAAGCGCTCGGCGCCGCCGTGGTCGTGGCCGCCGACCCGCTCGCACTGACCCTCCTGCCCCCGCCGGGGGAACTCGGCGCCGACGTCGCGATCGGCTCGGTGCAGCGCTTCGGCGTCCCGATGGGCTTCGGCGGGCCGCACGCCGCGTACCTCGCCGTGCGCGCCGGGCTGGAGCGGCAGCTGCCGGGCAGGCTCGTCGGCGTCTCGGTGGACGCCGACGGCGCGCGGGCCTACCGGCTGGCGTTGCAGACCCGCGAACAGCACATCCGGCGGGAGAAGGCGACGTCGAACATCTGCACCGCACAGGTGCTGCTCGCGGTGATGGCCTCGATGTACGCGGTCCACCACGGTCCGGACGGACTGCGGGCGATCGCGCGCCGCGCGCACCGGATGGCGACGGTGTTCGCCGCCGGGCTCGCCGAAGGCGGCGTGGAGATGCGTCACGGCGAGTTCTTCGACACCGTGATCGCGGTCGTGCCCGGCCGTGCCGCGGCGGTCGTGGCGGCGGCTCGTGACCTCGGGGTCAACCTCCGGCTGGTGGACGCCGACCACGTCGGCGTCGCCTGCGACGAGACCACGACCCGTGAACGGCTTTCGCTGGTGTGGAAGGCTTTCGGCGTCAGTGTGTCCGATGTGGACTCGCTGGACGCGGACACCGCGGACGCGCTGCCCGTGCCGCTGCGGCGGACGGGGGACTACCTGACCCACCCGGTGTTCCACGCGTACCGTTCGGAAACCGCGTTGCTGCGCTACCTGCGGACGCTGGCGGACCGGGACGTGGCGCTTGACCGGAGCATGATCCCGCTCGGGTCCTGCACCATGAAGCTCAACGCCGCCGCGGAGATGGAACCGGTGAGCTGGCCGGAGTTCGCCGGCCTGCACCCGTTCGCGCCCGCCGGGGACGCCGCCGGGCTGCTGTCCGTGGTGTCCGATGTGGAGGGCTGGCTCGCCGCGATCACCGGCTACGACGCGGTGTCGTTGCAGCCGAACGCGGGCAGCCAGGGTGAGTTCGCGGGGCTGCTGGCGATCCGGGCCTATCACCGCTCACGGGGTGAGGGCGCCCGCGAGGTCTGCCTGATCCCGGCCAGCGCGCACGGCACCAACGCGGCCAGCGCGGTGCTGGCCGGGATGCGGGTGGTGGTCGTGCGCTGCGACGAGCGCGGCGACATCGACCTCGCGCATCTTCGGTCCACTGTGGACGAGCACGCGGCGGACCTCGCGGCGATCATGATCACCTACCCGTCCACGCACGGCGTCTACGAGGACACCGTCGGCGAGGTCTGCGCAGTGGTGCACGACGCGGGCGGCCAGGTGTACGTGGACGGGGCGAACCTCAACGCACTCATCGGGCTGGCGCAATTCGGCCGGTTCGGCGCGGACGTCTCGCATCTCAACCTGCACAAGACCTTCTGCATCCCGCACGGCGGAGGCGGGCCGGGCGTCGGCCCGATCGGCGTGCGGGCACACCTCGCGCCGTTCCTGCCGAACCACCCGCTGCAGCCCGCCGCCGGTCCGGCCACCGGGATCGGCCCGGTCAGCGCGGCACCGTGGGGCAGCGCGTCGATCCTGCCGATCACGTGGGCCTACGTGCGGATGATGGGCGGCGAGGGCCTGCGCCGCGCCACCCTGACCGCGGTGGCCACCGCGAACTACGTCGCCCGCCGTCTCGGCGCGCACTACCCGGTGCTCTACGCGGGACACGACGGGCTCGTCGCCCACGAGTGCATCCTCGACCTGCGCGGGATCACGAAACGCACCGGTGTCACGGTGGACGACGTCGCGAAGCGGCTCGCGGACTACGGCCTGCACGCGCCGACGATGTCCTTCCCGGTCGCGGGCACCCTGATGGTTGAGCCCACCGAGAGCGAGGACCTCGGCGAACTCGACCGGTTCTGCGCCGCGATGATCGCGATCCGCGGCGAGATCGACCGGGTGGCGGCGGGGGAGTGGCCCCTGGAGGACAGCCCGCTCCGCAACGCCCCGCACACCGCCCGCTGTGTCACCGGCGAGTGGAACCGCCCGTATTCCCGTGAGCTGGCGGTGTTCCCCGCCGGCCACCCGGCCACGAAGGTGTGGCCACCGGTGCGCCGCATCGACGGCGCGGCCGGTGACCGTAACCTCGTCTGCTCCTGCCCACCCCCGGACGCCTTCGCGGACTGACCGCGAGTTCGTCAGCCGGGCTGCTTGTCCAGGAAGCCGTACACCTTCGCGATCCGGCCACCCGTCAGCTCGACGACGTCGAATCCGATGACCACCGGCTCCTCGGCGCCGGGTGCGCCGAGGTACCACTGGAACCGGGCGAGGTCGTGGTGCGCGTCGGCCTCGGCGGGCAGGCTGAACACCAGCCCGGCGAACTGCGCCTGCGCCCCGCCGATGAAGCCGTCGATGCCGTCGTGGCCCTCCACCGCGGCCAGCGGGTCGGTGTAGCGGGCGTCCTCGGTGAAGACCTCGGCGACCAGCGCACGCCGGGCGGCGGCGTCGGTTTCGTTCCACACGGCGATGTACTGCTCGACGACGCGCTGGACGTCCGACATGGGATCCCTCTTTTCGTTACCGGACAACGCTTTCGTCGTCCTCGATGACGCAAAGCCTGCCCGGTGCGGGTGCGGCGCGTCGATTACCCGGGAGGTAATGGCGGCGCCGCGGCCCGCCCCGTAGCGTCGGCGCCGTGACTACTCCCGTGAAGGTGGGCGAGCTGCTGCGGCAGTGGCGGGACCGCCGCCGCGTCAGCCAGCTCGACCTGGCGATCTCGGCGGACATCTCGACCCGTCATCTGAGCTTCGTGGAAACGGGCCGATCCCGGCCGAGCCGCGACATGGTGCTGCGGCTCGGCGAGCATCTCGACGTACCGCTGCGGGAACGCAACCAGCTGCTGCTGGCGGCCGGATACGCGCCCGTGTACGGCGAGAGCGAACTCGGTGACCCCGACCTGGCGGCGGTCCGCGAAGCGGTCCGGCTGCTGCTGAAGGGGCACGAGCCCTACCCGGCCGCGGTCCTGGACCGGACGTGGAACCTCGTGGACGCGAACGCGAGCCTGGGGATCTTCACCGACCGGGTGGCGCCCGAACTGCTGGCGCCGCCGGTGAACGTGCTGCGGGCGACGCTGCACCCGGACGGGATGGCGCCGTACGTGCTCAACCTGGGGGAGTGGCGGGCCCATCTGCTGGGCAGGCTGCGCGGGCAGGTCACGCGGACGGCCGACCCGGCCCTCGCCGATCTGCTGGCGGAGCTGAACGGCTACCCGTGCGAGCAGCCCGCGCCCGAGGTGGAGGTGCCCGGTCCCGGCGACATCTTCGTCCCGCTGCGTTTCCGCCACCGGGACACCGAGCTGACCTTCTTCAGCACCGTGGCCACCTTCGGCACACCGCTGGACGTGACCGTCGCGGAACTGGTCATCGAGTCCTTCTTCCCGGCGAATCCGGCCACCACGGCATATCTGCGCGACCAGGCCGGCGACGGAGTGGGATGATCGGGCCCGGAAGTCCGTGCGGCACGCGATGCCGCCGCATCCGACGACGCAGTGAGGAACAGCCCTTCATGGCCATGCCGCCCCTGCTCACCCTGACCGACGACGTCCGCATCCCGCAGCTCGGTTTCGGTGTCTGGCGGGTTCCTGCCGCGGACACCACGAAGGTGGTCCGCACCGCGATCGAGGCCGGTTACCGCAGCATCGACACCGCCGCGGCCTACGGCAACGAGGCCGAGGTCGGCGCCGCCATCGCCGACTGCGGTCTGCCCCGGGAGGACCTGTTCGTCACCACGAAGCTGTGGAACGCCGACCACGGCTACGACGCGGCCCTGCGCGGGTTCGACCGGAGCATGGCCGCGCTCGGGCTGGACCGGCTCGACCTCTACCTCATCCACTGGCCGTTGCCGAAACGCGGCACCGCGGTGGAGACCTGGCGGGCGCTGGTGAAACTGCGCGACGACGGCCGCGTCCGCGCGATCGGCGTGTCGAACTTCCAGGTCCCGCACCTGCGGGAGCTGATCGGCGAAACCGGCGTGGTGCCCTCGGTCAACCAGATCGAGTTGCATCCCTGGCTCCAGCAGACCCCGCTGCGGGAGTTCCACGCCGAGCACGGCATCGTGACCGAGGCGTGGAGCCCGCTGGCGAAGGGACGGCTGCTGGGGGAGCAGCCGGTCGCCGCGCTCGCGGCGAAGTACGGCAAGAGCCCGGCCCAGATCGTGCTGCGCTGGCATCTGCAGCTGGGCACCGTGGTCATCCCGAAGTCGGCCACCCCGGCGCGGATCCGGGAGAACCTGAACGTTTTCGACTTCGAACTGGCCGAGGACGACCTCGCGGTGCTCGGCGAACTCGACGACGGCACCCGGACCGGCCCCGATCCGGAGACCTTCGACCTGACCTCGGCGCTGGGCGAGGTCAGGCGGCCTTGATGCCCGCGGCCGCGAAGTCGGCCTGCTGCGCGGGCTGCTTGAGGTACTCGCGGAAGGTCTGCGCGGCGCGCTGCTGGATGTCGTCGGCGGCCTTGCCGCCCAGGCAGATGAACGGGTAGTCGGCCGAGCGGGCGGTCGCCACGGACTGCGCGGGCGAGCTGACGAGCTCGGGCTTGGCGGTGGTCAGCTCGCCGACCCAGTAGGTCGATTCGGGCAGCCAGGCCGAGGGCAGACCGCCGATCGCGTCGACGTTGGTCCGGCCGGTCAGCGCGTCGAGCACCTGCGCGGAGGGCATAGGCTCGACGGAGACGCGGATACAGCGGCCGTGGACGTTGGTGCCCGCCTGGTTCCACCGCGTCGCGGCCTGGGTCACCGGCTGGGCGGCGCTCGGGGTGACCAGGACACGAAGATCCGAGGTCCCGCCGGCGCAGCTGGCCGCCTCGGCCTCCGCTCTGCTGTTGAGCACGCTGTCGGCCCAGTTCCAGCCGAACACGCCGAGGCCGACGAGGGCGGCCAGGACGACGGCGACGATCGGCCACTTCGCGACGCGGCGGCGGGGTGCCTTCTTGCCGACGATGCGGTGCGAACCGGTGGTCTCGCTGCGGCCGGCGGTTGGCTTCGGCGGGTCCAGGGGATGCGGCACCGGCTCCTCGGGCAGGCTGTGACGCCCCATCGTTGTCCTTTCGAAACGCGCGTTCACGCGCAGCTACGCAACCAAAACGTTATCACTCTAACAGGTGAGCTGTGAGGCGGGAATAATGTGACTCACAGTTTGTTACGGCGCACAGAATTCACCTTGACGAACCGAGCAACTCCTCGCAGTGCGCGATCAAGCGGATACGTAGCGGCGCCGCCCGCCGGGCGAATTCCGCCTGCGCACGGGCGTATTCGGCCCGTCCCTCGGCGGTCTCGATCCGCACCGGCGAGTACCCGAACCCGGAAAGGTCGTACGGGCTGGCGCGCATGTCCAGTTCCCTGATCTCGGCGGCGAGCACGAAACAGTCGGCGATCAGTTCCGCTTCCACGAACGGGTCCAGTTTGTACGCCCATTTGAACAGATCCATGTTCGCGTGCAGGCAGCCCGGCTGTTCGAGGTCGACCTGGGTCTCCCGCGTGGGCGTCAGCCCGTTGCGGGGGCGCGCGGGCCCGGTGAAGAACCGGAACGCGTCGAAGTGCCCGCACCGGATGTCGAGCGACTCCACGACCGTGTCCGTCCCCGCCGAGCCGAGGCGCAGGGGCAGCTGGGCGTGCCGGACCGTCTCGGCGGGCTCGCGATAGACCATCGCCCACTCGTGCAGGCCGAAACAGCTCAGCCGGGGCGCGCGGCCGGCGGTCGCGGTGAGCAGCTGACGGACGAACTTCGCGGTCCGCGCCTTCCCCTCGGTGAACCCCGACGGGTCGAGACACACGCCGTCGGCGGTTTCCAGATAACCCTTGCGGTCGAGGAACCGCCGCGCCGGGGCCCCGGCGAGCACCACCCCGGGACCCGGCTGCCAGCGTTCGAGATGGGTCGGGCGGTAGGAGTAGTAGCTGAACAGGAAGTCCAGCACCGGATGCTTCTCGCCACGCGCGCGGCGCTCCTGGTGCGGGACCGTCCAGGCCCGCACACGTTCGACGTGGTCACGCTCCCGGGCCAGCCAGTCCGCCTCCGGGAGCACCCGCGTCATACGCCCACGTGGGTGCCGTCGCGGACGGTCCCCACGTATTCCTCGACGAGGTCCTCCAGCGCCACGACGCCCACCGGGGCGCCACTCGCGTCGAGCGCGCGGGCGAGGTGGCTGCCCTCCGCGCGCATCGCCGAGAGCGCCACGTCGAGCCGCGCGTCGGCGCGCAGCTCGGTGAGCTGCCGGGTCTTGGCCGGGGGCACCACACTCGACGGGTCGTCGCCGAGCAGGTCCAGCACGTCCTTGACGTGGATGTACCCGGTGAGCGAGCCGTCGTCGGCGCACACCGGGAACCGGGAGAACCCGGTCGAGGACACCGCGCGCTCCACGTCACCGAGGGTCGGACCACAGGGCAGCGTGGTGAGCCGCGCGGTCGGCACCAGGACGTCGGCGACGGTCTTCTGTACCGACGACAGCGTCTGTGAGAGCCGCTGGTGCTCGGACTGCTTCAGCAGGCCTTCCCGCCGGGACTCGCTCAGTACCTCGGCCAGCTCGTCGGAGGTGTAGGCGGTCTCCAGCTCGTCCTTCGGCTCGACCCGCACCAGCCGCAGCAGGGCGTTGGAGACGTGGTTCAGCAGCCAGATGAACGGATTGGCGACCTTCACCCACGCCACGTGCACCGGCACCAGCCACAGCGCGAGCCGCTCCGGTTCGGCGATGGCGAGGTTCTTCGGCACCATCTCGCCGATCATCACGTGCAGCACGGTGATGAACGCCAGCGCGAGAGCGAACGAGATCGGGTGCAGCAGCGCCATCGGCAGGCCGATGAGGTCGAAGAACCCGGACAGCCGGTGCGCGACGGCGGGCTCGCCGAGCCGGCCGAGCAGCAGCGAGCAGATCGTGATCCCCAGCTGCGCGCCCGCGAGCATCTGCGAGACGTTGCGGCTGGCGTTGATCACCGTCCGCGCCCGCGTCTTGCCCTGGTCGAGCAGGGCCTCCAGCCGGTCGCGTCGCGACGAGATCAGGGTGAACTCGGCGCCGACGAAGAACGCGTTGGCCAGCAACAGGACTACCACGAGGGCGATGTTCAGCCAATCGCTCATCGCGCCATCGCCTCCTGACCGGCTCCGGCTTCGGCGGGCGCGGTGTCTTCGGCCGGGCACACCTCGACCTCGGCGATGCGATGACGGTCCATGGTCGTGACGGTGAGCCGCCAGCCGTCGACCTCGACGGTGTCGCCCGGCGCCGGGATCCGGCCGAGCCGTTCGAGGATGAGCCCGGCGATCGTCTCGTAGTCGCCGTCGGGCATGCGGAACCCGGTCACGTCGGTGACCTCGTCCGCGCGCAGCTGCCCGGACACCATCCAGCTGTCGGTTCCCAGCCGCTGCGCGGCCGGTGCTTCCCGCTCGTCGTGTTCGTCGCGGACGTCGCCGATGATCTCCTCGACGACGTCCTCCAGCGTGACCAGCCCGGCCGTGCCGCCGTACTCGTCGACCACGATCGCGAGCTGGAAACGGGAGTCGCGGAGCTTCGTCAGGAGCGCGTCGCCGGACAGCGACTCCGGCACCGTCGGCACGTCCTGCATGACCGCGCCGATCCGCACCGTGCCGCGTTCGGCGGCGGGCACGGTGAACGCCTGCTTGACGTGCACCGCGCCCTGTACGTCGTCGAGATCCTCGGTGTAGACCGGAAAACGGGAGAACCCGGTGCGGCGGGAGATCTCGATGAGGTCGGTGATCGTGTCGTCCACGGTCAGCGACTCGGCCTGCACTCGCGGGGTCATCAGCTCCTCGGCGGTCCGCTCACCGAAGCGCAGCGACTTGCCGAGCAGCTCCGCGGTGGCGGTGTCGAGCGTGCCGCTTTCGGCGCTGGACCGCACGATCGAGCCCAGCTCCTGCGGCGAGCGCGCGGACCGCAGTTCCTCCTGCGGCTCGACGCCGAACTTGCGCACCACGAAGTTGGCGCTGTTGTTCAGCAACGTGATGAGCCAGCGGAACAGCGACGAGAACCGCGAGTGGTACCCGGCGACCGCGCGGGCGGTCTGCAGCGGGCGCGCGATCGCGAGGTTCTTCGGGACCATCTCGCCGAGGATCATCGACAGCGACGTCGCGAGCACCAGCGAGACGGCGAGCGAAAGGCCGCCCGCGACACCCTCGGACAGGCCGAAGGCGCGGAACAGCGGCGCCAGCAGCTGGCCGATGAGCGGCTCGGCGAGGTACCCGGTGATCAGCGTGGTCAGCGTGATCGCGACCTGGGCCCCGGACAGCTGGAAGGACAGCGTGCGGTGCGCCTTCTGCACGATGTGCGAGCGCTTGTCGCCGACCTGGCGGACGTTCGCCTCGACCGTGCTCCGTTCGAGCGCGGTCAGCGAGAACTCCGCGGCCACGGCGAGACCGGTGCCGATGGTCAGCAGGACGAACAGGAGGACGCCGAGAACGGCGAGCAGGATCTGGATCATTCCGCACCAGCCGGAACGGCGGGGGAAGGCGCTATGGAACAGCCGGGCCGGTCACCCGGCTCGGTACTGTCACCGGGTGACTGTGCTTCGCGCACCTAAGTGGTCACTCCTAGCCATACTGTGTCGATACTTGAAGAGGGTTGTACTGCGGTGATGGCCCTATCTTAACGCGTCCTTGGCGCCGATCGGGTGCGCGCGCCGCGTGGTGGCGCTCTCCCGGTCAGCGCGGATCGCGGCCGAGCAGCGCGATCAGCCGGGTCGGCGCGCCGGCGGCGCGCCCGACCGGGACCGGCGGGTCGAAGATCCCGAGGCCCTGCCACGCGTCGACCATCGGGCGCGCGACGTCGAGCAGCCGCTGCGCGAGCGGGGCCGGGACGGGGTTCGGCAGGCCGAGCGCGGTGGCCAGGTCCCAGCCGTGTACCGCGAGGTCGATCGTCATCTGCCAGCCGTACTCCTCGGCCGGGATCAGACCGCTGGAGACGTGCACCGTCCGGCGCGGCGTCCCGGGCCGCAGCCACGCTTCGCGGGCGGCGGCCGAGGACGACTCCCACGCGCCGACCGGGTCGTCCCCGAGCACGTCGCCGTCGAAGCGGTCGCCGACCTCGTCGAGGGTGGCGCCATCGAGCAGGAGCGGCGCCCACAGCTGCTCGTTCACCAGGTGGTTGACCAGATCGCGGACCGACCACGCGGCGCAGGGAGTCGGTGCGTCCCAGGCCGGTCCGCCGGGCCCGACCGCGTGGACGGCGTCGTCGAACACCCGCCGGGCCCGCTCGTGCGCGTCGAGGAGATCCACGGGCCCCATTGAACACGACGCCGGACGAGGCGACCGGAGGAGGTGAGGTCAGCCGGGGTGCCCGGCGGTTCCGGCGCGGTGCCGCCGCACCGTCTCCTCGACCAGGTCGAGCACCGGGCCGAGGTCGTCGCCGGGCAGACCCATCGCCAGGTGGGAGACGAGGCCCTCCAGCACCAGTTCGAGGAACGCGGTCAGCACCTGGACGTCGACGTCGTCGCGCAGGTTGCCCGCGTCCCGCTGGCGCTGGAGCCGCTCCCTGGTCGCGGTGGTCAGCTGCTCGGAGCGCTCGGCCCAGCGGGCCCGGAACTCCGGATCCGTCCGCAGCCGCCGGGACACCTCCAGCCGGGTGCCGAGCCAGTCGGCCGGGTGCTCGCTGTCCCCGGCCAGCAGCTCGCGCATGACCTGGACGAGGCCCTGTTCGGCGACCACGTCGGCCATGCGCACGGCGTCGTCCTCGGCGAGGGCGAGGAACAGCGACTCCTTGTCGCGGAAGTGGTGGAAGATCGCGCCGCGGGAGAGCCCGGTGGCCTCCTCCAGGCGCCGGACCGTGGCGCCCTCGTACCCGTGCCGTGCGAAACACACACGGGAACCGTCGAGGATCTGGCGCCGTCGTGCGTCGAGGTGATCCTGGCTTACCCGTGGCATCCTGAAATCCTGACATCGCGGACCCGGGTATCGCAATCCGTACGTACGTCTTGTGACACCCGTCCTGTCCGCCGGCCGCGTCCGGCGGGAACCGTCCGGCCCTCACCCACGTCGGAGTGTCATCCGGCGTCTTGCTGACACGGCGTCGGCCACGTGGTTAGTCTTTGCACATCGTTTCCGGACAGTTTCCGGACATCGCGATGGGTGAGCCGCTGAGGAAGGTGGGGGCGTTGATCATCGGTGAGGCCGGGCTGGCCGCTCAGGCCGTCTGGGGCATCGGGGCCGCGCAGGACGGCAAGGTGTACGGGGGCGGTGGTTCCGGCAAGGGCGGGAAGTTCGAAATGGACCCCGCCGAGCTGAAGGCCGTGATCGGGCTGTGGGAGGACCAGCTCGCCAAGATCACCGAAGACGGCATGAAGATCCGCAACATCGCCCATGGCTTCCGGCCTCCTGGCCAGGACTCTGCGAGCGGGAGCTACGCGGTGACGGGGAGCGACTCCATCGCTGCCCTGCAGGCGCAGAACGACTCGATGAAGAAGTACGTCCAGGCCTACCTCGAGAAGCTCAGGGAAGCGCAGGCCAAGACCGTGAAGACCGACCAGGCGCTCGCCGGCCCGCTCACCCAGGCGACGTGATCGTGCGGACCTCGACGACCCGGCTGGCGCTGGGCATGGCCGCGGCGTCGTGCTGCCTCGGTCTTGCGGCCTGCTCGTCACAGACCCCGGGCACGGCGACGCCCGCGCCGGGCAACGGAAAACCTTCGTCCGCCGGTGCGGCGGATCCGAGGGCGCCGAAGGTGTCCCAGCCGCTCAGCGCGGCCAGCTACGAGGCCGATCCCTGCAAGACCGTGCCGTCGTCGCTGCTGTCATCGTTGCGCTACACCAACCCCGGCAAGGTGCAGCCTCACGACGATTCGCCTGAGGGGAAGGCCGGACCCGGCTGCGGCTGGATGGTCGGCGCGGAGGGGCTGAGCCTCCAGGTCACCCTGGAGACCGGCAACCGGGATATCGGCATGGGGGGCATCGCCGGGCAGTACACCGCTCAGCGGAGCGGGCAACTGGGGTTCATCGCCCCGGCTCCCGACGTCGACGGCTATCCGGCGGTATACGCCGATTTGAAGGATCGCCGGGCCGCGGGGGACTGCAGCCTCGTCGTCGGCATCGCCGACGACCTCGTCTTTTCGGTCGCCGCACAGGGTTACAAGGGCGAACAGGATTCGTGCGGCGTCGCACAACAGACCGCCACGGCGGTCGTCAAGACACTCAAGGGGGCCTGAGGTGGACGGCAAGGAGATCTACGAGAACTTCACCAAAGGGGACACCAAGGGGCTCCGGGCCGCCGCGGACGCCGTGGCCGATCTGTCCAGTTCGTACATGGAACGGGCGCAGAGCATCAAGGCGTTGCAGGACCGGATGAAGAAGGCGTGGACTGGAGACGCGGCCGACGCCGCGGGCGCGGGGGCGGGGCCGCTGGAACAGGCCTTCCAGGAGACCGCCGAGCCGCTGGACGTGACGAAGGCGTCGGTGGACACCCAGGCGAGCAGCTTCGACGCGTCCGGGCACGCGGTGGTGGAGGTGCCGCCGAAGCCGGACAAGCCGAATCCCTGGACCACCGGGTTGAAGGCGGCCATCCCGATCGCCGGGCCGTCGATGGCGATGAACGACGTCAAGTCGTATCAGCAGGGCATGCAGAAGTACAACGCGGCCAACGAGAACAACGTCCGCGTGATGGACCAGTACAGCAGCCTCACCTCGAGCACGAAGTCCGCGCTCCCGACCGACTACGGCGTCCTGCAGTCCGACGGCGCCGCGATCTCGGTGAAGGAGCCGACCCCGCCGGGGACCGTGCGGCCGCTGCCCGGCAAGACGACCGAGCGCACCCAGCACACCACGAACGAGCAGACGACGTCGAGCGGTCATACGCCGGGGCGGACCTCGGGGGACCAGATCGGCGGCAGGCCGACCACGCCGTCCGGCACGGACGGGCCAGGGGGCACCGACGGAACCGGGGGGCCGGGAGACACGCGCGGCGCCGGGCGTACCGGCGGCGGCCGGGACGAGACGACCACGCCGACGGGGAACCGGCCGGGACGGACCGGTGTACTGCCCCCGCCGCCGTTCGTGCCGGGCAGGCGGCCCTCGGGGGACCCGGCACGTCCCGAGCCCGTGGTGACCGGGCTGTACAACACCGGGAACCCTGCCGGAGAACCGAATCCCACTGGTTTCGGGCGCGGCGGGGAGGAACCGGGGAGCGGGCGCGGCGGCAACAACGCGGGCAGCCGCCTGCTCGGCGGTGACGGACGTGGTGGCGTCGGCGAGAACGCGCGAGGGCTGGGCGGCGGACGCGGTGTCGGCGCCGGCGGGGTCGGCAACGCGGCGGCCTCGGAGGCCGCCGCGGCCAGGGCCGCCGGTGGCCGGGGCAGCGGGCCGATGGGCCCGATGGGGGCGCACGGACGTGGCGGTGAACGCGAGGAAGACCAGGAACACCAGCGTCCCGACTTCCTGATCGAGCCGGACCCGGACGCGTTGTTCGGCACCGACCAGAAGACGAGCCCGCCGGTCATCGGCGAGTAGGAGGCGAGTGGTGGCGACGGGCCGGGTGGACGTGCCGGTCGAGGCGCTGGCGGCACTGGCCGAGCGCGAACAGATCGGCAGGCTGCACCTGACACTGCGGCCGGAGCCGAGCTGGCTGTCCGACGAGGCGCGGGCTGAGGCCGACAAGCGTGTCGACGCGGCGCTGGCCGAGGCGGGGCTGGTCGACGCGCGCGGCCGCGCGCTCGTCGACTTCCTGGACTGGCTGCCGTTGCTGGTGAACCCGGCGCGGGAGTGTTACGGCTGGGTCGGCGACGGCGACCGGACCTATGGCGTGCTGGCCGCGACCCGCGGGCTCCAGGCCGTGCTCGCGGTGTCCGACGGCGAATGGGTCGGCCTCCAGGAGATCGACCGGCGCCGACTGGCCGAGTCCCTCGTCGAACAACTCCCGCCGCTCGGTGCGGGCGGCGGGAATCCGCGCTCGGTAAGGGTTTCCGACATGCACGAGGCCGCCCGGCTCGGGCCGGACGCGTACCCGCTGGAGCCCGCGATCGCGGACGTCGTGAAGCTGGTGCAGCGGCCTGTCTCGGGCAGTGGCGAGCTTTACGCGGGGCAGCGGGACGAGGTCGGCCGGTACACCTGCACCGAGGAGCCGCTGCACTACGCGGACACGGACTGGGGCCGCTACTACAGCCACACCGTCGGTGAGGGGGACGACGCCGTGATCCACATCGGGCCCGCGGGCCCGCATGAGCTGGCCGGAAAGCTGCACGAACTCGCCCGGTCGCTGCCGGGCTGAGCGCGGCGGCGAAAAACCGGCGGCACGACACACTTCCGCTTGCCAGGATGGGCGGCGTGGACATCCGGGAATGCCGTGCCGACGACGTGCCGCTGCTCGAAACCCACCTTCCCTCGCCCGGCGCGAACCGGTACCACGAGGCCCGGTTCCGGCGGCAGGCCGAGCACACGAGCACCTTCCTGGTCGCCTGGGACGGCGCGCGGCCGGTGGGCGTCGGCGAGATCCGCTGGAACGGATGCGCCGCGGCCGAGGTGCGGGCGAGCCACCCCGGCTGTCCGGAGGTCAACGGCCTCGACGTCGCGGCGGACCGGCGCTCGCGGGGAATCGGGAGCGCGTTGCTGGCCGCCGCCGAGGCCCGCGCGCGGGACCGCGGACATCGCAGGCTGGGCCTCGGCGTCGACGACGACAACCCACGCGCCGCCGCGCTCTACCTCCGGCTCGGCTACCGGGAGACCGGCTGCCGCTACCTCGACCGATATTCCTATGTGGACGCCGACGGCTCCCGGCACGAGGTCGCCGACCCGGCCCGGTTCCTGGTCAAGGACCTCGGCTGAGCGCTTCGGCGGCGGGCGGTCTCCTCGCGCCAGAAAACCCGGTGGTGGGCGAGTTCGTTCGCACTACCATGACGGCGTTGTCCTCTTGGTGGAAGGAACAGGGGTGGCTGGGCTCTATCCCGAGATCGAGCCGTACGAGCACGGGATGCTCGACGTCGGCGACGGACATTCGGTGTACTGGGAGGTCTGCGGGAACCCGGCGGGCAAGCCGGCGGTGGTGGTGCACGGAGGTCCCGGCTCGGGGTGCTTCCCCGGCCTCCGGCGGTTCTTCGACCCGGCGCGTTATCGCATCGTGCTGTTCGACCAGCGTGGCTGTGGGCGCAGCACGCCGCACGCGAGCGAGCCGGACGCCGACCTGTCGGTGAACACGACCGACCACCTCCTGCGGGACATGGAGCTGCTGCGGGCTCATCTCGGCGTGGACAGGTGGCTCCTCTTCGGCGGGTCGTGGGGTTCGGTGCTCGGGCTCGTCTACGCCGAGCGGCATCCGGACCGGGTGAGCGAGATGGTGCTGACGGCACTGGCCGCCGGGCGCCAATGCGAGGTGGACCTCCTGATCCGCGGCCTCGGCCCGATGTTCCCCTCGGCCTTCGCCGAATTCCGCGACGGGGTACCCGAGCACGAGCGGGACGGCGATCTTTCCGCGGCCTACCACCGGCTCCTGATGGATCCGGATCCGGCGGTGCACCACGAGGCGGCGCGGCGGTGGTGCGCGTGGGAGGACGCCGTTCTGCCTGATGTGCCACCCGATGCCCGATTCGACGATCCGGGGTACCGGTTGGCGTTCGCGCGATTGGTGACGTACTACTTCAGCCACGGTTCCTGGCTCGAAGACAACGCGGTGCTCCGCGACGCGGGCAAGCTCGCCGCCGTGCCCGCCGTGCTGGTCCAGGGCGTGCTGGACCTGGGGAACCTGGCCGGAACCCCGTGGGAGCTGAACCACGCCTGGCCGGGCAGCGAGCTCGTGATGGTGGGCGGCGCCGGGCACACGGCCTCGACCGCGGACATCCGGGAACTGCTCGTCGGCGCGACCGATCGGTTCGCGGGTAGCTGAGAACGACGCTGTTTTTGTCGGACCCCGCGTGTAGCGTCCGAAGTCGAGGGGGCCCGAAGAGCGGGCTCCCAGACTGGACGGCGGATATGACAGCGCGCTCGAACACGGTGCACGATGACCCGGAGAAGTCCGGGAGCGCGTCGAACCTGACCGCGAAGGTCCTTTCCGATCGAGCGGCGGGTGAGGCGTACGTGGCCTCCGTGTGCTTCAAGCACGGGCCACCGAAACTCGTGGGCGTGGAGCTGGAGTTCACCGTGCACCATCGCGGTGACCCGGCCCGCCCGCTCGACCCCGATGCCCTGGCCACGGCGCTCGGCCCGCACACCCCGCGGACCCTGCGCCCCGACAGCCCCGCCTCCCCCCTCCCGGGTGGTTCGCCAGTGAGCCTCGAACCCGGGTGCCAGGTGGAGATCTCCACACTTCCCCAGGCCGGACTGCGTGAGCTCGACGCGGTCGTCTCGGCCGATCTTCGCCATCTGCGTTCCCTGCTCGCCCGCCAGGATCTGGAACTGGGCGAATCGGGTATCGACGCACACCGCCCTCCCCGGCGCGTTCTCAGCACTCCGCGGTACGCGGCGATGGAACGCCGGTTCGCCCCGATGGGCACGGGCGGGATCACGATGATGTGCAGCACCGCCGGGCTGCAGATCTGCGTCGACGCCGGGGAGACCTCGGGTTTCCCCGCCCGATGGGCCGCCGCGCACGCGATGGGCCCGCCGTTGCTGGCCGCGTTCGCCAACTCCCGGGTGCACGCGGGCCGGGAGACCGGGCACGCGTCGGCGCGCTGGCTCGCCGTGCTGGAGACCGAGCCGGTGCGTACCCGGTCCGCCGTGGTGGGCCCCGATCCCGCCGCGGCGTGGGCGGAACGCATGATGGACACGCCGTTGATGGTGCTGCCCAGGGAAAACCGGCCGTGGGACGCCCCGGAGGGGCTCACCTTCGGCGACTGGATCGAGGGCAGGGGCGCGGCCGCCGTGCTGCGCAGGCCGACGGTGGCGGATCTGGACTACCACCTCACCACGATGTTCACGCCGGTGCGCCCGCAGGGCTACCTGGAGCTGCGCTATCTCGACGCGCAGCCACCGGAGGCCTGGCTGCACCCGGTCGCGCTCGTCACCGCCCTGCTCACCCGTCCGTCCACAGTGGACAAGGTGCGGGAGCTCTGTGCCCCGGTCGAGGGGCGCTGGACGGACGCGGCGCGGGCCGGGCTGGCCGACGCGGACATCGCGGCCGTCGCGCGCGCGGTGGTGGAGCTCGGTTGTGCCGAGCTCGGTGTCACCGGACTGCCCGCGCACACCATCACGGAGATCAGCGAAAGCGTGCTCGCACGCGTGGACGGAGCGAGGAGTCAGCGGTCATGAGCGGTGTCATGTGCCACAAGGGATTCAGCACGGTCTCGCGGAGCGAGGCGATCGCATGAGCGCGCCCGTTCCGGAGTACAACCCGTTGCGGGAGCTGAGCCCGCAGGATCTGCGTGCCCACGCGGCGGAGGCGCTGACGAGGGCGCGGGCGCGCAGCGTCGCGCTGACCGACGCGGTCGACGACGAGGATCTGGTCCGCCAGCACTCGAAGCTGATGTCGCCGCTGGTCTGGGACCTCGCGCACATCGGCAGCCAGGAGGAGTTGTGGCTGGTCCGCGACGTCGGCGGCCGGGAGGCGCTGCGCCCGGACATCGACGACATCTACGACGCCTTCCAGCACGCCAGGGCCGACCGGCCGGAGCTGCCGCTGCTGAGCCCCGCCGAAGCGCGGCGTTATGTCCGTGAGGTCCGGGATAAGGCGTTCGACGTGCTGGAAAAGGTGCCGCTGGAGGGCAGGCGGATCACCGACAGCGCCTTCGCCTTCGGCATGATCACCCAGCACGAGCAGCAGCACGACGAGACCATGCTGGCGACCCATCAGCTGCGCACGGGCGACCCGGTGCTGAGCGCGCCGGAGCCGCCGCGGGCGCCCGCGGGCGGGTACCCGGCCGAGGTGCTGGTTCCCGGTGGCCCGTTCGTCATGGGTACCACGGCGGAACCGTGGGCACTGGACAACGAACGCCCGGCGCACGAGGTCGTGGTGGACGCGTTCTTCCTCGACACCACGCCGGTCACCTGCGGTGCCTACGTGGAGTTCCTGGAATCCGGCGGCTACGCCGAGGAACGCTGGTGGAGCCCGGCGGGGTGGCGGTACCGGACGGAGCACGGCATCACCGCGCCGCGGTTCTGGAAACGGGCCCAGGACGGGTGGTGGCGGACCCGGTTCGGTGTCCACGAGAGGGTGCCCGCCGCCGAGCCGGTCGTGCACGTCTCCTTCCACGAGGCCGAGGCGTACGCGGCCTGGGCGGGCAAGCGGTTGCCCACGGAGGCCGAATGGGAGAAGGCCGCCCGCTTCGACCCGGCGTCCGGGCGTTCCCGCCGGTACCCGTGGGGCGACGAGGATCCGACGGCCGAGCACGCCAATCTCGGCCAGCGGCACCTGCGTCCGGCCGAGGCGGGCGCCTATCCGGCCGGTGCCTCGCCACTGGGCGTGCGCCAGCTGATCGGTGATGTGTGGGAGTGGACGAGCACCGACTTCCACGGATACCCCGGGTTCGCCGCGTTCCCGTATCGCGAGTATTCGGAGGTCTTCTTCGGACCGGAGTACAAGGTGCTGCGCGGCGGTTCGTTCGGGACCGACGCGGCGGCGGTGCGCGGCACCTTCCGGAACTGGGACTACCCGATCCGCCGGCAGATCTTCAGCGGGTTCCGCTGCGCCCGTGATCCCCTGCCGGGCGAGGTGGCCTAGCCGGACATGTGCCGACACCTCGCATACCTCGGCGTGCCGCGGTCGCCCGCCGAGGCGCTGTTCGACGCGCCGCATTCGCTGCTCGTACAGTCCTACGCCCCGGCCGACATGCGGGGCGGGGGCTCGGTGAACGCGGACGGCTTCGGCCTCGGCTGGTACCCCGGCGGGCCCGAACCGCTGCGGTACCGCCGCGCCGGGCCACTGTGGACGGACGGGACGCTGCCCGCGCTGGCCGCCTCGGTGCGCGCACCGGCGTTCCTGGCCGCGGTGCGCAACGGCACCACGGGCATGCCGGTCACCGAGGCGGCGGCCGCGCCGTTCACCGACGGCCGGTGGCTGTTCAGTCACAACGGCGTCGTGCGGGGCTGGCCGGATTCCCTGGCCGGGCCCGCGAAACAGCTGCCGATCACCGAACTGCTCACGCTGGAGGCACCGACCGACTCGGCGGTGCTGTGGGCCCTGCTCCGCGCGCGGCTGGACGCCGGGGAGGACCCACTGGGCGCGGTGACCGGGCTGGTGGCCTCCGTCGAGGCCGCCGCGCCCGGCTCACGACTGAACTTCCTGCTCACCGACGGGGAGGTCCTGATCGGCACGGCCTGGACGCATTCGCTGTCGACGCTGCGGACCGGCGACGGCGTGCTCCTCGCGTCGGAGCCGTGCGATCCGGACCCGGCGTGGACGGCGGTGCCCGATCGGCACGCCGTGCGCATCACCCGTGCCGGCCTCGAACTCGTCCCCCTCATCCCGGAACGGAGTGACCCCCGATGACCGACGTGGATCTGGACAATCACCGTGCTCATGCCGACGTCACCGACGAACTCGTCGATGACGTCCGGAGCGGGCTGACGGCCGAGCGGAAGTGGTTGCCGCCCAAGTGGTTCTACGACGCCGAGGGCAGTGCGCTGTTCGAGCGGATCACCGCGCTGCCGGAGTACTACCCGACCCGCAGCGAGCGGGAGGTGCTCGCCGCACGGGCCGCCGACGTCGCCCGGATCACCGGGGCGCACACCCTGGTCGAGCTCGGCTCGGGGTCGAGCGAGAAGACGCGGCTGCTGCTGGACGCGTTGACCGGGCACGGCACGCTGGAGGAGTTCGTACCGCTGGACGTGTCGGAATCCGCGCTGGCCGAGGCCACGGCCGCGATCTCCGCGGACTACCCGAAGCTCGAGGTCCGCGGGGTGGTCGGCGACTTCACCCAGCACCTGGACCGGCTGCCCGGCGGGCAGCCGAGGGTGGTGGCGTTCCTCGGCGGCACGATCGGGAACTTCCTGCCCGCCGAGCGCGCCGCGTTCCTGCGTTCGGTGCGGGAGGTGCTGGAGGAGGGGGAGTGGCTCCTGCTCGGCACGGACCTGGTGAAGGACGTGGGAATGCTGGAACGCGCCTACGACGACTCGGCCGGGGTCACCGCCGCGTTCAACCGGAACGTGCTGCGGGTGATCAACACCCGGCTCGGCGCGGACTTCGACCCGGACGCCTTCGAGCACGTCGCGCACTGGGACGCGGCGAACGAGTGGGTCGAGATGCGGCTGCGGGCACGCCTGCGGCAGACCGTCGAGATCCCGGGTGCCGGGCTGACCGTCGAGTTCGCCGAGGGCGAGCACATCCGCACCGAGGTCTCGGCCAAGTTCCGGCCCGGCGGGGTCGAGGCCGAGCTGGGCGCCGCCGGGTTCGGCCTCGAGCGGTGGTGGACGGACTCACAGCAACGGTTCGGGGTGAGCCTGGCAAGATCCGTACGTGGCTAATCCTCTCGCGAAGCTCGCCCGTGCGCTCGGCACGAAACCCTGGTTGATGCGGCTCGCGGGCGGGATCATCTGGGCCGACAAGAAGCTGCACCGGGCGTTCGGCGGCCGGGTCAGCCTGGTGGCGATGGCCGGGCTGCCCTCGCTGCGCCTGACCACGACCGGGCGCAGGAGCGGGCTGCCACGCAGCACCAACCTGCTCTACTACCCCGACGGCGACCGGTTCGTGCTCACCGGGTCGAACTGGGGTCGCCCGAACGATCCGGCGTGGACCCTGAACCTGCGGTCCTGCCCGGACGCCGAGATCGCGATCGCCGGGAAGGCGGTCGCGGTCTCGGCGAAGGAACTCGAGGGCGAGGAATACGCCCGGATGTGGCGCGAGCTGCTGCGGTTCTGGCCCGGATACGAAATGGAGCGACTCGCGGCCGGTCGCCCGTTACCCATTTTCGTATTGACGCGGTCGTGTTGACCCGTTCGGGTCGATAGACACACACCATCCTTTCGGACGGTGACGGGATTCGGCGTTTTGTGCCAGTCTCACCCAGTATCGCGTGGTGGCGCCGCACGCGCGGCGCCAGCGTGACCTGAAGTGGGAGGAGATGTCTTGCGGAGTTCCGCGAAGGGCCGGGTGCGTTCGATCGCACTGGTGGGGGCGCTCGTGGCCGGTGCGGCGCTGACCGGGATGACCGGTACCGCGACCGCGGCGCCGGCGGGGGAAACGCTCGCGGCGCAGGTGGGTGCCACGAAACCGGTCGAGTGGGGCACCTGCTCGGCCGAAACGTTACGCGGGGTGCCCGCAGACCAGGCGAAGTTCTACAGCTGCGCGCGCTATCGCGTCCCGATCGACCACGACGACGCGTCGCTGGGCACGATCGACATCGCGCTGCTGAAGCGCGCCGCGCGCACCCCGGACAAACGGATCGGGTCGCTGTTCCTCAACCCCGGCGGTCCCGGTGGCTCGGGCCTGCGGATGCCGATCAGCGGCACCGGGTACTTCCAGCCGCAGGTCGTCGACCGTTTCGACCTGATCGGCTTCGACCCGCGCGGGGTCGGCCAGAGCAACCCGCTGCGCTGCTTCACCACCCAGGAGGACGCGCAGGAGGTGAACAGCGCGCAGATCGGCGTGCCGCTGAGCCGCGCGGAGATCTCCGGCACGCTGGGCTCCTTCCGTGACCTCGGCCAGTTCTGCAAGAACAACGCGGGCGCGCTGCTCAACCACATGTCCACCAAGGACGTCGTGCGCGACCTCGACAAGCTGCGCGCGGCGGTCGGCGACCAGAAGCTGACCTACGTCGGTTTCTCCTACGGCACGCTGATCGGCTCGACGTACTCGGCGATGTTCCCGAAGCAGAGCCGGGCGATCGTGATCGACGGCAACGTCGATCCGCTGCTGCGCACGACCGACGGCGTGCAGTACGACCGGGAACGGGCCCGCGGGTTCGAGATCTCGCTCGACGCGTTCCTGACCCGGTGCCAGCAGGCCGGTCCGAAGTGCGCGTTCAGCTCCGGCACCCCGAGGGCGAAGTTCGACGAGCTGCGTGAATACCTGCGCGAGCAGCCGATCAAGGTGCCCGGCGGCCAGACGATGGACATCAGCACGTTCACCGGCGGTGTCTCCGGCGCCCTGTACCGGCCCGCCGGATTCCCGGCGCTGGCCGAGGAACTTCAGGGCCTCTACGACGTGATCCACCCGCCGGCGGCGGCCGCGCAGACCCAGTCGGCGCGGACGGTCAAGCTGAACGTGCTGGTCCCCGGCAAGAACGGCCTGGCCGACCTCGCCCCGGACAGCCCGTACACCGCGGACGACTCGTACTTCGGCGTGAACTGCTCCGACAAGAAGATCACCATCAAGCAGGACCGGGTGCCGGGTCTGGCCGCGCAGTGGGAGCGGGAGTCGCCGACGTTCGGCCGTTCCCAGATCTTCTCCGACGTCGCGGCGTGCCCGGTGTGGCCCGCCAAGAAGCCGGACGTCTACCGCGGCCCGTGGAAGGCCCAGACGGAGAACCCGGTGCTGGTGGTCGGTAACTACTACGACCCCGCGACGCAGTACCTGTTCGCGAAGCGGATGGCGGACGAGCTCGGCAACGCGCGGCTGCTGTCGGTCGACGCGTTCGGGCACTGCATTCTCGGCAAGTCGCTCGGCGTGGACAAGGCCACCGCCGACTACCTGACCGATCTCAAGGTGCCCGCGGCCGGTCAGGTGTTCCAGCCGAACACCCAGCCGTTCCAGACGGCCGCCACGGCGAAGGGCTGACCTGCCCCGCTCGTGGCCGTCCCCGGGAAGGACGTCTTCGGTGTCCCCGACACACCGAAGGCGTCCTTCCCGCTTTTGTCTCCGTCCCCTTCCGGGTGAACTTTTCGGGTCTCGCCGCTGACGTCCCGGTGGCCGCCGAACCGGACTAACCGACGCGTTCGACGCATTGCGGGAACTCGGCTTGCCAGTGGCGCGCACCGTGCGTGAAGGTGTGCGCGAATGGTTCACGAGAGGGGAGAACGCGTGCTGCGTTCGGTGCGTGCCCGGTGGGCGGGCGCGCTGGTGGTGGTGCTCGCGGTGGGCGGCATCCTCGTCGTCGTGAGCCGGCCGGGGGAGTGGACTCCGCCCGCCGCGGCGGAGACGGCGATCGAGGTGACTCGCTCGACCTGTGGCGCTGGCTGGACGGCGCCGAGGCCGGGCCCGCAGACGTTGCAGGTGCACAACAGCGGTGCGGCGAGCACCGAGGTGGAGCTCATCGATCCCGCCACCGGCACCGTGTTCGGCGAGATCGACGGGCTGGGCCCCGGCACGACTCGAGCGCTGCCGGTCAACCTCGGTGACGGCGGCTACGCGTTCCGCTGCGTGCCGGACGGGAGTTCGGCCTTCGTCGGGCCGACCGTGCGGGTGACCGGGGGCGCCGCGCGTCCCGGCCCGGCCGTCGTCCCGGTGACCGACGCGGACCTGCTGGGCCCGGTCCGGGCGTATCACGGTTACGTGCGTGACGGCCTCGGCAGGCTCGTCGCCGACGTGACCGCGCTGAAGAGCGCCGTCCACAGTGGAGACCGGGCCGGGAGCGAGGCGGCCTGGCTGACCGCGCATCTGACCTATGAGCGGCTGGGCGCGGCCTACAACGCGTTCGGCGATTCCGACAAGGCGATCAACGGCGTCGCGACCGGGCTGCCCGGCGGGGCGGCCGATCCGGGGTTCACCGGGTTCCACCGGCTGGAAAAGGGACTCTGGCACGGGGAACCGATGCCCGCGCTGACCGCGGTCGCCGACCGGCTGGCCGAGGACGTCACGGCGTTGCGCGACGGGTTCGGCGAGGCGCAGATCGCCCAGAACGACCTCGGCCTGCGGGCCCACGAAATCATGGAGAACACCCTGCAGTTCGAGCTCACCGGCCGCGCCGACTTCGGCAGCGGGACCTCGCTGGCCACCGCGGCGGCCAATGTGGACGGGACGAAGGCGGTGCTGGACGTGCTGCGCCCGCTGCTGGTCACCCGGTTCCCCGGTCTTTCCACTGTGGACAGCTGGCTGGACAGGACGAAAAGGACACTCGAGTCGGCACGGCGCCAGGACGGCTCGTGGACCCCGCTGCCGCGGCTGGACCCCGCGCTGCGGCAGCGGGTCAACGGCGAGGTGGGCCAGCTGACCGAGCTGCTCGCCCCCGTCGCGGCGATCGCCGAGCCGAGGAGGATCCGGTGAACCTGCGGCGACGGAGTTTTCTGCGGGGCGCCGTCGCGGCGGGCGCCGGGGCCGGGCTGGCGACCGGCCTGACCGCGAGCGCGCACGCCGAGGGCGGGGTGCCCTTCCACGGGCCGAGGCAGGCGGCGATCCTGGCCCAGCCCGCCCGGCGCAGCGTCGTGGCCTCCTTCGACGTCATCGCGCGGGACCGGGCCGAGCTGACCGACCTGCTGCGCGCGCTGACCGCGCGTGCGCGGTTCCTGACCACCGGCGGCGCCCCGGCGGCGCTCGGCATCACCGGTCCGCCGTCCGACTCCGGCGTGCTCGGGCCGGAGATCCCCGGCGGCAGGCTCGCCACGATCGTCGGCGTCGGCGCGTCGCTGTTCGACGACAGGTACGGCCTCGCGGACCGGAAACCGGTGAAACTGAAGGCGATGCCGACCTTCCCGGACGACGCGCTGGACGCGGCGTGGTGCCACGGGGACCTGAGCCTCACGTTGTCCGCCGAGGACAGTGACACGGTGCTGCACGCCCTGCGGGACATCGCGAGGGCGACACGGGGCGGGATGCAGCTCCGCTGGAAGATCGACGGGTTCAGCTCCCCGTCGCGCCCGGACGGCACGCCGCGGAACCTGCTGGGGTTCAAGGACGGGATCGCCAACCCGGCTTCGTCCGAACTGGACGGTCTCGTGTGGACTCCCGGGGCGGGGGAGCCCGGGTGGACCGGCGGCGGCACCTATCAGGTGATCCGGCTGATCCGGATGCTCGTCGAGTTCTGGGACCGGGTGTCGCTTTCGGAGCAGGAGAACATGATCGGCCGCCGCCGGGACACCGGCGCGCCGCTGGACGGGGTCACCGAGACCGACACCCCGCGCTTCGCCGAGGATCCCGTCGGCACGGTCATCCCGCTGACCAGTCACATCCGGCTCGCGAATCCGCGCTCCGCGGACACCGACGCGAGCCGCGTCCTGCGCCGCTCGGTGAACTACGACCGGGGCGTGGACGCCAACGGGAACCTCGACATGGGGCTCGTCTTCACCTGCTACCAGCGCGATCTCGAGCAGCAGTTCGAGGCCGTGCAGAAGCGGCTCGCCGGTGAGCCGCTGGTCGACTACATCTCGCCGTTCGGTGGCGGGTACTTCTTCGCGCTTCCGGGCGTGACCGGCCCGGACGATCACTACGGACGAGCGCTGCTCGCATAGGAAAGGGAAAAACCGTGAAACCAAGGGCAGGCGGGCGCGTGCTCGCGGCGGGTGCGCTGGCGGCCGCCGTGGCACTGGCCGCGGGGGCTTGTTCGGGTGGCGACCAGAGTTCTTCGAGCGGGCCGAAGCCCGCGCCGGGCCAGGCGGTGAGCGCCGAGGCGGCGGCGACCGCGACCCCGATCAAGCACGTCGTGGTGATCTTCGGCGAGAACATCTCGTTCGACCACTACTTCGGGACCTACCCGAACGCGGCGAACACCGACGGCACCCGGTTCACCCCCGCGCCGGGCACGCCACAGGTCAACGGGCTCACCCCGGACCTGCTGGCACACAACCCGAACGCGTACAACCCGAAGCGGCTTTCGCCCGCCCAGGCGATGACCTGCGACCAGGACCACGACTACAACAAGGAACAGGCCGCGTTCAACGGCGGCAAGATGGACAAGTTCGTCGAGAACACCGAAAAGGACAAGTGCACCGGGCAGCCGGTGCTGTTCGGCGAGCCCGGCCTGGTGATGGACTACTACGACGGCAACACCGTCACCGGCATGTGGAACTACGCCCAGCACTACGCGCTGAACGACAACTCGTTCAACACGGTGTTCGGCCCGTCCAGCCCCGGCGCGGTGAACCTGATCTCGGGACAGACCCATGGCACCCAGCCGGTCGACCCGGTCACCGGCGCGCCGAAGACCGACCGGAAGACGGCGGCGTCGCCGAACGCGAGCGGCCTCGGCACGATGATCGAGGACCCGGACCCGGCGTTCGACGACTGCTCGAACAAGAACCACACCGCCAAGGACAACCTCGCCGCGATGCAGGGCCGCAACATCGGGGACCTGCTCAACGCGAAGAAGCTCTCGTGGGGCTGGTTCCAGGGCGGGTTCAAACCGACCGGGAAGAACGGCGACTACGCGGCCTGCGACGCGAAGCACAAGAACGTCGGCGGGCAGTCCGTTGTGGACTACAGCCCGCATCACGAGCCGTTCCAGTACTACAAGTCCACGGCGAACCCGAAGCACCTGCCGCCCAGTTCGGTCGCCGCGATCGGCGCCACCGACCAGGCCAACCACCAGTACGACACCAGCGACTTCGACGCCGCGCTGGCCGCGGGCAACCTGCCGTCGGTGAGCTTCCTCAAGGCACCGGCCTATCAGGACGGGCACGCCGGCTACTCGGACCCGCTCGACGAGCAGGCGTTCGTGGCGGCCCAGGTGAACAAGATCCAGCAGTCGCCCCAGTGGTCCTCGACCGCGATCGTGCTCGCCTACGACGACTCGGACGGCTGGTACGACCACGTCGCCTCGAAGATCGTGAACGGTTCGAACGATCCGGCCGAGGACTCGCCGATCTGCACCTCGCAACCGGTCAAGCTCGGCGGCTACGCCGACCGCTGCGGTTACGGGCCGCGGCTGCCGCTGCTGGTGATCTCGCCCTACAGCAAGGTGAACCACGTCGACCACACGTTGACGGACCAGACATCGGTGCTGAAGTTCATCGAGGACAACTGGTCGGTCGGCCGGATCGGGGACGCCTCGTTCGACGAACAGGCGGGGTCGCTCGAGGGCATGTTCGACTTCTCGGCGCCGAAGGCGAAACCGGTGAAACTCGATCCGGCCGGCGGGGCCGTCACGGGCTGAGCGAACCTCTGAGTGCACTCTGTGCAGGACTTGCAGTCTCTGCAAAAACTGCATAGAGTGCACTTCATGGGAGGGTCCGAAGAGCGGCTCGAGCGCCGCAGAGTGGCGAAGCGGACGGCGATCCGGGCGGTCGCCGTCCGGCTCGCGCTCGAACACGGGCCGGACGCCGTCACCGTGGAGATGATCAGCACGGCCGCCGACATCTCGCCGCGGACCTTCTTCAACTACTTCCGTGCCAAGGACGACGCGTTCTCGATCGAGCCGCACCAGTGGACGCGGGAGGAGATCCTCGCCGAGCTGCGGGCCCGCCCCGCGGACGAGCCGCCGGCGGAGTCGATGCGCGTGGTCGTCCAGGCGATGGCCGTGGCGGCGGACTTCGCGCATCTGGCCGCGGAATGGGAGCTGCTGCAAGAGCTGTACGCGCGACATCCCGAGCTGTTTTCGCGGATGCGGTTCGGCGAGGTCGACGCGACCATCGCCGCGCTGAGCGCCGAGATCGCCGCGCGGCGCGGCACCGATCCTGCCCGGGACCTGTATCCCGGGATGCTCGTGGGCGCGTCGTTCGCGGCGCTGCAGGCGGCGGAAAACCAGGCTCGCCACGGCGAGCGGTCACTCGGCGAGCTGATCGACGAGGCGTTCGATCTGCTCGTCCAAGGGTTGTAGGGGGAGAAGATGGAGACATATTCGGCCGAACTGGAAGCCGGACGGGAAGCGTTGGCGCGCAAGGACTGGCGCTCGGCCTACCGGCACTTCGGGCGCGCGCACGAACTCGGGCACGACGAGCTGGCCCTGCACCTCGCCGCGCACCGCGGCCTGCTGCGGACGTCGCTGCGCTCGGGCCGGATCGACCGGGCCGCGGTACAGCTGGTGCTGATGGCGGGCGCGTACCTGTTCGACCGCAAGCCGCGAGGAGTGCGGTCTTGACCGGCTCGGGGCTCGTCGTCCGCGCCGCGCAAGGAGCCGACCGGAGACAGGCCATCGAGGTTCTCGGCCGGGCGTTCCAGGTCGAACCCGTGTACCACTGGGTTTTTCCCGATCCCGGTGTGCGTGCCCGCAAACTCGCGCCGCTGCTCGGCACGTTCGTCCGGCACCTGCACGCGGGCACGAGGACGACGGAGGTCGCGACCGTGGCGGGCACGGTCGTGGGCGCGGCCGTGTGGGACCGCCCCGGTGCGGTGCACCCCGGTCCATTGAGGACGATGCGAGCGTTGCCAGGGCTGCTGCGCGCGTGTGGGCGTGGGTTGCCGAGGCTCGGGAAGCTGGGGGAGAAGTTCGACGAGGCCCGGCCGGACCGTCCACATTGGTACCTGTTCCATCTCGGCGCGGATCCGGAGCGGCAGGGGAACGGGGTGGGCTCGGCGCTGCTGCGCGCGGGCCTGGCCCGCTGCGATCGCGAGGGAATGCCCGCCTACCTCGAATGCAAGCCGTCCCATCTGTCCTACTACGCGCGGTTCGGTTTCGAGGCGCACGGCGAGATCGTCGTGGACGAGGCACTGAGCTCGCGGACGATGTGGCGGGAGCCGACCGCGAGCGCGACGTGATCGTCGCCACGCGTCACCGTCGTGGTACGGCCGTGCCGGTACAGTGGCCGGGGTTTCACCACCGAACGAGCACGGAAGCGAGGTGAGCGGCACATGCCGGAAGACAGTCCCGAGACGACCGGACGGACCACGGGCGCCCTCACCTCGGCACCGCACGCGCGCTGACCGCACCCGGGTTTCCCGGTCTCTTCTCCCTGTCTGGCCTTGTGTACGCACGCCGGAAAAGAGCCGGAATCATGATGAACACCTTCGAAATGCTGCTCAGGGTCGGCACCGGTGTCGGACTCGGCGCGGTCATCGGGTTCGAGCGGCAGTACCGCGCCCGGATGGCGGGGCTGCGCACGAACGCCCTCGTCGCGGTCGGCGCCACGTTGTTCGTGCTGTTGTCCGCGCACGGCTTCGGCGGGCTGTCCACCAGCGGGGACGCCGACCCGACCCGGGTCGCCGCGCAGATCGTGTCCGGGATCGGGTTTCTCGGCGCGGGCGTCATCCTGCGGGACGGGCTGAACGTCCGCGGGCTCAACACGGCGGCGACACTGTGGTGCTCGGCGGCGGTCGGCGCGCTCGCCGGCGCCGGCCTCCACGGCGTCGCGGCGGCGGGGACCGCGGTGGTGGTCGCGGTGAACGTCCTGCTGCGCGCGCTCGGCCGTGCGGTCGACCGCCGCCCGGAGACCGGCGACGAGACCCCGGCGCGCTACGCGTTCCAGGCCGTCACCCGGGACGACACCGAGGCACACGTCCGCGCACTGCTCGTGCAGGCCTTGACCCGTACGGACTTCCGGCTGCTTTCGGTGCTCAGCACGGACCGGCCCGAGGACCGCGCCGTCGAGGTGCGGGCCGAGCTGGTCGGCGATCAGCGCGACGACGCGCAGATGGAGTCCGCGGTGTCCCGGCTGTCACTGGAGCCGTCGGTCAGCAGCGTCCGCTGGGAGGTCCTCGTCGCGGCCTGAGCCGGGCGGTCACCGGTCGAGGAAATCGGCGAGCAACTCGGCGAACCGCTCCGGCTGATCGAGGTTGAGCATGTGTGCGGCTTCGGGTACGACGGCCTTACGCGCGTTCACGGCGTGGTGGGCCAGGTGGTCCGCCACGCCGAGAATGTCCAGGGTGTCCAGCTCGCCGGATACGACCAGCGTGGGCGCGGTGATTTCGTGTACGCGCGGGATCGCGTTCAGCTCGTAGGAGACCGGCTGGGTGCCCGGATGCTTCGTCCCGGTGGCGACGAACAGGTCGCGGCAGCGGGCGCGGACGGCGGGATCGACCTGTTCGGGCTTCCGGTGCGGGCCGTCGACCAGCATCTGGAGCAGGTACTCCACGACCAGTTCGCCCGCGCCCTCACGGATCGCCGCCTTGATCTTTTCCGCCAGTGCCAGCGTGAACGGGTCGTGCTGGGTCATCCCGCTGATCCCCGGCGAGGTGAGCACCAGCGCCTCGACCCGCTCGGGGTGGGTCAGCGCGAAGTCGATCGCGGTCCGGCTGCCGAGCGAACAACCGACCAGCGTCGCGCGGACGATCTCCAGCGCGTCGAGCAGCTCGCGCAGGTCGTAGGCGTGCGTGTACGGCTGGGCGGGCACCGCGTCCGAGGAGTCGCCGTGGCCGCGCGCGTCGTACCGGATCACCTTGTGGCGGGCGGAAAAGCGGGCGAACTCCGCGTCCCATTGGCCGCTCGCCAGGCCACCGGCGTGCAGGAACACCACCGGATGCCCGTCGCCTTGGACTTCGTAGCTCAGGAAACCGTTGCAGATCTCGATCGTGCTCACCGAACCCCCTTGCCGACGATGCTCTCGACAGTAACGGGCCGAGTACGCCGAAGGCCCCCTTACCCGGCCGGGAAAGGGGGCCTTCGGTCCTGCCCGAAAGGTCAGGAGCGGGTCATCTTGCGCAGCACGTACTGCAGGATGCCGCCGTTGCGGTAGTAGTCCGCCTCACCCGGGGTGTCGATGCGGACGTCCGCGTCGAACTCCACCTTGGTGCCGTCGGCCTTCGTGGCGGTGACGTGCACGGTGCGCGGGGTCTCGCCCTCGTTCAGCTTCGTGATGCCGGAGATGTCGAAGGTCTCCGTGCCGTCGAGCTTCAGCGACGCGGCCGACTCGCCCTGCGGGAACTGCAGCGGGATGACGCCCATGCCGATGAGGTTGGAGCGGTGGATCCGCTCGAACGACTCGGTGATGACCGCGCGGACGCCCAGCAGCGAGGTGCCCTTGGCCGCCCAGTCACGCGAGGACCCGGAGCCGTACTCCTTGCCGCCCAGCACGACCAGCGGCGTTCCGGCCGCCGCGTAGTTCTGCGCCGCGTCGTAGATGAACGCCTGCGGCGCGCCCTCCTGCGTGAAGTCGCGGGTGTAGCCGCCCTGCACGTCGTCCAGCAGCTGGTTGCGCAGCCGGATGTTGGCGAAGGTGCCGCGGATCATCACCTCGTGGTTCCCGCGCCGGGACCCGTAGGAGTTGAAGTCCTTGCGCTCGATGCCGTGCTCCACCAGGTACTGCGCGGCCGGGGTGCCCGGCTTGATCGCGCCGGCGGGGGAGATGTGGTCGGTGGTGACCGAGTCGCCGAGCTTCGCCAGCACGCGCGCGCCGGAGATGTCGGTGACCGGGGCCGGCTCCGCGGTCATGCCCTCGAAGTACGGGGGCTTGCGGACGTAGGTGGACTGCGCGTCCCACTCGAAGGTCCTGCCCTCGGGGGTGGGCAGCGACTTCCAGCGCTCGCCGCCGTCGAAGACGTCCGCGTAGTCCTTGGTGAACATCTCCTGCGTGATCGCGTAGTCGATGGTCTCCTGGATCTCCTGCGCCGACGGCCAGATGTCCTTCAGGAACACGTCGTTGCCGTCGGTGTCGGTGCCCAGCGGCTGGGTGGCGAAGTCGAAGTCCATCGTCCCGGCGAGCGCGTAGGCGATGACCAGCGGCGGCGACGCCAGGTAGTTCATCTTGACGTCCGGGTTGATCCGGCCCTCGAAGTTCCGGTTGCCCGAGAGCACCGAAACCGCGGTGAGGTCGTTCTCCTGGATCGCGGCCGAGATCTCGTCCGAGAGCGGGCCGGAGTTGCCGATGCAGGTGGTGCAGCCGTAGCCGACCAGGTGATAGCCCAGCTTCTCCAGGTACGGCCACAGGTTGGCCTTGGTGTAGTAGTCGGTGACGACCTGCGAGCCGGGCGCCATCGAGGTCTTGACCCACGGCTTGACCGCGAGGCCCTTCTCGACGGCGTTGCGGGCGAGCAGCGCGGCGCCGAGCATGACCGACGGGTTCGAGGTGTTGGTGCACGAGGTGATCGAGGCGATCACGACGGCGCCGTGGTCGAGGACGAACTCGCCGCGGTCGGCCGAGCTGACCTTGACCGGCTTGCTCGGGCGGCCGCTGCCGCCGTTGGCGGCCGACTGGATGTCGACGGCGTCCTCGTCCTTGAACGACAGGGCGGCCGGGTCGGAGGCCGGGAACGACTCCTCGACGGCTTCGTCGACCTTGGTGTGCGGGGTCTCCTGCTCGCCGTCCACGTAGTCGTGGATCGACTTGCGGAACGAAGACTTCGCGTCGGACAGCTCGATGCGGTCCTGCGGGCGCTTCGGGCCGGCGATCGAGGGGACCACAGTGGACAGGTCGAGCTCGAGGTACTCGGAGTAGGAGGGCTCGTGCGCCGGGTCGTGCCAGAGGCCCTGCTCCTTGGCGTACGCCTCGACGAGCGCGACCTGCTCGGCGGAGCGGCCGGTCAGCTTCAGGTACCGGACGGTCTCCTCGTCGATCGGGAAGATCGCCGCGGTGGAGCCGAATTCGGGGCTCATGTTGCCGATGGTGGCGCGGTTGGCCAGCGGCACCTGCGCGACGCTCTCGCCGTAGAACTCGACGAACTTGCCGACCACGCCGTGGCGGCGCAGCATCTCGGTGATCGTGAGCACGACGTCGGTGGCGGTGACGCCTGCCGGGATCTCGCCGGTCAGCTTGAAGCCGACGACGCGCGGGATGAGCATCGACACCGGCTGGCCCAGCATGGCCGCCTCGGCCTCGATGCCGCCGACGCCCCAGCCCAGCACGCCGAGGCCGTTGACCATGGTGGTGTGCGAGTCGGTGCCGACGCAGGAGTCGGGGTAGGCCTGGCCGCCGCGGGACATCACGGTGCGGGCGAGGTGCTCGATGTTGACCTGGTGCACGATGCCGGTGCCCGGCGGGACGACCTTGAACTCGTCGAAGGCGCCCTGGCCCCAGCGCAGGAACTGGTAGCGCTCGCGGTTGCGCTCGTACTCGATCTCGACGTTGCGCTCGAAGGCGTCGGCCCGGCCGAACACGTCGATGATGACCGAGTGGTCGATGACCAGCTCGGCGGGGGCCAGGGGGTTGACCTTGTCCGGGTCGCCGCCGAGGTCGGTGACCGCCTCGCGCATGGTGGCGAGGTCGACGACGCAGGGCACGCCGGTGAAGTCCTGCATGATCACGCGCGCGGGCGTGAACTGGATCTCGATCGAGGGGTCGGCGCTGGGGTCCCAGTCGCCGAGCGCGCGGATGTGGTCGGCGGTGATGTTCGCGCCGTCCTCGGTGCGCAGCAGGTTCTCGAGCAGGATCTTCAGGCTGTAGGGCAGGCGCTGCGAGCCCTCGACCTTGTTCAGGCGGAACACCTCGTACGAGGCGTCGCCGACCTTCAGCGTGTCTTTGGCGCCGAAGCTGTCCTTGCTGGCAGGTGCAGTCACGTCTAACTCCAGTGGCATGGACTCGCGCCGTTACGACGTCCGTCCCGGGTCAGTTCGGTGTTGTTGTCCGGGCCGTCGGGGCGGCCCGGGGCGAGTCTTGCGCACCCCCACCGTAGGTCCGGATGCGGGATGGCACACCTCGTCCGTCGCCCTAAACAGTACGCGTGTCCTGTTTTCACTTCAAGGCGACACGCCTGTGACGCGGGACGTGCGGGCAACCCGGCGACACGGGTCACCCGATGTGGGGATTTGTTGCCTACGGTGTGTAAGTTTCTGATGTTGCTTCTGATAATGATGTGACAGCCGAGGCGGCGGATGTCTAGGGCTGGTGTGTGACCGACTGGGAGGTGGCGGATCGTGCCGATCCGGCGGGGCGAACGGGACGGTGTCCGAAGAGGGCTGACCGTCGGCGCGTTCGGGCTGGCGATCCTGCTCGGGGTCACCGGCGTGGGAGCCGCCGTGCCTCCGCCGCCGCCGAATCCGAGCGATTCGGAGATCGACGCGGGCAAGGCCGCCGCCAACGAGAAGGCGGGCGAGGTCGGCAAGCTCACCAACCAGCTGGCGCAGGCCGAACAGCGGCTCACCCAGCTGCGGAACGACCTGGAACTCAAGCAGGAGCTGGCGAACAAGGCGCGCGTGGACCTGGAGACCGCGCAGGACGCCGCCTCGCAGGCCGATCGCGACGCGAAGAACGCCCGGGTCGAGGCCGACTCGGCGGCGGGCGCGATCGAGAAAGCGCGTGCCGACCTCAAGACGTTCGCGGCCGCGAGTTTCGAGCAGGGCAGCACGATCGGGTCCGTCTCGGCCTACCTCGGTTCGAGCAGCCCCAAGAACATGCTCTCGCGGGCACAGCTGCTGGAGGCCGTCGGCGGCAAGCGGCTCAACGCGCTGGAGGCGTTGCAGCAGGCGCAGACCGAGAAGTCCAACAAGGACGCCGTCGCCCGGAAAGCGCTTGACGTCGCGCAGCAGAAGCAGGCCGCCGCGCAGCAGGCCAAGGCCGGCGCGGACGCCGCGCAGGCGACCGCGATCCAGGCGCAGCGGAACCAGGCGGCGCAGAACGGCGAGCTGGAGTCGCAGAAGTCCGATGTGGAGCGTCAGCTCTACGCGGCGCAGCAGAAGGTCGACGGTCTCCAGGGTCAGCGGCAGCGCTACGAGGACTGGCGGGCGCAGAAGGCCCGTGAGGAAGAGGAACGCGCTCGCCAGGCGGCGCTGCGCGCGTCCGCCAGTGGTAGCGGCAGTGGCGGTGGGGGAGGCGGCGCCTGGCGGGATCCCGGCCCGTCGGCGCCCGCGGGCGCGTCGGTCGAGGCGGTGGTCGCGCGGGCGATGTCCAAGCTCGGCCTGCCCTACGCGTGGGGCGGCGGCAACGCGAGCGGCCCGACCTACGGCATCCGCGACGGCGGTGTCGCCGACGCCTACGGCGACTTCAACAAGGTCGGCTTCGACTGCTCGGGCCTGATGATCTACGCGTTCGCCGGGGTGCGTTCGCTGGCGCACTACACCGGCTACCAGTACGTCTCGGGACGTCAGGTGCCGCTCTCCCAGATGCGCCGCGGCGACATGCTGTTCTGGGGTGGCCCTGGCAACGTCCACCACGTCGCGCTGTACCTGGGCGGCGGGCAGATGATCGAGGCGCAGCAGTCCGGCACCGTCGTGCACGTGACCTCGGTGCGGTACGGCGAGATCATGCCGTACGCCGTGCGCCTCATCGGCTGAGCGGCCACCACACTCACCGGAAGGGCGGGACGGACGCGATCGCGTCCGTCCCGCCCCCGCGTCATTCGGTCCTGTCCTCGGCGAACAGCAGCCGGACCTCGATCGCGCCCTCGCGGACCGCCTTGGCGTGCTGGTATTCCGGCGAGCCGTACCACTCCCGGAGCCGGGTCATGTCCGGGAACTCCACCAGGGTCGTGACGCGCGCGGGGGACGGCCAGGTCCCTTCCGCGGCTTCGGGCACGACGCCGCGCAGCCGGTACACACCGCCGTACTGGTGAATCGACCGCTGGGCCAGCGCGCGGTATTCGAGGGCGCGTTCTTCGTCGAGTTCTTCGGCTTCTACGAGCACGTATGCGGGCATGAGTCCTCCGGGGTCGGGAAGGCCATGGTGGAACGGCGAGTAAACAGGAAACGCCGTGTACTTCGGATACCCCGGAGACTAGTGCAACGGTGTAGGCTGTCAAGGTGCCAGTGTCGACGGACCAGCCGGTGAGCCGCCGGGAACGGCTGCGCGTGGAAACGACCCGCGAGATCACCACCATCGCCCTGCGGCAGATGGCCGCGGACGGGCCGGGGGCGATCTCGCTCCGCGGTATCGCCCGCGAGATGGGGATGACCGCTCGTGCCATCTACAGCTACTTCGCCACGCGGGACGACCTGATCACCGCGCTGATCGGGGAAACGGCGGCCTCGCTCGCGGACAGTCTCGAATCCGCGCGGGACGCGGTGCCCGGCGCGGACCCGCGCGGGCGGCTGATCGCGTGGGGCACCGCCCTGCGCGAATGGGCCGTGGCCAACCCGGAGGGTTTCCGGCTGGTCTACGGGGATTCGATCCCCGGGTACCAGGCGCCAGGGGGCAGTCCGGTCGAGCGGGCCGCGCGCCGGATCTGCGGCGGGCTCAACCGGCTGGTCGCGGCCTGCGCGGGCGCCGGGGCCGGGCACGAGGAGGCCGGCTGGGCGGCGTTCCCGGCGGAGTACCTGGCGAAGATCCGGGACGAGGTGCCGGACCTCTCGCCGCGGGTGGCCGAGCTCGCGTTGCGGGTGTGGGGCCGCATGCACGGACTGGTCGCGCTGGAGATCCACGGGCACTTGCGGCCGGTCCACGGGGACCCGGCGGCGTTGTACCGTGCCGAAATGACCGAGCTGGCGGAATCCCTTGGCGGACGGGCTAGCTGATCCGGCCGCCGCTCGCCCGTGGATTGTGCGAAGCTCACCGGATGCGACCCTCCCTGTACGAGTTCGCCGGTGGCGAACCGGCGTTCCTGGCCCTGGCCACCGCGCACCACGCGCGGTGTCTCGCCGACCCGGAACTGAATCACCCCTTCTCCCACCCGGACCAGCATCCCCGGCACGTCGAGCGGCTGGCGGCGTACTGGGCGGAGGTGATGGGCGGGCCGCCGCGGTACTCCGAGTCGTGTGGCGACCACACGGGAATGGTCGCGATGCATTCCGGCAACGGCGACATGGGCGAGCTGGGCCGCCGGTTCGTCGAGTGTTTCGTGCTCGCCGCGGACGACGCCGGGCTGCCCGAGGACCCGGAGTTCCGCGCGGCGCTGCGGGCGTACATGGAGTGGGCGGTCACCGAGGTGCTGTCCTATCCGGACGAAGGTGGGGTGCCCGCCGGGATGCCGATGCCGCGCTGGACGTGGGACGGGCGGCGGGACTGAGTGCGGTACGCGGGGATCGTGCTGGCCGGCGGCCGCGCGCGGCGGCTGTCCGGAGTGGACAAACCGGCGCTGGTGGTGGACGGGACGTCGTTGCTGGCCAAGGCGATCGCGGCGCTCGCGGGCGCCGAGCGCGTCGTCGTGGTGGGGCCGGAGCGGCCGGGCCACGGCGACGTCGAGTGGACGAGGGAAGCGGTTCCCGGTGGCGGTCCGGTGGCGGGCCTGATGGCCGGCCTGGCCGCGATCCCGCCGGACGTCCCGCGTGTCGTGGTGCTCGCCGCGGACCTCCCCGGTGTCCGCGTGTCCACAGTGGACCGGCTGCTCGGCGCGCTCGGCGACCGGGCGGGCGCCGTGCTGGTGGACGCGGCGGGCGAGCGACAGTGGCTGCTCGGCGCGTGGTTGGCGGGGCGGCTGCGGGAAGCGCTTCCCGAACGGGGCGAGGGCGCGTCGCTGCGAAGGGTGCTGGGCGGGCTGGAGATCGTCGAGGTCCTCGCCCTCCCGGGGGAGGCCGAGGACATCGACACGCCCGGCGATCTCGAAAGGTATTCCTGACGTCTTCACAACTGTCACACCGCGGATGCGGTTGACTGGCGTCGCGGGCCGCCGTGTGCCGCCGTGCCCCGCCGCCGGGGGAGGCAGTACCGTCGCACCGCAGGCGTGATCACCGTCGCGGCGACCGGTTCGCCGCCTCGCGGTGGAGTGGAGACACACAGGAGGCAGAGTGACCGAGGCCGGCTACGCCGAGGGTGGCAACGGGCAGCAGGCCCCGACACCGGCACGCGACGCCCAGCTGCTGGAGCGGACCGTGTTCGAGGTCAAGCGCATCATCGTCGGCCAGGACAGACTGGTCGAACGGATGCTCGTCGGGCTGCTGGCCAAGGGCCACCTGCTGCTGGAAGGCGTGCCGGGCGTGGCGAAGACGCTCGCCGTGGAGACCTTCGCGCGGGTGGTCGGCGGGTCGTTCTCGCGGGTGCAGTTCACCCCGGACCTGGTGCCCGCGGACATCCTCGGCACCCGGATCTACCGCCAGGGTGCCGAGCGGTTCGACGTCGAGCTCGGCCCGGTCGTGGCGAACTTCGTGCTCGCCGACGAGATCAACCGCGCGCCGGCGAAGGTGCAGTCGGCGATGCTCGAGGTGATGGCCGAGCGGCACGTGTCCATCGGCGGGCAGACCTTCCCGATGCCGGACCCGTTCCTCGTGCTGGCGACGCAGAACCCGATCGAGAACGAGGGCGTCTACCCGCTGCCGGAGGCGCAGCGTGACCGGTTCCTGTTCAAGATCGTCGTGGAGTACCCCTCCGCCGAGGAGGAGCGCGAGATCATCTACCGGATGGGCGTCACCCCGCCCACCCCGCACGAGGTGCTGAGCCCGGCCGAGCTGGTCCGGCTGCAGGGGGTCGCCTCGCAGGTCTTCGTGCACCACGCGCTGGTCGACTACGTGGTGCGGCTGGTGCTCACCACCCGTACCCCGAACGAACACGGCCTCGCCGACGTCGCGGGCTGGGTGTCCTACGGCGCCTCGCCGCGCGCCAGCCTGGGCATCATCGCCGCGGCGCGCGCGCTCGCGCTGGTACGCGGCCGCGACTACGTGCTGCCCCAGGACGTCGTCGACGTCGTGCCGGACGTGCTGCGTCACCGCCTGGTGCTCTCCTACGACGCCCTGGCCGACGGCGTCCCCGTCGACCACATCATCAGCCGGGTGCTGCAGACCGTCCCGCTGCCGCAGGTCTCCGCGCGGCCGCAGGGCGGGGCCGGGCAGCCCCCGGTCGGCGCCGCGCCCGTCAGGTAGCCCGCCGTGGTGAAGAACGAGCAGGGCGAGCACCCGGCGTGGGCGCCGCCGATCCTGCGCGGGGACCGGCTGGAGGCCGGGCTGCGCACCCTGGAGCTCGACGTGCGCCGCAGGCTGGACGGGTTGTTGCAGGGCAACCACCTCGGCCTGGTGCCGGGGCCGGGTTCCGAGCCGGGCGAGGCCAGGCCGTACCAGCCCGGCGACGACGTGCGCCGGATGGACTGGGCGGTCACCGCGCGGACCACGACCCCGCACATCCGGGAGACCGTGGCCGACCGCGAGCTGGAGACCTGGGTCGTCGCGGATCTTTCCGCCAGCCTCGACTTCGGGACGGCGCTGTGCGAAAAGCGGGACCTGGTGGTCTGTGCGGTGGCCGCGGTGGCGCACCTGACCGGGGGCGGCGGCAACCGGATCGGCGCGCTGATCTCGAACGGCGCGGAGACCACGCGGGTCCCGGCCAGGGGAGGGCTGGCACACGCGCGCGGCCTGGTGCGCCGGGTCGCGCTCACTCCGCGCGCCGAGGAAGGCGTCCGTGGTGACCTCGCCCAGGCACTGGAACAGCTGCGGCGGCCGCCGCGCCGGCGAGGCCTCGCGGTGGTGATCTCCGACTTCCTGGGTGGCACCGACTGGCAGCGCCCGCTGCGCGCGCTGGGCGGGCGGCACGACCTGATCGCGATCGAGGTGCTCGACCCGCGCGACGTCGACCTGCCCGACGTGGGCACCGTCGTGCTCGCCGACCCGGAAACCGGGAAGCAGCGCGAAGTACACGCGTCGGCGTTGCTGCGCAAGGAGTTCGGGGCGGCCGCGCAGGCGCACCGGGCGGAGGTCGCGGGCGCGCTGCGGCGCGCGGGCGCGGCACATCTGGTCCTGCGCACCGATTCCGACTGGATCGCCGACATGGTGCGGTTCGTCGTTGCCCGTAAGCGTCGTTGGTCGGGGGGAGTAGCGTGAGCCTGACCGGCTTCGCGTCGCCGTGGTGGTTCCTGTTGCTGCTGGCGGTGGCCGCGGTCGTCGTCGGGTACGTGCTCGCGCAACGTGCCCGCCGCAAGCGGACCATGCGGTTCGCGAACCTGGAGCTGCTGGAGAAGGTCGCGCCGAAGGCGCAGGGCTGGATCCGGCATCTCCCGGCGATCCTGATCGTGCTGGCGATGCTGGTGCTGACCGTCGCGCTCGCGGGCCCGACCGCCGAGCAGAAGGTGCCGCGCAACCGCGCCACGGTGATGCTGGTGATCGACGTGTCGCTGTCGATGGAGGCGACCGACGTCGCGCCGACCCGGCTCAAGGCGGCGCAGGAGGCGGCGCGGTCCTTCGCCCAGAACATGACGCCGGGGGTGAACCTCGGGCTGATCTCGTTCGCCGGCACCGCGACCGTGCTGGTCAACCCGACCACCGACCGCGGTGGCGTGGTGAAGGCGATCGACAACCTCAAGCTCGCCCAGTCCACCGCCACCGGTGAGGGGATCTTCGCCGCGTTGCAGTCGATCGAGAGCTTTTCGGCGGTCGTCGGCGGTGCCGAGGGCCCGCCGCCCGCGCGGATCGTGCTGATGAGTGACGGCAAGCAGACGGTCCCGGACGATCTGTACGCGCCTCGCGGCGGGTACACCGCGGCGCTGGCGGCGAAACAGGCCCAGATCCCGATCTCGTCGATCTCCTTCGGGACCTCGCACGGTTCGGTGGAGATCGAGGGCAAGTCGCAGGACGTCAAGGTCGACGACGAGTCGTTGCAGGAGATCGCCCGCCTCTCCGGCGGTGACTTCTACAAGGCGGCCAGCGCGGACGAGCTGAAACGCGTCTACGCCGACCTCGGTGAGCAGATCGGTTACGAGCTCAAGGACGCCGACGCGAGTAAGCCATGGGTCGTGGTCGGCACGCTGGTCCTGATGATCGGCGCGGCGGCCTCCCTGTTCGTCGGCCAGCGACTGCCGTAAACAGCGAACTCGCGTACCCGCACGGTCGGTTCGCGTACCTGGAGGCCGAGGATGACCGATCCGACCGAACTGGCCACGGCGCCGGGCGTGATCCCGTACGTCGAGCACCACGAGGGTCCACGCAGGCTGCTCGTCCTCGACCTGCCGTGCGGCGCCAGCTTGGCGAGCCGGGCCGCGCCGATCGCGAGCGTCGACGGCAGGCAGTACGTGGTTTCCTGGGGCGCCGTGTCGTTCGAGATCCCGGCCGACCGGAACGTGCATGTCGGCGTGTACCTGCAGGGCAGCGGCGGCGGGTCGCACTACGTCATCGCGACGTACTTCGCCTCCGCCGTGCTGCCGCCGCATCCCGGGCCGGTGCGGCTGCTCGCGCGGATGTTCGCCCCCGGGGAGGGGTCGCTCGTCCCGGTCGCGCCGCCTCCGGTCTGAGCGGGCTCAGGAGTTCGCGAAGCCGTTCTGGCGCCAGGCTTCGTAGATGCTGATGGCCGCGGTGTTGGCGAGGTTGAGCGAACGGCTCGTCGGCAGCATCGGCAGGCGGACCCGGTCGGTGACCTCGGGCGCGTGTTGGACCTCGGCGGGCAGGCCGACCGACTCCGGGCCGAACATGAGCACGTCGCCCGGCGCGTAGGCGACTTCGGTGTGCAGGCGGGCCGCGGACGCGCTGAACGCGTAGACCTTCGCCGGGAGCAGGGCGTGCCAGGCCGCGCCGAGATCGGCGTGGACGTGCACGCGCGCGAGGTCGTGGTAGTCGAGGCCGGCCCGGCGCAGTTGCTTGTCCTCCAACGTGAAACCCAGCGGCTCGACGAGGTGCAGCTCGCAGCCGGTGTTGGCGGCGAGCCGGATGGCGTTGCCGGTGTTCGGCGGGATTTCCGGGTGGTAGAACAGGATCCGGAACACGCGGCTCAGCCTTCGGCGGGCAGGAACGGGACGTAGGCGTCGCGGACCCGCGGGGGCGGCGCGGTCTTGCGCATGGTGGCCGGGTCGACGAAGACGTACCGGAGCGTCGCCTCGGCGATCAGCGTTTCGCCTCGGCGGATCTCGAAGTCGAAGATCAGCGACGTCGTCCCCAGGTGGTTGAGGAACGGCGAGACGACCAGTTCTTCGTCGAAGCGCGCGGGCGCGCGGAACCTGAGATTGCACTCGGCGACCACGACGTCCACACCGGTGGCCAGGAAATCTTGGTGTGTCCCGAAAAGCGCCTTCTCGATCTCGAAGCAGGCCATGTCGACGTAGGCCATGTAGTTGGCGTTGAAGACGATGCCCTGTCCGTCGCACTCGTGGTAGCGGATGCGCAACGGCATTTCGACGATCGGCTTGCGGGGTGCGGTCATCCGTCCAATCTAGGTGATCGGACCGGACGGATGACCGCAAGGCACTAGATGAACTTCACGTCGGGGTGGCAGGGGGTGGGACCGTCGAACAGGTGCCGGTCGAGGCCCCGCAGGTGCAGGTCGAAGAACCCGGAGACGTAGTCCCGTTGCGCGTCCAGTGAACGCCGCGGATCGACCGTCCCGATCGTCTCGGTGCGCTTGTCCGCCGAGACGAGCCCGCCGAGTTGCGGGATCACGGCCTGCAGGTCGCTGAAGCCGAGGTGCCTACTGCCGGTGATCAGCAGGTCGCGTTTCCAGCCCCGCTGGTTCGCCCAGAACTCAGGCCAGGACCGGTCGAACGGGTTGAGCCGGTCGTGGTCGATCAGTTTGCCGGTCCTGTCCACGAGCTGGCTGCCGAACAGCAGGAACGGCCGGTCCAGTCCGTGCTTGGTGACCTCGCCGGGCAGGTAGGGCGCGCCGTCGATGCCGCTGCCGTGGGACATCGCGCCGTCCAGGTTGATGCCCGCGTCGACACGGCGGTCCTGGTACATGGTCTCGCCCGCGGTGTAGCCGCCGTAGGAATGGCCGAACGCGCCGACGCGTGAGAGGTCGAGCGCCTTCCCGAGGTGACGGGGGAGCGGGCGCCGGTCCGCGTCGGGGTTGTCCCCGTGCGCTAGGCGGGTCAGCTGGTCCAGCACGAACCGGGTGTCGCCGCCCCTGGCGTCGATGGCCTTTTTCATCTCCGCGGGGTCGCCGGGAGCGGACATCGACCGCTCGATCCGCCCGCCGGGGAACTCGACCGCGGCGGACTCGTGGGTGTGGGAGAGCGAGACGACGACGTAGCCCCGGCTGGCGAGGTCGTCGGTGAGCACGGCGTACAGCTCGCGCGGGCCGCCGTACCCGGGGGAGAACAGCACGACCGGGCGCTGGCCGAGCGAGGGATCCGCGGGGATGTCGGTCCGTGCCTGGCGCTGGGTCGCGGCCCAGTCGACCGAGTTCGCCGGGATGCCGAACTGGACCTTGCCCAGTTCCTCGGTCGCCGCGGCGACACCCGGTGTCTGCCAGGGGGCGCGCGGCGCGGGGCCGGTGTGCCGGACGGGATAGGTGACGGTGGCCATCACCTCGCGCTGCTGCGAGGCCACCCACGGATCCTTCCGCAGCGAGTCGACGAGGTGCAGGGTCGTGGTGCCGGTCTGGAACGGGCCGGTGAGGGCGGGCAGGGTGAGCCGGAGCGGGGCCGCCGCCGGGGCGGCGGTGGCCGGTACCGCGGCGCCGAGGGTGGTGGCGAGCGCGAGAGTTCCGGCCACGGCGAGGGAACGCAACGTGGACCTCCAAAACGTCGTGGACGTAGCCACCTTCGCGTAGCGCCGAACGCGTCCGCGTCCCACGGACGAGGGACGCGGCTCCCACCCCGGTAGGGGATTTCACCCATGCAGCGCCCGGTACGCGGCGGCCGCGCCCGGGTGCAGGGGCACGGCGCCGGTGCCGATGAGTGTGCGCACGTCGAGGAACTGGGTGCCGACGGCCTGGGCGGGAACGAGCTCGGCGGCCCGCCCGACCAGCACTCGCACGAGCGCTTCGGCGACGTCCGAGGGCAGCGTGGGCGAGCAGACCAGCAGGTTCGCGACGCCGATCGTGCCCAGCTCACCCACGCCGCGGTACGCCCCGGCCGGGACGAGGACCTGGTCGTACACCGGGCCGTGGGCGGCGCGCAGCGCCGGCAGCACGCCGCCGAGCGGGAGCAGGGTGATCGGCGTCGTGCGGTTGAGTTCGGCCAGCGCCGGGGTGGGGATCCCGCCGGACCACAGGATGGCGTCGCCGCGTTTCGCGGCCAGCGACGCGATCGAGTCGGCGAGCTGCAGGTGCTGTGCCTCGACCCGCACCCCCGCCGCGGCGAACAACCGCTCGCCGAACTGCGCGGCGCCCGAGCCGCTCGCGCCCAGTACCACCGGGCGCCCGGCCAGGTCGGCGAGTTCGCGCACTCCGCCGTCCGCGCGAGCCACGAGTTGCAGGTAGTTCTCGTAGACGCGGCCGATCGCGCGCAGCGGCACCGGGTCGGGGAACGGACGGCTCCCGGCGGCCGCGGCGTGCGCGATGTCGGTGCTGACGAGGCCGAGGTCGGCGGTTCCCTCGCGGACGCGCCGCACATTGGTCACGCTCGCGTCGGTGGGCACCGCGGTGCAGTGCAGCAGCGGTTCGGCGCGGCCGAGTTCGGCGGCGAGGAGCTCGGCGAAGGCGAGGTAGAACCCGCCGGGCTCACCCGCGGCGATGGTCACCGTGCGTTCCGGGCCGCGGTAGCCCGAGGACGTGCACCCCGCGAGCGCGAGGCCGAGACCGCCGAGCAGCGCGGCCCGCCGGGAAACCGTCATGCCGCTCATGCGTTCTCCTCGGCGAGGGGAAGGACGATCCGCACGTCGAGGCCGTGCGGATCGACCGGGTGCAGTTCGAGCCGGCCGTCCCGGGTCCGGACGTGCTGGCTGGCGATCGCCAGGCCCAGC
Source organism: Amycolatopsis samaneae (assembly GCF_039541975.1). Classification (NCBI taxonomy): domain Bacteria; kingdom Bacillati; phylum Actinomycetota; class Actinomycetes; order Pseudonocardiales; family Pseudonocardiaceae; genus Amycolatopsis; species Amycolatopsis samaneae. The sequence goes on from NZ_BAABHG010000005.1 coordinate 208,578, forward strand.
CCGGTACCGCGCGGTGCTCCCTCGCCCCCGCCCCGCCAGAACCGCCGCACCGCCCGCTCCCGGTCCGCCGCGGACAGCCCCGGCCCGTCGTCGGCGACCGAGAGGGTCGCCTCACCCGCCGCCGGGTCGGCGCTCCAGCCCGCGACGATCGTGGCGCCGTCGCCCGCGTAGTGCACGGCGTTGTCGAGCAGGACGTCGAGGATCTCGGCGAGCTGCCCCTCCGAACACCGGACCAGGACCGGCTCGGTGTGCCCGTCGGCGGGCACGAGCTTCGCGCCCGCGCGGTCGGCGGACGGGCGCCAGGCGTCGACACGTTCGGCGAGCACCGAAGCCAGGTCACACGGCTCGTCCTCGTCGGCACCCGCCGCCAGCCGGGTCGCGGTGCTGTCCGCGAGGGCGAGCGCCAGCAGGCCGTCGAGCAGTTTCTCCAGCCGCTCGACCTCGGAAACCGTTGCGCGGTAAGCCTTCTGGGCCTGTTCGTCGAGATGCGGGGCGAGCCCGTCCACGCGCAGCCGCAGCGCGGCCATCGGGTTCCGGAGCTGGTGGGAGGCGTCGGCGACCAGCCGGTGCTGTTGTTCGGCGGCCTCGCCGACGGCGTCGGACATCCGGTTGAACAGCCGCGCCAGCGACCGCAGCTCACGCGGCCCGGCGCGTTCGCGTACCTGCGCGCGATGCCCGGAGGCCACCGCGAGGACGCCGGTCTCCAGCTCGGTGAGCGGCCGCAGCATCCAGTGCGCCAGCAACACGGCGAGCAGCACGAACACCACCGCGACCAGCAGGGCACCCGCCGCGATGGCGCTCCACCGCTCGGCGACGTCGGTGGTCGCCGCGGCGACCGAGGCGCGCAGCACGACGACGCCCGCGACCCGTGTCCCGGTCCCGACCGGCCGGGCGAACAGCGCCGCCTCGTCGGACCACGGCGTCAGCCGTTCGACCTGCGGCGCGGGCTCGTTGCGCATGGTCGCCTCGACCAGCGCGTGCACGGCGGGCTCGTTCGCGGCCAGCCCGCCGGTCTGCACCAGCGGCACCCGCTGCGCGTTCACCACGACCACGGCCTCGCCGTACAGCTCGGTGTAGCGGGTGGCGTCCGCGGTGAGCGCGGAGGCGTCGCGGGAGTCGGCGGCCTGCTGCGCCAGCACGACGAAGCGGTCGATGTCCGCGCTGCGGCCGATGACCAGCTGCTGGGTGCGCTGCCCGGCGGTGGACAGCAGCAGTGGCACGGCGAACGCCGCGACGACGGCGAGCGCGAGCGTGACGAGGACGATCAACAGGCGGGTGCGCACCGGGTCAGTCCCGGCCCAGCCGGTAGCCGAAGCCGCGGATGGTGGTCACCAGCCCCGGCCGGTCGAGCTTCGCCCGGAGCCCGGTCAGGTGCACGTCGAGCGAGCGGGACACACCCACGTGGGCGTCGCCCCACACCTCGTCCATCAGCCGCTGCCTGCTGACCGCGGCGCCGGGACGCGCGGCCAGCACCGCGAGGATGTCGAACTCCTTGGTGGTCAGGCCGGCGTCCCGGCCCGCGACGAGCACCCGCCGTTTCCCGAGGTCGATCTCGACGTCGTCGATCCGCACGAGGTCGCCGGCCGGGACCTCCCGCGCCGCGGCGCGGCGTACCACCGCGTCCATCCTGGCGAGCAGCTCGGCCTTGCCGACGGGCTTGCGCAGGTAGTCGTCCGCGCCGAGGCGGAGACCGCGGACCACGGTGCGCTCGTCGCCCAGCGCGGTCAGCACGATGACCGGGACCGAGGAGACCTGCCGCAGCTTGCGCAGCACCTCCAGCCCGTCGAGGTCGGGCAGCATCAGGTCGAGCAGCAGCAGGTCGGCGTCGCGGTGCCGGAGCAGGGCGTCGGCACCGCGACCGACGTGGGTGACCGTGTGGCGGTGGGCGTGCAGGATGTCGGCGAGTGCCTCGGCGATCGCCGGTTCGTCCTCGACCAGCAGCACGCGCACCGTCATCCCTTTCGCCTCAGGCCTCGCGGTCGCGTTCCAGCTCGGAACTGTGCGAGGTCTCGCGCATTGTCCCGTACACGATGAGCGAGACCAGCACGCAGCCCGTGACGTACCAGAAGAACACCGATTCGTGACCCGCGCTCTTCAGCGCCTGCGCGATGAGTTCCGCGGTGCCGCCGAAGATCGCGACGGTGAGCGCGTAGGGCAGGCCGACGCCGAGCGCGCGGATCTTGGTCGGGAACAGCTCGGCCTTCACGATCGCGTTGATCGAGGTGTACCCGGTGACGATGACCAGCCCGGCGAGCATCAGCAGGAACGCGAGCACGGGCTGCTGGGTCGCGCCCATCAGCGTCATGATCGGGACCGTGCAGAGGGTGCCGCCGATGCCGAAGAACATCAGCAGCTTGCGGCGTCCGATCCGGTCGGACAGCTTGCCGGCGAGCGGCTGCAGGATCGCCGCGACGAGGATCGCGCAGAACAGGATGACGGTGACCGTCCGGCGCGGGATGCCGGCGGTGTTCTCCATGAACTTCTGGCTGTAGGTGGCGAAGGTGTAGAAGGACACCGTGCCGCCCAGCGTCAGTCCGACGACGAGCGCGATCTCCTTGGGGTACTTGATCAACGCCCGCAGCGTGCCACGGTCGCCCGCCTGGCGGCCCGATCCGCCGCTCTTGGCGCTCTCGGCCCGGAAGCTCTCGGACTCGTCCATGCTCCGCCGCAGGAACATGACCACGACCGCGGCCACCGCGCCGACGACGAACGCGATGCGCCAGCCCCACGAAGTCAGCTGCGCCTCGGTGAGGATGCTCTGCAGCAGCAGCTGGAGGCCGAGCGCGAGGAGCTGGCCGCCGTAGAGCGTCACGTACTGGAAGCTGGAGTAGAACCCGCGCTTGCCGGGCGTCGCGACCTCGGACAGGTAGGTGGCGGAGGTGGAGTACTCGCCGCCGACCGAGAGGCCCTGGATGAGCCGTGCGATCAGCAGCAGGATCGGCGCCGCGATACCGATGTCCTTGTACGTCGGCGTGACCGCGATGAGCAGCGAGCCGAAGGCCATCATCGAGACCGACAGCACCAGCGCGAACCGGCGCCCGAAGCGGTCGGCGATCCGGCCGAGCATCCAGCCGCCGAGCGGCCGCATGAGGAACCCGACCGCGAAGACCGCCGCCGTGCCGAGGAAGGCGGCCGTGGTGTCCTTGGCGGGGAAGAACGATTTCGCGAAGTAAGTGGTGAACGCGGCGTAGGCGTACCAGTCGTACCACTCGATCAGGTTGCCGATCGATCCGCGCAGTACGTTACCGATGACCCGCCGTTCGTTCGCGGGTGTGGACTCGGTGATCCGGGTTGTCATCTTTGACCCTCCTGTGTTGAGGCTCACCGTGAACAATCGGTGACGAACGGGCAAGTACGGGGCGTTGTTCCTAACCTCCGCTTAGGACGGTCAGGCCTACTCGGAGGTAAGGGAGCGGCGGGTGCGGGGCCTGCGACGTCAGCCGATAGCCTCGTGGCCGTCAGTGTGCGGACGAGGCGAGGAGAGCTGTAGTGGGACGGTCGGTTCTGGTCACCGGGGGCAACCGGGGCATCGGTCTGGCGATCGCCCGGGACCTCGCGGCGCAAGGCCACAAGGTCGCCGTCACGCACCGCGGTTCGGGCGCTCCGGACGGGCTGTTCGGCGTCCAGGCGGACGTCACCGACACCGAGCAGATCGACGAGGCCTTCAAGCTCGTCGAGGAGCACCAGGGCCCGGTCGAGGTGCTGGTCTCGAACGCGGGCCTGACCGACGACACGCTGCTGATGCGGATGAGCGAGGACCAGTTCACCCGCGTCGTCGACGCGAACCTGACCGGTGCCTACCGGGTGGCCAAGCGCGCGTCCCGCGGGATGCTGCGCGGCAAGTGGGGCCGGTTCGTGTTCATCTCCTCGGTGGTGGCGCTGACCGGGTCGGCCGGTCAGGCGAACTACGCGGCGAGCAAGGCGGGCCTGATCGGCTTCGCCCGGTCGCTGGCGCGGGAGCTGGGCTCGCGCAACATCACCTCGAACGTCATCACACCCGGGTTCGTGCGGACCGACATGACCGGCGAACTCGGCGAGGACCGCAAGCAGCAGATCCTCGCCCAGGTCCCGGCGGGCCGCTACGCCGAGCCGGCCGAGATCGCCGCGGCGGTGCGCTACCTCGCCTCGGAGGAGGCGGGCTACGTCAACGGCGCGGTGCTGCCGGTCGACGGCGGCCTCGGCCTCGGCCACTGATTTCCCCGACCCCGTCGGCATTTTCCCGTCCCGAACCACGACCTGGAGGATTCGTGCCCGGACTGCTCGAAGGCAAGCGCCTGCTCATCACCGGCGTCATCACCGACGCGTCGCTCGCGTTCCACGCGGCCAGGATCGCCCAGCAGGAGGGGGCGAAGGTGGTGCTCACCGGCTTCGGCAGGCTGTCGCTCGTCGAGCGCATCGCCAAGCGGCTGCCCGAGGAGGCGCCGGTCCTGGAGCTGGACGTCACCAACCAGGAGCACCTGGACTCGCTGGCGGACCGCGTCCGTGAGCACGTCGACGGTCTCGACGGCGTCCTGCACTCGATCGGGTTCGCCCCGCAGACCTGTCTCGGCGCGCCGTTCCTGGACGCCCCCGCCGAGGACGTGAAGGTCGCGGTGGACGTCTCGGCGTTCTCGTTCAAGGCCCTCACCGTGGCGACGCTGCCGCTGCTGAGCCGGGGCGCCTCGATCGTCGGCATGGACTTCGACGCGCGCGTCGCCTGGCCGGTCTACAACTGGATGGGTGTGGCGAAGGCCGCGCTGGAGTCGGTCAACCGCTACCTGGCGAAGGAACTCGGGCCGAAGGGGATCCGGGTCAACCTGGTTTCCGCCGGCCCGATGAAGACGATGGCCGCGAAGTCCATCCCCGGCTTCAACGAGCTGGAAGAGGGCTGGGGCGACCGGGCTCCGCTCGGCTGGGACAGCTCGGACCCGGACCCGACGGCGAAGTCGGTGTGCGCGGTCCTGTCGGACTGGCTGCCCGCCACCACCGGCTCGATGATCATGGTCGACGGCGGGGTCCACGCCCTCGGCATCTGATCGTGCGAAAGGTCCGTGGGGGCCTCCTTGAGGGACCTAGAGTCCCTCAAGGAGGCCCCCACGGACCGTTGTTCAGCCGCGGACGGCGTCGGCGACGCGCCAGCTGTCCTCGAAGAACACGTACCGCGTGATGAGACCGTCCGCGTTCACCGTGACGTCGGTGGCGAAGGCGGTCTCGATGACCTTGCCGGTCGCGCGCACCGTGGAGCGGAGGTCGCCGAGCGCGACGGCGCGATCTCCGTCGCCCAGGATCCGCTCGGCGGTGAGCCAGTCACGGTCGAGGTGGTCGCGGTCGAGCGTGGTGAAGAACTCCAGCACCTCGGCCCTGCTCCGCCGCTTGCCGATCCACGGGACCAGGGCGGTGTCCCCGGGGATGTCCCAGTCGACGTCGTCGGCGAAGAGCGCGGCGGCGCCGTGGGCGTCCCCGGCGCCGAGCCGGGCGTAGAGGTTTTCGAGTGCGGTCTTGGCGTTCGCGGACATGAATCTTCTCCTTGTCGGGTAAGGGAAACTAGACGTGGACGGGGACGCGCTTCGCGTCGTCGGCGCGCTGGACGACGGCGGCGAGGGTGAGTGCGGCGAGCGTCGCGGCACCGAGGACCGCGCCGACCCAGGCGACGCTCGGGAAGCCGAGCCCGGCGTCGATCGCCAGGCCGCCCAGCCACGGTCCGGCGGTGTTGCCGACGTTGAACGCGGACGTCGTGCTCGCGCCGACGAGGGTCGGCGCGTCGCCCGCGACGGCGTAGGTGCGGACGTTGAGCGCCGGGTTGGCCGCGAACCCGGCGGCGCCGAACGCGATGATCGCGATCACCGCGACGGTGGCGTCGTCGGTGACCGCCAGGACGAGCAGCGCGAGGACCGCGAGCCCGACGCTGCCGTACAGCGTGGCGAACGGCCGGGCGTCGGCAAGCTTGCCGCCGAGGGTGATCCCGGCGAGCGCGCCGACGCCGAACAGCGCGAGCACCCCGGGAACCCAGGACGAGGGCAGTCCGTAGGTCTCGGTGAGCAGCGGGGCGAGGTAGCTGAACGTCGCGAAGATCATGGCCTGGCACAACGCGATCACGCCGAGCGCGAGCCATACACGGGGCCGCCGGTACAGCTGGAGTTCGGTCCGCAGCCGCGGCGCCCCGGTCCCGGCGCGGGTCGTCGGGACCAGCGCGGCGACGCCGACCGCGGCGACCGCGGTCAGCGCCGCGACCGCCCAGAACGCCGCGCGCCAGCCCGCGTGCTGGCCGATGAAGGTGCCCGCCGGGACGCCCACGATGTTCGCCACGGTCAGGCCGCCGACGAGCACCGCGAGCGCCCGCCCGCGCCGCTGCTCGGGCACCAGGGAGATGGTGGTCGCCGCGCCGACGGCCCAGAACCCGGCGCAGGCGAACGCGCTGAGCACGCGGGTCGCGAACAGCAGGGCGTATCCCTGTGCCAGCGCGCCGACGACGTGGCTGGCGCCGAACACCACGAGCAGCGCGAGCAGGGTCGTGCGGCGGGGGAGACGGAGCGTCCCCGCGGCGAGCAGCGGGGCGCCGACGACCATGCCGATCGCGAAGGCCGAGATCAGCAGCCCGGTGTCGGGAATGCTCACCCCCAGGTCGGTCGCCATACCGGGCAGCAGCCCGGTGATCATGAACTCGGAGGTGCCCAGCGCGAACACGCTGAGCCCGAGTACGTAGACGGCCAGTGGCACGGTCTCCTCCATTTTGAGATGATCAGTACAAAACAAGGGCGCGGGACGCCCCGGTCGGGTGGACGGTGGGTCAGCTCGCGGTGACGGCCGCCAGTGCGATGTCGGCGACGGCGCGCATCGCGGCCGCGCTTTCCCCGCGTCGCGACATCAGTCGCAGTCCGCCGACCGTGCTGTGCACGAACTGTGCGATGTCGGCCGGTTTCCGGTCCCTGGTGAGGCTGCCGTCGGCCTGGCCGGCGCGGACGCAGGTGGTCAGCTGGCGAAGATGGGCGGCGGTGTCGGCGTCGATCAGCGCGGTGATTTCCTTGTCCCGCACGCCGAACTCGGCGACCGTGTTGACCACGAGGCAGCCCCGGCGCGCGTGCTCCAGTTCGTCCTCGACGACGTCTTCGAGCAGTCGCGCGATCTTTTCGGCGGCGGTGCCGGGGCCTTCGAGCAGGTCGCCCCGGATGCGCACGCCTCGCGCGCGGTAGTGGTCGAGCGCGCGCTCGAACAGGGCCCGTTTGCTGGCGAAGGTGTTGTAGATGCTGCTGCGGCCCAGCCCGGTCGCGGCACACAGGTCCTGAGTGGACGTGCCTTCGTAACCGCGCGCCCAGAAGGCGTTCATCGCGCCTTCGACCGCGACGGTCTCGTCGAATTCCCGTGGCCTGGCCATGCCGCGAGCGTAGCATCGTTTTGTATTGAGTGTTCCAAAATTGGCCCGCGTGGGCGTGGGGTCCGCCACAGCGGCAAGATGACGGGGTGGGTTACGACGCGTTGCTATGGCTTTCGTTCGGCGGTCCCGAGGGGCCCGACGAGGTGATGCCGTTCCTGGAGAACGTCACCCGGGGCCGGGGGGTGCCCAGGGAGCGGCTGCTCGAGGTTTCCGAGCACTACCAGCACTTCGGCGGGGTCTCGCCGATCAACCGGCTCAACCGCGACGCGATCGCGGCGGTGGAGAAGCGGCTGGCGGCGTCGGGTGTCGACCTGCCGGTGCGTTTCGGCAACCGCAACTGGCGTCCGATGGTCGAGGACACCCTGGCCGAGATGGCGCGGGACGGCGTGCGCCGCGCGCTGGTGTTCCCGACCAGTGCCTACGGCGGGTACTCCGCGTGCCGTCAGTACGACGAGGACATCGAGCGCGCGCGTGCCGCGGTCGGCGAGGACGCTCCGGAGCTGGTGAAGCTGCGCCAGTTCTTCGACCACCCGCTGTTCGTCGCGGCGATCGCGGACGCGGTCCGCGCGGCGCACGCGAAACTCGGGGACGTGCCGGGTACGCGGACGGTGTTCTGCGCGCACTCGGTGCCGGAGAGCGCCGACAAGGCATCGGGCCCGCCGGAAGAGGGCGGCCGGTTGTACTCGCGCCAGATCGCCGAGGCCGCCCGGCTGGTGGCGGCCGAGGCGGGGATCGGGACCTACGACGTCGTGTGGCAGTCGCGGTCCGGTCCGCCGCAGGTCCCGTGGCTGGAGCCGGACATCGTCGACCACATCGACGCGCTGCACGCCGAGGGCATGACCTCGGTGGTGGTGTGCCCGGTCGGGTTCGTCTCCGATCACCTCGAGGTGATCTGGGACCTCGACAACGAGGCCGCCGAGCGCGCGGCCGAACTGGGCATGGGCTTCGCCCGCGCGGCGACCCCGGACACCGACCCCCGGTTCGCCGAGCTCGTCGTCGAGCTGGTGCGTGAGCACACCGAGGGCGTCCCGGCACGGAAGCTGTCACCCTTCCCGGCACTGGGCTGCACGGTCGACGGCAAGCCCTGTGCCGTCGGCTGCTGCGAACCGGCGAAACGCCCCGCGCGCTGACGTCGCTTTGGGGCGGGCGAGGAACGCTCAGGGCTGGCGGTCGGCCTGCTCGGCGAAGACGCGGACGGCCTCGTTCACCGCGGCGCAGCGGGCGATCCGGACCGCGTTGGCCAGCGGGCGCAGTGCCTCGGCGCGCCGGGTGACCGCGGACGCGGACAGCGCGCCGCCCGGGTCGTCGAGCTGGGCGATGGCCAGGATCGCCGAGATCTCCTCGGCGCGCTGGAGCACGCGCAGCGCGCGCCCTGGTGTCCCGGCCGGCCAGTCCACGTCCGGCCGGGCGCGGAGGTGGGCGGACAGCTCGGCCCGTACGCCCGGCCGATCGCTCGCGACGTCGAGCGCCTGGAGCGCCCCGGCGCTGTCGCGGATGGCGTCGGTGAGGGCGTGCTCGGACTCGCCGAGCGGGAAGTACTCCAGCTGCGCCTCGTTTTCGAGCGCGTAGGCCGTCCAGCGCACGAGCCCTTCGGCGATCGTCTCCGGCACGATGCCGTAGGCGATCTCGGGCAGGACGATGGCCTCCCCGCAGCGCAGCGCCGCCTCGGTGAACAGCCCGCCACCGCCGAGCCCGCGCACGTCGCCGGGGACGGGCAGCACCAGGTTGACCGTGGTGATGCCCTGCGCGCGCAGGGCGAGCAGGAGATCCACCGGGGTCGCGGCGCGGTTGTAGGCCCGCGAGAAGAAGAACGCTTCCGAAGCGCCGGGGTCGCCCGCGACCACGTCATGGGCCTCGCCCCACGCCTTCAGGGCGTCGAGCACGTCGTCGGAGGCGGCGGCTCCGTTGAGCCACGCGGAGGACCAGACCGCGAGGGTCGCACTGGGACGGCACACGACGCCCTATTTTACCCGTACTCCGGAGTCCGGTTTCCCTCGGCTGGGCTGGAGTTGGTCCACGTCGACGTGACGCGGAGTCGGGGCTAGCGTCGTGCTGGTGAACGCCGCACCAGACTCTCTTCCCCGCACCGCCGGGGCCCTGCGCGAGGCCGGGTACCGGCCCCGCCCGATCAGCCAGGAGATCCACGACAACCTGCTCGCCGCCCTGCGCGCGGGGGAGGACGCCTGGCCGGGGATCGTCGGGTTCTCCCGCACGGTGCTGCCCCAGCTCGAACGCGCGCTGCTCGCCGGCCACGACGTCGTCCTGCTCGGCGAGCGTGGCCAGGGCAAGACGCGCCTGCTGCGCACCCTGGCCGGTCTGCTCGACGAGTGGACCCCGGTCATCGAGGGCGCCGAGCTGGGCGAACACCCGCTCGAACCGATCACCCCGGCCTCGATCCGCCGCGCCGCCGAACTCGGCGACGACCTGCCCGTGACGTGGCGTCATCGGAGCGAGCGGTACACCGAGAAGCTCGCCACCCCGGACACCTCGGTCGGTGACCTGATCGGCGACGTCGACCCGGTGAAGGTGGCCGAGGGCCGCAGCCTCGGCGATCCCGAGACCATCCACTTCGGACTCGTGCCGAGGGCGCACCGCGGCGTCGTGGCGATCAACGAACTGCCCGACCTCGCCGAGCGCATCCAGGTCGCGCTGCTGAACGTCATGGAGGAACGCGACATCCAGGTTCGCGGGTACACCCTGCGGCTGCCGCTGGACGTGCTGCTCGTAGCGACCGCGAACCCGGAGGACTACACCAACCGCGGCCGGATCATCACCCCGCTCAAGGACCGCTTCGGCGCGGAGATCCGCACGCACTACCCGCTCGACGTCGCGGCCGAGGTCGCGGTGGTACGGCAGGAGGCCCGCCTCGTCGCGGAGGTCGGCGAGCCGCTGCTGGAGGTCCTCTCCCGGTTCGTGCGGAACCTGCGGGACTCCCCGGTGATCGACCAGCGCTCCGGGGTGTCGGCCCGGTTCGCGATCGCGGCGGCCGAGACCGTCGCCGCGGCGGCGCTGCGGCGTTCCGCGCTGACCGGCGAGCAGCCCGCGGTCGCCCGTCCGGTCGACCTCGACGCGGTGCCCGCCGTGCTGCGCGGCAAGATCGAGTTCGAGCCCGGCGAGGAGGGCCGCGAGATCGAGCACCTCGTGCACCTGATGCGCCGCGCGCTCGCGGAGACGGCGCGCGAGCGCTTCGCCGGGCTCGACCTGCGCCCGCTGGCCGACGCCGTCGCCGACGGGCACCTGGTCGCGACGGGGGAGCGCGTGCCAGGCCGGGACGTGCTGTCCGCGCTCCCGGAACTGCCGGTGCTGCACGAGGTCGCGCAGCGCGCCGGGGTGTCGGCGGACGAGCCGGCCGGACGGATCGCCTCGGCGGTCGAACTGGCACTGGAATCGCTGTTCCTCGCCCGCCGGGTCAGTAAGGACTCCGGCGAGGGCACGACGGTGTACGGCGAATAATGCCGTTGCTGCCCGAGGGATATTCCTACGGTCCGTGGCACGACGGGCCGGACCCGCTCGCGCCGCCCGCGGACCTGCGTGACGCGCTCGACGAGATCGGCCGCGACGTGATGGCCGGGGCGTCGCCCCGGTCGGCGCTGGAGGAACTGCTGCGCCGGGGCACCGAGCGCACGGCCGGGCTCGACGAGCTGACCCGGCGGCTGTGGCAGCGCCGTTCGGAGATCCAGCGACGGCATCGCCTCGACGGGACCCTGCAGGAGGTCCAGCGGCTGCTCCAGGAGGCACTCGACGCCGAGCGCCGCGCGCTGTTCCCCGATCCGGACGACGACGCGCGCTTCCGGGAGGCCCAGCTCGACGCGTTGCCGCCGGGCACGGCCGCGGCCGTCCGCGAGCTCGCCGAGTACGAGTGGCGGTCCGAGCAGGGACGCGAGAACTACGAACGGATCCGGGACCTGCTCGGCCGCGAGCTGATGGACTCGCGGTTCCAGGGCATGAAACAGGCGCTGGAGAACGCGGGCCCGGAGGACGTCGAACGCGTCAACCAGATGCTGTCGGACCTCAACGCGCTGCTGAACGCGCACGCGCGCGGCGTCGACGACATCGACGAGCGGTTCGCGGAGTTCATGCGCCGCCACGGGGAGTTCTTCCCCGAGAATCCCCAGAACGTCGAAGAGCTGGTCGACGTCCTCGCGGCACGCTCGGCCGCGGCGCAGCGGATGCTGAACTCGATGACCGAGGAACAACGCGCGGAACTGGCCGAGCTGACCCAGCAGGCGTTCGGCGATCCCCGGCTCGCCCAGCAACTGTCCACACTGGACGCTCAGCTCCGCGCGCTGCGGCCGGGCGAGGACTGGACCTCGTCCGAGCGCTTCCGCGGCCAGGACCCGCTGGGGCTCGGCGAAGGCGCGCGGGCGATGTCCGACCTCGCCGAGCTGGACGCGCTCGCCGAGCAGCTCGGCCAGTCTTATCCCGGCGCGCGGCTGGAGGACATCGACCTCGACGCGCTCGAACGGCAGCTCGGCCCCGACGCGGGCGTCGACGCGCGGCGGCTGTCCGAGCTGGAACGCGAGCTGCGGCGGCAGGGCCTGTTCGAACGGGCGCCGGACGGCACGCTGCGTCTGTCGCCCAAGGCGTTGCGCCGGCTGGGCGAGACCGCGCTCGCCGAGGTGGTGAACGCGCTGCGCGGGAAGGCGGGCGAGCGCGAGACGGAGTCCGCGGGCGCGGCCGGCGAGCCGACCGGGGCGAGCAGGCCGTGGCGGTTCGGGGACATGCAGCCGTGGGACGTGCCGCGTACGATCCGCAACGCGGTGCTGCGGTCGGTGTCGACCGGCACCGGCGCGGTTCGTCTCGACGTCGAGGACGTCGAGGTGGTGGAGACCGAGCACCGGTCCCGCGCGGCGGTGGCGCTGCTGGTGGACACGTCGTGGTCGATGGTCCAGGAGGGCCGGTGGCTGCCGATGAAGCGGACCGCGCTCGCCCTGCACCAGCTCATCAGCACCCGGTTCCGCAACGACGCCCTGCAGCTGATCACCTTCGGCCGCTACGCGACGCCCGTCGAGCTGCCGGAGCTGATCGGCCTGGAGGGGACCTGGGAGCAGGGGACCAACGCCCAGCACGCCCTGTTGCTGGCGGGCCGTCACCTGCGACGGCATCCCGACGCGCAGGCGGTGGTGCTGATGGTCACCGACGGCGAACCGACCGCGCATCTGGAACCGGACGGCGAGGCCGTGTTCGACTACCCGCCGGAGCCCGCGACCATCCACAAGACACTGTCCGAAGTGGACCGGATCGCGAAGCTCGGCGCGGCGGTGACGGTGTTCCGGCTCGGGGACGACCCCCGGCTGACGGCGTTCGTCGAGATGATCGCGCGCCGCTCGGGCGGCCGGGTGCTCGCTCCGGATCCGGACGGGCTCGGCGCCGCCGTGGTGAGCGACTTCCTGCACACCCGCCGTCGCTGACCGGACTGCCGGGCCGGGCGACACTTGACCCTCACGTCACGTGAGGCTCCAGGGTGGACCTCGTCAGGGCCGGAACGGCCGAAGGGAGGCACGATGGGGTACCCGGTGGGCGAGGTGGCCCGGCTGGCGGGCGTCACCGTCCGCACGCTGCACCACTACGACGAGGTCGGGCTGCTCGCGCCGAGCGGGCGGACCACGGCGGGATACCGCAGCTACGACGAGGACGACCTCGACCGGCTGCAGCGCATCCTGTTCTACCGGGAACTCGGATTCGGCCTCGAGACGATCGCGGCCATCCTCGACGACCCCGGGGCCGGGGCCGTCGAGCACCTGCGGCACCAGCACGCGCTGCTCGAGGAGCGCATCGCGCGGCTGGGCCGGATGGCCGAGCTCGTCGAACGCACGATGGAGGCGAAGCTGATGGGCAACGCGTTGACGCCCGAAGAAAAGCTCGAGGTGTTCGGCGGTTTCCGCGAGCCGGCGGGCTACGAGGAGGAGGCGGTGCGCCGCTGGGGGCACACGCCCGAGTGGCGGGCCCGGCCGCCCGAGATGTCCAAAGAGGACTTGGCCGAGGGCGAGCGGGCCCGTGCGGACTGGGTCCGCAGGCTGCTGGCCCTGCTGGACGGCGGCGCGGCCCCGGACGGCGCGGAGGCGATGGCGCTGGCCGAGGAGCACCGGGCGATGCTCGGCCGGTTCATGGGGGAGTGCGGGTACGAGATGCAGCAGCGCATCGCCGAGCTGTACGTGTCCGAGCCGGTACAGCTCGGTTTCCTGATCCGCGAGCCGGAGCAGCGGCCGGGGATCGGGGTGTTCGTGCGGGACGCGATCCGGGCGAACGCGGCCCGCGCCGGGCAGGGCTGACCCGGCGGCGCCGGACGGGCGGGGACCGTCCGGCGCCGCCCCGGACGTGAGATTTTCCCACCGGTCGGGAGTGTGGCGGCGGCGGTGCTTAGAGTCGAGGGTATGCAGACTTGGTCATCGGTCGACGTGCCCCGGCTCCCCGGCACCCCCCGCCCGCTCCGGCTCCACGACACCGCGACCGGGCAGATCCGCCCGACCGCGCCGGGGGAGACCGCCCGGATGTACGTGTGCGGCATCACCCCCTACGACGCGACCCACCTGGGGCACGCCGCGACCTACCTCGCGTTCGACCTGGTCAACCGCCTGTGGCGGGACGCCGGGCATGAGGTGCACTACGTCCAGAACGTCACCGACATCGACGAGCCGCTGCTCGAACGAGCAGAGCGGGACTCCGACGACTGGATCGTGCTCGGCATGCGCGAGACTGCGCTGTTCCGCGAGGACATGGAGGCGCTGCGGGTGATCCCGCCGCGCGAGTTCGTCGGCGCCGTGGAGAGCATCCCGGAGATCGTCGAGGTCATCGCCAAGCTGATCGCCAACGGCAGCGCCTACCGCGTGGACGATCCCGAGTACCCCGACGTCTACTTCGACCACAGTGCGACCGGGCGGTTCGGCTACGAGTCGAACTATGACGCCGAGACCATGGCGAAGTTCTTCGCCGAGCGGGGCGGCGATCCGGAGCGGCCGGGCAAACGGCACCCGCTCGACGCGTTGCTCTGGCGGGCGGCGCGGCCCGGTGAGCCGTCGTGGGAGTCCGAGCTCGGCACCGGCAGGCCGGGCTGGCACATCGAGTGCAGCGCGATCGCGGTCAACCGGCTCGGCCTCGGCTTCGACGTCCAGGGCGGCGGCTCCGACCTGGTCTTCCCGCACCACGAGTTCAGCGCCGCCCACGCCGAGGCGGTGGCCGGGGACGGACCGTTCGCGCGGCACTACGTGCACGCCGGGATGATCGGCCTCGACGGCGAGAAGATGTCGAAGTCGCGGGGGAACCTGGTCTTCGTCTCCCGGCTGCGTGCCGACGGGGTGGACGCCGGGGCGATCCGGCTCGCCCTGTTCGCCGGGCACTACCGCACCGACCGGCCGTGGACCGCCGACCTGCTCGCCGAGGCCGAAACCCGGCTCGCGCGCTGGCGGGAAGCGGTTTCCCTGCCCGCCGGGCCGGACCCCGCCGACACCATCGCCCGGCTGCGCGACCACCTCGCCGACGACCTCGACACCCCGAAGGCACTGGCGGCCGTGGACGCGTGGGCGAACGCCGCCCTCCGCCGCGACGGCACCGACCCCGCGGCACCGGAGCGGCTCCGGACCGCGGTCGACGCCCTCCTCGGCATCGCCCTCTGAACCCCGGCACCGTGGTGGACGCCGGAGGTCTCGGCGCCCACCACGGTGTATAACGACCTATACGGCTCCGCTTTCGCTAGTGGCTATGGTCTTCCCATGGGCGTCGGGGTAGGTCCAGTGTGCTGAAGGCCACCTTGAGGGCGTTGGCGTCCCTCAAGGTGGCCTTCGGAGCGTGCGGCTAGGCGACCTTCCCGTCGGCGAGTTCGAGCCGATCGCCGGTCCAGTCGCGACGCAGCCACCGATCGTGCGAGGCGATCACCACCGCTCCCGGTGCCGAGCCGAGCGCGGCGAACAACTCCTCGGCCAGTGTCAGCGAGATGTGGTTCGTCGGTTCGTCGAGCAAAAGCACGTCCGGCGGCTGGGCGAGCAGGACGGCGAGTGCCAGGCGGCGGCGCTGGCCGACCGACAGCGTGCCGACCGGCCGCCCGAGGTCGCGGGAGGCCAGCAGGCCGAGCCTGCTCAGCGGCGGGGCCTGTTCGCCCAGTGCCTCCCGGTAGACCTGATGCGCGGTCCGCGCGGGATCGGGGAACTCGACGTCCTGGTCGAGCATCCCGACACGCACCCCGTGTCCGAAGTGGACGGTTCCGCCGGCGGGCGTGAGCCGTCCCGCCAGCACGGACAGCAGCGTCGACTTCCCGGCGCCGTTGCCGCCGGTGACGAGCAGCCGGGCGGTGCCGGTGACGTCCAGCCTCGGCACGCTGAGCCGTCCGGGCACCTCCAGTTCGCGGACCGAGACGGCGGGTCCGTCCCCGGCGGCCTTCCCGGTCAGCTCGGCGGCGAACCGCAGCGGCGCGGGCGGTTTGCGGACCTGCGCGCGTTCGAGTTCTTCGAGCCGCTGCTGGGCGTCGCGCACCCGCCGGGAGATCGTCTTCTGGACGCGGGCGCCCTTGAAGTGGTGGATGAACTTGTCGTTGTCCCGCGGTCCCCGCCCGTACGCCACGTTGCGCGCGGTGACCGCGACCGTTTCCCGAAGCTCCTTGAGCTCCTCCTGTTCCTCGGCGTATCGCTGTTCCCAGCGGGCCCGCTCGGCCCGTTTCTGGCCGAGGTAGGCGGAATACGAGCCGCCGTACCGGGTCGCGCCGCCGACCAGCCGGTCCGCCGGAGCGGGGTCGAGATCGACGATGTCGGTGCACACCGCGTCGAGGAACACACGGTCGTGCGAGGACAGCACCACGACGCCGGTGAGCTCGGCGAGATGGCGTTCGAGGAACTCCATCGCCGCGTCGTCGAGGTGGTTCGTCGGCTCGTCGAGCAGCAGCGTCTCCGGGCGGCGGACGAGCAGCGCAGCGAGACCGAGCCGGGACCGCTGGCCGCCGGAGAGCGTGCCGAGCCGCCGCGCCGGGTCGATGCCACCGAGGCCGAGCCCGTCGCAGACGAGTTCGGCGCGGCGGTCGGCGTCCCACAGGTCGTGTGCCTGTGCCCAGTCGAGCACCCGGCCGTACTCGTCGAGCAGTGCGGCGTCGTCGGGGCGTTCGGCCATCGCGGCGGTGAGCTCGTCGAGCCGCGCGGTGGCCGTGCGGATTTCGGCGAGCGCGTCGTCGATGACGTCGGAGAACGCGGCCGTGGCCGGGAAGGGCAGTTCCTGGAGGAGGAAGCCGAGGTCGTCGCCCCGCCGGACCTCGCCGGAGCGGGGGTGTTCGAGCCCGGCGAGGAGCCGGAGCAGGGTCGACTTCCCGGCGCCGTTCTCGCCGACGAGCCCGACCCGTTGCCCGGCCGAGGCGGTCAGCGAGACGCCGTTGAGTACGAGGCGGGTGCCGTAGCCGAAGACGAGGTCGTTGGCCTGCAAGGAAAGCGTACGAGACATGGTGCGTCACCGGGCCCTGGGTGGAAGGGGAAAGTCCTCGCCGGGCGTCGTGGCGCACGGGAGCGTGGGCTCCACCGGGCGCGGCCTCGGAAGCGGGGATGGGCGCGGTTCAGTTCCTCATAGTGCGCACAGCTTAATGCGACGGGAGTAGGGTTAGTCAACCCGGTATGACGCGGGTCACGTGTTCGGGGGACTCGCGCAGCCGGGTCGCCTCGCGTTCGGCGATCGCGCGGCCGTCGGTGAGGAACCCGAGCAGGGCGGTGAGCTGGCGGCGGTCGAAACCGCCGAAGCGGTCGCCGAAGAAGCGGGCGAGTGGCGCGTACAGCTCGGCCAGTTCCGGCAGCCGGTCGGGGAGCGGGCGCACGGCGAGGCGTCGCCGGTCCTCGGGGTCGGGGACGCGTTCGACGAGCCGGGCGCGTTCCATCCGGTCGAGCATGCGGGTGAACGCGCCGGTGGTCATGCCGAGCAGGCCGGCGAGCTCGGTCGGGGACTCCGAAACGCCGCCGCTGACCAGGTGCAGGCAGTGCAGTTCGGTGGCGGTCACCCCGAGGCGTTCGGCGACCGCGGCGTGGAAGCGCACGGTGGAGCTGACGAAGTGGGGGAGCGCCAGTGCGGCGGCTGTGGCGAGTTCTCGCTGGTCGGGCACGGGTCGGCTTCCAAGCAGTAGCGAACGGGAGCAGTCGCTGCGCTGTGCAGTGACTGACGGGTCAAGGATATCGGAAGGCGTTGACAGTCCGCAGATCGACGGTAATTATGAAAGAAGACTTTCGAAAGAACTCTTTCGCAAGGGGGGTCGATGACCGAGCTGCCACCGCGCAAGCGGATCGAAGACGTGGAGCTGATGCGGGCGCTGGCGCATCCCCTGCGCTCGGCCGTCCTGGATCACCTGATGGCCGTCGGCCCGCGGACGGCGAGCGAGTGCGCGGCCGCGGTCGGGTCCACGGCCTCGAACTGCAGCTGGCACCTCCGTCAGCTCGCGCAGTACGGCTTGGTGGAGCGGGCCGAGGCGGAGGACGGCCGCGAGCGTCCGTGGCGGGCCTGTGCGGTGGGCTTCGAGCTCGGTGAGCCGGGCGATCCGGCGTCGCGGCGGGCCCGGCTCGCCGTCGTCGGCGCAGCCCTCGCACGTGAGCAGGAGCTGACCCGGCGGTTCCTGGACACCGTGGACGAACTGGAGCCGGAATGGCGCGACACGAGCGGGCTCAGCACCTACGCGCTGCGGTTGACGCCGGCCGAGCTGGCCGGGCTGACCGACGCGATCGACGCGCTGGTCCGGCCGTACGTGGCGACGATCAGGGCCGACGCGCCGGAGGACGCGCGGCCGGTGCACGTCGGCCTGCGGGCCTTCCCTCGGATCGCGCACGACGGGCGGCCGGAGGCGTGAAGGGGCCACTGGGGGAGCCGGGCTTCGGACGGCTGTGGGTGGCGGCGTTCTTCGCCGAGAGCGCCGAGTGGATGCTCCAGGTCGCGCTGCCGGTCCATCTTTTCCGGACCACCGGTTCGGCGACCTCGACCGCGCTGAGCATCGTGCTCGGCATGCTGCCGATGGTGCTGCTGAGTCCCGTCGCGGGGGTGGTCGCGGACCGGTGGGACCGGCGGCTGGTGATGACCGCTGTGTCGGCGGGGCAGGCGATCGTCGTGCTCCCGCTGTTGTCCTTCACCGGGGCACCGGTCGTGTACGTCGTCATGGCGGCGCAGGCCGGGCTCGCCGCGGCGTTCGAACCGGCGCGCAACGCGCTGGTTCCGCAGCTCGTCGGCGTCACCGAGGTCACGGCGGCGAACGGCCTGATGAGCGTCAACGGGAGCGTCGCGCGGCTGGCCGGGGGCTGGCTCGGCGGCGCGCTGCTGGGCGAGTCGGGCCTGGGCACGGTGGTGGCCGGATACGTCGCCGCGCTCGCCGCGGCGGTGCTTCTGCTGCTCAAACCGTTCGGCCGTAAGGAAAACACCCCACGTACCACGGTCCGCGAGCCGGTGGTCCGAGCCTGGGTGGACGGTCTGCGGGAGCTGGCCCGGCACAGGCGGCTCCGCCCGGTCGGCGCAGCGGTGGTGCTCGGTTCGGTGGCCCAGGGCATGTTCCTGGTGCTCTTCGTGGTCTATGTGCTCGACACCTTGGGTGGCAGCGAAGCCGACGCCGGTCTGCTGCGCGGTGTCCAGGCGATCGGGGGCTTGGCGGCCGGGCTCGCGCTGGCGACGGTCGCCCGCCGGGTCGCGCCCACCGCGTTGCTGGGCTGGGGTGCGCTGGCGATGGCCGTGCTGTCCGGAGTGATCTGGAACCTGGCGGCGGTGACGACGGCGATCGGGGTGTACGCGGGGCTCTTCATGGCCGTGGGCGCACCGGCGGTCCTGACCGGCGCCGGGCAGCTCGCCGAGGTGCAGAGCATCGTGTCGCCGGAACGGGCGGGCCGGGTGCTGAGCACGGTGTTCGCGATGGTCGCTGCCGGGATGTCGGCGGGCGCGCTGCTCGCGGGCGCGTTGATCCCGGTCTTCGGCACGGCCGCGCTGCTCGACGTCCAGGCCGGCCTCTACCTTCTCGCGGGCCTGATCGTCCTCGTCGCCCGCCGGAGGTCTACGCGGGAGCGGGAACGTCGGTCGTTCGGAGGCGGGCGAAAAGCAGGGCCTGCGGGACTTCCTCGTCCGGGTCGAGCAGCAGCTGGGCTTCGACGGTGAACCCGGCGGCACGCAGCCACCCCGCCACCTGCCCGGGCTGTCGGCGGTGGACGTTCACCTTCATGGGATGCCCGCCGTAGCCCGTGGTTTTCAGCCGGACCTCCTGACCGACGTGAAAGCCGATGAGCAGCGGTCCGCCGCGGCGCAGCACCCGCCGGAAGTGCCCGAAAACCGAGGGAACCACACTGTCGGGCAGGTGGATCAGCGACCACCAGGCGAGCAGACCGGCGACCGAACCGTCGGCGAGATCCAGGTCGGTCATCGACCCCACCTCGAACCGGAGGCCGGGATGGTCACGCCGGGCCACCTCGATCATCGCGGGGGAGAGGTCGATGCCGAAAGCATCGATGCCCAGCCTGGCCAGGTGCTCGGTGACGTGCCCCGGCCCGCAGCCCACGTCCGCCACCGGTCCGTCCCCGGCCGCCCGCACGGCGTCGGCGAACAAAGCCAGCGTCGCTCGCAGGTACGGCGCGCCATCGACGGCGTGACGTAGTTGATCGGCGTAGCTGACCGCGACCGTGTCGTAAGAAGTCCGGGTGTCCGCCAGCCAGCCGTCCGCGTCCATGTCCGACACCGTAGGCGCGAGCAAGGGCGAGGTCCGGTCTTTCCGGGTGTGCGATTCGTCGTTCGCTGTCTTGTCCGGCACCAGGGTGGTTACCGTGGTGGGGTGCCGTATCTCTTCGCCACCAGCGATCTCCACGTGACCCACGAGGGCAACGCCCCGATCGTCGACGACGTCGTGCCCGAGACCCCGGACGACTGGCTGCTCGTCGCGGGCGACGTCGCGGAACGGGTCGAATCGGTCGTCGAAACGCTCGAAGTGCTGCGACGGCGGTTCGCGAAGGTGATCTGGACGCCGGGCAACCACGAGCTGTGGACCACCGCCAAGGACGAGTGCCAGCTGCGGGGCCAGGCACGGTACGAGCACCTGGTCGAGCGCTGCCGTGCGATCGACGTGCTGACCCCGGAGGACGAGTTCCCGGTGTGGCGGCACGCGGCGCGGCCGCTGACGATCGCGCCGCTGTTCCTGCTCTACGACTACAGCTGGCGCACGCCCGAGGCAGAGGGCAAGACGCTCGAAGTCGCGTTGCGGCAGGCCCGGGACGCGGGGGTGGTCTGCACCGACGAGTACTTCCTGTACCCCGACCCGTATCCGACCCGCCAGGCGTGGTGCGCGGACCGGCTGAAGACCAGCGTCGAGCGGCTCGACGCGATCCCGGAGGACCACGGGACGGTGCTCATGTCGCACTGGCCGCTGCACCGGCACCCGACGGCGCCGTTGTACTGGCCGGAGTTCGCGCTGTGGTGCGGGACGACGCGGACCGAGGACTGGCACCTGCGCTATCGCGCGGAGGTGGCCGTCTACGGGCACCTGCACATCCCGAGGACGACCGAGGCTGACGGCGTCCGGTTCGAGGAGGTCTCCCTCGGCTATCCGAGGGAGTGGCGCAAGCGGTCCCGTGGCCCGGTCCCGCTGCGCCGTGTCCTCTGGCCCTCCTGACGGCGGCGCGGGGCCCGTCTAGCGGAGGCCGGGGCCGTCCTGCCCCGGCCTGCGGCGGCGCAGGTACCGCTCGAACTCGGCGGCGATCTTGTCGCCGCTCACGTCCTCCAGGGTGAACTCGTTGTCCGCGTCGCCGCGTTCCTCCAGGCCGCGGACGTACTCGCTGATCTCCTCGTCCTCGTCGGCCATTTCGGTGACCGTGCGCTCCCACTCCTCGGACTGCTCGGGAAGCGCGCCGAGCGGGATCTCGACGTCCAGCACGTCCTCCAGCTTGCGCAGCAGCGCCAGGGTGGCCTTCGGCGACGGCGGATGCGAGACGTAGTGCGGCACCGCGGCCCAGATCGAGACCGCCGGGATCCCGGCCTGGACGCAATAGTCCTGCAGCACCCCGACGATGCCGGTCGGGCCTTGGTAGTTGTTCAGGTCGAGATGGAACAGGGAAGCGGTCTCCTTGTCGTAGGCCGTCCCGGTGACCGGCACCGGCCGGGTGTGCGCGGTGTCGGCGAGCAGCGCACCGAGCGTCACCACGACGGCGACGTCGAGCTGCTGGATGTGGTCGAGCAACTCGGCGCAGAAGGCCCGCCAGCGCATGTTCGGCTCGGGGCCCTGGACGAGGATGACGTCGCGGTCGAGCCCGTCGGGGCGGCACACCGACAGCCGGGTGGTCGGCCAGTCGATCCGCCGGGTGACGCCGTCCACCATGCGGACGGTGGGCCTGCTCACCTGGTAGTCGTAGTAGTCGTCCGGGCTCAGCTCGGCCAGGGGAGTCGCGTCCCAGTTGAGCTGCAGATGCTCGACCGCCCTGCTGGCCGCGTCCCCGGCGTCGTTCCAGCCTTCGAAGGCGACGACCATCAGGGGGCGGTTCGTTTCGGCGCGGTCGGGCTCCGGGGCGCTGCCCGGCTCATCAGGCCGCTGGGTTTCGTCGACGGGCTCACTCACTTGACCAGCCTACGACCCTGCGGCCGTACGCTGTTCAGCATGTCCGATCGCCTCGCCTCGCCGTTACTCGACGCCCTCCGCACCCGGGTCCTGGTAGCCGACGGTGCGATGGGTACCGCCCTGCAGGCCCACGACCTCGGTCTGGATGATTTCGCAGGTCTCGAGGGCTGTAACGAGATACTGAATATCACCCGTCCGGATGTAGTCCGGGGCGTCCATCGGGGGTATTTGACGGCGGGCGCGGACGCCGTCGAGACGAACACGTTCGGGGCCAACTACGCGAACCTGGCCGAATACGACATTCCCGAGCGGATCTTCGAGCTGGCCGAGGCCGGGACCCGGCTGGCCCGCGAGGTCGCCGACGAGTTTTCGACGCCGGAGCGGCCTCGGTTCGTCCTCGGCTCGGTCGGCCCTGGCACGAAACTGCCGACGCTGGGGCACGCGCCCTTCACGACGCTGCGTGACGCCTACTTCGAGGAGGTCCGCGGGCTGCTGGCGGGCGGGGCGGACGCGGTGATCGTCGAGACCACGCAGGACATCCTCCAGACGAAGGCCTCGATCATCGCGGCGCACCGCGCGATGGCCGCCGAGGGCAGGCGGATCCCGATCATCGCCTCGATCACCGTCGAGACCACCGGCACGATGCTGCTCGGTACCGAGGTCGGCGCCGCGCTCGCCGCGCTGGAGCCGATGGGCATCGACCTCATCGGCCTGAACTGCGCGACCGGGCCCGCCGAGATGAGCGAGCACCTGCGGCAGCTGTCCAAGCACGCGCGGGTCCCGCTCTCGGTGATGCCGAACGCCGGCCTGCCGGAACTCGGCCCGGACGGCGCGGTGTACCCGCTGAGCCCGGAGGGGCTCGCGGAGGCGCTCACCGGGTTCGTCCGGGAGTTCGGCGTCGGCCTGGTGGGCGGCTGCTGTGGCACGACCGATGAGCACATCCGGCAGCTGGCCGCCGCCGTCGCGGACCTGGCCCCGGCGCGGCGCCGCCCGCGTCCGGAACCCGGGGTGTCCTCGCTCTACCAGGCCGTGCCCTTCCAGCAGGACGCCAGCGTGCTGATGATCGGCGAGCGCACCAACGCCAACGGCTCGAAGGCGTTCCGGCAGGCGATGCTGGAGGGACGGCTGGACGACTGCGTCGAGATCGCCCGCGACCAGACCCGGGACGGCGCGCACCTGCTGGACCTGTGCGTCGACTACGTGGGCCGCGACGGCGAGGCGGACATGGCCGAGCTGGCCGGGCGGCTCGCGACGGCGTCGACGCTGCCGATCATGCTGGACTCCACCGAGGTCGGCGTGCTGCGCGCGGGCCTGGAACGGCTCGGCGGCCGGTGTGCGATCAACTCGGTGAACTACGAGGACGGCGACGGGCCCGAGTCGCGGTTCCAGCGGGTCATGGCGATGGCGAAGGAGTTCGGCGCCGCCGTGGTCGCGCTGACCATCGACGAGCAGGGCCAGGCCAGGACCGCGGCGAAGAAGGTCGAGATCGCCGCCCGGCTGATCGAGGACATGGCGGGGAACTGGGGGCTGCGCCACAGCGACATCATCATCGACACGCTCACCTTCACGATCTGCACCGGGCAGGAGGAGTCGCGCGGGGACGCGGTCGAAACGATCGAGGCGATCCGCGAGCTGAAGCGGCGGTATCCCGAGGTCCAGACCACGCTGGGGCTGTCGAACGTGTCCTTCGGTCTCAACCCGGCGGCCCGCCAGGTGCTGAACTCGGTGTTCCTGCATGAATGCGTCCAGGCCGGCCTGGACACCGCGATCGTGCACGCGTCGAAGATCCTGCCGATGGCCCGGATCCCGGAGGAGCAGCGAGCCGTGGCGCTCGACCTCATCTACGACCGCCGCCGCGAGGGCTACGACCCGCTGCAGGCGCTGATGGCGTTGTTCGAGGGCGTCAGCGCCGCCTCGTCGAAGGCCTCGCGCGCGGAGGAGCTGGCCGCGCTGCCCCTGTTCGAGCGGCTGGAGCGGCGGATCGTCGACGGTGAGCGCACCGGGCTGGACACCGATCTGGACGAGGCGCTGACGCGGCGGCCGGCGCTGGAGATCATCAACGACACGCTGCTGGCCGGGATGAAGACCGTCGGCGAGCTGTTCGGCTCCGGTCAGATGCAGCTTCCGTTCGTGCTGCAGTCGGCCGAGGTGATGAAGGCGGCGGTCGCGCACCTCGAACCGCACCTGGAGTCCGACGACGACAGCGGCAAGGGCCGGATCGTGCTGGCGACCGTCCGCGGCGACGTGCACGACATCGGCAAGAACCTCGTCGACATCATCCTGTCCAACAACGGGTACGAGGTCGTCAACCTCGGCATCAAGCAGCCGATCACGACGATCCTCGACGCGGCGGAGGAGAACGGTGCCGACGCGATCGGGATGTCCGGGCTGTTGGTCAAGTCCACGGTGATCATGAAGGAGAACCTCGAGGAGATGAACTCCCGAGGGGTCTCCGCCCGCTGGCCCGTGCTGCTCGGCGGCGCCGCGCTCACCCGCTCCTACGTCGAGAACGACCTGACCGAGCTGTACCTCGGTGACGTCCGCTACGCCAGGGACGCCTTCGAGGGGCTTCGGCTGATGGACGCCATCATGGCCGCGAAACGCGGCGAGACGCCGATCGTGGACGCGGAGGCGGAAAAGAAGCGGCGGGAGCGCAAGGAACGCCGGGAGCGCTCGCTGCGGATCGCCGAGGCCCGCAGGGCGAAGCAGGCCGAGCGGGAGGCGGGCGAAGAACCGCCGCCCGCGCGGTCCGACGTCGCCACCGACGTTCCGGTGCCGGCGCCGCCGTTCTGGGGCTCACGCGTGGTCAAGGGCGTCGCGCTGGCCGACTACGCGGCGATGCTCGACGAGCGCGCCACGTTCATGGGGCAGTGGGGTCTCAAGGGGGCCAGGGGCGGTACCGGGCCGACCTACGAGGAGCTGGTGGAGACCGACGGCAGGCCGCGGCTGCGGTACTGGCTGGACCGGCTGACCGCGGACGGTGTCCTCGCGCACGCCGCGGTGGTCTACGGCTACTTCCCGTGCGTGGCCGAGGGCGACGACGTCGTGGTGCTGGCCGAGCCGCGCCCGGACGCGCCGGAACGGCTGCGGTTCACCTTCCCGCGCCAGCGCCGCGACCGGCGGCTGTGCCTGGCCGACTTCTACCGGCCGCGGGAGCTGGCCGTGGCGGAGGGGACCGTCGACGTCGTCCCGCTCACGCTGTGCACGATGGGCCAGCCGATCGCCGACTACGCCAACGAGCTGTTCGCCGGCGACTCCTACCGCGACTACCTGGAGGTGCACGGTCTCGGCGTGCAGCTCACCGAGGCGCTGGCGGAGTACTGGCACTGCCGGATCCGCCACGAGCTGCGCTTCGCCGGTGGCGTGGCGGTGGCCGAGGAGGACCCCGCCGACGTCGAGGAGTTCTTCAAGCTCGGTTACCGGGGCGCGCGCTTCTCGCTCGGGTATGGGGCGTGCCCCGATCTGGAGGACCGTGCGAAGATCGTGGAGCTGCTGGAGCCATCGCGGATCGGTGTCAAGCTGTCCGAGGAGTTCCAGCTGCACCCGGAGCAGTCGACCGACGCGATCGTCTGCCATCACCCGGAAGCGAAGTACTTCAACACCTGACCCGAAAAGGGGGCCCCGTGACCTCACCGTCCACATCGGACGGACTCGCCGCCGTGTTGTGGGACATGGACGGCACGCTCGTCGATTCGGAGAAACTGTGGGACGTCGCCCTCTACGAGGCGGCGGAATGGCTCGGCGGGACCCTGTCGGAGGAGCAGCGGATGACGCTGGTCGGGTCCAACATGGACGCGACCTCGACGTACCTGCTCGAAGTGACTGGCACCACGGTGACGCCGGAAAAGGTCGCGGAGACCAGCGAGTGGGTCCGCCGCCGCACCGCCGGGCTGTTCGACGACGCGCTGCCCTGGCGGCCGGGAGCGCGTGAAGCGCTGACGGCGCTCCGGGCCGCGGGCGTCCCGATGGCGCTGGTCACCTCGACCGAACGCGGCCTCACCGATCTGGCGCTGAACACGATCGGGCGGGAGTTCTTCGCGGTCACGGTGTGCGGGGACGAGGTCGACGGGCTGAACAAGCCGCATCCCCGGCCCTACCTCAAGGCCGCCGAGCTGCTCGGGGTGTCCCCGGCGCGGTGCGTGGCGGTGGAGGACTCGCCGCCGGGCACCGAATCGGCCGCCGCGGCGGGCTGCACCGTGCTCGTCGTGCCCAACGACGTCGAGGTCGAGCCGGGGGAGCGGCGGGTGTTCCGCGAGTCCCTCGTCGGGGTGGACGCGGCGACGCTCGCCGCCCTGCTGGCCTGAGCAGTGCCGCCGCTGTTCCGTCCGAAGTGGACGTTGTTTCGGCGGACGCCCGAGAAGCGCTGACGGGGTCCTTGGGGACGAAGCCACGTACGTGTCGCGTTTTCGCTAGCCCCGCGGCCGGGGCTCCGCGATGCTGGACGGGTGCATGAAGACTTCGAGCGGTGCGTACGGGCGGTGCAGGCGAAGGACGCGCGGTTCGACGGCTGGTTCTACACCGCGGTCACCACGACGCGGATCTACTGCCGTCCGAGCTGCCCCGTCGTGCCGCCGAAACCGGAGAACATGCGCTTCTACCCGAGCGCGGCGGCCGCGCAGCAGGCCGGTTTC
Source organism: Amycolatopsis samaneae (assembly GCF_039541975.1). Taxonomy (NCBI): domain Bacteria; kingdom Bacillati; phylum Actinomycetota; class Actinomycetes; order Pseudonocardiales; family Pseudonocardiaceae; genus Amycolatopsis; species Amycolatopsis samaneae. Next base: position 235,081 of record NZ_BAABHG010000005.1, read on the forward strand.
CGCGCCTGCAAGCGGTGCCGCCCGGACGCCAGCCCCGGCTCTCCACAGTGGAACGAACGCGCCGACCTCGTCGCCAGGGCGATGCGTCTGATCGCGGACGGGGTGGTCGACACCGACGGCGTCGGCGGGCTCGCGGCCCGGCTCGGCTACAGCGTCCGCCAGATCGAGCGGCAGCTCATGGCCGAGCTCGGGGCGGGACCGCTGGCGCTGGCCAGGGCACAGCGCGCGCAGACCGCGCGGATGCTCATCGAGACGACCAAGCTGCCGATGGCGGAACTCGCGCTCGCGGCGGGGTTCGGCAGCATCCGGACGTTCAACGACACCGTGCGCGAGGTGTTCGCGCTGTCCCCGACCGAACTGCGCGGCCGTGCCCGCGGCCGCGCGCGGACGGACCGGTCGGCGGGGACGCTCGTGCTGCGGTTGCCCTATCGCGCGCCGCTGTTCCCGGACAACCTCTTCGGCCATCTGGTCGCCACGGCCGTCCCCGGCGTCGAGGAGTGGCGGGACGGCGCCTACCGCCGCACCCTGCGGCTGCCGCACGGGCACGGTGTGGTCGCCCTGCGCCCGGAGCGGGGCCACATCGGCTGCCGGCTCACCCTGACCGACCTGCGTGACCTCGCGACCGCGATCAGCCGCTGCCGCAGGCTGCTCGACCTCGACGCCGACCCGGTCGCGGTCGACGGCCAGCTCGCGCGGGACCCGCTGCTCGCCCCGCTCGTGGCCGCCGCGCCCGGCCGTCGCGTGCCGCGCACCGTGGACGGCGACGAGTTCGCCGTCCGGGCCGTGCTGGGCCAGCAGGTCTCGACGGCGGCGGCGCGGACGCACGCGGCCCGGCTGGTGGTCGCGCACGGCACCCCGGTCGAGGACCCCGAGGGCGGGCTCACCCACCTGTTCCCCGGCGCCGAAGCGCTGGCGGGTCTCGACCCGGAGACCCTCGCCATGCCGCGGAGCCGTCGCCGCACCCTGATCGCCTTGATCGACGCGCTGACCTTCGGCGGACTCGATCTCGGCGCGGGAAGTGACTGGGGGAAGGCGCGGGCGGCGCTGTCCGCCCTGCCCGGGTTCGGCCCGTGGACGGTCGAAAGCATCGCGATGCGCTCGCTGGGCGACCCCGACGCGTTCCTTCCGACCGACCTCGGCGTGAAGAACGCGGGTATGGCCCTCGGGATCGGCGGGTCGTCGGCGATGACCGCGCACGCGGCGGCCTGGCGCCCGTGGCGGGCCTATGCCACCCAGCACCTGTGGGCGACCGGTGACCATCCGATCAACGACCTGCCCGCCGCCTGATTTTTCTTACCCGGCAAGGAGAAAGCATGCGTTCCCACACCGTGGTCGACAGTCCGTTCGGCCCGCTGACCCTGGTCGCCGAGGGCGAGGCCCTCTGCGGCCTCTACATGGAAAGGCAACGTCACCGGCCCGAAGAGTCGACCTTCGGCGAGCCCGGCTCCGGTGCCGAGGTCTTCGCGCGGACCGAGGCGGAGCTGAAGGAGTACTTCGCCGGACAGCGCCACGAGTTCACCGTCCCGCTCTCCTTCGGCGGGACCCCGTTCCAGCGGCTGGTCTGGACGGCGCTGTGCGAGATCCCGTACGGCGAGACCCGGTCCTACGGCGAACTCGCCGACCTGCTCGGCAGGCCCACCGCGTCGCGTGCGGTGGGCCTGGCGAACGGGAAGAACCCGATCGGGATCATCGTGCCGTGCCACCGCGTCGTCGGCGCGAACGGCTCGCTCACCGGGTACGGCGGCGGGCTGGACCGCAAGCGCTACCTGCTCGACTTCGAACAGGAGCACGGCACGCTGTTCTGAGCCGCGCGGGCTCACCGGAGGACGTCGTACCGCAGGTGGGTGACGCCCGACCCCACCACGACCTCGGGCGCGCCAAGCAGGACGGGGGCGTTCGCCAGCTCGCCGAAGAGCGGGACTCCCTTGCCGAACACCACGGGAACCAGGTCGACACCGATCGTGTCGAGCAGCCCGGCTTCGAGGCACTGCCGTGCCATGGTGCCGCCGTTGACCCCGACCCACCGGTCCCCGGCAAGGGCCTTGGCGCGCTCGATCGCACTCGTCACCCCGTCGGTGACGAAGGTGAACGGCGTGTCCTCCCAGCCCGTCGGCGCTTCGTGCGTGACCACCACGACCGGGCGGCCGATCGGATGCGCTCCGCCCCAGCCGCCGGTGAGGTCGAACAGCCGCCGTCCGACGACGATGGCGCCGGTGTTGTCCCACTGATCACGCAGGTACTCGGCGTCGACCGCCGACATCCGCAAGGTGTGCCCGGGATTCGCGGTCGGGACCTCGACGTCACCGGCACCCAGCCAGCGGAAGAGGTGCTCGAAGCCGGTCTCGTCCGGGCCCGCGATGAAGCCGTCCAGTGACATGCTCGCGCCCGCGATCACCTTCGTCATCGGCCTGTTCCCTTCGTCTCCGGTGGGCCCTTCGCCCACCCTCTGACCAAAGGACGGTGCCACCCGCGCCCGCTCGACATCGGTGGCCGGATCTTTTTCACCAGGAAGGCGGTCCCTGGTCGATGCGGCGCAGGACCGGGGTGAGCCGGTGGACGTCCTCGCTGGTCTGCACCTGCCGTTCGTCCCACCAGGTCGCGCCCGCGCCGGCCAGCGGCGCGATCAGCTCGCCCGCCTCGGCCGCGCCGCCCGGAGTGGCGCCGCCGAGGACGATCTCGAACGGGGTATCCGGCTGGTCCGCGCGGTGTTCGCGGACGTAGCCGACCAGCTCCCTGACCTCGTCGAGATGCGGGATCCTGCCATGCCCGGCGGTCTTGAACAGGGGAACCACGCCGTCCCAGCGCGCGGCCCGGCGGAACGGGCGGCGGTTCGGCCAGATCCCCGCGAGCCACACCGGCGGGCGGGGGCGCTGCACCGGCGCGGGCAGCAGGGTGACGTCCTCGACCCGGTAGTGCCGCCCGCGATGGTTCACCTGCTCGCCCGACCAGTAACGCCGCAGCAGGTCCAGGCCCTCGTCGAGACGTTCGGCCAGCACGACCGGGTCGGTGGGCTCGCCGAAGCTGCCGAACTCGTCCGCGATCGGGCCGCCGAGCCCGGCGCCGAAGACGACCCGGCCACCGCTGAGGAAGTCCAGCGTGGCGACCTGCCGGGCCAGGTGCTCCGGCCGCCGCCCCGGCACCGGGGTGACCAGGGTGCCCAGCCGCAGCCGCGAGGTGGCCAGCGCCGCCGCGGTCAGCAGCATCCACGGGTCGCCGAAGGGCTGCCCCCGGCGCTCGCGCTTGTCGTGCACCACGTGGTCCCAGACGAACAGGGCGTCCCAGCCCGCCTGCTCGGCGGCCGCGGCGGTCGTCGCCACCGCTCTCGGATCGGCGAAGTCCCCGAAGTTCGGGATGTTGATCGAGAAGCGCATAAGGCCATGGTGCGGCACGGCGCCGGGCGGGCCAATCGAATTCGCCCCGGCCGTGGTCCGGTGGTGTGAGATCGGCGGCACGCCACCGGCCCGGAGCGACGGGGACCGGGCGGGGATGGAAGGATCTGCGGCGTGAAGACCTTCGATGAGCTGTTCGCCGAGCTTGCCGAGCGCGCGCGTACCCGTCCCGACGGTTCCGGCACCGTCGCCGCACTCGACGCGGGTGTCCACGCGCAGGGCAAGAAGGTGCTCGAAGAGGCGGGCGAGGTGTGGATCGCCGCCGAGCACGAGTCCGACGAGCGGCTCGCCGAGGAGGTCTCCCAGCTGCTTTACCGGGTGCAGGTGCTCATGCTCGGCCGGGGCCTCTCGACCGAGGACGTGTACCGCTACCTGTGACGCCGTCGCGCGCCGAATCCGAGGAGAAGCGAAATGCTGCGTGTTGCCGTGCCGAACAAGGGAGCCCTCGCCGCCGCCGCGGCCGAGATGCTCAGCGAGGCGGGGTACCGCAGGCGGCATGAGGCGCGGGACCTGACGGTGCTCGACACGGTCAACGACGTCGAGTTCTTCTTCCTACGCCCCAAGGACATCGCGATCTACGTCGGCTCCGGCGAGCTCGACCTCGGCATCACCGGCCGGGACCTCGCGCTGGACTCCGGCGCCCCGGTCGAGGAACTCCTCGGCCTGGGCTTCGGCGGCTCGACCTTCCGCTACGCCGCCCCGGCCGGGCGCGACTGGAAACCCGAGGACCTGCACGGGAAACGGCTCGCCACGTCCTATCCGCGCCTGGTCCGCGACGATCTCAAGCGCCACGGCGTGGAGGCCGAGGTCATCCGGCTCGACGGCGCGGTCGAGATCTCGATCCAGCTCGGGGTCGCCGACGCGATCGCCGACGTCGTCGAGTCGGGACGCTCGCTGCGCCAGCACAACCTCGTCGCGTTCGGCGACCCGATCTGCGTGTCCGAGGCCGTGCTGCTCCAGCGCCGGGATGCCACCGAGGCGAAGGCGAAGACGCAGCTGGCCGCGCGGCTGCGGGGCGTGGTGTTCGCCCAGCACTACATGATGCTGGACTACGACTGCCCCCGCTCCCTGCTCGACCGCGCGATCGCGATCACCCCCGGCCTGGAGTCGCCGACCGTGGCGCCGCTCGCCGACGCGGACTGGGTCGCGGTGCGGGCGATGGTGCCGCGCAAGGAGGTCAACCGGATCATGGACGAGCTGTCCGAGGCCGGGGCGAAGGCCGTACTGGCCTCGGACATCCGGTCCTGCCGGTTGTGAGGAGTTCGCCTCAGCGACAGAGCTGGGGCGAGATCGGCACCGTCCGGTCCTGGAAGGCCGCGACGCAGAGCCGATCGGTGAGCTGTTCCGGGAAGAACAGCACCCCGTCACTCCACGGCACCCCCGCCTGGACGAGGTGGTTGGCGTCCCACGCGTCGTAGTGGGACTCCGTCTGGCCGAGCCAGTGCCACCACCGTTGCAGCCGGATCGTGACCGGATGGGGCGCGGAGCAGGTGACGGTCCAGCGCGGCTGGAGGTTCACCGTGGCGGTGCAGTCGGCGGTCACCGGCGCGGCCGTGGCTGTGGCTGTGGCCGGGATGGTGACTGCGAGACCGGTCAGCGCGACGGTGGCGACTGTCCACTTTGTTCTGTTTGCGGTGTTCATCTCGCCAGTGTGCGGCGCCGGAGGGCGCTCGGGCACCGCTGGACGGAGCCGTCCGCACACGTCCCGGTGGCGTGCCGGGCTTCGGGAGAGCTTCCTCACGGCGTCGTCGTGCTTGACCTCCACCAATCTGGAGCTTCCAGGATGGTGGACATGAAGAACTACACACGGGAACAGCTGGCCGCGCAGCCGATCGGGTACTGGAGCGGCGCGGCGTGCCGGGCCGTGGTCGGCCGGATCCGCGCCGAACTGGCGACAGAGAACCTGACCCAGCCGCACTGGTGGACACTCAACCACGTCGCGGGAAATCCCGGCGGCTGGAACCGGGAGCGGCTGACCGCGCGCCTTTCCCCGTTCGACGATCAGGACACCGACTTCGCGGCGGTGTTCGACGACCTCGCCGGCCGGGGCTGGCTCGCCGAAGAAGGCGGAGCGCTGACGCTCACGGAGGCGGGGCGTGCCGGGCTCGCACGGGCCCGGGAGCGCACCGGCAAGGCACACGTCCAGACACATCTCGGCATCACCACCGACGAGTACGTCGCGGCACTGAACGTGCTGCGCCGGATGATCGAGAATCTCGGCGGTGACTCCGACCTGCCCTGATGAGCCGTTGGTCAGCGAGGGCGCTGGGGCTTCTTCGGCAGCAGGTCGTAGAGCTTCTTCCTGGCGCCGTTGTCGTTGTGGTTGCGGGCGACGGCGACCTCGGAGATGAAGTCCTCGAAGACGAACTCCTCCTCGGCGGGCTCGATCGGGCCGGGGTTGTGCGCGAGATACCCGTCGAGAGTCTCGGCGATTTCCCGGAACGACACCGCCTGAAGGGTTTCCGGCGCGTACGTCGTCACCGGCACGCCGTTGGCGGCGGCTTCGTTCATCACCACGCCGAGCGGGACGTGCGAGAGCATCGGGATACCGAAGTTGTACATCTCCTGCAGGGCCGCCGCGGCGTAGTGCGAGATCGGCCGCCGGTAGAGACCCGGGACCAGCCCGTACCACGCGATCGGCTGGCGCCCGACGGTCTGCTCGACGTAGCGGACCTGGTCGGCCAGCAGCCGCAGCGCGCGGATGCTGGTCTTGTCCGGCTGCACCGGCACCAGTATCCCGTGCGAGGCGGCGAGCGCGTTGTTGGTGAGCACGTCGAGCGCGGGCGGGCAGTCGATGATGACGTGGTCGTAGTTCGCGAACTGGATGACCCTGGCCAGCTGCCAGCCGGGCACCCGGAACTGGTCGAGCCGCCGGATCAGGTCGAACATCCCTGGCGAGGTCGGGATGACGTCGAACGCCCCGCCCCGGCCGAGATTGCTCCGCGGATGCGCGACGACGAGCTCCTCCAGCGGGCCCTTCCAGAGCTTGGTGAGCGCCTTGGCGAGGCTGGGCGCGTTCACCGGGACCTCGGACAGGCCGAGCATCTCGGTGGTGGCATGGCCCTGCGGGTCGAGGTCGACGAGCAGCACCCGGCGGCCCCGCTCCGCCAGCGCGGCCGCGGTGCCGACGCTCAGCGAGGTCTTGCCGACCCCGCCCTTCTGGTTGACCACCGAGGTGATCTGCATGCCGGAGCGCTCCTCTGGGTTTTGTTTCATAAGCGGCGGAGCCGCTTGCTGTGGGCCGTCAGCTCGCACCGCCGCGGGTTCTCAGGCGTCCTCTCGCGAGGACAGCGGCGACGTGGTGAATCGGCATTCACGAGGAGGCGATCCCGGAGCGAGAGGGCGTCTGAGATTCCGCTACCCGCACCGCCACGCAAGCCACTTTCACCACACTCCCTTGTCCGTCGTTCCGCGAAGGTTATTGGATCCGCCGCCCTCGCGCCCAGCTATTCACCTCCGGCCTGTCGCGGGCGGACCAGCAGCGCCTGCGCGCCGGTGGCGACCGGGCCGGAGCCGTCGTGCAGCGTACTAGTGGCGGTGCCGACCCCGTGGGGACCGACGGCGGTGGCCGCGTCCAGCCCGATCCAGTCCCCGGCGGGCGGACGGCGCACGTGCACGGTGAGTTCGGAGTTGATGAACCACCACCGGTCCAGTGGCAGGAAGTTCGACACGCCGTTGCCGGAGTCGGCCACCGCGAACAGGCGCTGCAGAGCGCTCGGCTGTTCCCCGTCGACCAGTGGGAGCCGCTGGCGCGCCCACACCGCCGCCGGGCCGGGCTCGGTCGTCCCGCCCCGCACCGAACGCCACTCCATCGCTTCGAGATAGCCGCCACGCCAGCCCGGCGGCCACGGCGCCTCGGGACAGTTCTCCGGCGGTGGTAACGGGACCTCGTCGCCGGTGGCGACCGCGGCGGTGTCCGAGGTCGCGATCCGCCAGGCGGACGCCCGCGCGATGACCCGGTCGCCCGCGGCGAGCTCCGCGCCGAGCAACTCGACCGAACGGCCCGGCCGGTCGAGCCACGACCGCACGGACAGCTCGGCCCCCACCGGCGCCGGACCGAGGATCTCGACGGTGACCCTGGCGAGCAGCCCGGGATGCTCACCCGTCTCGGCCGCTTCGAGCGCGCGCACGAGCAACGCCGACGGCGGGCCGAAGTGCTGGGCGTCGGGCGACCACGGCCCCGCCGTGTGCGGGGTCGCCAGCAGCCGCCCGTCGGGCAGCGGGAGATAGAACGCGTCCGCCACGGTCGTCAGTCCGCCCTGTCCAGCGGCGTCTCCTCGCCCGCGCCCGGCTCCGGCCACCCGGGGTAGGGCGGCGGGGTGCCACCGAACTCCGGGCAGTGCGCCTGATGGTCGCACCAGTTGCACAGCTTGCCGGGATTCGGCCGGAAGTCCCCCGTCCTGCCCGCCTTGAGAATGGCCTGCCAGATGGCTTCCAGCGTGCGTTCGAAGCGCAGCAGCTCGGCCTCGTCCGGTGTGTAGGCCAGCGACTGGCCGTCGGTGAGGTACATCAGCTTCAGCTGCCGCGGCACGACCCCGCGCAGCCGCCACAGCACCACCGCGTAGAACTTCATCTGGAACATCGCCTTGGCCTCGCCGATCTCACGCGGCGCGGCCCCGGTCTTGTAGTCGACCACCCGGATCTCCCCGGTCGGGGCGACGTCGACCCGGTCGACGTACCCCCGCAGCAGCACCCCGGACCCGAGCTCGATCTCCACGTGCAGCTCGCACGCCTCGGGTTCGAGCCGACGCGGGTCTTCGAGACCGAAGTAGGAGTCGATGAGCTTCTCGGCCGAGGCGAGCCAGTCCGCGGTGTCCTCCCCCTCGAACAGCTCCGTCCACTCCGGACGGTCGGCGGACAGTTCCGTCCACGCGGGAGCGAGCAGTTCCTTCGCCCGCGGCGGCAGCCGATCCGCGGCGGGCAGCGCGAACAGCCGCTCCAGCACCGAATGCACGAGCGTGCCCCGCAGCTGGGCCTTCGTGGGCACCTCCGGCAGCCGATCGACCGCCCGGAACCGGTAGAGCAGCGGGCACTGCTTGAAGTCGCTCGCCCGCGACGGCGACAGCGCGGGACGTCTGCGCGGCGCGGCACCGGCTGCGCTTGATGCCGCCGCCGGGTCAGGGAGTACGTCGGCTGCGTTTGATGCCGCCTCCGCGGGAGGGAGTACGTCGGCGGTGGTGACCGTCTCGGTGTCGGGCATGGGCAGAGCGTAGCGCCGGGCACCGACAGTCCCGGCGCGCGAAACGCACGGGTGCCGCGAGACGGTCACATGAGCGACACCACTCGTCCAGGTCGGACCCAGATCACCGCGCCCCCACACCACGGGCCTTACCCTGCGAGGTATGTCCGCGACCAGCCAGCACGGCGCAGGGCCCTCCCGTACCGCGACGCCGGAGGGTGGGCTCCGGCTGTTCCGGGTCGGGGGCGTGCCGGTGCTGCTGGCCCCCTCGTGGTGGATCGGCTCGCTGATCGTGGTCGTGCTGTACGCGCCGCTGGTCGGGCGGCTGCTGCCGGAGGCGACGACGCTGACCTCATGGCTGCTGGCCGCGGGGTTCGCCGTGCTGCTGGGACTGTCCGTGCTGGCGCACGAGCTCGGGCACACGGTCGTCGCGCTGCGCCTGGGGATCCCCGTCCGCCGGGTCCGCCTCTTCCTGCTCGGCGGGCTCGCGGAGGTCGCGCGGACCCCGCGACGGCCGGGGCAGGAGGGCCTCGTGGCGGCCGCCGGGCCGATCGTGTCGCTGCTGCTCGGCGGGTTCTGCGCGCTGCTGCTGTTCGCGGCCCCGGCCGGCCCGATCTGGCTGCTGGTCGCGGAATGCGCCGTCGCGAACCTCGCGGTCGGGCTGTTCAACCTGCTGCCCGGCCTGCCGCTCGACGGCGGGCGGCTGGTCCGCGCCGGCGTCTGGGCGGCGACCGGGACCAGGGCCAAGGGTACCCGCGCCGCGGTCGCCGGCGGCGCGCTCGTCGCCACCGCGCTGCTGGTCTGGGCGTTGTGGGGCCTGGCGCTCGGCAGCGAGGACCGCTGGCTGCGCCTCGGTGTCTGCGTGATCACCGCGTGGTTCGTGATCCTCGGCGCGCGCGCCGAGCTCGCGGCGGAGACGCGGCGCGGCTGGCCGGAGGGACTGGTGCTGACCGAACTGGTCCGCCCGGTGCTGCAACTGCCCGCGGAGAGCCCGGTCTCGGACGCGCTGGCGGCGTCGGCCGGCCGCGGGGTGGTGCTGGTCAGGGCGGACGGCGTCGCCGCGGGCCTGCTCGACGAGTCGGCCGCCGAACAGCTCGCCGGGACTTCCCCGCACGCGCCCGCCGAGCTCGCGGCCGAGCCGATCCGTGCCGAGACCGTGCTGCTCGCCTCGGAACCGGGGGAGGAGATCGCCGAGCGGGTCAGGGAAACCCCGGCCTGGCAGTTCCTGGTGGTCGACGACGAGGGCCGCCCGGCGGGCGTGCTGCGCAGGGAGGACCTGCGCGCCGCGCTGGGCCGCGGCAGACACCCGGCGTGACACCCGGGTCCGTTCGCGAAGGGACCACCTGCGAAGATCTCTCCTCGGTAATGCGGGGTGAGCGTGGAGGATCAGTTGTCGGTCAGCGGACCGTTTCGTGCAGGTGACCGGGTTCAGCTGACCGATTCGAAGGGGCGGCACTACACGATCACGCTCGCCGAAGGCGGGGAGTACCACACCCACCGGGGCGCGCTCGCGCACGACGAGCTGATCGGTATGCCCGAGGGCTCGGTCGTGACCTCGACGGGCGGCAGCGGCTACCTGGCGCTGCGGCCACTGCTGCCGGACTACGTGCTCTCGATGCCGCGCGGCGCCCAGGTCATCTACCCGAAGGACGCCGCCCAGATCGTCATGTGGGGCGACATCTTCCCCGGCGCGCGGGTGCTGGAGGCCGGCGCGGGCTCCGGCGCGCTGACCTGCTCGCTGCTGCGCGCGGTCGGCCCCGGCGGGCGGGTGTCCTCCTACGAGATCCGGGACGACCACGCCGAGCACGCCGAGCGGAACGTGGTCAAGTTCTTCGGGGAGAAGCCGGACAACTGGTCGCTCACGGTGGCCGACCTCGCCACGCACACCGGCGAGGTGGACCGGGTCGTGCTGGACATGCTGGCGCCGTGGGAACAACTGCCCAACGTCGCCGCGCACCTGGTCCCCGGCGGGGTGCTGACCGTCTACGTCGCGACGGTCACCCAGTTGTCCCGGGTCACGGAAGCCTTGCGGGAACAGCAGTGCTGGACCGAACCGGAGTCGTGGGAGACGCTGATGCGGCCGTGGCACGTCGTCGGCCTCGCCGTCCGCCCCGACCACCGGATGGTCGCGCACACGGCGTTCCTGCTCACCGCGCGCCGTCTCGCCGACGGCACGCAGTCGCCCCGCGTGCACCGCAGGCCGAGCAAGGGCTGATCACCCGGCGGGCGCGGTCAGCCGGGGACGCACCAGCGGCCGTCGATCCGGTGCAGCGGGAAAGGCGTGTTCTTGAGCCCGGCCGCGCCCTCCACGTGCACGACCACCGTCGCCGACTCACCGCGGATGTCCGGCGGTTTCGGGAGCGTCGCGGTGACCTCGCCCGCGGCGTCCCAGGTGCGCTGGAGCGCGGTCAGTGCCTCGGCGGTCTGCGGGCGGCAGGTGAGCTTGCCGTAGGCGGCCGAGTCGTGCCGGGTGATGGCGTCCGCGATGGCCTTGGCGACGACGTTCACCGCCGCCACGTCCGCGCCCGGCGGAGCGGGGGACTCCGTCGTCGGCGAGGGGACCGGTGACGGCCGCGGTTCGGGATCGGGTCCCGAGGGCGCGACGAGCAGCAGCCCGGCCACCGCCCCGGCGGCCACCGCGCCGAGCAGGACCGCTCCGGCGACCAGCTGGCGTTTCACCGCGGTGGCGGCCTCCTCATTTCTTGTCCGCCTTGACACTGGCCAGGCACCAGATACCGGACACCTTGTTCGCGGTGAACGTGCCGTCGACGATCTTGCCGGCGCTGACCGGCTGGGCCCGGTAGCGGGCGGTCGCGGTCTGCCCGTCCGGCGCGACGGTGGGCGGGGCGGACAGCTCGACCTGCACCTTCTCGACGTCGATCGGCTTGCCGGGGGTGGTGGCGCGGCAGACCCGTGTCTCCAGCGCCGTCCCGTCCCCGGCGCGGTAGTCGCCGAGGACGGCGTCGAAGAACTCCTGCGGGTCGGCCTTGCCGCCGGGGGCGGGGCCGGACGGCGACTTCGAACTCGAGGCGCTCGGCGAACTCGGCGTGCTCCCGCCGGGCATGGAGGACGGCGGGGGCGCGAGCTGGCTGTTGGAGGGTGGCGGCGCGGCGATCGGGTTCTTGTCGCCGCCGTTGAGGGCCAGGACGAGGGCGGTGACCCCGCCGCCGACGACGACCACCGCGCCGATCGCGATGCCCACGATGAGCCCGGTCTTCTTCTTGGCAGGCGGGGTTTCGCCGAACCCGGGTTCGGCGAAACCGCTCTGCGGGTACCCGCCGAAACCACCCTGCTGGCCGTAGGCCTCGCCGTATCCGGGCTGTTGCTGCCCGTACTGGTCCGGTTGCCCGAACTGCTGGGGCCCGCCGGGGTAGCCGGGCTGCGGCTGCGGGCCCGACTGCGGGTACCCGCCCTGCGGCGGCTGCCCGTAGGGCCCCTGCTGGCCGAACTGCGGCGTCCCGCCGGGATACGCGCCGGACTGCGGGGGACCGGACTGGGGGTAGCCGCCGTCGTACTGCTGCTGCCCGTAGGGATCGGGCTGCTGCCCGCCGTAGGGACCGGGCTGCTGGCCGCCGGGTTGCTGCGGCGGGTAGGTCATGAGAGGTCCCCCTGTTGCTTCTCGCCAAATGCCAGGCCACCGGTCCGGTGCGCGCCCGCCCGATGCTAGCCACCGTGCGCCCGTCGCGCCGCGCTAGGGCGGCGGAGATCGGTTTGCCGGGCGCGGACGCGGGTACTCCGGCGTTGCTCGCTTCGCGCGACACGCCCTACCGGGACGCGAAGTGGCCACCCGACACCGAAATGGCCGCTTGCGCTGCGGTTATGTCCGTGCTGAGCGGGGGAAGAAACCGCGACGCGCCGATCTTGTGATGCGGAAAGGCCTTTTATTGTCGGTGATCGCCGGTACCGTGGAATGAAAAGCACTCCGAGGAGGTGCCCGATGCATCATGACCTTCCCGGAGGTCGGCGCGAGGAGGCCGACCCTTCAGAAGCGACCGGAGCCCCGGCGACGGCGAGTGAGCAGGCACGACAGATCCGTTTTCTCGAAGAGGAAGTGGCGCTGCTGCGTCGCAAGCTGACCGATTCACCGCGGCAGAATCGTGTACTCGAGCAACGTCTCGCCGAGGCGTCGGAACGGGTGAGCCAGCTCACCGAGCGCAATACGAAACTGGTCGAAACCCTCCGCGAGGCCCGTGGCCAGCTGCTGGCACTGCGGGAAGAGGTCGACAGGCTGGCGCAGCCACCGAGCGGTTACGGCGTGTTCGTGACCGCTTACGAGGACAACACGGTGGACGTCTACACCGCGGGCCGCAAGATGCGGGTCTCGGTGTCCCCCGCGGTCGAGATCGCGTCGCTGCGCCGCGGCCAGGCGTTGCGGCTCAACGAAGCGCTCACCGTCGTCGAAGGCGGCGGCTACGAGCGCACCGGTGAGGTGTGCGCGCTGCGCGAGGTGCTGGCGGCGGAAGAGGAGGGCGGCAGCCCTCGTGCCCTCGTCGTCGGGCACGCGGACGAGGAGCGGGTCGTCCTGCTCTCGGATCTGCTGGCCGAGCAGACGCTCAAGCCGGGTGATTCGCTGCTGGTGGACTCCAAGGCCGGCTACGCCTACGAGCGGGTGCCCAAGGCCGAGGTCGAGGACCTCGTGCTGGAAGAGGTGCCGGACGTCCGCTACGAGGACATCGGTGGTCTGGCCCGGCAGATCGAGCAGATCAGGGACGCGGTCGAGCTGCCGTTCCTGCACGCGGATCTGTACCAGGAGTACCAGCTGCGCCCGCCGAAGGGCGTGCTGCTCTACGGCCCGCCCGGCTGCGGGAAGACGCTCATCGCCAAGGCGGTGGCGAACTCGCTGGCCAAGAAGGTGGCCGAGGCGCGGGGCGAAGCCGCGGACGGGAAGTCGTACTTCCTCAACATCAAGGGTCCCGAGCTGCTGAACAAGTTCGTGGGCGAGACCGAGCGGCACATCCGGCTGATCTTCCAGCGGGCCCGCGAGAAGGCCTCCGAGGGCACTCCGGTGATCGTGTTCTTCGACGAGATGGACTCGATCTTCCGCACCCGTGGGTCGGGCGTGTCGTCCGACGTGGAGACCACGATCGTGCCCCAGCTGCTGTCGGAGATCGACGGGGTGGAAGGGCTGGAGAACGTCATCGTGATCGGCGCCTCCAACCGCGAGGACATGATCGACCCGGCGATCCTGCGGCCCGGCCGGCTGGACGTCAAGATCAAGATCGAGCGGCCGGACGCCGAGGGCGCGAAGGACATCTTCTCGAAGTACCTCGCCGGCGGGCTGCCGATCCACTCCGACGACCTCGCCGAGTTCGGCGGGGATCACAAGGCGACGTTCGACGCGATGATCCAGCACACCGTCGAGCGGATGTACGAGGAGAGCGACGACAACCGGTTCCTGGAGGTCACCTACGCCAACGGGGACAAGGAGGTCCTGTACTTCCGTGACTTCAACTCGGGCGCGATGATCCAGAACATCGTGGACCGGGCGAAGAAGTCGGCGATCAAGTCGGTGCTGGAGACCAAGCAGCCCGGCCTGCGCGTGCAGCACCTGCTGGACGCGATCGTGGACGAGTTCGCGGAGAACGAGGACCTGCCCAACACCACCAACCCGGACGACTGGGCCCGGATCTCCGGCAAGAAGGGCGAGCGGATCGTCTACATCCGCACGCTCGTCACCGGCAAGAACCAGGACTCCGGCCGGGCGATCGACACCGCGACGAACACGGGCCAATACCTCTGACAACGGACCAAAATAAATGGCTGTGGGCACCGGATCCCGGTGCCCACAGCCATTTCAGCGGCCCGCGGCGGTGTGCTCCGGCTCGGCGACGGTCTTCGGTCGCGGCCGGAGCCGGTCGTGCGCGGCGAGGATGCCGAGTACCACCAGCACGGCACCCACCGGCTGGTTCCAGCTCAGCGGTTCGTCGAGCACCACGACACCGAGCAGCACGCCGACGACCGGTGTGAGGTAGGTCACCGCGGAGGCGTTCGCGGCGCCCCAGGCCGCGATGATCGAGGCGTTCCAGACGTAGGCGATCCCGGTGCCGAACACGCCGAGCGCGAGCATGCTGAGCACGACCGGCACGGTCAGGTGCACCGGCGTGGGAGCGACGACGGGCACGAGCAGCCCGAGAACCACCGTGGCGAAACCGGTCTGCCCGAAGGCGATTGTCACCGGGTCGGCCCCGCGCGGGGACACGAACCGGCGCATGTAGACGAACGAGCAGCCGTAGCACGTCGTCGCGCCGAGACAGGCCAGCTGCGCGGTGAGCTCGTGGGAGATGTCGATGCCCCGCCAGACGCCGACGATGGTGAGCACGCCGAGGAAACCCAGCAGCAGTCCGGTGATCCGAGGCGTGGTCAGCCGTTCGGCGCGCAGCGCGGCGGCCGCGACGAGCATCGTGATGAGCGGCGTCGTGGCGTTGAAGATGCTGGCCAGGCCCGAGGAGATGTACTGCTCGGCCCAGGAGAACAACAGGAACGGGAACACGCACAGCAGGACGGCGACGACCGCGAGGTGGCCCCAGAGCACCGGATCGCGGGGTAGGGGCCTGCGGCGGACGAGCAGCACGGTGAGCAGTGCCAGCGCACCGAACCCGGCTCTCGCCAGCGCCACCTGCGCGGGGGAGAGGCCGGTGAGGCCGACCTTGATGAACAGGAAACTCGCGCCCCACACCGTCGCCAGCAGCGCGAACCGCGCGGCGATGCCGAAACGTCCCACTTGACCTCCCACTTCGTGATCTTTCGTGGTCAGTCAACGATCCGAGGGGGACGTTTGGCGAGTGGTTTTCCGACGTCGTGTTCAGGCGCCGGCGAGCTGGATCGTCATGAGCGCGACGGACACGAAGCCGAGTGCCGCGCGCACGAAGTTGGCGGTGGTGAGCTTGCGGCGCTGTTCGCGCAGACCGGCCGTGTCCTCGTCGGGCAGTTCCGGGACCTTCCGGTAGATCGGCAGGTTGAGGATCTTGCTGACCACCGACGAGATCGTGAACACGATGAGCCCGGCGATGAACCACCAGTGATCGAAGCCGTAGAAGATGAAGTACGGGATCATCGCCACGAAGGTGACGAGTGAGACGGAAACGGCGAAAACCGACCGGATCGCGTGGTGGTAGAGCGCGGGCAGGAAGCGTTTGAACGCCGTCTCGTCCATCGCGTTCATCACCGGCTGGATCACCCCGGTGACGAACATCAGCACGCCAACGCCGAGCGCGGACACGGTGAGAATCAGTACCTCAGCGAAGGTTTGCGTCATGGGAGTACTCCGCGGGAAGGGAGCTGGTCAGTTCGGCCAGCCAGTGCCGGTAGAGGTCGATGAGCTCGTCGGCCGCGGCGCGCAGCGCGGCCGGCGACGGTTCGGTGGGGGGCTCGAAGGCGCGGCGCAACGTCGTCGCGAGCGCGTCCGCCTTCTGCGCCAAGGCGAAATCAGCGGAGCCCGGTGCGGCCTCCAAGAGGAAGGAACCGGTGACCGCGGCGGAAAGCCGGTAGGGGAGCAGGGGATCGGCCGCCGGGTCGTCGGCAAGGAGACCGTGCTCGTACAGGATCGCGAGATAGCGTCCGGTCGTCTCGATCTTGCCGACGAAGAACCGGCCGGCGTTCCCGTCCGAGGTCAGCAGGTCGCCGAACATGGCGTAGTCGCCGGTGTGCAACGCCCTGGCCAGTGGGCGCCCCATGATCTCGACGAAAGCCCAGCGCATCGCGCGATGCACCCGGACCTCCGCGGGGTCCGCGCGGACGACCGCCAGCTGCTTGGTGACCAGCTCGGCGGACTGGCGGGTCAGTACCGCGCCGAACAGCTCCAGCTTGCTCGGCCAGTAGAGATACACGGTGCCCTTGCCGATGCCCGCGCGGCGCGCGACCTCGTCCACCGTGACCTTGCGATAGCCGAAATCCCTCAGCAGCGCCTCGGCCGCGTCGAGGATGCGGGAGGCCTTGCCCGGTCCCATGCCCAGCTCCTGACTGACTGACTGACTGACCAGATTGGTTCTTCGGTCAGTTTAGGGCGGGGTCGAATCCCGGTCAACGAGCCGTGTCGCACCACCGCAAAAGGTGTATAACGCCCTATACTTCGGCGCCGTGAGCGAACACAGCACCGGCCGCCCACGGGCACCGATCACCGAAACCGACGTCATGGCCTGGCTCGAAACCGCCGCCGCCGCGGTCCAGGCGGGGGAGTTGAGCGCCCCCGAGCTCATCGACCTGCTGGGGGAGCTGCGCCGCGCCTCCGCCGCCTGCGCGGACGCCTCCGACTGGGCACTGCTCGCCGCCCGCGAAGAAGGAGCCAGCCTCCGTCAGATCGCCCCCGTCTTCGGCAAGGGCTACGTGCGCGCTCCGGCGGCCCGGCTCGAGAAACTCCACCGGCAGGCCCAGAACTCCAGTCAGTGGCTCGCCATCCTCCGCCACAAAAATGTATAACGACCTATACGGCGTGGTGAACGAAATGAAAGTTCGTCTCACCTTCCGTACATCACTCACCTTCCAAAACCCGCAACGACAGGGAGAGGCATGAACCGCATCGCGGTGGGGCTCGCCGCGCTGGGCAGGCCCGCCTATATCAATCTTGGCCGCGAGGGGGCGTTGCCTGCGGAGCGGACCATCGACGCGATGAAGGCCGCGACCCACGCGGTGCTCGACGACGCCTACGCGGCGGGCGTCCGGTGGATCGACGTCGCTCGTTCCTACGGTCACTCGGAGGAGTTCCTCTCGGGATGGCTGACCGAGCGGGCTCCGGACGACGTCACGGTGTCGAGCAAGTGGGGTTACCGCTACGTCGGTGGCTGGCGGCTCGACGCCGAGGTACACGAGGTCAAGGAGCACACCGAGCTCCGGTTCCGCGAGCAGTGGGCGGAAACCCGGGCGCTGCTGGGGAACCGTGTGTCGCTGTACCAGGTGCATTCGCTCACTGTGGACAGTCCACTTTTCACCGACGCGCGGCTGATCGGCGCGTTGGCCGGGCTTTCCGCCGACGGGGTCGAGGTCGGCTTCTCCACCTCGGGTCCGGCGCAGGCCGACGCGATACGCGAGGCGTTCGCGCTGGAGGTCGACGGACAGCCGGTGTTCTCGGCGGTGCAGTCGACCTGGAACGTGCTCGAACCGTCGGCGGGTACCGCGCTGGCGGAGGCACACGCGGCCGGGAAACGGGTGCTGGTCAAGGAAACCCTCGCCAACGGCAGGCTCGCGGTCGAGCCGCCCTCGGCGCTGGCGCGGATCGCCGCGGCGCACGGGGTCGGTGCGGACGCGGTGGCTGTCGCCGCCGTGCTCGCGCGGGACTGGGCCGACGTCGCCGTGCTGGGGCCGGCGAGCCCGGCGCAACTCGCGGCGAACCTGCGTGCGGCCGCGCTGAGGTTGACCGAGGAGGAGCAGGCCGAGCTGGCCGATCTCGCCGAGGATCCGGTGGGCTACTGGCGGCACCGATCCCACCTCGGGTGGGACTGAGCAGCTGGACTATTCTTCGCCGCAGTGCGGGATCGCCGAGCGCGGGGGAGGCCGGAGCAGGTGCGTCAAGGTCGGGTGCTCGCTGTCGCGGCGGTCGCGTTGTTCGGGCTGGCCGGATGCGCCGATCGGCCCAACGATCTCGAGACCTATTACGACGATCCGACCCCGACGAGCACTCCTTCGGCCGCGCCCGCGCCGTCGACGTCGGTCGCTCCGCCGCCGAGCCGGGCGGTGACCCAGCGGGCGGTCGATCCGGCGCTCGCGTTGTTGTCCGATGAGGACGTTGCCGAGGAGGGCGTGCACCCGGATACGGGGAAGGCTTCCGGGTGTCTGGTCGATGCGGCCGGGGCGGCGCAGCGGTCGGCGAGCTGGCGGTACGCGAGTGGTGCGGTGCTGAGCCATCAGGTGAGTGTGTACGCGCAGCGGCGGGGCGAGGAGGTCGTCGCGGCGGCGCGGTGCGAGGGCAGGCCGGTAACGCTTCCGGCGCAGCCCGGGGTGTCCGCGCAGCGGGCGTGGTGTGTGGGCGGGACGTGCACGGTGTGGCTCGCCAAGGGGAACCTGGTTTCGGTGCTCAGTGTGGCGGCGAGTACGGAGGCGAGGGCGGTGGACGCGGCGAAGCGGTTGCTGCCGCTCGTAGTGGCGAAGCTGCCCGCTCAGCCGTAGCGGCGGAACCATTCCTGGGCGCCGAGGCGGCCGTCGGGGATGAAGGGGCTGGCCGGGTCGTCGATCCAGGCGCGGAGTTCGTCGAGTGGCATCCAGTGACCTTTGACGATTTCTTCGGCCTGGTGGTGGATGGGGCCGTCCCAGCGGACTTCGAAGGCGAAGTTGTGACAGCGGATCGAGCCGTCGTCGTAGATCTTGGTGAACAGGGGTTCGGGTTCCACACCGTGGACGCCGAGTTCTTCGGCGAGTTCGCGGCGGGCGCATTCGGCGGGGGTTTCGCCGGCGGCGACCACGCCGCCGGCCCAGCAGTCCCAGGTGGACGGGAAGGTGTCCTTGGTCGCGGTGCGCAGGTGCACGTACACGGCCTGTCCGTCACCTGATCGGACCAGGACGACGCCGGCGGCGTGCCAGAGGCCTTCCGCGCGTACCCGGGGGCGGGTGGCCTCGCCGACCGGGTGGCCGGTGCTGTCATAGAGGGCAACGAGTTCGTCACTGCCTGGCATGGCTGCATCGTTCCACGAGGGGGACCCCGTAGGGTGGTGGACATGCGGCGGATCATGGGAACCGAAGTCGAGTACGGCATCGCGGTGCCGGGCGACGCGACGGCGAACCCGGTACTCACCTCGACCCAGGTCGTGCTGGCCTACGCGGCGGCGGCGGATGTGCCGCGGGCACGGCGGGCGCGCTGGGACTACGAGGTCGAGTCGCCGTTGCGGGACGCGCGCGGGTTCGACCTGACCGGTCCGGGTGGTCCCGGGCACGATCCGGATGTCGAGGATCTGGGCGCGGCGAACGTCATCCTGACCAACGGGGCGCGGTTGTACGTGGACCACGCGCATCCGGAGTACTCGGCGCCCGAGGTGACGAACGCGCGGGACGCGGTCATCTGGGACAAGGCCGGGGAGCGGGTGATGGAGGAGGCCGCGCTGAAGGCGGCCACCGTGCCGGGGCAGCCGCCGTTGCAGTTGTACAAGAACAACGTCGACGGCAAGGGCGCGAGTTACGGCACGCACGAGAACTACCTGATGCAGCGGTCGACGCCGTTCACGGCGGTGATCGCGGGGTTGACGCCGTTCTTCGTCTCGCGGCAGGTGGTGACGGGTTCGGGCCGGGTCGGGATCGGTCAGCAGAGCGAGGACGCGGGGTTCCAGCTTTCCCAGCGCGCGGACTACATCGAGGTCGAGGTCGGCCTGGAGACGACGTTGAAGCGCGGGATCATCAACACCCGGGACGAGCCGCACGCGGACGCGGACAAGTACCGGCGGCTGCATGTGATCATCGGGGACGCCAACATGGCGGAGTATTCGACGTATCTGAAGGTCGGGACGACGGCGCTGGTGCTGGACCTGATCGAGTCGGGGATCCGGTTCGACGAGCTGAAGCTGGACGAGCCGGTGCGGGCGGTGCACCAGATCAGTCACGATCCGACGTTGAAGGCGAAGGTGGCGCTGGCGAACGGGCGCAAGTACACCGGGCTGGACCTGCAGTTCGCGTATCACGAGATCGCGGCGGCGAATCTGGAGCGCACGGGTGCGGACCAGGCGTCGAAGGAGGTGCTGCGCGTGTGGGGTGAGGTGCTGGACGCGTTGGCGCGGGATCCGCAGGAGTGTGCGGACCGGTTGGACTGGCCGGCGAAGCTGCGGTTGCTGGAGGGGTACCGGGCGCGGGATCAGCTGGCGTGGGGTGCGCCGCGGTTGCGGCTGGTGGATCTGCAGTATTCGGATGTGCGGCTGGGCAAGGGCCTGTACAACCGGCTGGTGACGCGGGGTTCGATGAAGCGGTTGGTGTCCGAGGAGGAGGTGCAGGCGGCGATCACGGCGCCGCCGTCGGACACCAGGGCGTATTTCCGTGGTCGTGCGCTGGAGAAGTACGCGAACTCGATCGCGGCGGCCTCGTGGGATTCGGTGATCTTCGACGTGGGGAAGGAGTCGTTGGTGCGGATTCCGACGTTGGAGCCGTTGCGGGGGACGAAGGCCCATGTCGGCAAGCTTCTGGACGACGCGGCGACGGCGGAGGAGCTGGTCGAGGCGCTCACCGGTTCGGACTAGCCGGTGTTCACTTCGTTGGCGGCGCGCACCCGAAAAGTCGGGGCCGCTGGGTAGGCTAGGAATCATCAGCCACACCGGGAGGCGAGATGGCGCAGGAAAAGATCGAGAAGCACGGCGGTGGTGACTCCGACGAGGAGTTCGAGGACACCGGTGCTGCCGGTCAGGAGCGACGCGAGAAGCTCGGCGAGGACGTGGACACGATCCTGGACGAGATCGACGACGTCCTGGAGGAGAACGCCGAGGACTTCGTGCGCGCGTACGTGCAGAAGGGCGGCGAATAGCCGTCGCGGGTGCGCCGCCCCGCCGTAGGACCAGCCGGGTGGTCGTCGATCCGCGTCGGGGTGCTCTCCGGCCTTGGCGAGGCCGGGGAGCGGGTGTCCGGCGCGGATCGTGACCAGCACTGATCAGCACAGATGGGAATCTTGAGCACGTATGGACAAGATCTCGGGTACTCCAGGTTTTTCGGGGCCCGCTCTGCCCGCCGCGTACTTCTCGGCGGCGTCGTCGTCGTTCACCGACTTCTTGCGGGCGCAGGCGCCTGAGCTGCTTCCGGACCGTCGTGCGGTGCCGTCGGCGGCGGAGCTGGGCGCGCCGCACGGGACGACGATCGTGGCGGTGACGTTCGCGGGTGGTGTGCTGATCGCGGGTGACCGGCGGGCGACGACGGGGAACCTGATCGCCAATCGGGACATCGAGAAGGTGCACATCACCGACGAGTATTCGGCGGTGGGGATCGCGGGTACGGCGGGGCTGGCCGTGGACATGGTGCGGCTCTACGCGGTGGAGCTGGCGCACTACGAGAAGATCGAGGGCGTTTCGCTGTCGCTGGACGGCAAGACGAACAAGCTCGCCGCGATGGTGAAGGGCAATCTCGAGATGGCGATGGCGGGCCTCGCGGCGATTCCGTTGTTCGTCGGGTACGACCTGGAGGCGGAGGACGCGAAGCACGCGGGCCGGATCGTCTCGTACGACGCGGCGGGTGGCCGGTACGAGGAGAACGCGGGGTATCACGCGATCGGTTCGGGTTCGCTGTTCGCGAAGTCGGCGTTGAAGAAGCTGCACGATCCGGACGCGGACGCCGAGGGTGCGGTGCGGGTCGCGGTGGAGGCGTTGTACGACGCGGCGGACGACGACACGGCGACCGGTGGTCCGGATCTGGTGCGCCGGATCTTCCCGACGGTCGTGACGGTCACCGCGGAGCAGGGTGCGGTGGCGCTGCCCGAGTCGCAGACCTCGACGGTGGCCGAGGCCGTGGTCGCGGATCGTGTCGAGCGTGGTCGGCAGCGCCGGTCGTAGGCCGGTCCCGGTCCTTCTGTCTTTGAACCTCTTCAACTATCTGGAGCCGACGTCGTGACGATGCCGTTGTATGCCTCTCCCGAGCAGCTGATGCGGGAGAAGTCCGAGATGGCGCGCAAGGGGATTGCGCGTGGCCGGAGCGTGGTCGTGTTGAAGTACCGCGGCGGGGTGTTGTTCGTCGCGGAGAATCCGTCGGCGACGTTGCACAAGGTCTCGGAGATCTACGACCACATCGGGTTCGCGGCGGTGGGCCGCTACAGCGAGTTCGAGAACCTGCGGGTGGCGGGTATCCGGCACGCGGATCTGAAGGGGTATCAGTACGACCGGCGGGACGTGAGCGCGCGGGCGCTGGCGAACGCGTTCGCGGCGACGCTGGGCAGTATCTTCACCGAGCAGTTGAAGCCGTTCGAGGTGGAGATCTGTGTCGCGGAGGTCGGGGCGAGTTCGGCGGATGACCAGCTGTATCGGCTGACCTACGACGGGTCGATCGTCGATGAGCCGGAGTTCGTGGTGATGGGTGGTCAGACGGACTCGATCACGTCGAAGCTGAAGGAGTCGTACGAGGCGGACCGGGAGCTGGAGGCGGCGCTCGGGGTGGCGGTGGCGGCGTTGCGGGCGCCGCGTTCGGGGTCGCCCGCGGGGGCCGGGAACGGTAGCGCCGAGGCCGATCCGGTGAAGCTGGAGGTCGCGGTGCTGGACCGGGCGCGGCAGCGTCGTGCGTTCCGGCGGATCTCCGGTGCGGCGCTGGACGCGTTGCTGCCGAGCGCGCCCGCCGGGGACGCGGCGGAGGGCGAGGACGGCAAGGGTGACGAGGGGAAGAAGGACGAGGGCGGTTCCGCCAAGTCGTAGTGGTCATGGGTGGGAAAAGCCTGTCCGGGCGTGGTCCGGGCAGGCTTTTTCGTGTCCGGGCCGGTGGTGGGATGGGCGGAGTTGACACGACTGGCGGAATCGCCGGTGATTCGTTGGGAAACTGTGAAGGAAGATCGACCGGGGCCGGATGAGCTGGGAAAACGCTGAGTACAGGCGTGCGGGGTGGTCGTTGCGGGCGCTTTTTCACCGTCCGCGACGGAGTCGTCCGCGTGTCGACGCCCGAACGGCGCACCTTGGAAGGGGGTCCAGCGCCTACTCTGGGGGGATGCAGCGGCGGATCTATGGCATCGAGACCGAGTTCGGGGTCACGTGCACTTTTCACGGCCAGCGCAGGCTCTCGCCCGACGAGGTGGCGCGGTACCTGTTCCGGCGGGTTGTGTCCTGGGGGCGTTCGTCGAACGTGTTCCTGTCCAATGGCTCGCGGCTCTATCTCGACGTGGGTTCGCACCCCGAGTACGCGACGGCCGAGTGTGACGACCTGGTGCAGTTGGTGACGCACGACAAGGCGGGGGAGCGGATCCTGGAGGATCTGCTGGTCGACGCCGAGCGGCGGCTGGCCGACGAGGGGATCGGCGGGGATATCTTCCTGTTCAAGAACAACACGGATTCGGCGGGTAACTCCTATGGCTGTCACGAGAACTATCTCGTGACGCGGGCGGGGGAGTTTTCGCGGATCGCGGACGTGTTGTTGCCATTCCTGGTGACCCGGCAGCTGATCTGCGGGGCGGGCAAGGTGCTGCAGACCCCGCGGGGCGCGGTGTACTGCCTGTCGCAGCGGGCGGAGCACATCTGGGAGGGGGTTTCGAGCGCGACGACGCGGTCGCGGCCGATCATCAACACCCGGGACGAGCCGCACGCTGACGCGGAGCGGTATCGCAGGCTGCACGTGATCGTCGGGGACTCGAACATGGCGGAGCCGACGACGATGCTCAAGGTCGGTTCGGCGCACCTGGTGCTGGAGATGATCGAGGCGGGGGTCCAGTTCCGGGATTTCACGCTGGACAACCCGATTCGGGCGATCCGGGAGATCAGCCACGATCTGACCGGGCGGCGTCAGGTGCGGCTGGCCGGTGGCCGGGAGGCTTCGGCGCTGGACATCCAGCGGGAGTATCACGCGCGGGCGGTGCAGCACGTGAAGGAGAACGGCTCGGGCGCGGCCGCGGAGCGGGTGATCGACCTGTGGGGGCGTGCGCTGGAGGCGGTCGAACAGCAGGACTTCAGCAAGATCGACACCGAGATCGACTGGGCGATCAAGCACCGGTTGGTGGAGCGGTACCGGTCGAAGCACGATCTGGACCTGTCGAGCCCGCGGGTCGCGCAGCTGGATCTGGCCTATCACGACATTCGCCGTGGCCGGGGCATCTTCGATCTGTTGCAGCGCAAGGGGCTGGTGCGCCGGGTGACCGACGACGGGGAGATCGAGGCGGCGAAGGACACGCCGCCGCAGACGACGCGGGCGAAGCTGCGGGGTGACTTCATCGCCGCGGCGCAGGCCGCTGGGCGGGACTTCACCGTGGACTGGGTGCACCTGAAGCTGAACGATCAGGCGCAGCGGACGGTGTTGTGCAAGGACCCGTTCCGGTCGGTCGACGAGCGGGTGGAGCGCCTCATCGGGTCGCTGTAGCCGTGGAGTGCCGTTAAGGCCACCCTATGGGCGTCTGACGCTCGTAAGGTGGCCTTAACGGCTTTCTGGGAGGGCGTATGCGGGTCGTTCGGGTGCTGGGGGTCTTGCTGGGCGCGGTGCTGCCGTTGGCGGCTCCGGTGGCCGCTGAGGCGTCGTCGCGGTTGCCGTCCTGGACGGTGACGCCCACGGGGGTGACGGCGCAGTTGCGCGGGCTGGCCGCGGTGAGCGGTCAGGTGGCCTGGGCGAGCGGGAGTGGCGGTACGGTCCTGCGGACCACCGACGCGGGGCGGTCGTGGCAGCGGGTGGCGCCGCCGGACGCCGCAGCGCTGGACTTCCGGGACATCGAGGCGTTCGATGCCGAGCACGCGGTGACCTTGTCGATCGGTCCCGGCGAGTCGTCGCGGATCTACCGCACGACCGACGGTGGCGCGCACTGGGAGCTCGCGTTCCGCAATCCGGATCCGAAGGCTTTCTACGACTGTCTGGCGTTCTTCGACCATCGGCGCGGGCTGGCGATGAGTGACCCGGTGGACGGTGTTTTCCGGTTGCAGGCCACCGAGGACAGCGGCCGGAGCTGGCGTCAGGTGCCTGCCGAGGGCCTGCCGCCCGCGTTGCCCGGTGAGTCCGGTTTCGCCGCGAGCGGGCAGTGTGTCAGCACGGCCGGGCCACGGGACGCCTGGCTCGCGACCGGTGGGGGAGCGCGGGCGCGGGTGCTGCGTTCCCGGGACGGCGGTGTGCACTGGCAGGTCACCGACACGCCGTTGCCCAGCAGCCCGTCCGCGGGCGTGTTCGCGGTGGCCTTCCGGGACCGGCGCCATGGGGTGGCGATCGGCGGGGACTACGCCCGTCCGGACGCACCGGGGCCCGCGGTGGCGGTGAGCCGGGACGGCGGCCGCGGCTGGCGGACGCCGTCCGAGGCGCCGAAGGGCTACCGGTCGGGGCTGGCCTGGCGTGGCCGGGCGGTGCTCGCGGTGGGGCCCGGCGGGAGCGATCTGAGCGTCGACGGCGGGCGGCACTGGCGTTCGTTCGACTCCGGCAGCTTCGACACGGTGGACTGCACCCCGCGCGGGGACTGCTGGGCCGGCGGTGTGCGGGGCCGTGTGGCGCGGCTGACCGGCTAGGGCGCGTCGAGGGGATGCCGGTCCAGGATTCCTTCGACGAATTTCAGCAGTCGTTCCCCGGCGTGCTCGATGCTTCCGTTCTGGGTGCTGACCTGTGCGCCTTCGAGGACGAAGGTGATCTCGGCCGCGGTCTGCTCGGGGTCGGGGAGCCCGGCTTCGGCGCACATGCCGGTCAGCCTGCCGGCCTGGCGGGCCTTGTGCTGGTCGATCACCTGCCGCGCGGGGTGGGAGCGGTCGGGCAGTTCGGCGAGGGAGTTGATGAACGGGCAGCCGCGGTGGGAGATCGCTGGTAGGCCGTCGGCGATGAAGCGGGCCAGGGCGAGGATCTGTTCCCTCGGTTGTCCGGGGTGATCGGTCTCGGCCCGGTCGAAGGCGTCCTGGTAGCCGGCGGCGACGATGCGCAGCCACTCCGCGACCAGGGCGTCCTTGGTGGTGAAGTGGCGGTAGATCGCCATCTTGGTGGTCTCGGCCCTGTCGGCGATCGCCTGGACGCTGACCTGCCGGATTCCCTCGTTCTGGAAGAGCTCTTCCGCCGCGTCGAGGATGCGCTCGCGGGGCGGCAGTTTCGCCACCCTGCCCGGCCTGGCGGTGGTTGAGGTCATGACTGCTCCGTGCTGTCCGGTGGGCGGGTTCTCGCGACCCACGAAGACGATACCAGGACGTCCCATATGATACCGTCCAGTATCGTTCGATACTCGACGGTATCCCAGGGAGTGGACAGTGAGAGTTGCCGAGTACGTGCGCCACGACGCGGTCGGGCTGGCGGAACTGATGGCCACCGGTCAGGTGACGCCCGCCGAGGTCGAGGCGGCCGCCCGGGCAGCCGCGCAGGCCGTCGAGCCGCGGCTCAACGCCATCGTGGAGACGTGGCCCGCCGAGGACGAGCCCGAGCCCGGCGGCGCGCCGCTGGCCGGGGTTCCCTTTCTGCTCAAGGACATCGGGGTCACCATGGCCGGGAAGCGGATGGAACTGGGCAGCCGGCTCGCCGCGGGCAACGTCGCGGGCGCCGACTCCGCCCTGATGCGGCGTTTCCGTCGCGCGGGGCTCGTGACGTTCGGGCGCACCGCGACGCCGGAGATGGCCTACAGCAACACGACGGAACCGGTGCTGCACGGCGCGACCCGCAACCCGTGGGATCCAGGACGGAGCGCGGGCGGGTCCAGCGGCGGCGCGGGCGCGGCGGTCGCCGCCGGGGTGGTCCCGATCGCGCACGCCACCGACGCCGCGGGCTCGATCCGCATCCCGGCGGCCCACTGCGGCCTCTTCGGGCTGAAACCCACTCGCGGCCGGGTTTCCCTCGGCCCCGACTTCGACGAACTCTTCAACGGCCTCGTCGTGCACGGCAGCGTCAGCCGCACGGTCCGCGACAGCGCCGTGCTGCTCGACCTGATCCGCGGTCCGGAACCGGGCGACCCCTATTTCGCCGAGGAACCTTCCCGGCCGTACGCGGAGGAGGTCACCAGGCATCCGGGTCCGCTGCGGATCGGGGTCCTCGCCGAGGCGTGGGGCGGGAACCGCACCACCGCGCCGGTGGCCGACGCGCTTTCCCGCGTCGTGCGGCTGCTCGACTCCCTCGGCCATCGGGTGGTCGAGGCCGAAGCCGGTCTCGGCGTCGACTGGGAGGAGTTCGTCCTGGCCAGTGCCCGGCAATGGACGGCGAACCTCACCGCGTCGATCGACGAACTGGCCGCCGCCTTCGGCAGGCCGATCGACTCCTCCACCCTCGAACCGCCGGTCCTCGCCAGCTACCGCTACGGACAGCGTGTCAGTGGCGCCGAGTTCGTCACCGCGCTCGCGATCCGGAACCGGATCGCGCGAAGCCTGGCACGGTGGTTCGACGAGTACGACGTGCTGCTCACCCCGACCATGCCGGATCTGCCGGTGCCGCTGGGGACCCATGCCGAGGACGTGACGGCACTGGACGGTCTCGGCTGGCTCCGCCGTCTGTTCGACCTCGCGCCGTTCACCGCGGCGTTCAACGTGGCGGGCACCCCCGCCATGTCCGTGCCCCTGACGGCCGACGCCGGGACGGGCCTGCCGATCGGCATGCAGTTCGCCGCCGGATACGGCCGTGAAGACCTCCTGTTCCGCCTCGCCGGGCAGCTCGAACTGGCGAGTCCGTGGTCGGGTCGCACCCCCGCGGTGTGGGCGGGGAACGAGCCGGACCGCCGGGAGCCCCGTGGCGCTCGGTGACCGGCCACCGCACCGCGGCGACCTTTCGCGAGGCGTGCGCCGGACCGGGTGCCCGCGGGGTCCGGCGTGACCAGGCGGAACCCGCGCGGAGCCGTCACGACGCGCGGTTTGCCGGACCTCACGATCGGGCCGGACGAGGCGAGCTAGAGTTTGTCGGGTGTCCACCGCGCGCGCCGAACGGCTGGTCAATCTGGTGCTGGCCCTCCTGTCCACCCGGCAGTACCTCACTGCCGAGCGGATTCGCGGCATCGTGCCCGGATACGCCGACGCCTCGAGCGACGACGCCTTCTTCCGGATGTTCGAACGGGACAAGACCGAACTGCGTGAGCTCGGCATCCCGCTGGAGACCGGGCGGAACTCGGCCTTCGACGCGATCGAGGGGTACCGGATCGCCCGCCGCGACTACGAGCTCGGCGAGATCGACCTCGCCCCGGACGAGGCGGCGGCGGTCGGCCTCGCGGTGCGGTTGTGGGATTCGCCGGAGCTGACCGGACAGGCACAGGGCGCGCTGGTCAAGCTGCGCGCGGCGGGCGTCGAGGTGGACGATTCCGCGCCGACGGTGGTCGAGCCGAGGGTGCGCGCCGAGTCGGCGTTCGGCCCGCTGCTGGCGGCGGTGCAGAACGGGCAGGTGGTCCGGTTCGAGTACCGCCGCTCGGGCTCGGCCGACCGCGTGATGCGCACGCTGGAGCCGTGGGGCGTGGTGTCCTGGCGGGCCCGCTGGTACGTCGTCGGGCACGACCGCGACCGCGGCGCCACCCGGTGCTTCCGGCTTTCGCGGGTCACCGGTCAGGTCAAGGCCGTCGGCAGGCCCGGGGCCGTGCAGCGGCCGGAGGGGGTCAACCTGCTGAAACTGGTTTCGGTGACCGGTGACGCCGAGCCGGCGCCGGTGACGAACGCCCTCGTGTGGGTCGCGGACGGGCGGGCCGCCGGTGTCCGCAGGCGTGGCCGCGTCGTCCGGCGCGAGATCGTGGGCGGCGAGGCGGGGGACGTCGTGGAGATCGGCCTGTACTTCCCCGAATCGGCCGCGGACTGGCTCACCGCGCACGGGCCCGACGTCCTCGTGCTCGAACCCGACGTGCTCGCCAAGACCGTCCAGGACCGGCACGAGGCCGTCGTGCACCGCGCGGTGCAGGGGAGTGTGCGATGAGCGGATCCACCGAGCGGATGCCGCGGCTGCTCGCGCTGGTCCCGTACCTGCTGGCCAGGCCGGGCATCCGGATCGACGAGGCGGCGCAGGACTTCGACGTCTCACCCAAGCAGCTGCGGAAGGATCTCGAGCTGCTCTGGATGTGCGGGCTGCCCGGCTACGGTCCCGGCGATCTGATCGACCTGTCCTTCGAGGGTGACACGATCGTGGTGACCCACGACGCCGGGATGAACCGCCCGCTGCGGCTGACCGGTGGTGAGGCCACCGCGATGCTGGTCGCGCTGCGCGCGCTGGCCGAAACGCCCGGGGTGGTGGACGCCGACGCGGTCCGCCGCGCCATCGCGAAGATCGAGGCGGCCGCCGGGCAGGCCCAGCCCGCGGGCGTGGTCGTCGGTGGTGGCGTGCGCGAAGGCAAGAAGACCGCACGCACCCGCGAGCAGGTCGCCGGCGCGCTGCAGGAGGGACGGGCACTGCGGATCCGCTACTACACCGCCTCCTCCGACCAGATCACCGAGCGCACGGTCGATCCGATGCGGCTGCTGATCGTGCAGGCCGTCGGCTACCTGGAGGCGTGGTGCCGCCGCGCCGAGGACGTCCGGCTGTTCCGGCTCGACCGGATCGACGAGCTGACGGTGCTCGCCGAACCCGCCACCCCGCCCGCCCACGCGCGGCCGACCGATATCTCCGACGGGGTGTTCACTCCGCGTCCCGACCAGCGGGAGGCCGAACTCGTTCTCGACCCGGACGCACGCTGGGTAGCCGAGTATTACCCGTGTGAGGAGCTGGACGAGCTCGAGGGAGGCCGGCTGCGGGTCCGGATGCGCTACGCCGACGAGTCGTGGATGGTGCGCCTGGTGCTCGGCCTGGGCGGAGATGCCCAGGTGGAGAGCCCCGTCACGCTCGCGGAGGCGATTCGACAGCGCGCCGCCGACGCGGTAGCGCGCACCCGTCACCTTCCGTCAACCTACGCCCATTAAGCTGATCTCCGTGGCCTTCGTCCCCATCGCCGCGCTCGTCGTGGCCGGTTTTCTGCTGCTCATCGTGCTGTTCGTCCGTACGCGCCGAACCTTGCGCGCTTACCGGCGGACCGTGAGCATGGTGAGTACGAACACCCGGGATCGGGCCGGTCTGCTCCGGGCCAGGACCGCAGCTCTGCGCGTGGCGATCAACGAGCGTCGCCCCGCGCCGAAAACCCAGTAACATTCGACCCAGACGCAGATAGGAGGCCACCATGCTGAACGGGTTGCAGCCGTGGCACTTGCTCATTTTGGTTCTCGTCGTCGTACTGCTGTTCGGAGCCAAGCGGCTTCCCGACGCGGCGCGGTCCATCGGCAAGTCCATGAAGATCTTCAAGGCCGAGACGAAGGACATGGCGGGCGGCGACAAGGCCCCCGAAGCCGAACCGGCCGAGACCAAGCAGATCCCGTCGGCCCCCGCCACGCCGCCGGCCTCGTCCGCGCAGGACCAGCAGGTGGCCGACCTGCAGCGCCAGCTCGACGAGCTGAAGAAGCAGCAGACGGCGAAGCCGGCCGAGCAGCCGCAGAAGAACGCCAGCTGAGCGGTCGGTAAGACCCGGTCCACGGTCCACGGGAGCGCGCCGACCACCGGCGCGCTCGACGTGGACTCCGACGAGAACGGAACGTCCAGTGGCGGATGCCGCGTCCGGCAACGGCAACAGCCGGAGCGCCAAACGGCGCAAGCGGTCCCGGCGGGCCAACCCCGACGGGACGATGACGCTCATCGAGCACATCTACGAGTTCCGGCGTCGCCTCGGCTTCGCCCTGCTCGCGCTCGTGTTCGGCGGCGTCCTCGGCTTCCTCTGGTTCCAGACGAAGGTCGGCCCGATCGAGTCGCTCGGCGAGATCATGAACGCGCCCTACTGCGCGATCCCGCCGGAACGCCGCTTCGGCAGCGAACACGGCTGCAAGCTGTTGCAGACGGTGCCGTTCGAAGCGTTCATGATCCAGCTGAAGGTCGGCCTCGCCGCCGGTGCCGTGCTGACCTCGCCGGCGTGGCTCTACCAGATCTGGGCGTTCATCGCGCCCGGCCTGTACTCGAAGGAACGCAAGTACGCGCTGACCTTCGTCGCGTTCGCCTCGGTACTGTTCGCCACCGGCGCGGTGCTGGCCTACCTGCTCATCCCGCACGCCCTCGAACTGCTGATGAACTTCGGTGGCGACCAGTTCATCACCGCGCTGACCGGTGACAAGTACATCTCGTTCATGCTGTCCCTGCTGGTGATCTTCGGGGTCAGCTTCGAACTGCCACTGCTGGTGGTGATGCTCAACCGCGTCGGCGCGGTCAAGTACCAGCAGCTGAAGAAGTGGCGGCGAGGGATCGTCTTCGTCCTGTTCGTGTTCGCCGCCTTCGCCACGCCCGGCTCGGACCCGTTCTCGATGATCGGCCTCGCCGGGGCGCTGACCATCCTGTTCGAGATCTCCATCCAGATCACCAGGATCCACGACCGCAAGCTGGACAGGGCACGCGCGGACGAGGGCTGGGACAAGCTCGCCGACGACGAGGCCGCGCCGTTCGACTACACACCGAGCACCGTCGACGACGAACCGGCCGCCCCGCCGAGCGCCTCGTCCAAGGGCGGCCGTCCCAACACCGACGACATCACCTGATCCCGAACCCGACCTTCCGTGAAGGCCTCCTTCCCAGCGTTGAGCGCTGGGAAGGAGGCCTTCACGGCGTTCGACCCGCCGATGGTCACGCCGCGTGCGGATTGTCGGTGGCGTGTGGAACCCTGACGGGGTGGCCAGTAGCCCTTCTCACTCCCCGGCCGAGGCCTATGCGGCCTCCCAGCGCCGCGGCAGGTACCCCCAGCTGACCCGCTTCGCCGGCGAGGTGTCCTTCGAGTTCGACAATTTCCAGGTTCGCGGGTGCGAGGCGCTGGAAGACGGTCACGGCGTGCTGGTGTGCGCGCCCACCGGCGCCGGGAAGACCGTGGTCGGCGAGTTCGCGGTCCACCTGGCGCTCGCCGAGGGCCGAAAATGCTTCTACACCACGCCGATCAAGGCGCTGTCGAACCAGAAGTACGGCGACCTCGTCGAGCGCTACGGCAGCGACGCCGTGGGCCTGCTCACCGGGGACACCTCGATCAACGGGAACGCCCAGGTGGTCGTCATGACCACCGAGGTCCTGCGGAACATGCTCTACGCCGGATCGTCCACGATCACCGACCTCGGGTACGTCGTGATGGACGAGGTGCACTACCTCGCCGACCGGTTCCGCGGCGCGGTCTGGGAGGAGGTCATCCTCCACCTGCCCGGCCACGTCCGCGTCGTCGGCCTGTCGGCCACGGTGAGCAACGCCGAGGAGTTCGGCGAATGGCTGGTCGAGGTCCGCGGCGACACCACGGTCGTGGTCGACGAGCACCGGCCGGTCCCGCTGTGGCAGCACATGCTGGTCGGCAACCGCATGCTGGACCTCTTCGCGGGCGAGGAGGAACACAAACCCGGCGCCGAACTGCGCATCAACCCGACGCTGCTGCGCCGCACTGAGGAAATGGGGCGCCTGCACGTACCGGCGGGCTTCCGCGGCCGCCGCCGCGGCCAGCCACCCCGGGTGAACCGCTACCGGCCACCGTCCCGGGTCGACCTCGTCGAGCGGCTCGACGCCGCGGGTCTGCTCCCCGCGATCGACTTCATCTTCTCCCGCGCGGGCTGCGACGCCGCGGTGGGCCAGTGCGTCCGCTCCGGGCTGCGGCTCAACGGACCGGACGAGGTCGAGCAGGTCCGCCGGATCGTCGCCGAACGCACCGCGGACCTGCCCGAGGGCGACCTCGGGGTGCTCGGCTACTGGGAGTGGCGGGAAGCACTGGAACGCGGCATCGCGGGCCACCACGCCGGCCTGCTCCCCGCCTTCAAGGAGACCGTGGAGGAACTGTTCGTCCGCGGCCTGGTGAAGGTCGTGTTCGCCACCGAAACCCTCGCGCTGGGCATCAACATGCCCGCCCGCACCGTCGTGCTCGAACGACTCGTCAAGTACAACGGCGAAGCCCACGTCGACCTCACCCCCGGCGAGTACACCCAGCTGACCGGGCGGGCCGGGCGGCGGGGCATCGACATCGAAGGCCACGCCGTCGTGCTGTGGCAGCCCGGCGTGGACCCGAAGCAGGTCGCCGGGCTCGCCTCGACCCGGACCTACCCGCTGCGCTCCTCGTTCCGGCCCGGTTACAACATGGCGGTCAACCTGGTGGCCCAGGTCGGCGCCGAGCAGGCCAGGGAGCTGCTGGAGCAGTCCTTCGCGCAGTTCCAGGCCGACCGGTCGGTGGTCGGTACCGCGCGGCGCATCGAACGCAACAAGGAGGCGCTCAAGGGCTACACCGACGCCGTCACCGGTGACTTCGACGAGATGCTGGAGTACGTCGACCTGCGCGCGAAGATCTCCGCGCGGGAGAAGGCGCTTTCCCGGCAGAACACCGCGAGCCGGCGCGCGGGAACCCTGGAGTCACTGGAGAAACTGCGCAAGGGCGACGTGATCGCCGTCCCGGCCGGGCGCCGCGCCGGGCTCGCGGTGATCGTCGACCCCGGTCTCGACCCGATCCGCGAACCACGGCCGGTCGTGGTGACTGAGGACCGCTGGTCCGGACCACTGTCGGTGGCCGACTTCTCCGCCCCGGTCGAGCCGCTCGGCCGGATCCGGCTGCCCAAACACATCGAGCTCCGCTCGCCCAAGACG
This sequence comes from Amycolatopsis samaneae, assembly GCF_039541975.1. Classification (NCBI taxonomy): domain Bacteria; kingdom Bacillati; phylum Actinomycetota; class Actinomycetes; order Pseudonocardiales; family Pseudonocardiaceae; genus Amycolatopsis; species Amycolatopsis samaneae. Next base: position 268,732 of record NZ_BAABHG010000005.1, read on the forward strand.
CGCCGGGACATCGCAGCCAGCCTGCGCAACGCCGGAATTTCCTTGCCTGGCAGGCAGAAACGGCGGTCCGGGACCAATGAGGACGGTGAGCTCTCCGCGCTGCGCCGCGCGCTGCGGGCCCACCCCTGCCACGGACTGGCCGAACGCGAGGCCAACCTGCGCTGGGTGGAGCGGCACCAGCGGCTGGCGGCGGAAACCCAGCAGCTGGAACGCAAGGTCGCGGCGACCACGCACTCGCTGGCCCGCGCGTTCGACCGGATCCTCGCGCTGCTCGGCGAACGCGGCTACCTCGCGGAAAAGGGCAAGGGCGAGGAGCGCGTGACCGAACACGGCAGGCGGCTCGCCCGGCTCTACAGCGAGTCGGACCTGCTGGCCGCCGAATGCATCCGGCACGGCGTCTGGAAGCAGCTCGGACCGGCCGAGCTCGCCGCGGTGGTGTCCACGCTGGTCTTCGAAGCCCGCCGGGACACCGCGGGTGAGCCCCGGCTGCCCGGCGGCGCGGTCCCGCAGGCCTGGCAGGAGACCACCAAGATCTGGGTGGACCTGACCGAGGACGAACGGCGGCACCGGTTGGACCGGACGCGGGAACCTGACGCGGGATTCGCCTGGCCGGTGTATCGGTGGGCACGCGGGGAATCCCTGGAAAAGGTCCTGACCGCCGCCGAGGCCAACGGCCAGGAACTGTCGGCAGGCGATTTCGTCCGCTGGTCGCGGCAGGTCATCGACCTGCTCGACCAGATCAGGGACGTGCTCGGCAAGGCCGACCCGGTCGGTGCCACGGCCGCTTCGGCGGTCCGGGCACTGCGCAGGGGCGTGGTCGCGGCGGGCGCGGCGTGAAACCGGCTGTTGTGCCGCCTCGCCGGGTACGACACCGTAAGGGGCGACACGTGTGCCGGGCTCCATCCTGTGGTTGGATCGCGCACGACACTGTGTGCGCGTGGCCCGGCGGAGGGTCCCGAGCGGCAGAAGGACACAGGCGAACTGGCGGAGGCGAACGATGAGCACGCCGTATGGCGGCAACGACCCGCAGCAGCAACCCCAGTGGGGTCAGCAGCCGCAGTACGGGCAACAGCCTGGGGGCGCTTATCCGCCGAGCGGGCCGCAGGAACAGCCGGGACAGGCCCAGCAGCCGCAGTGGGGCCAGCCCGCGCAGCCGCAACAGCAGCCCTACGACCCCGCGCAGCAGCAGTGGGCCCAGCAACAGCAGCAACCGGGGCAGACCCAGCAGTGGGGCCAGCAGCCTGGGTACGCCCAGCCGCAGCAACCCCAGTACGGCCAGCAGCCCCAGCAGTACGGGCAACCGCAGCAATACGGCCAGCAGCCGGGCGGCGCCTACCCGCCGAGCGGGCCGCAGGCGCAGCCGCAGTACGGCCAACCGGGCCAGCCTGGTCAGCCGGGACAGCCGGACTACGGCCAGTTCCCGCCCACCGGCGCCGCGGCCGCCGAGGGGGAGAAGCAGCCCAAGTCCAAGAAGGGCCTGCTGATCGGCGCGGGCGCCCTCGTCGTGGTGGTCGCCGTCGTGGCCGTCCTCGGCTTCGTCGCGCCGGGCTTCTTCAAGACCCAGGTGTTCGACAACGCCAAGATGCAGTCGGACGTGCAGAGCCTGCTCACCAACACCTACAAGATCGAGGGCGTCTCCGCGGTCTCCTGCCCGGCCGAGCAGAAGGTCTCCGACGGTGCGAAGTTCGCCTGCACCGCCACGATCGCCGGCAAACAGCAGCAGGTCCCGATCACGGTGAAGGGCACCGGCGGCAACTACGAGGTCTCCCCGCCCGCGGGACAGTAATCCCTGGCCCGCGCGGGCCGCGTCCTCGATGATCAGGAGATGAGCGACTTCGAGGTGCGGCCTCTCCGGGCCGACGAACACCGTGCCGCGGCGGATCTCTTCCGCGGCACACTGCATCGGCCGCCGATCACCGACGCCGAGTGGGAGCGGCTCAACCCGACGAGGGTGTCCTCGTCCGGGCTCGGCGCGTTCGACCCCGACCTCATCGGTGTCTGCCGTTCCTTCGGCGACGAACTCACCGTGCCCGGCGGGACACGGTTGCCGCTGGCGGCGGTCACGACGGTCGGCGTCCGTGCCGACCGGACCCGCCGTGGCGTGCTGAGCGCGTTGATGGCCGAACAGTTCGCCGACTTCGCGCGACGCGGCCTCCCGGTGGCGCTGCTGCACGCCTCGGAGGCCACCATCTACGGCCGCTTCGGCTACGGCATCGCGACACTGGGCCGGGACTACACGATCGACCGGCGCCGCGCCCGGCTGCGACCGGATGCCCCGCTGAGTGGTGAGGTGTCCCTGCTCGCCTTCGAGGAGGCGGTGCCGCGCTGGCCGGAGCTGTACGCGGGTCTGGACCACCTCCGGCCCGGTATGCTGACCCGCACGGCCGCCTCGTGGGCGATCTCCGAGAACTTCCACCGGCGGTTCACCGCACCGGTGATCACCGCGGTCCACCACGGCCCGCGCGGTGCCGACGGGTTCGCGGTGTACACGGTCGAGTTGGGCGAGACCGCCGTCCTGCACCTGACGATGCTGTACTACGCGACACCGGAAGCCTTCTCTGGTCTATGGCGGCACCTGCTCTCGGTGGACCTGGTCGACCGGATCCGGACCGAGGCGCGGTCCGTCGACGAGCCGATCGACCTGCTGCTCACCGATCCGCGGCTGGTCGTCACCGAGCGAGCCGCGGACGAGAGCTGGCTGCGCCTCGTCGACGTGCCCACCGCGCTCGCCGCCCGCGAATACCCGGGTGACCCGGTGGTGATCGAGGTGACGGATCCGGTACTCCCGGCCAACTCCGGCCGCTACCGGATCTCGGCCGACGGCGCCGCGCGCACCGGGGACCCGGCGGGACTCCGGCTCGACGCCGGCACACTCGCGATGGCCTATCTCGGCACCTGGCGTCCGTCCACTTTGGCGTCCGCGGGCCGGATCGAGGTCCGCGACCCGGCCGCGCTCGCCGCGGCGGATCGCCTGTTCAGCACGCACGCCCCCGCCTGGTGCGGTACGTTTTTCTGACATCGGAAGAGCACTCAGAGGCGGGGAAGTCCAGGCATGCGCGCGATGCTCGTGATCGGGTTGTGCTGCGCGGGCGCGATGGCGCTCGCCGGGTGCTCCGAGGCGGCGAGACCGGTCGTGCCGCCCACCGCGCCGACGACTTCCCCGCCCCCGGTGCGCACGACGACGAGCACCCCCGCGCCGCCCCCGCCCGGCCGGGTGTTCGACGCGGCGGCGATGAGTTCGGCCGTGCGGAAGATCCTCACCGAGACCTACAAGCTCAAGAACGTCGGCGAAGTCGGCTGCCCGCCGGGACAGCCGGTCACCGACGGTGAGCGGTTCACGTGTTCGGTCCGGATCGGCGGTACGGCGAAGGAGGTCCCGATCACGGTGACCGGTGGCGAGGGCCAGTACCGGGTGGACGCCCCGGCATAAACGGGATGCCGAGCGGTGCCCAGATTGGCATTATCGACCCCATGACCGATTTCGACGTACGCCCCGTCGCCGACGACGAACGCCGGGAAACCCTGGCCGTACTGCTGCAGTCGCTGCACGGAAAGCCGCTGACCGACGAGGAATGGGCGGAGATCGACTCGGCTTGGAAGACCGAAGGATCCTTCGCGGCCTTCGACGGGGACACGCCGATCGGGCTCGCGCACTCGTTCGGGACCGAACTGGTCGTCCCCGGCGGTGGCACCATCGAGGTGGCGGCGGTCGACGGCATCGGCGTCCGCGCGGACTGGACCCGCCGCGGCGTGCACACCGCGATGCAGCACGCGCAGCTCGCGTACTTCGCCGAGCGCGGCAAGATTCTCTCCTGCCTGCACGCCAGCGAAACCACCATCTACGGCCGGTTCGGCTACGGCGTGGGGACGCGCATCCGCACGCTCCGGATCGAGCGTCCGGCGGCCCGGCTGCGGGAGGGCGTACCGGTGGCCGAAGGACACGTCCGGTTCCTCAGCCCGGAGGAAGCCGTGAAGCAGGGGCCCGAGCTGTACCGCCGGGTCGGCCTGCACCGTCCCGGCATGCTCGCGCGGCCCGGCAACTGGTGGCCGACGATGTTCAACCGCGACGCCGGTCCGCAGGGCCGCTACCGCCTCGCTGTCCACAATGGACATGATGGTCCGGACGGCTACGTTCTCTACGAGACGGTGGAACGCGCCACCCTGGAGGACCCGGAAAAGGGCGCGCTGCTCCGGGTCCGCGACTTCCACGCCGCCACGCCCGAGGTGGAGAACGCCTTGTGGCGGTTCCTGCTGTCGGTGGACCTCGTCTCCGCCATCCACGTCAGGACCCGGCCGGTGGACGACGCGCTTCCCTTGCTGCTCAACGATTCCCGGCACGCCGGCACCCTCGCCGTCGAGGACGACCTGTGGGTGCGGCTGATCGACGTCGAGGCCGCGCTCGCCGCCCGGACCTACGGCGCCGCCGCGCCGGTGGTCATCGAGGTGACCGACGACCAGCTGCCGGGCAACACCGGCCGGTACGAGGTCGGGCCCGGCGGCGTCCGCCGCAGCGACGAAACCGCCGGGCTCCGGCTGGGCGTCGACGTGCTCGGCATGCTGTACCTGGGGGAGTGGCGCCCCGCCGACCTCGCCCGCTCGGGACGGATCGAGGTGCTCGACGCGGACTCGCTCGCCCGCGCGGACGTGCTGTTCCCCACCGCGGTCCACCCGTGGTGCGGCACGCCGTTCTGACCGACGCGGGAACTTGTTGGGCGGCTTGGGTGTGAGGGCCCCCTTGAGGGACTCTGAGTCCCTCAAGGGGGCCCTCACGGACTTGAAGATATTGCGTCCTTTGTGGACGGGAGCTTCGGGTGTCACCGCTTACCCTGTGGGCCGTCGACCGCTGCACGGACCTTGCGGTCAGAGGCGATCGTAGAGTGATGCCAACCTGGTGAGGACCGTGCCGGCGGCGTCGATCGCGCGCTCGTCGAGATCCCGGGTCAGCTCGCGCAGGCTGACGGCGAGGACACGGTCCCGTTCCTCGTGCCGGCGAAGGCCGGCTTCGGTCAAGGTCACGATCGAGGTACGGCGGTCACCGGAACCGGCTCGTTCCCGGGTGAGGTAGCCGGCGGTGACGAGGCCGTTGACCAGTTGGGTGACCGCGGCTCCGGTCGTCTCCACGTGCTCGGCGAGCTGTTTGACCGTCATCGGCCCGTGCTCGGCCAGGCTCTTGAGCGCCCGGGCGTGGGCGAGCGAGAGCGCCTCAGTGTTCCGGGTGGCGCGACCACGGAGCCGCGAGTCGGCGGCGCTGAGCCGGTAGGCGGCTCGTGCCAGCCGGGTGATCGCCTCGTCGCTGATGGGACTACCTCCTCCTGTGCGGCTGTGGCCGCGGCCTCATTCCTTGCCGGGCGAAGTCTACCCATGCCATATTGGCTAAGTACTTAGTCAATAAGAGGAGGCGATCATGACGACACGTTCGGCCGGGCAAAGCTGGGTCCTCGATATCGCACTGGCCCAGGGCGGGTTCGACGCACTGCACCCGGAAGGCAAGGGAACCCTGGAACAGCTGGGGCATGACCACACCGACTTCGACAAGGTGTTCGCGATGGTGCGCGCCGGGGCGATGCAGCCGAAGGCGTGGGCCACCGTCGCGAGTCAGGCCGAAGAGCGCGCCGTGCACCACGAGCGGCTGGGCTACCGGAGGACAGCATCGGACCTGTACCTGCGGGCGGCCGTGATGTACGGCCGGGCGCAGTACTCGATCTTCGACTCCGGCGACGGGCGCAAGGCGAAGCTTCGCGAACGCTGCGACTTCTGCGTGGCCCGGTTGGGCGAGCTGCGCGGCAACACGGTGCGCCGGGTCGAGCTCGAGTTCGAGGGCGCCAAGATCTTCGCGCTCCTCCACCTGCCCGCCCACCCGGTTTCCGGCGCCCCGGCGGTGATCCTCGGCCCCGGTATGGACATGATCAAGGAGGACTACATCTTCGCGGCCGAGCGCTACTACACCTCGCGCGGAATGGTGGCGCTGTCGGTCGAGGGGCCAGGCCAAGGGGAAACCCGGGCGCGCGGACTCACGGTGACTCTCGACAACTACGAGCGCGCCCTCGAGACCTACGCGGGGTACCTCGCCGACCTGTCCGAAGTGGACGAAAACCGGATCGGCGTGTTCGGCATCAGCATGAGCGGCTACTGGTCCCTGCGCGCCGCGTCGGCGCGGGACACCCGCCTGCGCGCGGTGGCGGCGTTCGAAGCGGTCTCCGGTGACTTCGAGACGATCTTCGAACGGGCGCAGCCGAGCTTCAAGAACAACTACATGTACATGGCGGGCTACACCGACGAAGCGGCGTTCGACCGGGACCTCAAGGAGCGGATGCCGCTGGGCGATCTCGTCGCCGGCATCAGCCGTCCGGTGCTGCTGGGCATCGGTGAGTTCGACGAGCTGACGCCAGTGGAGAGCGCACTGGAGACCTACGAAAAGATCCGTGCTCCCAAGGAGATGCGCGTCTACGAGGACGAGTTTCACCCACTGGGCGGAACGGCGGCGGAGGTGTTCGCGTTCGGCGCGGAGTGGCTGACACGGGCGCTGGCAGGGGAGTTCGACACGCCGGGCCGGGACGAGCGGTTCTTCGTCCACCGCGACGGCCGCACAACGGAGGGAACGGCCGACCCGCGCTGGTGGCTGGGCGCGACCCCGGCCGGCCTGACGGAAGCCCGCGGGGCACATCTTTCGTAGCCGGCACGGTGGTCCGGCTGACTGTCGATCACCTGCTCAGCGGCGGCGACCCGAAACCGCTCTGGCCGTGGTGGTCCAAAGTGGACACGGCCAAGGTGGAGGTCGACCGCTGCTGGCAAGCTTTCTGTTCACCTGAGAACTCAGGCGCCGGGAAGCGCCGCGAGCAGCCGTTCCACCGAACGGCCGAGATTCCACCGCTCGGCCAGTTCGAGCACCCGGTCCGGATCCGCGGGCGCGTTCGGCACCACGTCCGGCCGGGACTGCTCGACCGGCGCGTCGACCGCGACCCGCACCACGGTCGGCGCGACCGCCAGGTACTCGCCCGCGTCGGCGAGCTTCAGCCGCATCTTCAACGGCAATCGCGAGTCCCCCGACGCGGCGGCGGCCACGAGTTCCTCCAGCGTCCCGAACTGCGTGATCAGCTTCGCCGCGGTCTTCTCCCCGATCCCGGGGACCCCGGGCAGCCCGTCGGAGGGATCGCCGCGCAGCGCCGCCATGTCCGCGTAGGCCGGACCGGCCTGTGCGACGGGCACCCCGTACTTCTCGGCGATCTCCGCCGGGCCGAGCACCTCGGCCTTCGCCCAGCCCTTGCCGACGTACACCACCGCTGCGGGCGTCGGCTCGGCACGGACCAGCTGGAACAGGTCCCGGTCTCCGGTGATCACCTCGACCGCCGCGTCCCGCTCCCGCGTCGCGAGCGCGCCGATGACGTCGTCGGCCTCGTAGCCGGCCGCCTCGGCGGTGGCGAACCCGAACGCCTCCAGCACGTCGAGGATGATCGGCACCTGCGGGGTCAGCGTGTCGGGCACCTCCTCGGTGTCCGGCTCGCCGTGCCCGGGTACCGCCACGCGGTGTGCCTTGTAGCTGGGCAGCAGGTCGGTGCGGAACTTCGGCCGCCAGTCGGCGTCGAGGCAGGCCACCAGCCGCGAGGGCCGCCGGTCGGTGAGGATCCTGGCCAGCGTGTCGGTGAAACCGCGTACCGCGTTGACCGGCGTCCCGTCGGGAGCGGTCATCGAATCGGGCAGCGCGAAGTACGAGCGGAAGTAGAGGCTCGCGGAGTCGAGGAGTGCGAGTGGTCCGGTCACTCGCACAGCCTGCCATGTCCGTCCGCTCCTGGCCTGGGCCACGCCGAAGGCCGGGGGCAGGTCGGTCGCGCGGAGGCCGGAAGCCGGGTCGCCGCGCGGCGACTCACCACCCAGACCGTCAGCCCGCAGAGGGCGAAGGCCGCGCCGAGCACGCTGGAGCCGGTCCACCCGGCACCGGCGAACGCGGTGGTGGTCGTGGTGGCGCCCAGCGCGGAGCCGAGCGAGTAGAGGATCATGTAGCCGCCGACGACACTGCTGGTGCGGTCCGGGTGGGCGGCGGTGAGCAGGTGCTGGTTGCTGACGTGCACGGCCTGGACGGCGAAGTCGAGCACGACCACGCCGAGGACGACGAGCCACAGCGACCAGGCCGCCTGCCCGATGGCCAGCCACGACGCGGCGAGGAGAACGAGCGCTCCGCCGGTGACGACCCCGGCGAACCCGCCGTCGGCCCAGCGTCCCGCCCTGGCCGCACCGAGCGCGCCGAACAGCCCGGCGAGGCCGAACAGCCCGATCTGCGCCGTGCTCAGCTGCCACGGGGCGGCCGCGAGCGGCAGCGCCAGACCGCTCCACAGAGCGCCGAAGGACGCGAACAGGAAGAACGCGATCAGGCCGCGGGAGAGGAACAGGGGCTCGCGGAACAGTCCGCCCAGCGACGTCAGCACCCGCCGGTAGGTGACCCGGCCGGCGCGCGGGTCCGGCGGCAGGGTCTTCAGCACGAGGCACCCCAGCGCCACCAGGAACACCGCGAGCGCGACATACACGCTGCGCCAGCCCCACAACGCGGCCAGCGCACCGGCGGCGGCGCGCGCCCCGAGAATGCCGATCACCACCCCGGAGGTGACCACCCCGAGCGTGCGGCCGCGTTCCCCCGGCGTGGACAGCGCGGCGGCGTAGGCGACGGCCACCTGCACGACGACCGCGAACAGGCCGGTGATCACGAGCCCGGCGAGCAGCGTCCAGGTCCGGGTGGCGGTCGCGGCCAGCACCGCGCCCGCCGCGGTCAGCAGAAGATGGCCGGCCACGAGTTTGCGCCGATCGACCATGTCGCCCAGGGGGACCAGCGCCGCCAGGCCCGCCAGGTAGCCGAGCTGGCCGGCGGCCACGATCCAGCCCAGCCGTGCCTCCGGCACGCCCAGCTCGGCGCCGATCTGGGCGAGTACCGGCTGTGCGGCGTAGATGCTCGCCACGGCGACCGCGCAGATCGTGGCGAACAACGTCCTCCGCCCGATGGTCAGTGCCATGCGCACTCCTCAATTGGTAGCAGATTGCAACTGATCTGACCGTACGGCAGAATGGTTTCAATCAGCAACTCTTCTTCGGAGGCGGGATGACCACGATCGACACCGGGGGCGTGACCTGGACCGACCCGTCCTGTCCGGTGGCGCGGACCCTCGACCTGGTCGGCGACCGGTGGAGCCTGCTCATCGTCCGCGACGCGATGGACGGCGCGCGCGCGTTCACCGACTTCCAGCAGCGCACCGGCATCGCCCGCAACATCCTCACCGACCGGCTGCGCCGCCTGGTCGAGCGTGGCGTCCTCGACCGCGAGGCCGCGCCGTCGGGCAGACGGCAGATCTACACGCTCACCGCCGCCGGGCGTGACCTGTTCGCCGTCGTCGTCGCCCTGCGGCAATGGGGCGAGCGGCATGCCTTCGGTGCCGGTGAGACCCACTCGGTCCTCGTCGACGAACGCGGTCTTCCGCTTCCCGAACTGCGGCCGGTCGGCTCGGGTGGCGATCCCGTCGACGTCGGCACGGCCTCGGTGCGCAAGGGGGACTGAGGTGGCCGGAGTTGGTTCAACGGATCAGAAAGTTTAACTGTTGCACTTAGTGAGTGACTGTGGTTTTCTGGTCGTGCCGGTCCTCCCGGCGACTCCCGCTTCCGGAAGGACCTCGTCATGGACTCCTCCACCACACCCCGTGTCGCGATCGTCGGCGGCGGCCTCGGCGGCCTGCTCTGCGCCCGCGTCCTCCAGCTCCACGGCCGGCCCGTCACCGTCTTCGAAGGCGAGCCGTCGCCCGAGGCCCGTGGCCAGGGCGGCACCCTCGACATGCACCCCGAGACCGGCCAGGTCGCCCTGCGCGCGGCCGGGCTCCTCGAAAAGTTTCAGGCGCTGTCGCGCCCCGAAGGGCAGGAATGGCGGCTGCTCGACCACGTCACCGGGGCCGTGCTCAGCGGAGAGATCCCCGACGGCGGCGACGAGGAACGACCGGAGATCGACCGGGGCCGGCTGCGCGGTCTCCTCCTCGGCTCGCTGCGGCCCGGCACCGTCCACTGGGGACACTCGGTCGGCGGCGTGACCCCGCACCCTGACGGCACCTGCCAGGTGCGCTTCCGCGAGGGCGGCTCCGAACACTTCGACCTCGTCATCGGCGCGGACGGCGCCTGGTCGCGGGTCCGGCCCGGGGTGTCGGACGCGGTACCGGCCTACACCGGCGTCACCTTCGTCGAGACGGGCCTCGACGACGTCGACACCCGGCACCCCGCTCTCGCCGGACTGACCGGCGAGGGCACGATGATGGCGAAGGCGCCCGGCCGCGGCCTGTTCGTGCAGCGCAACAGCGGCGGCCACATCCGTGTCTACGCCGCCCTTCGCGTGCCCGAGGACTGGTACGTGGCCGGGAGACTGGACTTCGCGGACACCGAGGCGGTGCGGGCCGATCTGCTCGCCAGGTACACGGGCTGGGACCCGGCCCTGCTCGGGTTCCTCCGGGGCAACGACAGCGGGTTCGTCAACCGGCCGCTGCACGCGCTTCCCGCGCCGCACAGCTGGGACCACGTCCCCGGCGTCACCCTGCTCGGCGACGCGGCCCACCTGATGCCGCCGCTCGGGGTCGGCGCGAACCTCGCCATGCTCGACGGCGCCGAACTCGCGCAGGCGCTGATCGCCGAACCCACGGTCGACGACGCCGTCCGGGCTTACGAAAGCGTCATGCTCCCGCGCGCCGGAGAACTGGCGAAAGCCACCGCGGAAGGACTCGGGCACCTCCTGCCCGGCTGAGCGTTCACCGGTCCGGCGCGGCCGACACGGGCCCGGGGGAGCAGCGGCGCGACGGGCGGGGAGTACTAGGCTCGCAAGCATGTCGCGCCGTTCCCTGCACAACCCAGCCCCCGACGCCGCCGCACTGCGTGCCCGCCTCGACCGTGCCCGCGCCGCCGCGGCGGCCGCCGACACCGACGCGCTGCTGATCACGCCCGGTTCCGACCTGCGGTACCTGATCGGCCAGGCCGGTGGCTCCTTCGAGCGGCTCACCACGCTCGTCGTCCCGGCCGAGGGCACCCCGGCGCTCGTGGTTCCGAAGCTGGAGGCCCCCGGCTACGCCGACGTCCCGACCGACGAACTCGGCATCGAGCTGCTGACCTGGGTCGACGGCGACGACGCCTACCAGCTGGTCGCCGACCGGCTCGGCAAGGCAGGCCGGGTCGCGGTCAGCGACGTCACCCCCGCCCTGCACGTGCTCGCGCTGCGCGCCGCGCTCGGCGAGGCCGAGCAGACCCTCGCCGGGCCGGTCGTGCGGGAACTGCGGATGCGCAAGGACGCCGCCGAGATCGCGGCCCTGCGCGCCGCGGGCGCGGCCATCGACCGGGTGCACGCCAGGGTCCACGAATGGCTGCGGCCGGGCCGCACCGAGGCGGAGGTCGGCGCCGACATCACCGCCGCGATCGTCGAGGAGGGCCACACGCACGCCGACTTCGTGATCGTCGGCTCCGGGCCCAACGGCGCCAGCCCGCACCACGACGTCTCCGGCCGCGTCATCGAGCGTGGCGACGTCGTCGTGGTCGACATCGGCGGCCCGATCGCCGAGGGCTACAACTCCGACTCCACCCGCACCTACGCGGTCGGCACCCCGCGCGACGCCGACGTGGCCGAGACCTACGCCGTGCTGGAGCGCGCCCAGCGCGCCGCGGTCGAGGCGGTCCGGCCCGGCGTCACCGCCGAGCAGGTCGACGCCGCCGCCCGCGACATCATCGCCGACGCGGGATTCGGCGAGTACTTCATCCACCGCACCGGCCACGGCATCGGGCTCGACGTGCACGAGGAGCCCTACATCATCGCGGGCAACGCGCTGCCGCTGGAGCCGGGCATGGCCTTCAGCGTCGAGCCTGGCATCTACCAGGCGGGCCGCTGGGGCGCGCGGATCGAGGACATCGTCGTGGTCACCGAGGACGGCGTGGAGTCGCTCAACAACCAGCCGCACGAGCTGGTCGTGCTCGACGCATGAGCGACGGATTCGACGACACCGGCTCGCGGAGCGAGGCGATCGCATGAGCGACGCTTGCGAGCGAATCGAAGACATCATGCGCCAAAAGGGGTTCGACACTGTCTCGCGGAGCGAGGCGATCGCATGAGCGGATCGGGGCCGCTGGAGCCGCTCGACCAGGCGATCGTGCAGGAGCTGGCGGCGGACGGGCGGCGCAGCTTCACCGACCTGGCCGAACGGGTCGGACTGTCGGTTTCGGCGGTCCACCAGCGGGTGCGGCGTCTCGAGCAGCGGGGCGTCATCCTCGGGTACACCGCGCGCCTGGACGGCGAGCAGATCGGGCTGCCGCTGACGGCGCTGATCTCGCTGACGCCCAACGATCCGGCCGCGCCGGACGACTATCCGCAGCGGATCCAGCACATCACCGAGATCGAGTCCTGCTACTCGGTGGCCGGTGACGAGTCCTACATCCTGCTGGTCCGGGTGGCCTCGCCGCTGGGGCTGGAGGACCTGCTGCGCCGGATCCGGGAGGCCGCGAAGGTGTCCACCCGGACCACGGTGGTGCTCTCCACCCCGTTCGAGGGCCGGTCGCCGACGCTCTGACCCGCGCGAACCGGCGACAAACAGAAACCCGCACAGCGGGCCGAACACTGGTACGGTAAAAGGTATGGCAACACGTAAGGTGACTCTTTCGCTGGACAGTGGCGCCCTCGAATTCGCCGAGCGCGCCGCGAAGGCACACGGGATCTCGGTCTCGTCCTGGCTGTCGAAGGCGGCCAGGCGCGAGGCGGTCCGTACCGGGTACACCCCGCAGAAGTCCCCGGCGCAGCCCACCGCGGAACTGGACGAGGCCGAACGCACCGCGGCGGAGAAGGATCTGCGTGCGCAGGGGTGAAGTCTGGACCTACCACCCGCCGACCGACCCTTCCCGGCAGCGCACGGTGGTGCTGCTGTCCTCGGACGGAGTGAACGAATCCGAGCGGCCGTGGCTGCTCGGCACCGAACTGCTCGACCATGATCCCCAGGACATCCTCGGCGTAGCCGTCGACGCGCGCTACTGGGTGTCCACGCTCAACCTCACGCGGCTCTACCGCCCGTGGTTCGACGAACGCATCGCCGAGATCGACCTGGAAGTCCAGGAACGCATCGACATCGCGTTGCGGGCCGCGCTGGACCTCTGAACGCCACCCGGCCACACGCACCGGCTCAGCGGGCGGTGACCTCCGGCGCCGGATGCAGGTGCCCGTCCGGTCCGGCCAGACAACTCGCGTTGCCCTCCCGCGTGGCGAGGAACTCGTTGAGGCAGTTCGCGACCTCGGCATGTCCGTTCGCGTTGGGGTGGAAGGATTCCTGCAGCGCGTGCGAGGCACGCTCGACCTGGGTGAGGTCACCCAGCTGCAGCGTCAGCCGCGTGAACCACTCCCGGCTCGGGTCCGCGCCGCCGCTGCACGCCTCGTGCCCGGCACCGGCCTTCGCGAGGTCGAGAAACCGCGCGCCTGTCTGCCGCGCCGCCTCCTTCAATCCACGCGAGAGCGTGGTGACCCCGTCCCGCGCGATCCACTGGAGATCGTCGGGACGGAACGGGCAACCGTTGAGGTTGCGCAGCGCCTCCGGAATCCCCGGGCCGACCGGGGTGGCGTAGGACTGGAGCACCAGCTGGTAGTCCGCCGGCACGTACCCGGCGCGCGCCAGCACCGATTTGACGTCGTCGACCGCCTTGACCACCTTCGGCACCATCGCGTCCACTTTGGACTGCCAGTCCCGCTGCATCGCGACGCTGCACGAGGGCAGGCCGGCGGAGAACCAGGCCTTGAAGCACTCGGTGACCTGCGCGGAGAACTTCGGATCGTCGTTCGCGCCGACCGCGATCACCACCACCGGCACCCGGTGATCCTTGACCAGCGTCGCGAGCTGCTGTGCCTGGGAGCCCTCGGTCCACTGTTTCGCGTCGCCGAGCCCGACCTGCGCCGAGGGCGCGCCGGAACAGGCGAGGTTGACCCGCTGCAGGATCCCGGGGAACCGGATCTTCTGGATAAACGCGTTCGGCGAACGATGGCACCAGTCGCCGTTCTGCCCGTTCGTCTCGGCGGTGTAGGCCCCGGCGCCCTCGCCGGACACGGTGCTGTCCCCGAGCGCGACGGCGGTCAACGGGCCGCTGCCCGGCGGGCTGGGCCGGGGGAGCGGTTGCCCGTTACGGCTTTCCGCGCCGAACAGGACGAAAATACCCACCAGCACCGCCACGGCGGCGAGCACCAAGGCTCCCCACCACCACCGAAAGCGTCGCATCATCGCCAGTCTACGGATCCCCGGGCCCGCCCGGGGTCAGTCCCGCCCGATCAGCTCGGCGAACCGCGCCGGCCCGATGTTGCCGCCGGAGACGATCACCCCGGCCCGGCCGGCGGCGGCGACCTTGCCACTCAGCAACGCCGCGATCCCGGTGGCGCCACTGGGTTCGACGACGATCTTCAGCCGCTCGAACGCGAAGCGCATCGCCGCGCGGATCTCGTCGTCGGTCACCAGCGCGACGTCGTCCACGACCTCGCGGTTGATCGAGAACGTCAGTTCCCCGGGGATCTCCGCGGCCTGCCCGTCCGCGATGGTGCGGGGCACCTCGATCCGGACGCGCTCGCCCGCGTCGAGCGACCGCTTCGTGTCGTCCCCGGCGGCCGGTTCGACGCCCACCACCCGGATTCCGGGCCGCAGCGCCTTCGCCGCGGTACCGCTGCCCGCGATGAGACCACCACCGCCGATCGGGACCACGAGCGTGTCGAGCGGGCCGGTCTCCTCGATCAGCTCCAGCGCCGTGGTGCCCTGCCCGGCGATCACGTGCGGGTGCTCATACGGCGGAATGAGCGCGAGGCCGCGTTCCTCGGCCAGCGCGGCCCCGAGGGCGACCCGGTCGCCGGTGTAGCGGTCGTAGGTGACGATCTCGGCGCCGTAGCCCGCCGTCGCGTCTACTTTGGACTTCGGGGTGTCCTCGGGCATCAGGACCACCGCGCTGCTGCCCAGCTCCGCCGCCGCGAGCGCGACGGCCTGCGCGTGGTTGCCGGACGAGTACGCCACGACGCCCTTGTTCAGCTGCTCCGGCGAAAGCCGCGAGACCGCGTTGTAGGCGCCACGGAACTTGAAGGCGCCGATGCGCTGGAAGTTCTCGCACTTGATGAACACCTCGGCCCCGACGCGCTCGTCGAGCGTGCGCGACCGCACCACCGGGGTGTGGTGCGCCACACCGGACAGGCGCGCGGCCGCGTTCTTGATGTCGTCGAAGGTGACGGCGGGCATGATGCTCCTCCGAGAGCGAGGCTGGGGTGATCGTTCTCCAGCATGGGGGATGACGTGCGCTGGAGGGAAACGTTTATGACGAAGGAAACGGCAGGACGGGTCTGGCCGATCACCGGATCGCGGTGGCGGTTCCCTGTCACATCGAGTGAGTTCGGTCCGTCAAAGCGCTGACGGGCATCGACAGAGGAAAGTGACCGATGGACGAGAACGAGTTCCTGGCCGAGCGCTTCGAGGCACACCGCACGCACCTGCGGGCGGTGGCCTACCGCATGCTGGGCTCGCTGAGCGAGGCCGACGACGCGGTGCAGGAGGCGTGGTTCCGGCTCCACCGCGCGGACACCGGCGAGGTGGAGAACCTCGGCGGCTGGCTGACCACGGTGGTCGGCCGGGTGTGCCTGGACATGCTGCGCTCGCGCAAGGCGCGGCGCGAGGAACCGCTCGGCGTCCACGTGCCCGAGCCACTGGTGAGCCGCGCCGACGGGCTCGACCCCGAGCAGGAGGTCATGCTCGCCGACTCGGTCGGGCTCGCCCTGCTGGTGGTGCTGGAAATGCTGGCGCCGGCCGAACGGCTCGCCTTCGTGCTGCACGACATGTTCGGGGTGCCCTTCGACGACGTGGCCGGGATCGTGGGCCGCTCACCGGCGGCCACCCGTCAGCTCGCCAGCCGCGCCCGGCGCCGGGTGCAGTCGACCGCCCCCGCGCCCGACGCGGACCTGGACCGGCAGCGGGAAGTACTCGACGCGTTCCTCGCCGCCTCACGCGGCGGTGACTTCGAGGCACTCGTCGCGGTGCTCGACCCGGACGTCGTCCTCCGCGCCGACCTCGGCGCCACCGCCGAGGGACTGGCCGCGGTCGTGCGGGGCGCCGAGAACGTCGCCAAGCGCGCGCTGATGTTCTCCCAGATCGCGCAGTTCGCGCGGCCGGCCCTGGTGAACGGCGCCGCCGGGCTCGTCACGATCCACGACGGGAAGCTGGCCGGTGTCATGGGTGTCACGGTCCGCGACGGCCGGATCGTCGCGATCGACATCCTCGCCGACCCGGAGCGGCTGGCCGGGATGGACCTGGCCGTGCTGACGGACTGAACCCAGTCGGCGCGGTCAGTCCAGCAACGCGGTCAGCACCCCGTCGAGGAGCCGGACGCGGCGGTCGGCGATGCGATGCACCTCGTCGTCGTGGGTCGCGACGACCACCGCGGCGCCCTCCTCGGCACACCGGCGCAGCAGCCGCAGGACCCGCGGAGTGCTGCCCGCGTCGAGGTGCGCGGTCGGCTCGTCGGTGAGCAGGATCCGCGGCCTGCCACTGACCGCGCGGGCCAGCGCCACCCGCTGCTGCTGTCCGAAAGAGACTTCCAGCGGATAGCGCTCGCCGAGGTCGCCGATGCCGAGCTCGTCGAGCAACTCGGTGACCCTCGCGGCGATCGCACCCGCGGTGGGCCTCGGCACGTCCGACCGCAGCCGCAGCGGCAGCGCCACGTTCTCGGCGATGGTGAGCTCGTTCGCCAGCCCGAGCGCCTGCGGCAGCACCGCGCAGGTGTGCCAGGGCGGCGCCCCGGTGATCGGGACGCCGTCGAGCAGCACACGCCCGGCGTCGGGGGAGTCGAACCCGCACAGCAACGCCAGCAGCGCGCTCTTGCCCGATCCGGACCGGCCCGAGACGGTGACCACCTCGCCCGCGTCGACGCGCAGTTCGAGCCCGCGCAGCACCTCGACGTCCCCGCTCGGATGGGCGAAGCTGCGGCGCAGCCCGATCACCCGTACCAGCGAGTCGCCGGCGGCTTCGGCGGTCATCGCGCACCTCCGCGTTCCGGGCCGTTGGTCGCGGCGTGCTCGACGCGTTCGAGCTTTCCCTTGTGCAGCCGGGCGATCCGGTCACCGAGATCGATGAGCCGATCGTCGTGCGAGGCGACGAGCACCGCGAAGTCCTGGTCGACAAGAAACCGTAGCGTGTCGAGCACGAGATCGGCGGAGGCCTCGTCGAGCTGGGAGGTCGGTTCGTCGGCCAGGATCACCGACGACCGCCGCGCCAGCGCGCACCCGAACGCGAGCCGTTGCTGCTGCCCGCCCGACAACGCCGAGATCCGCCAGCTCCCGGTCCCGTCGAGCCCGAGCTGGCGCAGGATGTCATCCGGACGGCATTCGGTGCGGGCCGACTCTGCTGCCGCGCGCAGGTTGTCCGCGACGTTCAGGGATGAGAACAGGTTGTCCGGCGGATTCTGGAAGACCAGCCCGAGGTGGTCGCGGCGCAGCGCCCGGCGCTCGGTGTGCCGCAGCCTCCCGGTGTCGGCGCCCTGGAAGGTCAGCGTGCCCCGCGCGGGCCGTTCGAGCAGGCCCAGCACCCGCAGCAGGGTGGATTTGCCCGAGCCGGACGGGCCGGCGAGCACGGTCATGCCTCGCGCCGGGATGTCGACGGTGATGTCGTCGACGCCGGTGACGACACCCGCCGGCGTCGGGTAGTCGACCCCGATGCCGCGCAGCTGGAAAATCGGTTTACTGGGCACGAATCAGCTCCGCGGTCCTGGCGGTGCGGACCGACCGCACCGCGAGCCATCCTGCCAGCGCCACCACCGCGACGCCCACGCCGCACACGATCAGCACGAACGGCGCCAGATCGGGCAGTTCCGACCGGGGCGCGAGGAAGGTCGCGGGGTCGAACCTCGGCACCGAAAGATCCGCGACGGACAGCCCGCACACCACCCCGACGACGACCGCCAGCCCGCTCAGCGCGCCCAGCTCCACCAGGTGACTGGCCAGCAGCGCGCGGGGCCGCATTCCCATCCGCAGCACCAGCACCCCGGCGAGCGCGTTCTGCCGTCGCCGCACCTCGACGGCGACGAGCAGCGCGAGCACCGCCACCACGCCGAGCACGGCGCCCAGGAGCGCGACGAACGAGAACGTCCACGACACGACGTAGAAGGGCAGTGCGTCGAGCGCGGTTTCCCGGCTGATCCGGTTGGGCTGGGTCAGGCCGAGCTTGGTCAGCGCCGCGGACACCTGGCCCATCGGCGCGCTCGACAGGACGCTCCACTTCGGAACGGAGTAGAGCTGCGAGCCGGTCAGGGCGGCCCGGGAGATGACGTAGCCCGCGTTGGTGCCGATCATCGGGAACATCGGCACGTCGCCGACCGGTGCCGCGTCGGCGAGCCCGTAGGGCAGCGCGGCGGTCTGGCGCGGCGTGTGCCCGACGCGGATCGCCGGAATGCCCTGCCCCCGCGCCGGACCGAGCCGGTCGAGCAGGGGCCCGGCCTCGGCCGGCAGCGCCTCGGACGCCGCGACCTGGCCGAAGGTGTCCGGATCGACCACGAGCACGACGCTGCCGGTGCCGGTCAGCTCCCCGACGATCGTGCTGTTGTCGCGCAGTTCGGCGGGCATCGGGACGGTGCCCATGCCGAGTGTGCTCTCGGTGTCGATGCGGGTCTCGGCGCCGACGAACACCGCGGACTTCGTGCGCAGCGCGTCCTCCTGGCCGCGAGCGATCCCGGTCCCGGTGGCGAGCGTGCCGATGGCCAGGGTGCCGATCACGAGCACCCCGGTGACCGGGGCCCGCGCGCTGGCGAGCCTGCGGATCGCCAGCTGCAGCGCCGGACGGGACCACAGCCGCGCCCGATGCGAGGCGTGCAGCGCCAGCCAGGCGAGCCGGGCGGCGAGCAGGCCGACGGTGAGCACCACGAACACCGGGTAGGTCAGCGCGAGCGGATCGACCTGGGGGAGCGGGTTGCCCAGCCGGGACGCGTCGCCGTAGTCGGTGAGCCGGTTCCAGCCCAGCAGCGCCATCCCCGCCGTCACCAGCTCCCACGGGACGAACATCAGCAGCCGCGTGGCGCCCCGGCGGCGCCGGACCCGGCCGAGCTCGAACTCCCGGTGGGCGCGGATCGCGACCACCCCGGCGAGCAGGATCAGCGCGAACCCGAGCACGCAGGCGGCGACCAGGACCGCGGACAGTTGCGCGCCGCCGTCGGGCGCGCCGGGTGGTCCGTACACGCCGAGCAGGAGTCTGGCCAGCAGCGTGCCCGCGGTGCCGCCGAGCAGGATCGGCAGGCCGAGCTCGGCGACCGCGAGCAGGCCGAGCGCCACCGGGCCGCTGCCGCGCGCGGACAGCAACCGCAGCTGCGGCTGCCGCCGCTGGTACCACTGCAGGGCGACGGTGCCGATCCCGGCGCAGCCGACGAGGACGCTGATCGCGGCCAGCGGCAGGATCGACACGAAGACGTTGTCCTCGGCCTGGTGGCTGATCTCGGTGGAACGCTGGAACGGCGTCGAGCCGATCACGACGTCGGCGAGCCCCTGGGCGGCGAGGTCGGCGCGAACGTCCTCGACGAGGGCCTTCGACCGCGCCAGCAGGTCGTCGGCGGCGCTCACGGTCGTGGGCGGCGGTTCGTAGAACGAGACGTGCAGAGTGCTCAGTCTCGGCAGCCCGATCGACCGCACGGTGTCGTCGAAGGTCTTCCGGTCGGTGGCGAACATGACCGAGTCGGTCGGATCGTTCGCCAGCCGGTTTACCACCGCGGGCCCCCGGTTGGAACACCACCACCGCGGCGGCGGGTCGACCAGGTCCGCGTAGAGCCCGGTGACCGGCGGCAGGGTGGTGCCGTGGAAGCTGGCGCGGGTGCCGATGCCGATGTGCTGGGCGCCCGCGACGACCTGGCCGAGCCACAGCCCCGGCTCACGGGAACCAGCCAGCACCGACAGGTGGTCCAGACCAGCGGTTTCGCGGTAGCCGAGCACCACCTTGTAGTAGGGCGCGCCGTTGAACTCGGTGTTGAAGAGGACGGGCGTGTACATCCCGGTGACCGGAGCGGAGAACCCCCGGGTGGCGGCGTGCCTGCGGACCGTGTCGAGCACCGCCGGGACGGCGCTCACCGGGACGTTGTCCTTGGCGAACACCGGGCCGTACTCGTCCGGGCAGGTCGTGCCGGTCTGGTAGGCGGTCGTGGCGCCGCCCGCGGCGGCGGACTGGAGCACGGCCGCGGTGCCGAGGAAGCACGCGAGCAGCGCGGTCACCGCGGCGACGACGAGCGTGAGCGGATTCGACAACGATGTCCTCGGCGCCGCGCGCCAGGGCTTCGTCACTCTCAGTCGGCCGAAACGCCCCCAGGTCACCTGCATGGCAGCGGACGCTACCGGGTGGTCCGCCTGGTGAGAACGCCATTATCGATTTTGTTGCACACACTCAGTATCCGGTTCCGGACCCGGCGGTACCGGTTCACCCGAATGCCGTGGTGAGGACCAGTGCGGCCCATTGGTCCAGACCTTGACTTGATCAGTGGTCTAGTCCAATCCTGGTTGATGTTCCCGCCGTGCCTCGCCGCGGTACGGCTCCCCACCGGTGCTGCCAGTGCCGGCGCGCAGATGTCCCGACAAAGATGTCCCGACCGGACTGGAGCGCAGATGTCCCGACACAGACCCTTCCGAACCCTGTTCACCTCCCTGACCGCCGCCGTCCTCGCGGCCGGCACCCTGCTCACCGGAGTGGGAACGGCGCACGCCGCCACCCCGCTGCCCTCGCACGTGTTCGCGCCCTACTTCGAGGCGTGGACCGGCGAGAGCCCGGCCGCGCTGGCCCAGCAGTCCGGGGCCAAACACCTGACGATGGCCTTCGTACAGGCCGCCACCGCGGGCTCGTGCACCGTCTACTGGAACGGCGACACGGGGATGCCGATCGCGCAGTCCACCTTCGGCGCCGACATCGCCACCATCCGCTCCCGCGGCGGCGACGTCATCCCGTCCTTCGGCGGCTACACCGCGACGCACAACGGCACCGAGATCGCCGACAGCTGCACCGACGTCGACCAGATCGCCGCCGCGTACGAAAAGGTCATCACCACCTACGACGTGCCGCGCCTCGACTTCGACATCGAAGACAACTCGCTGACCAAACCCGACGGGATCGACCGGCGCAACAAGGCGATGAAGAAGGTCGAGGACTGGGCGGCGTCCACCGGACGTTCCATCCAGTTCTCCTACACGCTGCCCACCACGACCTCGGGTCTCGCCGAGAGCGGGCTCGCCGTGCTGCGCAACGCCGTTTCCAACGGTGCGCGGGTGGACGTCGTGAACATGATGACCTTCGACTACTACGACAACGCCACCCACCACATGGCCGAGGACACCAAGACCGCCGCCAACGGCCTGGTCGCCCAGCTGGGCACGCTCTACCCGGACAAACCGGAGCCGCAACGGTGGGGGATGGTCGGCATCACCGAGATGATCGGCGTCGACGACTTCGGTGCCGGTGAGACGTTCACGATGGCGGACGCGACCACGGTCTACAACTGGGCGGTCTCGAAGGGCATCAACGAGCTGTCGTTCTGGGCGTTGCAGCGCGACAACGGCAGCTGCCCCGGTGGCGCCGCCGCGGACAACTGCTCGGGTATCGAGCAGCCGCAGTGGTACTTCAGCAAGACCTTCGCGCCCTTCACCGGCAGCAACCCCGTGCCCGGCGACGACTTCTCGGTGGCCGCCAGCCCGGGCAGCGGGGCGGTGGACCCCGGCGGCTCGCTCACCGCGTCGATCGCGACAGCGCTTACCGGCGGCAAGGCCCAGCAGGTCGGTCTCTCGGTCACCGGCGCGCCCACCGGCGCCACCGCGACGATCACCCCGTCCACGGTGACCGCGGGCGAGAGCGCGAAACTGTCGATCACCACCACCAAGGCTACTGCTTCGGGCAGCTACCTCCTGACGATCACCGGCAAGGGTGCCTCCGGCAGTCACACCACGAACTACACCCTGACGATCAACGGTGAAACCCCGGCCGGCCCGGTGCTCAACGCCGGCTTCGAATCCGGCGCGCTGAGCCCGTGGACCGGCGCGGGCGACGCCGTGGTGTCCTCGCCGGTGCATTCGGGTACCCACGCGTTGCAGGTGGCGGCCACCGGTTCGGCCACCGGCGAGGCGAGCCAGACGCTCACGCTGGCGCCGAACCACGCGTACACGCTCAAGGCCTGGGTGCAGGGCAACTTCGCCTACCTCGGCGTCCGCGGCGGCGCGACGGCGTCCGCGTGGACCTCGTCCACCGGCTGGAGCCAGGTGTCGGTGCCGTTCACGACCGGCGCCTCCGGCGCGGTGACCGTGTACGTGCACGGCTGGTACGGCCAGGGCACGGTCTACGCGGACGATTTCACCGTCACCTGATCGCGGCAGTTTCAAGGTTGCCTCGCGGTGGGGCGTTCCGGGAAGACTGAGTCCGACCGGAGCACCCCACCGCGAGGAGCACTCCATGCCGCACATCCCCGTCGACGAAAACCTGCCCGGGATAGCCGGGCTGTTCGCGTTCCGCCCGGAGACCGCCGCGCCGCTCGGCCAGTTCGCCGAGGTGCTGCTGCGTGGGCCGAGCAGCCTGACGGTCGGCGAGCGCGAGCTGATCGCGACGGTCGTGTCCCGGGCGAACGAGTGCGAGTTCTGCTTCCGCAGCCACGCCGCGGTCGCCGCCGAAGCCCTCGACGGCGGCAGGGCCGCGGTGGACGCCGCGTGCCGGAACGCCGACGACGCCCCGGTGTCCCCGAAGGTCGGTGCCCTGCTGAAGATCGCGCTGGCGGTCCGGGAGACCGGGCGCGCGGTGACCGGCGAACTGGTTGCGGCCGCGCGGGCCGGGGGTGCGACGGATCTCGAAATCCACGACACGGTCCTGATCAGCGCGGCGTTCTGCCTGTTCAACCGCTACGTGGACGGGCTCGGCGCGATCACACCGGACAACGACGAGCTCTACCGGCAGATGGGGGCCCGCCTGCTCCACGGCGGCTATCTCGGTGTCGGCGCCGCATCCTGAGCACACGTCGAAAACAGGTTGTTCAGTGTTGAAGAACTTGCCGGGGAATGGCATACTTCAGCACTGAACAACCTGTTATTATCGGCAGATGATCGAGCTCGACTGGCTTACCGAGGACGAACAGCGGGTGTATGGCGCGTTCTCGCGGATGAGCAGGGAACTGTTCAACCACTTCGACTGCGACCTCAAACGGGACGTCGGCGTACCACGGACCTACTACGAGATCCTGTTCGTGCTGGGTGCCGCGCCGCAGGGCCGGATGCGCCTGGCGAACCTCGCCGCCG
Source organism: Amycolatopsis samaneae (assembly GCF_039541975.1). Lineage (NCBI taxonomy): Bacteria > Bacillati > Actinomycetota > Actinomycetes > Pseudonocardiales > Pseudonocardiaceae > Amycolatopsis > Amycolatopsis samaneae. Next base: position 292,019 of record NZ_BAABHG010000005.1, read on the forward strand.
CCACCAAGTCCGCGCCCAGCCGGATCACGCACGCCGTGGGCGTGCTGGAGCGGGACGGGCTGGTGCTGCGGCGGGCGAGCAACACCGACAGGCGCGGCTGGACGGCCGAGCTGACCGACCGGGGGATCGAGGTACTGCAGGCGGCCGCCGCGCGGCACGCTCGGAGTGTCCGTGAGTACCTGCTCGACGTACTGAACGAACATCAGCGCGAAGAACTCCGGCGCATCAGCGAAAAGGTGGAGGCCCGCATCGCGGAGGTCGCCACGGGCTGACCCCTCTCGTCGTTCCTGGCATGCCGGTCGGGCGGCGAGGAGGGGAACATGGCGGAGGTTCTGGACGGCGTCCCGGAGACGGGGGCACGCCGTCGCACCGGACCGGGGTATCTCGGCGTCCTGCTGGGCGTGTTCACGATCGTGCTGGACACGACGATCGTGAACGTCGCGGTGCCGCGGATCGAACAGGATCTGCACGGCACCGTGACGGTCCTGCAGTGGGTGGTCAACGGCTACAACCTGATGTTCGCCGCCCTGCTGTTGAGCGCGGGCGCGCTGGCCGACCGGCTCGGTGGTCGCCGGGTCTTCGCGATCGGCCTCGTCGCCTTCGCGATCGCCTCGCTGGCGTGCGGTTTCGCGCCGACACCCCTGACGCTGGTGGCGGCGCGGGCGGCCCAGGGGATCGGAGCCGCCCTGATGCTGCCGACGGCGCTCGCGCTGGCCACCCAGCTGCACCCCGAGCCCGCCGCACGCGGGCGCGCGCTCGGCCGGTGGGCGGCGGTCGCGGGTGCCGCCACGGTGCTCGGCCCGGTCGTCGGCGGCGGCCTGGTGGACACGCTGAGCTGGCGCGCCATCTTCTTCGTCAACGTGCCCGTCGCGGTGCTCGCCCTCGTGCTGCTGCTCCGCAACATCCCGCCGGGCGCGAAGCGGGAGGGACGTTTCGACCTGGGTGGACAGCTGCTGAGTGTGCTCGCGCTGGCCGCGATCGCCGTCGCGCTCACCGAGGCCGGGCCGCGAGGCTGGGGATCCGCGGTGGTGCTGCTCGCACTGCTCGTCGCGTTCGGCGCGACGGCGGGCCTTGTCCTTGTGGAACGCCGGACGCGCGCCCCGATGCTCCCGCCGGATCTGGTGGGCAGGCCCCGGTTCACCGCGGCCTCACTGGTGGGCCTGGTGCTCAGCGTCGGGATCTACGGGCAGATGTTCGTGCTGTCGCTGTACTTCCAGCACGAGCGGGGCGCCAGCGCGTGGGAGACCGGGCTGAGTTTCCTGCCCTTCGCCGCGGTGACCGTCGCGGGACCGTTGCTCGCGGGCAGGTTCATCGGCGCGGGCCGGGCCAGGGGAACACTGGTGTTCGGTCAGCTCACCGGACTCGCCGCCAGCGTGCTGCTCGCCCTGTCCGGACCGGACACTCCCTATTGGACGGTCGCGATCGGACTGGTCCTGCTCGGTCTGTGCCAGTCGGCGTCACAGCCCGCAGTGGCCGCCACCGCGATGCGGGAGGCCCCGGAGCGGCACGCCGGGATCGCCTCCGGCGTGCTGACCTCGGCGCGGCAGGTGGGTTCGGTGCTGGGCGTCGCGCTGCTCGGCGGGCTGGTCAGCGACGAGCGCGAGTTCCTGTCCGGGATGCACGTCGCGTTGTTCCTCGTCGCCGCGTTGTTCGCGGTGGGGGCGGTGCTGGCCTCGGCCGCCCTGCCTGCCGAAGCGCGAGGAAGTGCCCGCGCGTCCCGGTAGCGTGGGCACCGGTACTCGTCAGCGGCTTCTCCCGGGAGCTTCACCCACGACGGGGTCACGCGTCCCGTCCACCGGCGCGGCACCGGGCCCGGCGTCGGCGCCGTCGGGATGTGTCTGACCGGCGGGTTCGCGCTCGCGATGGCCGTCGACGACCGGGTGCTCGGGTTGCGCTTCCGTGGCGACAAGTTCGTGCCCGGCGCGCGTTTCGCGTTCCTGCGCCGGGAACTCGGCGACGCGTTCCTGGCGGTCGAGCTGGAGGACGCGAACCCGGACCTCGTCGACCGGCCCGGCACCCGACCCGCGCCCGCGTCCGGGGACACGTGACCGGAGGACGTCCGGCTCCTGGTTGACTCTCGTTCATTACATTTGTAATGTACTGCGCCAGGCCACCGTGGACCGGTGGCGGGCGAAGGGAGGCGGCCGGATGGGAAGCCGTAAGGCGCCCGCCGAGGTCAAGCGCGCGTTGCAGCGCGCCGCGGTCGAAGTCGTGGCGCGAGAGGGGATTCGCGGCTTGACCTACCGGTCGGCCGCGCACGCCGCCGGTGTCACCACGGGCGCGGTGCAGCACCACTTCTCCTCGATCGACGATCTGTTGCGCTCCTCGCTCGACTGGGTGCTCGAGGAGAGCGCGGAGAACGGCCTTCTGGGTGCGCGGGCGGGCATCTTCGCGGCCGGGTCGGACGTGCGGAAGCGTTTCGCCGAAAGCTCCGATATCCAGATCTTCCAGTACCGGCTGGTCGTCGAATCCGCGCGGCGGGAAGAGCTGCGGCCGACCGTGCGACGGTTGTACGAGAGCTACTTCGGTGGCGTGGCGAAGGATCTCGCCTCGGTCGGCGCCCCGTCGATGGAGGGGCTCGTGTCGCTCGTCTACTACGCGCTCGACGGGATGTTCCTGCATCAGGTCGCCGATCCCGAAGCGGATCCCGGTGCCGCGCTCGACGCCCTGCGGGCACTGCTCGGTGCGGCCGGGGCCGCCGGCGGTACCTGACCGTCGTCGCCGGCCGAGCCCTCGCCCACGTGTCCACAGTCGACACGTGGGCATGACTCGTTTCCTTGTGTGGCAACGGAAAACGCCTGGTGTCCGAGATGGATTCGTGTCGTCTCTGGTGTTGACTTCGTCAACACGTGAGGTCAGACTCGGCGCATCGGGTGGTACCCGATGGCGTTTCCCGGCCATCCGGCCGGAGCCTCCGATGGAAAGGCGTTTCGATGTCAGACACCGCTGTCGCGACCTTGCTGATCGAGGGCCGCTGGGTCGCCGCGCCCTCGTCGTTCGAGGTGGTCGACCCCGCGAGCCTCGAGGTGATCGGCCGGGCCTCGGACGCGGGCGTCGACCACGCGCGGTCCGCGCTCGGCGCCGCCGCGGCCGCGTTCCGGGGCTGGGCCGAAACGGACCCGGAGACCCGGGGCGGCTACCTGCGGGCGGGCGCGGCCGCCATCCGCGCCCGGCGGGACGAGCTGGCCCGGCTGCTCAGCAGGGAGAACGGTAAGCCGCTGGCCGAGGCGGCGGGCGAACTGACCGGCGCCGCGCGCATGCTGGAGTGGGCCGCGGAGGAGGGACGCCGCGCCAACGGTCGGGTGACCCCGGCGAGCGCGGCGGGCCCCGGCCTGGTGCTGCGCAGCCCGGTGGGCCCGGTGCTGGCGATCACGCCGTGGAACTTCCCGGCGAGCATGCTGATCCGCAAGGTCGGGCTCGCGCTGGCCGCCGGGTGCCCGGTACTCGCCAAGCCCGCCGAACAGACACCGCTGATCGCCACCGCGCTGCTGCGGATCCTGCAGGAGACCGGACTGCCCGCCGGTGTGCTCCAGTCGCTGACCACCGCCCGGCCCGCCGAACTGGTGGACGCGCTGCTGGCCGACGACCGGCTGCGCAAGGTCAGCTTCACCGGTTCCACCGAGGTCGGCCTCGGCCTGTTGCGGCGCACCGGTTCCGTGCTGCGGCGGACGTCGCTGGAGATGGGCGGGCACTCCCCGGCGATCGTGTTCGCGGACGCCGATCTCGAAGCCGCCGCGTCCGGGGTGGTCACGGCGAAGTTCTTCAACGCCGGGCAGAGCTGCACCGCGGTGAACCGGCTGTACGTGCACGAGAGCGTCCGCGAGGAGTTGCTGGCGCTGGTCGAGAAGAAGACCGCGGCGCTCCAGGTCGGCCGCGGCGACGCCGAAGGCGCCGCGGTGGGCCCGTTGATCGACGAAGCCGGTCTCGCGAAGGTCGAGCGGCAGGTCGCCGACGCCGTCGGCAAGGGAGCGCGGGTCCTCGTCGGCGGAGGCCGCTGGGAGCCGACGGACCCGGAGCTGCGCGGTCACTTCTTCCAGCCGACCGTCCTCACCGACGTCACCCCCGACATGCTGATCACCCACGAGGAGACGTTCGGGCCCGTACTGGCCGTGTCGACCTTCACCGACGACGAAGAGGCCGTTTCGCTGGCCAACGCGACGGAATACGGCCTCGCCGCGTACGTGTTCGGCTCCGACCTCCGGCGCATCTGGCGCGTCCTCGACCGGCTCGACTTCGGCGTCATCGGCGTGAACGACCCCGCACCGGTCCGCCCGGAACTCCCGTTCGGCGGACAGAAGAACTCCGGCCAGGAACGCGAAGGCGGCAGCGAGGGCATCGAGGCCTACACCGAGGCCAAGGCCGTCGCGCTGCGCTTCTGACCCGCCGCCACCAGAAAGGACACCGATGACCAGCACCACCAACGCCTCCGCACTGTCCACAGCGGAACTGTCCGCACTGGACCGCCGCACCCTGGTGCACCCGCACACCGTGATCGGCGCGCCCGCCGAGCCGCTCGTGCTCGACCGTGGTGAGGGCGCGCTGCTCTGGGACACCGACGGCCGCCAGTACATCGACGGCACCTGTGGCCTGTGGCAGTGCCCGGTCGGCCACGGCCGCGCCGAGCTCGCGGCCGTGGCCGCCGAACAGATCGGCAGGCTGGAGTTCTTCTCCTCCTTCGGGGACTACGCCAACGCCCCGTCGATCCGGCTCGCCGACCGGCTGCTCTCGCTCGCGCCCGCCGGGCTCGAACGCGTCTTCCTCACCAACGGCGGCTCCGAGGGCAACGAGACCGCGATCAAGCTGGCCCGCCTCGCCTTCCACCACGCGGGTTCGCCCGAACGCACGGTCATCCTCGCCCGCACCGGCGGCTACCACGGCATGGGCGGCGGATCGCTCGCCGCGACCGGCATCGACGGCCTGCGCTCGGGGTACGGCCCGCTGCTGCCGGACGTCGAATGGCTGGGCAAACCGCACGGTATCGAGCACGGCCCGGACGCGACCGACATCCTGGTCGCCGAACTGGAACGGCGGATCGAGGAGATCGGCGCGCACCGGATCGCCGCGTTCATCGGCGAACCCGTCCTCGGCGTCGGCGGCATGGTCCCGCCGCCGGAGGGCTACTGGCCACGAGTACAGGAAGTGCTGCGCAGGCACGGAATCCTGCTCATCGTGGACGAGATCGTGACCGCGTTCGGCCGGACCGGGCACTGGTTCGGCAGCGAGTACTTCGGCATCGAGCCCGACATGGTCGTGCTCGCGAAGGGCATCACCAGCGGCTACATCCCGATGGGCGCGGTGCTGCTCGGGCGCCGTGTGCTGGACCTCGCCGACGGCGCCACGTTCCTGCACGGGTTCACCTACAACGGGCACCCGGTGGGGGCGGCGGTCGCGCTGGCCAACATCGACATCATCGAGCGGGAGAACCTCCTCGACCGCGCCCGCGTCCTCGGCGCGCGCCTGCGCGAGCGGCTCGACACCCTCACCGAACTCCCGCACGTGCGGGAGGTACGTGGGGTCGGGCTGATGCTCGGCATCGAGTTCGACGGACTGCCGACCGCGCCGGTGCAGGCGGCCTGCCGCGCTGACGGGGTCGTGGTGCGCGGGTCGGGCGCGAGCATCGTGCTCTCCCCGCCGCTGGTGATCACCGAGGAGCAGCTCGACACCCTGGCCGACGTCCTGTGCCGCCACGTCGCGGCCGCCGCGGACTGAGGGAGGGATCGTGTCACGCCGGATACCAGCGTTGTTGTCGGCGGCGACGATCCTGCTCGCCACCGGGTGCGCCGTCTCCGAGGGCGGCGCGAACTCCCTCGTGTTCGTCTCCTACGGCCAGGGCGCCTACCAGGCCGGTCAGCGCGCGGCCTGGCTGACCCCGTACGAGAAGAAGACCGGCACCACCGTCACCATCGACGGTCCGTCCAGCATGGCCAAGCTCAAGGCGATGGTCGAGGCTGGCAAGGTCGGCTGGGACGTCGTCGACACCGAGGCGTCCTCGGCCGCGCAGGCGTGCGGCACCCTGGTCGAGCCGGTGGACATGGGACCGCAGGCGTCGGCGTTCCCCGCCGGGACACTCACACCGTGCGGCATCCCGGACGCGTTCTTCGGCCTGACACTGATGTACGACTCGAAGGTCTACGGTGACCACCCGCCGACCCGGCTCTCCGACTTCTTCGACCCGGCGAAGTTCCCCGGGCGGCGCATCATCTACGGCAACGACCCGAGCGTCGGGACGCTGGAGGCGGCCCTGCTCGCCGACGGCGTCCCCAAGGACCGGCTCTATCCGCTCGACGTGCGGCGCGCGCTGTCGGTGTACGACCGGATCCGGCCGCAGCTCACCATCAGCGACACCTACGGCGACCAGCAGCAGCGCATGGCCGGGTCGCAGGCGGATCTGGCACTGATCGTCAGCGCCCGCGCCTATTCACTGCTCAAGGCCGGGGCCACCAACTGGAAGGTGGTCTCCGGCGTGCCGATCCCGGTCACCTGGGATGTGCTGGTGGTGCCCAAGGGCTCGCGCCGGTCGGAGGAGGCGAAACAGCTGATCCGCTACGCCTCCGAACCGGCGCGGTCCGCCGCGTTCGCCGAACAGGCGGGGGTGGGGCCGGCGAACTCCGCGGCCAAGCCCCGTTACCCGGAAATCGGCCGGGCACTGGACATCTGGGGCGAGGACAAGGAGGACCTGCGCGTGCTCAGCGACGTGAAGTGGTGGGCGGCCAACAGGGTCCAGGTCGTGAAGACCTGGTCGGACTGGAAAACCGGGTGACCGCCGTGGTGCCGGGAAGAGCGGGCCGCCGCGCCACCGCTTCCTGGCTGTTGTTCCCCGCGGCGGCGATCCTGCTGGTGTTCTTCTGCTACCCGCTGGCCGTGATCCTGTGGCGCAGTTTCGCCGAACCGGACTTCGGGGTCGCCCACTACGTGGCCGTGCTCGGTGACAGCGTGCAGATCCGTGTCGTGCTCCGCACCCTGCGGACGGCGTTGATCATCACCGTCGCGACGCTGGTCGTCGCCTATCCCTACGCCTACGCGATGAGCCGGGTGGGCAGGCGGGCCCGCGCCCTGCTGACGTTGCTGGTGCTGATGCCGTTCTGGACGAGCGTGATGGCCCGCAACTTCGCCTGGTACGTACTGGAACAGCGCGGTGGGGTGATCTCGAAGCTGTTCGACGCCATCGGGATCCACGGCGTGAACCTGCTCGGGTCGGTCACCGGCGTCACCGTGGCGATGGTGCAGGTGATGCTGCCGTTCATGGTGCTGCCACTGCAGAACACCATGCTGGGCATCGACCGCAGCCTGCTCCACGCCGCGGGCAGCCTCGGCGCGCGCGGCCCGGTCGCGTTCCTCCGGGTGTATCTGCCGCTGTCGATGCCCGGCGTGCTCGCGGGAGTTTCGGTGGTGTTCATCATGTCGCTGGGCTTCTACATCACCCCGGCGCTGCTCGGCACACCCCAGCAGGCGCTGGCCGCGCAGGTGATCGGCACCCGGGTCAACGACCTGCTCGACTTCGCCGGCGCGGGCGCGCTCGGCGCGATCCTGCTCGTGCTCACGCTGCTCGTGCTGGCGCTGATCAGCAGGCTCGCCACGCCGCTGGGCGCCAGCATGACGGGAGGTGCCGATCGTGGCTGACTCCGTCATCCGGGTCGCCCGCAAGGAACGCACCCTCGGCCCGGTGCTACGGGTTTGGGTCGCGCTCGTCGGGTTCGTGCTGGTCGCGCCCACACTCGTGGTCATCCCGATGAGTTTCGGCGCGGGATCGACCTTCCAGTTCCCGCCCGAGGGCTGGTCGCTGCGCTGGTACGGCGAGTTCTTCGGCAGCAAGCAGTGGCTGGCGTCGCTGGCGAACTCCGTCCAGGTGGCGTTGCTGGCCGCGGCGGTGGCCACCGTGCTCGGCGTCGCCGCGGCGTTCGGACTCGACCGGGCCCGCTTCCGCGGCCGGGGGGCCGTCCGGCAACTGCTGATGGCCCCGATGATCCTGCCCGGGATCGTGGTGGCGGTCGCGGTCTACGGCGTCTTCCTGCGCTGGCAGCTGAACGGCACCATGCTCGGTTTCGTGCTGGCGCACACGGTGCTCGGCGTGCCGTTCGTGATCACCTCCGTGCAGACCAGCCTCGCCGGCTACGACCCGGTGATGGAACGGGCCGCGGCCAGCCTCGGCGCGAGCCGGTTCACCACGCTGCGCAAGGTGGTACTTCCGCTCATCGCGCCCGGGGTGACCTCCGGGTTCGTGTTCGCCTTCGCCACCTCGTTCGACGAGGTCGTCATCGCGTTGTTCCTGCAGACACCGGACATCAAGACGCTGCCGGTGAAGATGTACGAGTCGATCGTCCTGGAGATCGACCCGACCATCGCCGCCGCGTCCAGCCTGATCGTCGTGTTCACGACGGTTCTCTTGCTCGTGCCCCAGATCCTTCGCCGACGGAGCCACCATGACTGACGCACACCGCGGAATCGTCACTGCGCACGTGACCAAGGCATACCCCGGCGTCGGCCGCCCGGCGGTGGACGACGTGTCGCTGAACATCGCCGACGGCGAGTTCATGACCTTTCTCGGGCCGTCCGGGTCCGGGAAGACCACGATGCTGTCGATGATCGCCGGGTTCACCCCGCTCACCAGCGGGTCGATCACCATCGACGGCCGGGAGATCTCACGGCTCAAACCACACCGGCGCGACCTCGGCGTGGTGTTCCAGCAGTACGCGCTCTTCCCGCACATGACGGTGGCGCGCAATGTCGCGTTCGGACTGAACCAGCGCGGGCGGCCGAAGGCGGAGATCGACCGCCGGGTCGCGGACGCGCTGGAGATGGTCGGCCTCTCGGCGATGGGCGACCGGTTCCCGCGTCAGCTCTCCGGCGGGCAGCAGCAGCGGGTGGCACTGGCCAGGGCGGTGGTCTACGAGCCGAGAGCCCTGCTCATGGACGAACCCCTTGGCGCGCTGGACAAGAAGCTGCGCGACCAGCTCCAGCGGGAGATCGCCAGGATGCACCGGCAGCTGGGCATGACCTTCCTGTTCGTGACCCACGACCAGCAGGAGGCGCTGACGCTGTCGGACCGGATCACGGTCTTCAACGAGGGCAGGGTCGAGCAGGTGGGTACCCCCGAGGATCTCTACGAGCGACCTCGGACCCTGTTCGTCGCGCAGTTCATCGGCGAGTCCAACGCGCTGCGCCTGACCCCGGGAGAGGTGACGATCGTGCGTCCCGAGCGCGTGACCCTCTACGCGGAGGCCGAGGTTCCCGCCGGTCACCAGCGGGCCGGGGCGCAGGTGACCGACGTCGTGTACGTGGGCGACCACAGCCGGGTCTGGCTCCGCTACGGCGACGGCACGCGCGGTTGCGCGGTGCTGCCCGCCGGGGCGGCCCACGACCACCGGCCCGGCACCGACGTCGTGGTGGCCTGGCATCCCGAACACCAGGCCGTCGTCCCGGATCCGGAGCACGCGGGTCTCACGGAGAAGGTGGCCTCGTGACCGGGGATCTGGTGTTGCGGGGCGGGCTGGTCCGCACCTTCGAGGGCGACCGCACCGCGAGCGCGATGCTGGTCCGCGACGGTCTCGTGCACGCCGTCGGCGCCGACGAGACGGTGTCGGCGGTGGCGGAACGCGGTGCCCGGGTGATCGAGCTGCGCGGCCGGACGGTGGTGCCGGGGATCAACGACGCGCATCTGCACCTGGCCTGGCACGCGCTAAGCGGCCCGGAGTTCTGCGTCGACCTCGCGGGCGCGGGCGAGCTGGCCGCGGTCGCCGCGGCACTGGCCGGCGCGCCGGACGGCGAGTGGATCGTCGGGCGCGGCTGGCGGGAGACGACCATCGCGGAGTTCGCGACCGGCGGCGCGGCACCGTCACGGGCGTGGCTGGACGAGGTCACCGGCGACCGCCCGGCGCTGCTGCACCACGCCTCGTCGCATTCGGTGTGGGTCAACAGCGCCGCGCTGCGCCGGGCCGGGATCACCGCCGCCACCCCGGATCCGCCCGCCGGGCAGATCGTGCGTGACGAAGGCGGCGAGCCGACCGGGATGCTGGTGGAAAGCGCGCAGGACCTCGTGGCGCGGCTGGTCCCTAGGCCCGGCCGCGCGGAACGGCTCGACGTGATCGCCGCCGCGATGCGACGTCTCAACGCCCTCGGCGTCACCAGCGTGACCGACCCGATCGTGACCCCCGAGCTGTGGCGGGACTACCGGGACCTGCACGCCGCGGGCCGGCTGACCGTGCGGGTCAACGCGCTCCTGCACTGGGACTGGCCGTCGCCCACCAGCTCGGCCGCGAACCTGCGTGACGCACTGGAGAGCGCGTCGTTCGGCGGGGACGACCTGCTGCGCGCGGGCGGGATCAAGCTGTTCGCCGATGGCGTGCCGACCCACTGCACGGCGTGGATGCACCGGCCCTACCCGGACGGCACCCACGGCGACCTCGTCACCGTGGGTGCCGACCTCGAGTCCCGAGTGGACGAACTGCGCCAGCTCGTCGCGGCGGCGCACCGGAAACGTGTCCAGGCACAGGTCCACGTGACCGGCGACCGCGCGGCCGACGCGGTGGTGGACGCCATCGAGGCCGCCGCGGCCGCCGATCCGTGGCCGGAGGCCCGGCATGTGCTCATCCACGGCACCTTCCTGTCACCCGCGGTGTACGACCGGCTCGCCCGGCACCGGATCGGCGTGATCACCAGCTCGCTCATGCGGACCCACAGCGGCCCGTCGATGGTGCGCACGGTCGGCGAATCCCAGTGGGCACTGGCCTTTCCGGCCCGGACCCTGCTGGACCACGGTGTCGCCACCGCGGACAGCTCGGACGCGCCGGTCACCTCGCCGGACTGGCGACGCGGTGTCGCCACCTTCACCGGCGCGGACGGTCCGAACCCCTACGGCCCGCCCGCGCCCGCCGACCGGCTGAGCCGGATGGAAGCGTTGCGGCTGTGGACGACAGGACCGGCGTGGATGGAGAACGCCGAACGGCACAAGGGCACGCTGAGCCCCGGCCGCCTCGCCGATCTGGCCGTGCTCGACGGCGATCCGGTCACCGCCTCCGCCACCGACCTGCTGAACCTGCGTTCGACACTCACCATGGTCGGCGGAAAGGTGGTGACCGAGTCCGCTGTGAACGGTTGACGAACCGGCGTGTTCGCGTGCGGGAGCGGCAGATTCGCGTGATTGAACGGAGACCTCGCGTGATTGGCGGGGCACCCCGTTCGATCACGCGAGATCTCCGCCTGATCACATCAGATCTCCAGTTGCTCAGCCGGGGAGGTGGGTTTTCGTGCGGACGTCGGTGCCGGTGCCTTCTCGCAGGGCGGAGGCGGGGACGCCGAGCAGCAGGATGACGCCGCCCAGCACGACCACCCCGGCGCTGATCTGCAGGCCGAGGTCCAGCGAGCCGGTGGTGGTCTTGATCCAGCCCAGCAGGGCCGGGCTGGTGGCCGCGGCGAGCGAGCCCATCGTGGTCACCATCGCGATGCCGCTCGCGGCGGCGGGGCCGGACAGGTAGATCGACGGAATGGAGTAGAAGACGGTGAGGCCGGAGTAATGGGCCGCGGTCATCAGCGCCAGCAGCACGATCACCAGGTAGGGATTACCGCTGGCGAAGGAGAGGCCGACCAGGCAGGCGGCGCCGAAGAACTCGGCACCCGCCGCGTGCCACCGCCGTTCCAGGGTGCGGTCGGAGTGGCGGCCGACCAGCAGCATGACGCCCATGCCCAGCACCGGCGGGATCGCCGCCAGCAGGCCGATGCTCAGCACGTTGCCGACGCCGGAGCTGTTGATGACGAGCGGCGTCCAGAACGAGACGGCGTTGGCGAGCGTGTAGCACCCGCACGAGACGAGGCCGAGGACGTAGACGCGGGGATCGCGCAGCGCGCGCAGCATCCCGGAGTGTTTCGCCCCGGCCTGCTTACGGTCCTGGTCGGCGGCGAGGTCCGCGGCGATCGCCTGCTTCTCGGCGTCGTCCAGCCAGCGTGCTTCGCCCGGTTTGTCCTGGAAGAACAGCATGACCAGGACGCCGAGCAGGATGGGTGGAAGCGCTTCCAGCACGAACAGCCACTGCCAGTCCTTCAGGCCCCAAGCGCCGCCGAGGCTGTGCATGATCCAGCCGGACAACGGCGGGCCGATGATCCCCGACAGCGGGACGCCGAGGAAGAACATCGCGGTCATCCGGGTCCGCCGGGCCGAGGGAAACCACTGTGCGAGGTAGAACAACGCGCCGGGGAAGAACCCGGCTTCGGCGACACCGAGCAGGAACCGGGCCACGTAGAACGTCCCCGGGGTGGTGGCGAGCGCGGTCAGCAGTGTCACCACGCCCCACGACACCATGATCCGCACCAGCGTCTTCCTGGCGCCGATCCGGGCGAGCAGCAGGTTGCTCGGCACCTCGAAGAGGATGAAGCCGACGAAGAACAGCCCGACGGCCAGGCCGTAGACACCCTCGCTGAACCCGAGGTCGGCCTTGAGCCGGACCTGGGCGACGCCGACGTTGGTCCGGTCGATGAAGCTCACCACGTAGCAGGCCAGGAGCAGTGGCATGATCCGCCACGCGACCTTGCGGTAGAGCCGGTCGCGGGACACGGCGGGTCCCGGGCGGCCGTCGGGGCCGCGGTGTGAAGTCGACGTCACTGTCTCCTCCGGATTCGGTGGGGTGGCACGCGCCTCCGGTGCCGTCCCGAGTCTCGGTTCACGTGTTGTCAAAGTCAACACCCAGTTTCCGCGTCGCGGTGGCGGCCGGTGGCCTAGAATCGCCGGATGAGCACGCTGCTTTCCATCTCCGAGCTGCTGTCCTACCGGATGCACCGTGTCGCCAACGCGATCTCGCGCAGTGCCGCGATCCGGTACCGCCGCGACTTCGACGTCAGCCTCGGCGAGTGGCGCACGCTGGCGCTGCTGGGCGAGGACCCACAGCTCACGCTGAACCGGCTGGCCGCGCGGGCCGGGCTGGACAAGGCGCAGATGAGCAGGGTGGTGGCGAAGCTGGACGAACGCGGCCTGCTGGTCCGCGAGTCCGGCGCCGGGCGCAGCACAGTGCTGTCGCTCAGCCGCAAGGGGAAGTCGGTCTACCAGGGGCTGATCGAGGCGGCGAACGAGCGGAACGAGGCGTTCCTGGTCTGTCTCACCCCGGCCGAGCGGGAGGTGCTGGACTCGGCGCTGGACAAGCTCGGCAAGCTCGCGAAGGCGCTGGAGAGTCAGCAGTCTCTCTAAGTGTTGACTTTATCAACACTGGTCCGGTAGTCCTGGGGACAACGATCTTCAGGAGGTGGACCGATGGCAGACCGCGTGACGATCTGCGAGTGCTTCGCCCGTGACGGGCTCCAGCACGAAACCGCGTTCGTGCCCACCGAGACCAAGCTGGACCTGCTCGCCGCGTTCACCGCGGCGGGGTTCCGCCGCATCGAGGCCACGAGCTACAGCCACCCGCGCCACGTCCCCGCGTTCGCCGACGCCTCCGACGTGCTCGCCGGTCTCCCGCGACGGGCGGGCGTCGCGTACAAGGCGACCTGCCCCAACCCGAGGGCGGTGCGGCGTGCGATCGCCGATCTCGACGCCGGTCGCGGGGCCGAGGAGCTGAGCTTCCTGGTTTCGGCGACGGAAGGACACACCGAGCGCAACCTGCGCACCACCCGGACCGCGCAGTGGGAGAACGTCGCCGAGATGGCGCGGCTGGCCCGTGACAGGTTCACGCTCGTCGGCGTGGTGTCGGTCGCGTTCGGCTGTCCGTTCGAGGGCGCCGTCGACCCCGGTTCGGTCGTCGCCGACATCGTCCGGTTCGCCGAGCTCGGCGCCGACCTGATCACCCTGGGCGACACCATCGGCGCCGCCACCCCGAGAACCGTCGCGGACCTCTACCGGCGGATCGAGCGGGCCGGGGTCGGGATCCCGGTGGTGGCGCACATGCACAACACGCGGGGGACCGCGCTCGCCAACTGCGTCGCCGCGCTCGACGCGGGCTGCCGCCACTTCGACACGGCGTTCGGCGGTGTCGGCGGGCATCCCGCCCGGATCGCCTACGGACAGGGACTCACCGGGAACGCCTGCACCGAGGACCTGGTCGCGCTCCTGGAGGCCATGGGCGCCGACACCGGACTGGACGCCGACCGCGTCGCGGCGGCCTCCGAACTCTGCGAGCGCGCGCTGGGCCGCGAGCTCTACAGCATGGTCGCCAAGGGGCGGAAGGAGAAGCTCGATGCCTGAGGTACTGCTGTCCGAAGACGACGGGGCGGTGCGCGTCCTGCGGCTCAACCGTCCCGAGAAGCTCAACGCGCTCAACACCGCGCTCACCCAGGCGCTGCACGACGCGTTGCTCGACGCCGACCGCGACCCGGCGGTCCGCGCGCTGGTGCTGGCCGGAAACGGACGCGGTTTCTGCGCGGGCGCCGACCTTTCGGAGTTCGGGCACCTGACGCCGGACAACCCCGCCGCCGTGCTGGAACGCGCCGAGCTGACCAGCCGGACCCAGTCGCTGCTGCGTGAGCTGTCGACCCCGGTGGTGTCCGTCGTGCAGGGGGCCGCGGTCGGCGGCGGCGCGGGCCTGGCGATCGGTGCCGACATGACCGTCGTCGCCGCCGACGTCAAGTTCGGCTACCCCGAGATGAAGCATTCGATCGTGCCCGCGGTCGTGATGACCGGGCTGCAACGGCAGCTCGGGCCCAAGCTGGCGTTCGAGCTGATCAGCCTCGGCCGGATGCTGACCGCCGCGGAGATGCTCGGCCTCGGGCTGGCCAACCGCGTCGCCGAACCGGGCGAGGCACTCGACGAGGGCCTCACGATCGCGCACCGGTGGGCCGAGTCCAGCCCGCTGGCGATGGCCGCGACGAAGACGCTGTTCCACCGCGTCGCCGACCTGCCCTACGCGGAGGCGATGCGGGCGGGCCGGGACGTCAACGTGATCATGCGCGGGTTCCGGGAGCGCCGATGAAACCGTTGTCCGGCATCACGATCCTCGACTTCTCCCGGGTACTGGCCGGGCCGTTCGCGACCCAGGGACTCGCCGAGCTGGGCGCCACCGTGCTCAAGGTGGAGCGGCCGGGGCGCGGGGACGAGTCGCGCGGCTGGGAACCCCGCCTGCCCGCGGGGGAGAGCGCCTACTTTTTCGCGTTCAACCGCGGGAAGCGCTCGATCACGCTCGACCTCAAGTCCGAACGCGGCCGCGGGATCGCCCGTGATCTCGCCACGAAGGCGGACGTGGTCGTGGAGAACTTCCTCCCCGGCACGCTGGACAAAATGGGGCTCGGCTATGAGGCGCTGTCCGCGGTGAACCCCCGCCTGATCTACGTGTCCAACACCGGGTTCGGCCAGGAGGGGCCGTATCGCGACCGCAAGGGCTACGACACGATCTTCCAGGCCCTCTCGGGCATCATGCACCTGACCGGGCACCCGGACACCCCGCCGGCGAAGGCGGGGATCCCGGTCTCCGACCTCGCCTCCGGCCTGTGGACGATGATCGCCGTGCTCACCGGGCTGGTCGGGCGCGGCACCACCGGCCGGGGCTCCCAGGTGGACGTCGCGATGATGGACGTCCAGGTGAGCCTGCTGGCACTGGCCGCGGCGCGACTGTTCGCCTACGACGAGGACCCCGTCCGGCAGGGCACGCAGCACCCCGGCCGGGTGCCCTCGGCGGCGTTCCAGTGCCGGGACGGCCGCTGGCTCCACCTCAGCGCGAGCGACCAGCACTGGGCGCCGCTGTGCGAGGTCCTCGGCCTGACCGAACTCGCCGCCGATCCGGAACTGGCCGCCAACGCGGGACGGCTCCGGGAGCGTGAGCGCGTCCTCGGCGCGCTCCGCGCCGCCTTCGCCCAGCGACCGCGGGCGGAACTCGCCGACGCGCTGCGCGCGCGGGACGTCCCGGTCGGCGAGGTCAACTCCGTCCGTGAGGCGATCGAGGACCCGAACACCGTCGCGCGCGGCATGGTCGGGCACTTCGATCACCCGGCCGAGGGCCGGTTCCCCGCCCTGCGCACCCCGCTGCGCCTGGACGGCTACGAGGACCCCGAACCCGCCGTCCCGCCGAGGCTGGGCGCCGACACCGACGCGGTGCTCGCCGGCTACCTCGGCCTGTCCGAACGGGAAATCCAGGCGCTGCACGAGGAAAAGGTGATCTGACGTGGACCCGGTACTGGTACGCGAGGACGCCGGGGTCGCCGAGGTGACCCTGAACCGGCCGGAGGCGCGCAACGCGCTGAACCTCCCGATGTGCACGGCGCTGCGGGAGACCTTCGCCGACCTCGACGCCGACGACACGGTGCGCGTGGTCGTGCTCAAGGGCGCGGGCACGGTCTTCTGCGCCGGAGCGGATCTCAAGGAGCGCAAGGGGAAGGACGAGACCTGGGTCCGTCGTCGCCGCCTCGCCTCCTTCGCCGCGTACGAAACGATCGAACGCTGCGGGAAACCGGTGTTCGCCGTGGTGGACGGTCCGGTGGTCGGTTCCGGCGGCGAGATCGCGATGAGCTGCGACTTCGTGCTCGCCTCGTCGTCGGCGACCTTCCGGTTCCCCGAACCGCACTGGGGCACGGTCGGCGCGACCCAGCGGTTGCAGCGGGTCGTCGGCAAGCGCCGTGCGAAGGAGCTGCTGTTCACCGGCCGCGTCGTGGACGCCGAGGAGGCATCCCGCCTCGGTCTGGTGACCCGGCTTGCCCCCGGCGGTGAACTGGGGAAACTGGTGACGGAGACGGTCGAGGCGATCCTGGCCGCGCCGCCGCTCGCGATGAGCCTGACCAAACAGGCGGTCGACCTCGGCGAGGAGGCGGCGCTCAGCACCGGGATCCGCATCGAGCTCGCCGCGATCGAGCGGAACCTCGCCGACGGCGGCTGGCGGCGGGGCGTGGCCGAGTTCGCGGACCGGATCGGGGAGTGAGCGTCATGGACCTGACGGGCATCTGTCCACTCACGACGGACGCCGCCCTGCGCCGCGCCGCGGCCGTGGTGCCCGACGTCGAAGCCGTCGTCAACAGTGAAGAGCGTGTCACCTACGCCGAACTCGCCGAGCAGGTCGCGGCCGTGCGCGCGGCCCTGCACGGCGCGGGTGTCACGCGGGGCGACCACATCGGACTGTGCCTCGGCAACGGACCACGCTGGGTGGCGCTGTTCCTGGCCATCACCTCGCTGGGCGCGGTGACCGTGCCGGTGAACACCCGCTTCAAGGCGGCCGAGCTGGAGTACGCGCTGCGCCAGTCCGACGTCAAGCTGCTGTTCGTCGCGGAGAAGGTACTCAGCTCCGAGTTCGTCGCGATGCTGCGCGAGATCTGCCCCGCGGTGGACACGGCGCTGCCCGACCCGAACCTCCCCCGGCTGGCCAAGGTCGTCGTGCTCGGCGAAAACGTCCCGGCGGGCGCGCTCGGCTGGGACGAGTTCACCGCGGCCGCGGGCGATCCGGTCGAGCCGTGCAGCGACCCCGAGGACGTCGCGCTCGTCCAGTACACCTCGGGAACGACCTCGTTCCCCAAGGGCGTGCTGCTCACCCACCGGAACATGTGCGCCGACGCGTTCTTCTCCGGCACCCGGCTCGGCCTGCACGCGGGGGACCGGTTCTACAGTGGACGCCCGTTCTTCCACGTCGCCGGGACGACGCTGTCGATGCTGGCCTGTATCCAGCAACTGTCCACTTTGGTCACCGCGGAACGGTTCGTCCCCGAGACCGCGCTGCGCCTGCTGGCCGAGGAGCGGTGCACGCACTTCGCCGGGAACGACACCATCGCGCTGATGCTGCTCAACCACCCCGACCGCGAGCGGTACCGGCTGAGCCTTCGCGGCGCCTGGCTGGCGGCGTCGCCGACGGTGGTGCGCCGGGTGATCGACGAGCTGGGTGCCACCCAGGCCGTGGTGGGCTACGGGCTGTCGGAGGCCTCGCCCAACGTCGCCCAGTCCGCCTGGTGGGAGGACGAGGAGCTGCGGGTGGACGGCAGCATGCCCCCGGAGCCGGGGGTGTCGGTGCGGGTGCGCGACCTCGTCACCGGCGACGACGCCGAACCGGGACAGCCGGGCGAGATCCTGGTCCGCGGGTGGAACGTGATGCGCGGCTACTACGCGATGCCGGAGCAGACCGCGGCGGTGCTCGACGACGAGGGCTGGCTGTCCACCGGCGATCTCGGCGTCCTGCGTCCCGACGGACGGCTGCTGTTCACCGGCCGGGCGAAGGAGCTGATCAGGGTCGGCGGCGAGAACGTCGCCCCGACCGAGGTCGAGGCGGTGCTGCACCGGCATCCGGCGATCCGGCAGGCCGCGGTCGTCGGCGTGCCGGACGAACGGCTCGTCGAGGTCCCGTTCGCGTTCGTCGTGCTCAACGACGGCGTGTCCCCGTCGCCCGGCGAACTGCTCGCGTGGTGCCGCGGCGAGATGGCCGGGTTCAAGGTCCCGCGGCACCTGCGGATCGTCGACGGGTTCGAAGGGATCGGAATGACCGCGAGCGCGAAGATCCAGAAGAGCAGGCTGGCCGAGTACGCCGGACAGCTTTTGGACCGCCGATGACCACCCTCGCCACGGACGTCACCCGCCTGCTCGGCATCGACCTGCCGATCGTGCAGGCCGGGATGTCCTGGGCCTCCTCCTCGCCGGAACTGCCGCTGGCGGTGTCCCGCGCGGGCGGCCTCGGTGTGCTCGCGGCGGGGCCGATGCGGCCCGACGACCTGCGCGGCGCCGTCCGCGCCCTGCGCGCGGGCACCGACCGGCCGTTCGCGGTCAACCTCCCGCTCTACCGCAAGGGCGCCGAGGAGGTGATGGATCTCCTGCTGGCGGAGCGGGTCCCGGTCCTCATCGCCTCCCAGGGCGGCCCTCGGCGCTACCTCGACCGGTTCCAGGCCGCGGGCACCGTCTGCCTGCACGTCGTCGCGAGCCCCGAGCACGCGCGCAAGGCGGCCGACGCCGGGGTGGACGGGCTGGTCGTGGTCGGTGCCGAGGCGGGCGGGCATCCGCCACCGGAGCTGGTCTCGACGCTGGTGATCGTCCGCGCCGTCGCCCGCGCGGTCCCGGACCTGCCGCTCATCGCGTCGGGCGGCTTCGCCGACGGCGCGGGGCTGGCCGCCGCGCTCGCGCTCGGCGCCGGGGCGGCGCAGTTCGGCACCCGGTTCCTGGCGAGCACCGAGGCGAACGTCCACCCCGCCTACCAGCGCGCGGTACTGGCCGCCTCGGTGACCGACGCCCAGCCGGTCGGCCGGGACCTCGGCGTCATCCGGGCGTTGCCCAACACCTTCACCCGCGACATGACGAAGCTCGAACACGACGGTGCGGACGTCGAAGACCGCCGTGCCCGCTTCGCGAAGTCCACCCTGAAGATGGCCGCGTTCGACGGCGACGTCGACAACGGCAAGATCGAGGCGGGACAGAGCGCCGGACTGGTGGACGAGGTGCGCCCCGCGGCCGAGATCGTGCGCACGCTCGTCGCGGAGTACCTCGCCGCGGTCCGCTCGCTGCCGGGATGAGTGGAATTTCCTTGTGCCACAAGGGGAACTAGTCCGAAGTGGTGCCACGGTGATTGCGGTAGATGGTCAGGGCGCTGGGGTGCGCGCGGAACCGGAAGTGGTTGCCGAGCGGCCCGACCTCGCCGTCGGTGGCGATCCGGCGGTTGCCGTCGAGCAGCCGGACCTCGAGTTCCGGCACGTCGGCCTCCCGGTAGACGTGGCTCCTGGTGAGGGAGTTGGTCACGGTGGCGAGCAGGAACCTGGCTCGTGAGTAGGGCAGGTCGGCGCGCAGGTACCGGACATCGAGCAGGCCGGTGTCGAGCGCCGGGCGGCGGCTGGGCCAGAACCCCTTCGGCGCGTAGGTCCCGTTGCCGACGAAGATCAGCCACACCGCGACCCGCCTGCCGTTGAGCTCGACCCGGAGCGGTGTGGCGCGCCGCAGCGTGCGGACGAGCGCGAGCAGGGCCGCGGGCCACTTCGGCAGCCGTTCCTGCAGCTTTTCCCGGATCCGCACCAGCTCCGGGTAGCCGCCGACACTCGCGGTGTTGACGAACCACCGGCGGTCCAGGCCGTCGGTGCCCTCGATCTCGACCTCGCCGAGGTCGATGCCCACCGCGGAGCCGGCCTCGGTGGCCCGGTCGGCCTCGGGCATCGAGCGGAGGCCGACGTCCCGCGCGAAGTGGTTCAGCGTCCCGGCCGGGAAGAGCGCGAGCGGCAGGCCCCGCTCGGCGGCGACGGAGGCCACCGCGGCGACGGTGCCGTCCCCGCCCGCGACGCCGAGGGCGCGGATGGCACCGTCGGCCGCGTCGATCTCGGATTCGAGCTGGGCGCGGATGTCGGTGGCCGGGTCGGGGTGGATCAGCTTCGCCTTGGGCCAGGCGTGCCGCGCCTCCGCGGCGGGGTCCTGGCCGCCGGGGCCGGAGTTCGGGTTGACCAGCACGAGCATGTCGTCACCGTCGACCATGGGCGGGGCGTCGGCGTCGTGCGCGGTGCGCGCCGGGACGTCGGGGTGCACCGGCCACCAGCGGCGGGTGGCGAGTCCCGCGGCGACGCCGACGAGCGCGCCGGCGCCCACGTCGCTCGGCCAGTGCACACCGGTGTGGATCCGGGAGTACGCGACGGCGGCGGCGAGCGGGGCGATGACGAGCCCCGCCTTTGGCGATTCCAGCGCGACGGCGGTGGTGAACGCCGCGGCGGAGGCGGCGTGCCCGGACGGGAACGACGAGGAGGTGGGCCGCTTGGTCAGCCTCCGGTGCACGGGGACCTCCTCCGCGGCCGGCCTGCGGCGGGGGAACAGCAGCTTCCCGACCAGGTTCGCCGCCGCGCTGGCACCCGCGATCGCGGCCACCCCACGCAGCGCGCCTCGGCGTGTAGCGCCCTTCCTGGCGGCGAGAACGGCGCCAGCCGCCCACCACAGCCTGCTCTTGTTCGCGGCCACGCTGAGGGTCGTGAGCACGTCGTCGGCCCTGGTGCGGGGGAGCGCGGCGCTGAGCCGGACGAGTTCGCGGTCGGTCTCGCCGACCTGCCTGAGCGATCTCTTGAGGGACTTGAACACAACCCGCAACCTAGCCGAAACCGGATCACCGTCCGCTCGGCCGGTGGCCGGAGCGCCTCGGGCGTACCCGGCGGGCGGGCCGGTGGGGTCCGGTGCCGCCCGGCCCGAGGGGCCAAATCGCACGCCATGTCCGGCGTCGTGTTCCGCGACGGATAGCCGATGATCCCATGATCGGTCACGCAATTTCCGTGCTTCCGGATCGTGGCACGCCGGTTCCCGATGTTTTTGATCATGCCGAGCGATCCGGAACAATCGATACCCGCTATTTAGCGTCTTGCGTTGCCCACTGAGAGTGATTGCGCCATTTCGTACTCCTGATCCGCGTCGGCCGATTCCGGTAACGGATAGCGACGGGTCGAACGCGCTGTCGTGGTCCCGGCGAAGCGGAGCGTGGGGCCGCGACGTCGAGCGGACAGCATCGAGTCGCCGCGCGGTACCGCCGAGTCGGGTAGAACCCGGCCTCACACCTCCCCAGTTGTCGCCAGTGTGCCCGATGAGCTGGGCGGGACATCACGAACGGGCTCCTCGAATCACACGCCGGCGCGACGGTGCCTGGTTGCCCGGCGTACGGGTTGTCGACGACGAACCCGCGCGCTGCGCCCAAGTCGGTTCATTTCTTTCCATAAATGATGGAATCGGACCTGGCAACAGTTGCTCGCCGTGGTCGAATCGGCGATGCTGGCCTCGGGGTCACGGATCAGAGCCTGCCGCCCCGGCTCGACGGCGAAGAGCCGGTTTGGTGCGCGGACGCCTCTCCTGGCTTGGCGGAAACAGCGGGGGACCGGGCCTGGGACGGTGTTGGACGTCATGGGGGATTTTGATGATCGACGTGAATGCACGGTCGTTTCGGTCGGTAACGGCACATGAGGAAACAGTGACGATACCGATACTTTCTTTGCGTCCGGGCGAGTCGCCGAGGTTGAGAGGCGAGGACAAGAGGCACGTCGCGCGGCTCGCGGAAACGGATTCGCCGCTGCCGCCGATCCTGGTCGACCGGCGCACGATGCGGGTCATCGACGGGATGCACCGGTTGATGGCGGCTTCCATGCGGGGCCAGGACGCGATCGAGGTCGAGTTCTTCGACGGCGATCCGGAAGAGGGATTCCTGCGGGCCGTCCGGGCGAACGTGACCCACGGCTTCCCGTTGTCCCAGGCCGATCGCCGGGCGGCCGCGATCCGGATCGTCGGGTCCCACCCCCGGCTGTCGGACCGGACCATCGCGGAGATCACCGGTCTCGGCGCCAGGACCGTGGCGTCCATCCGCCGATCCAGCGACTCCGTACCGGAGGCGCCCACCCGGATCGGCAGGGACGGCAAGGTGCGCCCGTTGAACGGCGGGGCGGGCCGGCGGCGGACCGCGGAGTTCATCGCCTCGAACCCCAACGCGTCACTGCGGGAGGTCGCCAGGGCGGCTGGCGTTTCTCCCGGCACGGTCCGGGACGTCCGCAAGCGGCTCGAACGTGGTGAGGAGCCGACGCCGCCCGAGCCCCGCCAGGAGGGCCCGGTGGAGCGGGCGAAGCAGGTGGCCGGCGGCCCCGGCCCCGCCGAGCGGGAGCCCGGCACGGTGACCGGTGCGCCGGTGGTCGCGGAGGCGGGCGAGGGGACGGCCAAGTCGCCCGCCGTGGACCGGGAGGCGGTCCGGTACGCCCTGGAGAAGCTGCTGCGTGATCCGTCGTTGCGGCACAACGAGCAGGGCAGGCGGCTCCTGCGTCTCGTGCAGCACACCGCGGCCGAGGACTGGCTCGGGGCCACCGAGGCCGTGCCGCCGCACTGCCTGGCGGTGATCACCCACCTCGCCCGCCACTTTTCCGAGATGTGGCTGTCCTTCGCGGGGGGACTGGACGACCGCGCGGCGATCGCGGATCCGTGGGGAGCCCGTCCGGCGGACGCCGCGAAATGACCGGTGCCGGGGCCACCGGGCGCCGTCCGTCGCGGGGCGCGTTCCCGTCCGGGACAGCCTGATTCGCCGTCGCGCGCGACGGCGAATGGTGAAGTCCCTTTGCGTTCGCGCCCCGGCTATTCCGCCGTACGGGGCATGACCGGCTCTCGATGAATTCGCGGTATTTCGTGTGCAACTGCGCCAAAGGCGGCGGTTGCACACGGTGGCCGCACGCCAGACCACTGGGGCATGGTGGTTCGTTGCCTGCACGAGTGCGGTGCAGGCCAAACTAAGGAGTTGGAGAATGCGGTTCGCGCTGGGGCACGACGATCTGCATCCGACCGAAGAAGTGGAAATAGGTTTCCTGTCCGTGGGTGGCTCGCCGCGAATCGCCGGTGAGAACCTGGAGCACGTGGAAATGCTGGTCGCCGCCAGCGAGCCACTGCCACCGATCGTGGTGCACCGGCCCACGATGCGGGTCATCGACGGCGTGCACCGGCTCCGGGCCGCGGTGCTGGCGGGGCGCACGACGATCGCGGTGCGGTTCTTCGACGGCACCGAAGAGGACGCCTTCATCCTGGCCGTGGAGTCCAACATCGCGCACGGCCTGCCGCTGTCGGCGGCCGATCGCAGGCGGGCCGCGGAGCGCATCATCGCGACCCACGGCCGGTGGTCGGACCGGATGATCGCGTCGGTGGTCGGCATGGCCGCCAAGACGGTGGCCGAGATCCGCCGAGGCACGGATGCGGGCGGGGCGGGCGAGCTGGCCCGCATCGGCAGGGACGGCCGGGTCCGGTCCATCGACGTGAGCGCGGGGCGCAGGCTGGCCCACGAGATGATCATCGGCGATCCCAGCCTGTCGTTGCGCAAGGTCGCCCGCGCGGCCGGGATCTCGGCGGAGACCGTGCGAGATGTCAAGAACCGGGTGCTGCGCGGAGAGGACCCGGTACCGCGGAAACAGCAGGGGAAGGCCGAGGGCTGGGGCGGCGACCGGACCCCGGGGAGCGCGGCCGTCCAGTGCGCGGTGAAGCCGCCGCCTGCCGCGGTGGTGGCACGGCTGCGGGACGATCCCGCGCTGCGGCTCAACGAGAACGGGCGGGACCTGTTGCGGTTGCTGAACATCCACCTGGTCCGTTCCGAGGACTGGAACAGAATCATCGACAGCGTGCCGCCGCACAGTACGGAAACGATCGCCGAACTGGCGCGCTACTGCGCCGAAAAATGGTCGGAGATCGCGTCCCGTATCGAGCGTAGAGGGTCGAAGTCGGCCTAGCGGCGAATGCGTTCGGAAAAGGTGTCCAACCGCTGCGTTTTCGCACTTGGACACCCGGTCGGCGACGCTCGGCCGAGTTCGCTCGGCGACGTCGTCCGATGAGTGTGTCGAAAAACTATTTCGGAGGTGTCAGATGGAAATCGGATCGGTCGATCACGTCGAGTTGTTCGTGACGGACGCGGAGGAGACCGCGGCGCGGCTGTGCGACTCGTTCGGGTTCGCGATCGCCGGCCGCGGCGGCGCGAACACCGGCCTGCGCGGCTGCGAGTCGGTGCTGCTGCGCCAGAACGACATCGCGCTGCTGCTGACCACGGCCACCAGCCCGGACCACCGCGCGGCCGAGTACCTGCGGCACCACGACGAGGGTGTCGGGGTGATCGGCATCGGCGTCGACGACGCGCACGCCGCGTTCGCCACGGCGGTGGAACGCGGGGCGGTGCCGGTGGCCCCGCCGGAGGAGTTCGGCCCCGCCGGCGCGCGGGTCACCTACGCCTCCGTGCTCGGTCTCGGGGACATCGAGCACCGTTTCGTCTCCCGTGAGCGGCCGGGCGGGCCGTTCGCGCCCGCCATCGAGGAGACGGGATCCCGTGCCCCCGGCGGCGGGCTGCACCGGATCGACCACTTCGCGGTGTGCGTGCCCGCCGGTGAACTGGACGAAACCGTCCGCCGCTACCAGGAGATCTTCGGCCTCACGAAGACCTTCGAGGAACGGATCGTCGTCGGCTCGCAGGCGATGGATTCAAAGGTCGTCCAGAGCCGGTCCGAGATGCTGACCTTCACCGTCATCCAGCCCGACACCACGCGCGATCCCGGGCAGATCGACACCTTCGTGCGGTCCCACGGCGGGGCGGGCGTGCAGCACATCGCGTTCCTTACCGCCGACATCAGGACCGCGGTGCGCACCAGCGCCGAGCGCGGGGTGCGGTTCCTGTCCACCCCGCTGAGCTACTACGAGGCGCTGCCCGGCAGGCTCGGCGAGATCGGCGTGCCGGTGGAGGAGCTCAGCGCGCTCGACATCCTCGCCGACCGCGACCACACCGGTGTCATGTTCCAGATCTTCACCGAGTCCACGCACCCGCGCCGGACCCTGTTCTACGAGCTGATCGAACGCCGGGGAGCCCGCACGTTCGGCAGCAACAACATCCACGCCCTGTACGAAGCCGTCGAGCGCCAGCAGGCGGCCGACACGACCGCCCGACACGCCTGACGCGTCCGGCGTGTCGACGCCGGGAACAGGAGCCGTAATGGAATTGACGCTCGATGGGTTCGCGCGGCTGGCCAGGGAACGGCTGGACCCGCCGGTCTGGGATTTCCTCGAAGGCGGCGCCGGGGAAGAGCGGACGCTGGCGGCGAACGCCGCCGCGTTCGACCGGATCTGGCTGCGGCCGTCGGTGCTGCGGGGAGCGAGCCGTCCGGAAACCGTCGCCAAGGTGCTCGGCCGCACCTGGGACGCGCCGGTGGCGGTCGCGCCGGTCGCCTACCACACGCTCGCGCATCCGGAGGGTGAGCTGGCCACCGTGCGGGGAACCGGGGCCGCCGCGAAGGTCCCGGTGGTGATCAGCACCTTCGCGGGCCGCCCCTTCGCCGACCTCGCCGCCGAGGCCGCCGTGCCGCTCTGGCTCCAGGTCTACTGCATGCGGGACCGCTCGGTCACCCGGCGTCTCGTCGAACACGCCGAGCGCGCGGGTTTCGAGGCGCTGGTCCTCACCGTCGACACGCCACACCTCGGCCGCCGGTTGCGGGACGTGCGCAACGACTTCCGGCTGCCGCCGGGCGTGGTGCCCGCCAATCTGGACGGGGACGGCTTCGCCACGCCGTCGGCGCATTCGCGCGCGGCGTTCGATCCCGACCTGGACTGGTCGGTGGTGGACTGGCTGCGCTCGATCTCCGCGTTGCCGATCCTGGTCAAGGGGATCCTCACCGGCGCGGACGCGCGGCGCGCGGTGGAGGCCGGGGTGGACGGGATCGTGGTTTCCAACCATGGGGGCCGTCAGCTCGACGGCGTGCCGGGAACGCTCGACGTCCTGCCCGAGGTGACGGCGGCCGTCGGCGGGCGCGTCCCGATCCTGCTCGACGGCGGGGTGCGCCGGGGCCGGGACGTGCTGGCGGCCCTCGCGCTCGGCGCCGACGCGGTCCTCATCGGCCGCCCGGTGCTGCACGGCCTCGCGGCCGGCGGGGCCGAGGGGGTACGGGACGTCTTCACCGTTCTCCTCGACGAGCTGACCGACGCGATGTCGCTGGCGGGCCTGCGGACCCTCGCCGAGGTCGGCCCCGAACTGGTCAGCCAGGCGCCCTCGCCGCACCGAGTGGACCAGCCGGTGGCCGTGCGTGCCGGTGTGGGGAACGGGGGAGAGCTGCGTCTGGCCGATCTCCACGCGAGTGTCGCCGATCCCGGCATGGACACGATGAACTTCCTGAACGAGGTGACGCTGCGCTACCCGGAGGCGGTGTCGTTCGCGCCGGGGCGGCCCTACGCCGGGTTCTTCGACACCGAGCAGATCTTCGGCTACGTGCGCCGATATCTGGATCATCTGGCCGAGCGGGGCCACTCGCCCGAGCAGGTACGCGAGGCGGTGTTCCAGTACGGCCCCGCCGCCGGGCTGATCCGCGAACTGATCGCCGACTCGCTGCGCGTGGACGAGGACATCGAGGTGCCGCCGGAGTCCATTGTGGTCACGGTCGGCTGCCAGGAGGCCATGTTCCTGACGCTGCGCGCGCTGATCTCCGGCCCGGACGACGTGCTGCTGGTCGCCAGTCCCTGCTACGTGGGGATCACCGGGGCCGCCCGGCTGCTGGACGCCGAGGTGGTCGCCGTCGACGAGGACGAGAACGGGCTGTCGTGCGACGCGCTCGAAGCCGCGGTGGAGGCGGTGCGGGCGCGGGGCAAGCGGCCTCGGGCTGTTTACGTGGTCCCGGACCATTCGAACCCGTCCGGCGTCACCATGCCGCTGGCGGCCAGGCGCGCACTGCTCGACCTGGCCGGGCGGCTCGGCGTGCTCGTCCTGGAGGACAGCCCGTACCGGCGGGTCAGCCCTGGCGCCCAGATACCGGCGCTGAAGGCGCTCGACCGGACGCGGCAGGTGATCCACCTGGGCTCCTACGCCAAGACCGTGTTCCCCGGGGCGCGCATCGGGTTCGCGGTCGCGGACCAGCCGGTGGTGGCGCCGGACGGCGGCACGAGCCTGCTCGCGGCCGAGCTCGCCAAGATCAAGAGCATGGTCACCGTGAACACCTCACCGCTGAGCCAGGCGGCGGTGGCGGGCGCGCTGCTCGAATCCGGCGGCCGCGTTTCGGAGTTCGCCACCGAGACGGCCGCGTACTACGGGGCGGCGATGCGCCGCACGCTGGAATGCCTGGAGCGCGAGTTCCCGGCCGGGCGAAGGGCCCGGCTCGGGGTGAGCTGGAACGCGCCGAGCGGGGGCTTCTTCCTGACCCTCCAGGTACCTTTCCTCGCCGACAACGCCGCGCTGACCCGGTCCGCGCAGGAGTTCGGGGTGATCTGGACGCCGATGTCGTACTTCTACCCGCAGGGCGGTGGTGAGCACACGCTCAGGCTGTCGACCAGTTACCTGACGCACGCAGACATCGAGAAGGGCATCGTCCGGCTGGGCGAGTTCGTGGAGTCGGAGGTGACGGCCCGACGGGGCTGAGCCACTCGGGAATCGGGCCCGGCGCGGTGACCCTCGCAGATCACCGGGCCGGGCCCGATTTCGCGCCTCCAACGGCCTTCTGTGCTCTGACGAGGCCCTTAGCAGCAGCGTCGGTCTCGCCCGCGGTCGAGCGCTCGCCGGACGGTTTCGCCGGGCGCTAAGCGCCGGGAAGCAACATGATCACGTTCTCCGCGTCGCGTTCGACCGCGGCGCGGCTGTAGAGCAGCGGGAAGTAGTCTCCGGTCCGCCAGCGCTCCAGCAGGTCGCGGTAGTGCGGGCCGGTCGTGTTGCCGGACTGGCCCGGCGCGCTGACCGCCTTGGACCCGTCCCAGTGCCCGACGTCGAGCGCCATCTTGAACGACGCCCCCACGCCCTGACCATACGTCGTGGGGTCGTACTTCGAGACGTCCACCGTGTACCCGGAGCCGCCGCGTTCCACCGGGCCGACGTGCCGTCCGGTGGTGCTCAGGAACGAGGTGTGCTGGAGGGCACCCCAACGCCACTTGGCCGGATCGTCCCCGAGTTTTCCGCGTACCTCGGCGAAGGCGGCGCCGAGGGTGGTCAGCAGCAGCCGGTCCCTGGTGGCCGCCCCGCCGGGCCACTGGCCGGGATGTTCGAGCGTGTCGAGCATCAGGCCGAGGTTCCCGCCGGGGACCGCCGCGAGCGAGGCCGCCTCCTCGTTCAGGAACACGTGCAGGAACGCCGGGACGAGATGGTTGGTGAACCATGGCTCGTAGAGCGCGGTGGGTGCCGAATCGACGTGCGCGACGCCGTCGTACCCGCGGAGCAGGCCCAGCGCCCGCTCGGTGTCGGGATCGGTGCCGCGCAACCCGGCCAGCAGCTTCACCAGGCGGCGCGCCGGAAGTGACAGCTGGTCGTTCTGCAGCCGCACCGAGTCGTCGACGGACTGACGAGAGCCGGCGGAAAGCACGTCGTCGATGCGCTGCTTGCGATACGGGGGCTCCCATTCGTATCCCACCTGGAACGGATGGCCCGCCGGGACGTTGTAGTCGTTGGCGGAGGCGATGAAGCCGTTCCTCGGATTGTAGGAGCGCGGCAGCGTGGCGCCGTCGTGAAAGCCGGTCCATTCGTACCGGCCGTCGCCGGGGACCGGGAATAGGCCGTCGTAGCCGGAACGCTTCGGTGCCAGCCCGGCCGCGACCCAGCCGATGTTCCCGCGGGTGTCGGCGTAGAGCAGGTTTTCCGCGGGACCGCCCCACTGCCGCAGCGCGGCGGAGAAGTCCCCGAAGTTCCGTGCCCGCAGGTAGCGCATGGAGCCGAAGTACGGTGCCGTCCCCGGTTCCGTCCACGTCGTGCGCAGCGCGTAGGCCACGTGGCGCGCCGCGTCGACCCGGAGTACCGGACCGTGGCGGGAGAACTGCATCGCGACCCGTTGCGGTGGCCCGTCCTTGACGGGGACCTCCTCGGTGACCGTCCGGAAGGACTCCCACCCGTCGCGGTAGCGGTACCGGCCGGGGTCGTTCGGGTCCAACTGGTAGACGTACAGGTCCTCCTGGTCGATGCCGAACACGGTCAGCCCGAACGCGACCGTTTTGTTGTGGCCGAGGGAAATCCCGGGCAGGAACGGTTCGCCAGCCCCGATCACGTCGAGGCCAGGCGCCGACAGGTGACTGATGTAGCGCAGCGGCGGCGCGGTCAGCGCCCGGTGCGGATCATTGGCCAGGATCGGCCGCCCGCTCGCGGTTCTGCCCGGCGAAACCACCCAGCTGTTGCTGCCCTCCTCCATCCCGGAGGTGTACCGCGCCTGCCGCCCGCCGAAAGGCTGCGGCCCGGCCGGGGCGACGGGCTCCAGTACGTCCGCCGGGATCGAACACGGGTCGATCCCGGCGGGGACGACCGGGGTGTGGGCGGGCTGGAGAGCGTGGGCGAACTTGTCGGCCTCGACGCCGCCCGCGCAGACCAGCCGGGAACGCAGCACCTCCGACGCCGCGTTCATGGACAGCCCGTGCTTGCGGACGCGTACCACGTCCTCGGGCTGCCACCGGCCCGGCTTGAAGCCGAACTCCGTGAACTCCGGCGGCAGGCTTTCCGGGTGACGCTCCATCCAGTCCAGCTGGGCGTTGACGCCCTCGGTGAACCGGATCGCCGCCTGCTTCGCCTCGGGACCGTAGGCCGCCCATTCGCGGTCCATGTCGCCGCGGTAGAGGAGCAGCCGGGCCGCGCGGTCCTGCTGCACGAAGGACGGGCCGAGCGCCTCCGAGAGCAGCCCGAGACCGCTTCGCCGCCAGACGTCCATCTGGAACAGCCGGTCGCGCGCGGCGTTGAACCCTTGTGCGAGAAAGAGGTCGCCGGTGTTCTGCGCGTAGATGTGCGGCACGCCCCAGTGGTCGACGACCATCCGCACCGGACGGCTCAGCCCGGGGACCTGGTAGGTCTCGGTGCGTGGCCCGGCGATCACGGCCGGCGGAGCCATTCCGCACAGCAGCGCGGTGACGGCCAGGATCGTGCCCGCCTTCCGGGCGCGGCGCGTCATCGGCCCGGATCCGGTTCGCGCCAGGACATGCCGTCGGACGAGGCGACGAGCCCGCCGTCGAGAACCGGGGTGTCCTCGCCCGCGGCGTCGCCGAGCTGCGCCCTGGTCTGCACCTGCGACCCCTCCTGCATCGCCTGACGCACCACCGACGACCGGAACAGCGGCGTCATGTTCTCCTCGCGCGCCTCGACCAGCGTGTCGACGGCGTCGGCGAACTCCGCCGAGCGCTGCTTGAGCCGCAGGGCACCCGATTCGGTGTCGGACAGGTCGAATTCGGTGCTGGAGATCCCCGCGATGAGTTCGACGAACGACTCCAGCTCGGGCCGGCTGCTCCTGGTCACCTTCTTCGCCGACCAGAAGTACGAGTCCTCGTCGATGTGCATGTCGTAGAAGGAGGTCAGGAACTCGTAGAAGACGCCGTACTCGCGGCGGTACCGCGCCTCGAACTCGTCGAAGGCCCGCTGCTCGCCGACGGTCCCGGCCAGGACGCTGTTGATGGAGCGGGCCGCCAGCAGCGCGCTGTAGGTGGCCAGGTGCACCCCGGAGGAGAACACCGGGTCCACGAAGCAGGCCGCGTCGCCGACGAGCGCCATGCCCGGCCGCCAGAACTTCGTGTGGTGGTAGGAGTAGTCCTTGCGTACCCGCAACTGCCCGTACTGGCCGGTGGTGACCCGGGTGGCGCCGGTGAGGTACTCGCTGATCAGCGGGCATTCGGCGATGAGGGCGCGCAGCGCCGTCTCGGGGTCGCCCTGCACCTTCGCCGCGTCCTCCCGGCGGACGACCGCGCCGACGCTGGTCAGCGTGTCGCTGAGCGGGATGTACCAGAACCACCCGTGCTTGAACGCGACGGACAGGATGTTGCCGGAGTTCGGGGCGGGCAGGCGCTTGCCGTTCTCGAAGTACCCGAACAGCGCCAGGCTGCGGAAGAAGTCGGAGTACTTCCGCTCGCCACCGACCCGGTGGTGGATGCGTCCGGTGTTGCCGGAGGCGTCCACGACGTACCGGGCCGACACCTCGTGCCCGGTCCCGTCCGCATCGGTGTAGCGCACCCCGCGCACCCGGCCGTCCTCGCCCGCCACGACGTCGGTCACCGTGCGGTTCTGGCGGACGTCGACACCTTTACGGGAAGCGTTTTCGAGCAGGATATTGTCGAATTTGCTCCGCTCGACCTGATAGGCGAACGAGGTCGGCCCCGCGACCTTGGACGAAACGGAGAAGGCGAAGTTCCACGGCGCGGGGTTGGCGCCCCATCGGAAGGTGCCACCGCGTTTGCGCGGGAAACCCGCGTCGGCGAGTTCGCCGTCGACACCGAGCAGATGGCAGATACCGTGCACGGTGGACGGCAACAGCGATTCCCCGATCTGGTACCGGGGGAAGGTCTCCTTCTCCAGCAGCAGGACGCGATGCCCCCGCATGGCCACCAGTGTCGCGAGTGTCGAGCCCGCCGGGCCACCGCCGACGACCGCTACGTCGAATTCCTCGTGTCGTGCCGTGCTCATTCGGCCTCCTGGAACGCGTTTCCGGTACCTCGATCAGCTGATTACTCCGGGTTCCAGGATTCCACAGAACGTCCCGGCGGCCCACCTTTGACAGTTTCCGCGAGCGGTCCGGAAAACGGTTCGGGAGATGCGTAAATGCGCCGTCGAGACAATTTCTCGGCGACGCATTTACCGGCGGGTCAGCTCATCACCCGGCGTCGTATCCGGACGAGGCTGAACGCGAGGAGAACTCCGCTGAGCGCGAGGTAGACCACGGTCTCCAGTACCTGGAACGTCCAATAGCGACTGGTGGGCTGGTAGCTGACGTCGACGTGGAGGTTGTACTTGGCGAGACACACCGCGGCGTCGCCGAAGGTGCCGCTCGCGCCGGTCTTGGGCGGGTTGTTGATGCAGGCGCCGAACTTGCCGCCGTCGATGGTCCTGCCGTCCGGGGTGCGCAACGGGCTCGTCTCGGCGATCCAGGCGTCCGGCGCCGCCGGGATCCGGACCCCGTTGATGACCGAGCCACCGGTGATGCTGCCGAGGTTCTGTGCCTCGTTGATGGCCTCGGCGGTCATCGGCAGCGTGGCGTGCTCGGCGGGCACGAGGCTGGGCCGGACCACGTTGGCGAAGAAGAACTGGAAGGCGATGAAACCGACCAGGGTCAGTGCCATCGCGGGCAGGGTCCGCCGCAGCAGGAGCCCGGCAAGGGTGCCGAGGGTGAACGCCAATGCGGCGTATCCGATCGGGGCGAGGTAGCGCGCGCCGAAGACGAACGTGCTGAACTGGTTCTTGACGACCTCGTCGAACGGCGCGGCCGCCCAGGTGAGCATCGCGCCCGCCACCCCGGTGAGGAGCATGGCGGCGAGGCCGACGACCAGGACCTTGGTCAGCAGCCACCGTGGACGGGTGACGCTCTGGTTCCACGCCAGCGTGTGGGTGTTCCCCTCCAGTTCCCGCGCGATCAGCGGCGCGCCCCAGAACGTCCCGAGGACCGCGGGGACCAGCGCGAGGCCGGCCGCGAGGAACAGCAACGTGTTCTCGTAGGTGGCGCGGAACTGGGCCTTCGCCTGCGCGCAGTCGGCCACGCCGTGGCAGTTGGCCTGGAAGACGGCGTAACCCTCGCGAACGTCCGTGCCCAGGTACACCAGGTAGGCGACGATCACGGCCAGCGCCACGGCGCCGGTCAGCGCCTGGACCCGGAACTGCCGCCAGCTCAACCACATCATCGCTGGGTCTCCCAAGCCTCGGTCTCGACGTCCGCGCCGGCACCCGTCCCCATGCCCGCCGCCCTGCTCATGTACGCGAGGACGAGTTCTTCGAGCGAGACCGGCTCGACCGGGTGGGGCAGCGGCCCCGACGTGGCGCCGGTACGGATGACCGCGTGGCTGTGGTGACCGCGGTTCTCCACGCGGATGACCTCGACGCCGGGGGGCAGCCGGTCCAGCCCGCCGCGCGGCGCGGTCATCCGGGCGTGCCCGGTCAGCAGGGCCCGGACGTCGCCCGCGACCTGCACGCGTGAGTCACACAGCACGATGAGGTAGTCACAGACCTGTTCGATGTCGTCGAGCAGGTGCGAGGACAGCACCGCGCTGGCGCCGAGCTCGCGCACGAAGTCCATCAGGTTCCGCAGGAAACCCTTGCGCGCCAGCGGGTCCAGCGCCGCGGCGGGTTCGTCGAAGATCAGCAGTTCCGGTCGCTTGGCGGCCGCGATGGTCAGCGCGAGCTGGGCGCGCTGACCACCCGACAGATGCCCCGCCCGCTGCCCGGGGTTCAGCCCGACCTGCCGGACCCGGCGTTCGGCCAGTGCCTGGTCCCACCCCGGGTTCATCTTCGCGCCGAGGGTCAGGTGCTCGGCCACGCTGAACGACCCGTACACCGGCGTGTTCTGCGCGACGAACCCCACCCTCGCCAGGTGCGCCGCGTTCGCCGCCGGACGGGACCCCAGCACGGTCAGCGATCCCGCCGTCGGCTCGATCAGCCCGCAGGCCAGGTGCAGCAGGGTCGATTTGCCCGCTCCGTTCGGGCCGACCAGGCCGATGACCCGGCCGGCGGGAATGGTGAGGTTCACGTCGACGAGGGCCTGCTTGCCGCGGCGGCCGTATTTCTTGGCCAGGCCCGTCGCGTGGAACACCGGAGGGGAGTCTGCGTGTGGCATGCACTCATCCTGGAATTCCCCGTTTTTCCCGGCATCAGCCCAAAGCACGGTTTCCGCTCTCGGCGACCGCACTTTTGACCG
Organism: Amycolatopsis samaneae; assembly: GCF_039541975.1. Lineage (NCBI taxonomy): Bacteria > Bacillati > Actinomycetota > Actinomycetes > Pseudonocardiales > Pseudonocardiaceae > Amycolatopsis > Amycolatopsis samaneae. Next base: position 325,946 of record NZ_BAABHG010000005.1, read on the forward strand.
GTTCGGCGCCGAGGTCCCGCTGCTGGGCGAACTGCGTCCGGTAAAGTTCGGCGTAGAGCCCGCCGCCCGCGAGCAGTTCGTCGTGCGTGCCGCGTTCCTGGATCCGCCCCTTGTCGATCACCAGGATCTGGTCGGCGTCGTGGATGGTGGACAACCGGTGCGCGATGACCAGTGAGGTCCGGCCGGCGAGCGCGGTCTTCAACGCCCGCTGGATGGCCGACTCGGACTCGGAGTCCAGATGCGCGGTCGCCTCGTCCAGTACGACGATCGGGGGCGACTTGAGCAGCAGCCTGGCCAGCGCCAGCCGCTGCTTTTCCCCGCCGGACAACCGGTAGCCGCGATCGCCCACGATCGTGTCGAGTCCGTCGGGCAGCTGGGAGATGGTCGGCCAGATCCGCGCGGCCTCGCACGCCTCGACGATCTCGGGCTCGGTGGCGTCCGGCCGCGCGTAGAGCAGGTTGGCGCGGATCGAGTCGTGGAACAGGTGCGCGTCCTGGGTGACCACGCCGACCGCGTCCTTCAGCGAGTCCAGGGTCAGGTCCCGGACGTCGTGCCCGCCGATCCGCACGGTTCCGGCGGTGGTGTCGTAGAGCCTCGGCACCAGATGGGTGATCGTGGTCTTGCCCGCGCCGGAGGGCCCGACGAGCGCGGTGAGCTTGCCCGCCGGGGCGTGGAAGGTGACCCCGTCCAGTACCAGCGCGTTCTCGCCCTGGTCCAGCGCGCGCGTGGGCACCGCCTCGAGGGAGGCCAGGGAAACCTCTTCGGCGGCGGGATAGCGGAAGGCGACCTGGTCGAACTCGACGTGCGGCGCGGTGCCGTTCCCCGGTTCCGGTGCGGGCAGGGGACGCGCGCCCGGCTGCTCGGCGATGATCGGTTCGAGGTCCAGCACCTCGAAGACGCGGTCGAAGCTGACCAGCGCGGTCATGATGTCCACCTGGATGTTGGTCAGCTGGTTGATCGGGGTGTAGAGCATCAGCAACAGGCCGACCAGCGCCACGAGCGTGCCGAGCTGCAGCTGGCCGTCGATGACGAACCAGCCGCCGAAGCCGTAGATCATGGCGGTCGTGATCGTGGTGAGCAGGGTGACGATGATGAACAACAGCCGTCCGTGCACGGCCATCGAAATGGCGATGTCGCGGACCTTCGCCGCCTTGCGGGAAAAGTCCGAGGACTCCTCGTGCTGGCGGCCGTAGAGCTTGACCAGCATCGCGCCGGACACGTTGAACCGCTCGTTCATCGTCGAGCCCAGCTCGGCGTCGGTTTGCATGCCGGAGCGGGCCAGCCGTTCCAGCCGCGCGGCGATGATCTTCCCCGGCAGGAAGAAGATCGGGATCAGCACCAGCGTCACCAGGGTGATCGGCCAGGACAGGTAGAACATCGTGCCGAGCACCAGCACCAGCGTCAGCACGGTGGACAGCGCCTGGGACAGCAGCGTCGAGACCGCCCGTTCCGCGCCGACGACGTCGGTGTTGAGCCTGCTGACCAGCGACCCGGTCCGCGTGCGGGTGAAGAACGCCAGGGGCTGCCGTTGCACGTGCGCGAACACCTTGGTGCGCAGATCGAAGATGAGGCCCTGGCCGACCCGGCCGGAGAACAGGGTCTGCGCGTAGATCGCGAAGACGTTCAGCAGGGCGAGCCCGACGACGAGCAGGGCCATCGTCAGCACGACGGACATCTTGCCGGGGATGATGCCGTCGTCGATGATCCCCTTCAGGAACAACGGGGTCGACACCGTGATGACCGCGTCGACCACGGTCACCAGCATCACGATGAGCAGTGACCAGCGATAGCGCATGGCGTAGGGGATGATGCGCTTCACCGTGCCGGGTTTGATCGGCTGCGGCTCGACAAGGCCTTCGACGCGCAGCCCGATGGTGCCCAGGCTGGGGTCGTCTCCGATGGTCACGAAAGCCCTCCTCAGTTGTTGTCGAGAAATTCGGTGATCGCCGCGTTGACCGCGTCCGGACGTTCCAGACAGCCGAGATGTCCGCAGCCGGGGATCTCGACGAGGTCGCAGCGGGGGATCGCCTCGGCGACCTCCGCGCCGAGGTGTGGCGGGGTGATGAGGTCATCGGTGAAGGTCACGACCCGGCAGGGCGCCGTCACCCGGCGCAGGGCCGCGCGGCGGTCGCCGGCGAGGTCGGCCCAGGTCTGCCCGGTGGCCGCGGTTTCGGGCCCGGACAGCTCGAAGACGTCCAGCCAGCTCGCCACCGCGTTGTCGTCGTCCAGTGTGGACGGTGAGAACATCTGGAAGACCTTGGTGGCGGCGTCGTAGGCGGCGGGGAGCCGCACGCCGCTTTCCACGAGTGCGATCTCCGCCTCGGCCAGCGCCAGCCTGGCGGCGTCCGCGCGTGCCCTGGTGGCGATCAGCACCGCGCACCGGACGAGTTCCGGATGGTCGATCACCAGTTCCTGGGCGATCATCGCGCCCAGTGACGTGCCGACGATCCGGCACGGCGCCAGGTCGAGCGCCTCGATCAGGCCCTTGGTGTCGGCGACGAGATCCGTGAGGGCGTACTTGCCCGGCGGCGCGTCGGAGGGCGGGATCCCCCGATTGTCGAACACGATCGGGGCGTAGCCCGCGGCGTGCAGCGCGGGTGTCTGGTGCAGCGTCCAGAAATGGCCGGCGGAACCGGACCCCGCGATCAGCAGCACCGGCTCGTCGCCTGCCGAACGTTCGTAGGCGAGCCGGATACCGTTCGCCGTCACGAAGTCCAGGGTGCGTCGGTAAGCGGCATCACCCATGTCGTTTTCCCTCCAGCCTGATCTCCGGAGGGCGTGCGATGCCGCGTCCGTCCCATCAGGAGCGGCGTCACTATGGCATGGGGCCGGGTGGGGGTACAGGCTGTCGTTGACAGCAGTGCCAAGGCGTCCAACTGCGGGAACGTCGTCAGTTGGGCGTCTACGAACGCCGTGGCCGCCGGTTGATCGGCCGCGTTTCCGTGGGTCATATTGAGCCGCCTTGAGCCCGAGGAGGCCCACTGTGTCCGATGCCGAGCTGACCACCACTCGCCTGACAGCCGAGAAGATCCAGTCCTGGCTCGTCGAGCGCGTCGCGCACTACGCCATGGTGCCCGCCGAGGAGATCGAATCCGACGTTCCGCTGGCGAACTACGGACTGGATTCGGTGTACGCCTTCGCGCTGTGCGGGGACATCGAGGACTCGCTCGGCCTTCTCGTCGAGCCCATCCTGCTCTGGGACGTCGACACCGTCGCCGCGCTCACCGCGCACCTCGCCGAGCTGGCCGCTGCATGAGCGACGCTCACCTGCGGATCGAAGACCGCTTTGTCCACAAAGGACGGAAAACCGTCTCGGGGAGCGAGGCGATCGCATGAGTGGTCTGGACCTCCCGCTGACCTCGAGCCAGCTCGGCGTCTGGTACTCCCAGCAGCTCGCACCGGAGAGCCCGGTCCACAACATCGGGGAGTACCTGGAGATCCGCGGCGACGTGGACGTCGACCTGCTCGTCGTGGCACTGCGCCGGGCGTTGGCGGAGGCCGAGACGTACCGGCTCCGGTTCCGGCTGGAGAACGGGACGCCCCGGCAGTACCTCGACGCCTCGATGGCGCACCGGATCCACGTGGCAGATCTGAGCGCCGCGCCGGATCCCCGCGCGGCCGCCGAGGAGTGGATGGCGGCCGATCTGGACCGGCCGGTGGATCTGTTCGCGGGGCCGCCGTCGGCGCACGCGGTGTTCCGGCTCGGGCCGGATTTGGTCGTCTGGTACCAGCGCGTGCATCACCTCGTCCTGGACGGGACGAGCCTTTCCACGTTCGCGGCCCGCGTCGCGGATGTCTACACGGCACTCGCCACCGGACGCGAACCCGACGATGGCGTGCTGAAACCGCTTTCGGTACTGCTCGAAGCGGACCGCGCCTACCGTGACTCCGCCGAGTCCGAACGCGACCGGCGGTTCTGGCTCGACGCGCTGGCGGGCCTGCCGGATCCGGCCGGAGCGGACCGGGCCCGGCGGCTGCCGGAGCGCCCGGTGCTGTGGGTCGAGGAGATCGACGCGGCGGGAGCCGCCGGGCTGAGGGCGGCGGCCCGCCGGTTGCAGACGAGCTTCGCTGGACTGGTGCTTTCCGCCGCCACTTTGTACCGGCAGCGCATGACCGGTGACCGCGACGTCGTGCTCGGCCTGCCGGTCGGCGGGCGGACCACCCTGGCGGAACTCGGGATCCCCGGAATGACCTCCAACGTGGTGCCGCTCCGGCAGGCGATCCCGCGCGGTGGCACCGTCGGCCCGTTCGTCCGGCAGACCTCGCGCGCGGTGTTCGACTGCCTGCGCCACCAGCGATACCCGTACGGGAGCATCCTCGCCGATCTCGGCCTCGTCGGCCGGGGCTCACTGCGCTCGCTGAGCGTCAACGTGATGCCCCTCGGCCGTCCGCTGCGCTTCGCGGACGCCGTCGCGACCCGGGCCGGTCTGTCGAGCGGACCCATCGAGGACGTCGCGATCGACGTCTTCGAGCGGGCGGTGGGCGGCGGCGTCCAGTTGCTCGTCGAGCTGAATCCCGCGCTGCACGAACCGAATTCGGGGGCGGAGATCGCCCGGAGGTTTCGCCGGGTGCTGAACCGGCTCGCGGCCGCGTCGCCCACCGAACGCCTGGACCGGATCGACGCCCTCGACGAGGACGAGCGGCGGCGCGTGCTCGTGGACTGGAACCGCACCGGCACCGAGGCTCTCGACGGGACGACGCTCGACCGGTTCGAAGCACAGGTCGAGCGCGGCCCGGACGCGGTGGCGGTGGTGTGCGGCGCGACCGAACTCACCTACCGCGAACTCGCCGGCCGGGCGCGCCGGCTGGCCGGGTCGTTGCGCGCACACGGCGTCGGCCCCGAGTCGATCGTCGCCGTCCGGCTGCCGCGCGGGCCCGAGATGCTCATCGCGATAATGGCCACCTGGCTGGCCGGGGCGGCGTATCTGCCGATCGATCCGGAACACCCCGCCGAGCGCGCGGAGTTCATGCGCGCCGACGGTGGCGCGGAGGTGCTGATCGGTCCCGGTGGCGTGTCCGGTCCGGTGGACGCGCGAGCGGCGGCGCCCGCTCCGGCCGTGGTGCCCGAACAGCTGGCGTACGTGATGTACACGTCCGGTTCGACGGGCGTGCCGAAGGGCGTGGCGGTCACGCACGCGGGGTTGGCGAACTATCTCGCGTGGGCGGTCGAGTTCTATCGGATCGGCGCGGGGGACCGGGTTCCGCTGCATTCGTCGCTCGCGTTCGACCTCACGGTGACGAGCCTGCTGGCGCCGCTGATCCGCGGCGGCACGGTGGTGATCAGTCCCGAAGGTGGCCCGGAGGGGCTGGCCGATCTGGTACGGGCGGCCGGGGACGACGAGTTCGGCCTGGTGAAGGTGGTGCCGGGACACCTGCCATTGCTGGCCGAACTGCTGTCGGCGGAGGAGCGGGCCTCGGCGGCGCGGCGGCTGGTGGTGGGCGGCGCGGCGCTGCCCGGCGCGGAGGTGCGGGCCTGGCTGGCCGATGCTCCCGGCATGGTCGTGGTCAACGAGTACGGGCCGACCGAGACGGTGGTCGGCTGTTGCGTGTTCGAGGTGGTCGCGGGAAGCCCGGTGGGCGACGTGGTGCCGATCGGCAGGCCGATCGCGAACACCCGCCTGTACGTGCTGGACGACGCGCTGGGCCCGGTCGCGCCGGGAGCCACGGGTGAGCTGTACGTGGCCGGTGGCGTCCTGGCCCGGGGTTACGCGGGACGTCCGGGCCTGACCGCGGAACGGTTCGTGGCCTGCCCGTGGGGCGGCCGGATGTACCGGACGGGCGATCTGGCGCGGTGGACCGCGGACGGGCTGCTGGAGTTCGCCGGCCGGGCCGACGAACAGGTCAAGATCCGTGGCTATCGGGTCGAGCCCGGCGAGATCGAGGCGGCGCTGACCCGGCACGCGGCGGTCGCGCGGGCGGTCGTGGTGGCCACCGGCGATCCCGCGCGGCTGGCGGCCTACGTCGTGCCCACGGCCGGCGCGGAGGTGGACGTGGCGGAGTTGCGCCGGTTCGCCGCGCGGACGCTGCCGGAGCACATGGTGCCCTCGACGGTGCAGGAGATCGCGGAGATTCCGTTGTCTCCCAACGGAAAGATCGACCATCGGGCCCTGCCCGCGCCCGAGGTGGCGGTGTCGGACCGGGCGCCACGCACGCCGCGAGAGGCGATCCTGTGCCGCTTGTTCGCCGAGGTGCTCGGACTGCCGAACGTGGGCCTCGACGGCGATTTCTTCGCGCTGGGCGGGCATTCGCTGGCCGTCACCCGGCTGATCGGCCGCATCCGCGCCACCCTCGGCCTGGAGGTGTCGATGCGGACGCTGTTCCGGGCACCCACGGTGGCGGAGCTGAACGCCGGTCTGGATGGCCCTGCCGCCGCCCGCCCGGCGCTGCGCCCGGTGCCGCGCCGGGACCCCGTGCCGCTGTCCTCGGCGCAACGGCGGTTGTGGTTCCTGCACCGGATGCAGGGCGGGGCGGCGACCTACAACGCGCCGCTCGGCCTGCGGATCACCGGCGCGCTGGATCGGGCGGCACTGGAGGCGGCGCTGGCCGACGTGGTGGCCAGGCACGAGGCGCTGCGCACCGTTTTCCCGGAGGTGGACGGGACGCCGTGTCAGCGGATCCTCGCCCCCGAGGAGGCCCGGCCGCGGTTGGTGGTCCACGAGGGCGGACGTCCCGGGCAGCGGGCGCTCGCCGCTCGCCACGTGTTCGACCTGGCGACGGAACCGCCGCTGCGGGCCGAACTGTTCGTGGTGGGGCCGGACGAACATCTGCTGGTCCTGGTCGTCCACCACATCGCGGGGGACGCCTGGTCGACGGGGCCGCTGGCGCGTGACCTCGCCGCCGCGTACGCCGCCAGGAGCGAGGGCAGGGCACCGCGCCTACCGGAACTGCCGGTGCAGTACGCGGACTACACCGTGTGGCAGCACGCGCTCCTGGGGCAGGAAGACGATCCGGAGAGCCTGCTCGGCCGCCAGGTGCGCTACTGGCGGGAGCGGCTGGCCGGGCTGCCGGTACGGCTGCGGCTGCCCGCCGACCGGCCCCGCCCGGCGGTGGCGACCCATCGTGGCGACATGCTGTCGTTCCGGATGACGCCGCGCCTGCACCGGGATCTGGTGGCGCTCGCCAGGGAACGCGGAGCCACGCTGTTCATGGTGGTGCACGCGGCGCTGGCCGCGCTGCTGACCAGGCTCGGCGCGGGGGACGACATCCCGCTGGGCGCGCCGATCGCCGGACGTCACGACGCGGCACTGGACGAGCTGGTCGGCTGCTTCGTCAACACGTTGGTGCTGCGGACCGACGTCTCCGGCAACCCGACCTTCGAGGACCTGCTGCGGCGGGTCAGGGAGGCCGATCTGACCGCGTACGAGAACCAGGACGTCCCGTTCGAACACCTGGTGGAGGTGCTCAACCCGGAACGTTCCCCGGCGCACCACCCGCTTTTCCAGGTCGGCCTGACCCTGCAGGACGCGTCGGTCGCCGCGTTCGGGCTGCCCGGCCTCGAGACGCGGCCGGAGCGGATCGCCACCGGAACGGCCCGCTTCGACCTGATGGTCGGCCTCACCGATCGCTACGGGGAGGACGGTGTGCCGTCCGGTGTCGAGGGAACGGTGGAGTACGCCACCGACCTCTTCGACGCCGGGACGGTCCGGACCCTGCTGGAGCGGCTGATCAGGGTGCTGGAGCAGGTGGCAGGGGATCCCCGGCGGCGGGTAAGCGAGCTCGACCTGCTGGCCCCCGGCGAACGCCGGTGGCTGCTGGACGAGGTCGACGACGAGGCCGTGGAAGCTCCCGACGAAACCCTGGTGACGTTGTTCGAGCGGCGGGCAGCCGCTTCCCCGGACGCGGTGGCCGTGACCGCCGTCGGCACCGAGCTGACATATGCGGAGTTGAACGCTCGCGCGAATCTGCTGGCCGGTCGGCTGATGGGCCGGGGTGTCGGCCCGGAGTCGGTGGTCGGGGTGGTGCTGCGGCGGTCGGCCGAGCTGGTGGTGGCGTTGCTGGCGGTGCTGAAGGCCGGTGGTGCGTATCTGCCGGTGGATCCGGATTCGCCAGTGGAGCGGGTCGGCTTCGTGCTGGCGGACGCGGGCGCGTCGTGTGTGGTGACGACCGAAGAGTGCGCGCCGGTGGTGCCGGAGAGCGTGCCGATCGTGCCGGCGGAGGACTCCGGGAACGACACGGTGTCGGACCTCGATCCGATCGTCCCGCTGCTTCCTTCGCACGCCGCGTACGTGATTTACACATCGGGGTCGACGGGGAAGCCGAAGGGTGTGGTGGTTCCGCATCGCAATGTGGTGGCGTTGTTCGCGGCGACGCGGGAGTTGTTCGATTTCGGTGTTGGTGATGTGTGGTCGTGGTTTCATTCGTTCGCGTTCGATTTCTCGGTGTGGGAGCTGTGGGGCGCGTTGCTGCATGGTGGCCGGGTTGTGGTGGTTCCGTTCGAGGTGTCGCGTTCTCCGCGCGAATTCGCCGAACTGCTGGAGCGGGAACGCGTCACCATGCTGAGTCAGACGCCGTCGGCGTTCTACCAGCTGATGGCGGTAGCCACCGGCGGCCTGGACAGCCTGCGGTCGGTGGTTTTCGGCGGCGAGGCGTTGGAGCCCGCGCGGTTGACCGAGTGGTGGGCGCGGTTCGGTGAGTCCGGGCCCCGGTTGGTGAATATGTACGGGATCACCGAGACCACCGTGCACGTCACCCATTTCGACCTCCCGCCGAATACCGGCGAGAGCGTGATCGGACGGGGGCTCCCCGGGCTGCGGGTGTATGTGCTGGACGAATGGTTGCGGCCCGTTCCGGCCGGGGTGATCGGCGAGCTGTACGTGGCCGGTCCGCAGGTGGCGCGTGGCTACGCGGGGCGCCCGGGACTGACCGGTGCGCGGTTCGTGGCGTGCCCGTTCGCCGCGCCGGGCGCCCGGATGTACCGGACCGGGGACCGGGCGCGCCGCACCGGCGACGGAGATCTGGTGTTCGCGGGGCGCGCGGACGACCAGGTCAAGATCCGCGGCCACCGGGTCGAACCGGGAGAGGTCCGGGCCGTGCTCGCCGGGCACCCGGCGGTGGCCCACGCCGTCGTGACGGCACGGGAGGACACGCCGGGCGAACTCCGGCTGGTCGCCTACATCGTGCCCACCCGGGAAGCCAAGGACACCGAAACCGCCGAAGAGATCGCCGGACGGGTCCGCGCGCACGCCGCCGCGCGGCTCCCCGGTTACCTATGCCCGTCTGCCGTCACGGTGCTCGACGTCTTGCCGACCACGGCCAACGGCAAGCTCGACGTCGCCGCGCTGCCCGCGCCGGACTACGCGTCGGCACGCCGGACGAGCCGGGGTCCCGCCAACGAACGCGAAGCGGCACTGTGCGCGGCGTTCGCCGAGACCCTCACCGTGCCCGAGGTCGGCGTCGAGGACGACTTCTTCCTGCTCGGCGGTCATTCCCTGCTGGCCACCAGGCTCGTCGCCCGGATCCGCGCGTCGATGGGCGCGGAACTGCCGATCGAGGAACTGTTCGCGACTCCCACCCCGGCCGGGCTCGCCGCCTGGCTCGCCGAGCACGACGACCGGACCGAGCACGTCCGGCCCGCGCTGCGGCGGATGCGTTAGCCAAGGAGGGGCCGATGATTCCCGCGTCGTTCGCACAGCAGCGGCTGTGGTTGCAGTGGCGGATCGAAGGAGCGGGCGCCACGTACAACAGCCCGGCGATCCTGCGGCTGACCGGGCCGCTGGACCGGGCGGCACTGGCCGCCGCGCTGCGGGACGTGATCGTCCGCCACGAGGCACTGCGCACCGTCTTCCCCGAGGTGGACGGCGAGCCGCACCAGCGGATCGTGGAGCCCGCCGAGCTGGCCTGGGACCTGCCGGTGGTAAGGGTGACCGGGACCGAGGACCCGGCGTCGCGCCAAGGGCTTCCGGCCCTGCGGGACCTGACCTGGGACCGGCCGGCGAAGCTGCCGTCGGCCGAGGCGGCCGACGAGATGCCCGGCGAGAGGATCGACGCGAGCGAGCTGCCGGGCGCGGTGGCACGGGTCGCCGCGTACCCGTTCGACCTGTCCGCCGAGATCCCGGTGCGTGCCTGGTTGTTCGCGCGGACACCGGAATCACATGTGCTCGTCGTGGTCATCCACCACATCGCCACCGACGGCTGGTCGGCGGGCCCGTTCGCCAGGGACCTCGCCACCGCGTACGCGGCGCGTGGCAGGGGCCGGGAACCGGAGTGGGCGAGCCTGCCCGTGCAGTACGCCGACTACACGTTGTGGCAGCGGGAACTGCTCGGCGCGAAGGACGATCCGGACAGCCTGCTGTCCCGGCAGGTCGGCTACTGGCGCGAGGCGCTGGCCGGAGCACCGGAGGAACTGGCCCTCCCAGTGGATCGGGCCCGGCCGGTGGAGCCGTCCCATCGCGCGCACGCGGTCGGGGTCGGCATCCCGGCCGCGGTGCACGGCGACCTGGTCGCACTGGCCCGCCGTCACCGCGCCACCCTGCCGATGATCCTCCAGGCCGGACTGGCGGTCACGCTGGCCCGGCTGGGCGCGGGCCACGACATCCCGATCGGAACCCCGACGGCCGGGCGTACCGACGAGGCACTGAACGACCTGGTCGGCTTCTTCGTCAACACGCTCGTGGTCCGCGCCGACCTGTCCGGGAACCCGACGTTCGGCGAGGCGGTCGACCGCGTACGCGCCACCGCGGTAGGCGCCTTCGCTCACCAGGACGTGCCGTTCGAGCGGCTCGTCGAAGAACTCGCTCCCGTCCGCGCACTCGCCCGGCATCCGCTGTTCCAGGTCGTCCTCGCGCCGCTGGACGACGGCGCCGCCCCCGAGGTCCCCGGTCTGCGTGCCGAGGTGCTCTCGATCGGCCGGACGACGGCCAAGTTCGACCTGGAGGTGACGCTCGGCGAGGTCTTCGACGAAGCGGGCGCCCCGGCCGGGATCCGTGGGGTGGTCACCGGATCGGCCGACCTGTTCGACGCGCGCACGGTGGAACGGATCGCGGGCTACCTGGCGCGGACGCTGACGGCTGTGGCCGCGAACCCGGACCTGCCCATCGGCGCGGTGGAAATCCTGGAAACGGCCGAACGTGCCCAGCTTTTGTTCGCCTGGAACGAAACATCGGTGTCCATTGCGGACAGTTCGGTCCCCGAGGCGTTCGCCGAACGGGTGCTGGCGGATCCGGCCGCACCGGCGGTGGTGTGGGACGGCGGCGAGCTCACCTACGCGGAGCTGGACGCGCGTGCGGACCGGCTCGCGCGGGCGCTGGTCACCGCCGGGGCCGGGCCGGAGTCGGCGGTCGCGGTGCTGATGGAGCGTTCGAGCGAACTGGTGGTGGCGCTGCTGGCGGTGCTGAAGACCGGCGCCGCTTTCGTGTCGCCGGACGTGGGCTGGCCGGACGCGCGGATGCGCACGGTGCTCGAAGACGCGGGCTCCGCGATGCTGGTGACGCACCGGTCTACGGCCGGTCACGACCTCGGGATCCCGGTGGTCCCGGCCGATGCCGAGCCGACCACCGCGGTGGAGCTGCCAGCCGCGATAGCACCCGAGGGCGCCGCGTACGTGATGTACACGTCGGGTTCCACCGGCGTGCCGAAGGGCGTGGTGGCCACCCATCGGGACGTGGTGCGGTTGGCGAAGGACCGTTGCTGGGGTGAGACGTCGCGGGTGTTGTTCCACGCGCCGCACGCGTTCGACGCGTCGTCCTACGAGCTGTGGGCTCCGCTGTTGTCGGGTGGCACGGTGGTGGTGGCGCCGGTGGAGCGGCTGGACGCGGCCGTGCTGCGCCGGTTGATCGCCGAGCACGAGCTGTCCCACGTGCACGTGACGGCGGGGCTGTTCCGGGTGCTGGCGGACCGGGATCCCGAGTGCTTTTCCGGGGTGCGTGAGGTACTCACCGGTGGTGACGTGGTTCCGGCCGGCTCGGTGCGGCGGGTGCTGGAGGCGAACCCGGGTGTCACGGTGCGGCAGTTGTACGGGCCGACCGAGGTCACGCTGTGCGCGACCCAGTACGAGGTCGGCGCTCCGGACGAGGTCGACGGGGTACTGCCGATCGGACGTCCGCTGGACAACACCCGGGTCTACGTCCTGGACGAATGGCTGCGGCCCGTCCCGGCGGGTGTCGCCGGTGAGCTGTATGTGGCTGGTGCGGGTGTCGCGCGTGGTTACCTGAATCGTCCACTGTGGACGGCTGAGCGGTTTGTGGCTTGTCCGTTCGGGGACCCGGGTGTTCGGATGTATCGGACGGGTGATCTGGTCCGGTGGACTTCGGATGGTCGGTTGGTGTTCGCCGGGCGGGCGGACGACCAGGTCAAGATCCGCGGCTTCCGGGTGGAACCCGGCGAGGTCGAGGCGGTGCTCGCCGGGCATCCGGCCGTGGCGCAGGCCGCGGTCGTCGTCCGGGACGACGCGTCCGGCGGGAAGCGGCTGATCGGTTACCTGGTCCCGGGGACGCGGGGCGCCGCCGTCAGCGACGCGGTGCGTGCGTACCTGACCGAGCGCCTGCCCTCCTACCTGGTGCCCTCGGCGCTGGTCGAACTCGACGTCCTGCCGCTCACCGTGAACGGGAAGGTGGATCGCGCGGCGCTCCCCGCGCCCGAATACCTGCCGGGTTCCTCCCGCGCACCCGCGAACGCGCGGGAGGAACTGCTCTGCCAGGCGTTCGCGGAGGTGCTGGAACTGCCCACCGTCGGTGTCGACGACGACTTCTTCGCACTCGGCGGGCACTCGCTGCTGGCGGTCTCGCTGGTGGAATGGCTGCGGCAGCGCGGGATCTCGGTTTCGGTACGCGCGTTGTTCGTGACGCCGACCCCGGCCTCGCTGGCCGCCGTCGCGGGACCGGAGCCGGTGGTGGTGCCCGCCAACCTCGTTCCCGAAGACGCGGTGGAGCTCACCCCGGACATGCTGCCCCTGGTCGAGCTGACCGAGGAGCAGATCGCCCGGATCGTGGCGACCGTCCCGGGTGGCGCGGCGAACGTGCAGGACGTGTACCCGCTGGCGCCGTTGCAGGAGGGGATCTTCTTCCACCACCTGATGGCCGACCGCGACGGCGATGACGTCTACGCCATGCCGTTCACGCTGCGGCTGGACACCCGGGAGCGGTTGACCGCGTTCCTCGGCGCCCTGCAGCGGGTCGTCGACCGGCACGACGTGTACCGGACGGCGATCGTCTGGGAAGGCCTGCCGGAACCGGTCCAGGTGGTGTGGCGGCACGCCGAACTGCCGGTCACCGAAGGCCCCCTCGACGACGACGGATGGATGGCGCTGGATCGGGCACCGCTGCTCAGCGTCCGCGTCGAGCCGGAACCCGCGGATGCGGGCTGGCTGGCCCTGGTGCGTATGCATCACCTGATCCAGGACCACACCGCGCTGGAAGTGGTCGTGGCCGAGATCAAGGCGTGCATGGAAGGGCGGGCCGGCGCGTTGCCCGCGCCCGTGCCGTTCCGCGAGTTCGTGGCGCAGGCCCGGCTGGGCCTGTCCGGGGCGGAGCACGAACGTCATTTCGCCGAAGTGCTGGGCGACGTGACCGAGACCTGCGCGCCCTACGGGCTGCTGGACGTGCACGGCGACGGCGCGGGGGTCACCCAGGGCCGCATGGCGGTGGACGACCGGGTGGCCGGACGGCTGCGGGAGGTGGCGCGGTCACGCGGGGTGAGTCCCGCGACCGTGTTCCACCTCGCGTGGTCGAGGGTGCTGGCGGCGGTGTCCGGGCGCACCGACGTCGTGTTCGGCACGGTGCTGCTGGGCCGGGCGAACGCGGGGGCGGACCGCGTTCCCGGTCTGTTCATGAACACCCTGCCGGTCCGGGTCAGGACGGGGGAGCAGACCGTCGGCGAGGCACTGACCGGTCTGCGGGAGCAACTCGCCGACCTGATGGTGCACGAGCACGCACCGCTGAGCCTGGCGCAGGCGGCCTCCGGTGTGCCGGGTGGCGGCCCGCTGTTCACCTCGATCTTCAACTACCGCCACCTCCAGCGGGACGTCGAGCGCTCGGGCACCGGTATCGAAGGCGTCGAAGCCCTGCTGGCCAGGGACCCGACGAACTATCCGCTCGACATCTCCGTCAACCAGAGCCCCACCGGTTTCGACCTCGTCGTGGAGGCCGTGGCGTCCGTCGACCCGAGGCAGGTGTGCGGTCTGTTGCACACCTGCGTGGCGAACCTCGTCGCCGCGCTGGCGGACGCTCCGGATCGCGGGCTGGCGACGGTGCCGGTGCTGGATCCCGGGTTCACCGAGCTGCTCGGGGAGATCAACGACACCGCGGTTCCGGCCCCGGACGGCCTGGTGCCGGATCTGTTCACTGAGCAGGTAATGCGCTCTCCGAGGGCCACGGCGCTGGTCGGTTCGGGCGTCGAGCTGAGCTATGGGGAGGTGAACGCCAGGGCGAACCGGCTGGCGCGAAAGCTGATCGCGGCCGGTGTCGGGCCGGAGTCGGTGGTGGCTTTGGTGCTGGAGCGTTCCCCGGAACTGATGGTCGCCATCTTGGCGGTGCTCAAGGCCGGTGGCGCGTATCTGGCGATCGATCCCGCCCTGCCACACGAGCGGATCCGGTTCCTGGTCGAGGACGCGGCCGCGGCGCTGGTGGTGGATTCTCCGGAGTTCGTGGCGGGGATTGCCGGGTTCGACGCCGCTCCGGTGTCCGACCGCGACCGGATTTCGCCGCTGCTTCCGGATCATCCGGCGTACGTCGTGTACACGTCGGGTTCGACGGGGACGCCGAAGGGCGTGGTGGTTTCCCATCGGAGTTTCGCGAACTTGTCGGTGAGTCATGAGCGTTTCGGGGTGGGGCCGGGATCTCGGGTGGCGCAGTTCGCGTCCTCGGGTTTCGACATGTTCTGCGAGGAATGGCTGCTCGCTTTCCTTTCCGGCGCGGCGTTGGTGATCGTTCCGGCGGAACGTCGGCTGGGCGTCGAGCTGGCCGGGTTTCTTGCCGAGTACGGGGTGACCCACGCGACGTTGCCGCCCGCGGCGGTGTCGACGTTGCCAGTGGACGGCCTTCCCGAGGGTTTCGTGCTGGACGTGGGTGGCGAGGCGCTCCCGGTCGAGCTGGTCGCGCAGTGGGCTGCCGATCGGGTGATGTTCAACAGCTACGGTCCGGCCGAGGCGACGGTGAACGCGGCGGTCTGGCGGTGCCGGGCCGACAGCGGCACCGTCCCGATTGGACGGCCGATCGCGAATGTCCGGGTGTATGTGCTGGACGAAGCATTGGAACCGGTTCCGGCGGGAGTGGCGGGCGAGCTGTACGTGGCCGGTGCCGGGGTGGCCCGCGGATACGTGGGCCGGGCGGGGCTGACCAGCGAGCGTTTTGTGGCGTGTCCGTTCGAACCAGGGCAGCGGATGTATCGCACCGGGGATCGGGTGCGCTGGACTGTCGACGGCGAGTTGGTGTTTCTGGGGCGTGCCGACGATCAGGTCAAGATTCGTGGGTTCCGGGTCGAGCCCGGCGAGATCGAGGCCGCTCTGCTGACCCATCCCGACATCGAGCAGGCCGCGGTCATCGCCAGAGAAGACACCCCCGGAGAGACCCGCCTGGCCGGTTATGTGGTGGGTACCGCGATCTCCGTCGATGAGGTGCGAGGATATCTGGCCGAGCGCCTGCCGTCATACCTGGTGCCTTCCGCGCTCATCGCACTTGACACTTTTCCCTTGACACCCAACGCGAAACTCGACCGCCGGGCCCTTCCCGCGCCGGACTTCGCGAGCCTCGCGGGCGCCGGTCGTGCGCCGGAGACCGCGCGGGAGGAGATCCTCTGCGCCGCGTTCGGGGCGGTATTGGGCCTGGACCGGGTCGGCGTCGACGACGACTTCTTCGTACTGGGCGGGCATTCCCTGCTCGTGGTGTCGCTCGTGGAATGGCTGCGCGGACGTGGCGTGTCGGTGTCGGTACGGGCCCTGTTCTCGACGCCCACTCCGGCCGGCCTGGCCGCGATGGCCGGTCCGGAGCCGGTGGCGGTGCCGCCGAACCTGATCCCGGACGGCGCCACCGAACTGACACCCGCGATGCTGCCGCTGGCCGGCCTGAGCGAGGCCGAGATCGCACGGGTGGTCGCCGCCGTCCCGGGTGGCGCGGCGAACGTGCAGGACGTGTATCCGCTGGCGCCGTTGCAGGAAGGCATCTTCTTCCACCACCTGACGGTCGATCAGGACGGAACCGACGTCTACGTGACGCCCTCGGTGCTGCGGTTCGGCTCGCGGGGCCGTCTCGACGCCTTCCTCACCGCCTTGCAGCAGGTCGTGGACCGCAACGACGTGTACCGCACGGCGATCGTGTGGGAGGGGCTGGCCGAGCCGGTGCAGGTGGTGGTGCGGCACGCGGAACTGCCGGTCACCGAGGAGACCGCGGATCGAGTACTCGCGGCGGAGTGCGGGCGAATGGACCTCGGCCGCGCTCCGCTGATGGACGTGCGTGTCGCGGCGGAAGAGGGCACCGAAGGGTGGCTGGCGCTGGTGCGCGTCCACCACCTGGTGCAGGATCACACGGCCTCGGACGTGTTACTCGACGAAGTGCGGGCGTTCCTGTCCGGGCAGGCCGAACGGCTGCCCGCGCCGGTCCCGTTCCGCGAGTTCGTGGCCCAGGCGCGGTTCGGGGTGCCGCGCGAGGAACAGGAGCGCTACTTCGCCGGGCTGCTCGGAGAGGTCACCGAGACGACCGCGCCGTACGGCCTGACGGACGTGCTCGGCGACGGCAGCACGGCTGTGGAAGGCAGGTTGGCGGTGGACGCCGTCCTGGCCGGGCACGTGTGGGAGGTGGCGCGGAACCTCGGCGTCAGCCCGGCGACGGTGTTCCACTTGGCTTGGGCGCGGGTGCTCGGAGCGGTCTCCGGCCGGAGCGACGTCGTGTTCGGCACCGTCCTGTTCGGACGGATGAACGCCGGTGCCGCCGCCGATCGGATGTCGGGACTGTTCATCAACACCCTCCCAGTCCGGGTGGACCTCGGGAAGCAGGGCGTCGGCGAGGCGCTGATCGGCCTGCGCGACCAGCTCGCCGACCTGATGGTGCACGAGCACGCGTCGTTGGCCCTGGCGCAGGCGGCGAGCGGACTGTCCGGCGGCGGCCCGCTGTTCACCTCGATCTTCAACTACCGCCACGTCCAGGACACCGGGGCCGGTGAGTCCGAAGTGGAGGGTGTCGAGGTTCTTTCCGTGCGGGAACACACCAACTACCCGCTCGACGTCTCGGTGGACCAGAAGGCGACAGGGTTCGACCTGGTCGTGGCGGCCGTGGCGCCGGTCGACCCGGTGGAGGTCTGCGCCCTGCTGCACACCTGCCTCGCGAACCTCGTGGCCGCCTTGACGGAGGCCTCGGATCGAAGGTTGGCGACGGTGCCGGTGCTGGCCTCCGAGTTCGTCGACCTGCTCGCGGAGATCAACGACACCGCGGTTGAGGTACCCGACGGCGTGGTGCCGGACCTGTTCGCCGGGCAGGTGGTGCGTGCGCCGGAGGCGACGGCGCTGGTGGGTGACGGTGTCGAGCTGAGCTACGGCGAGGTGGACGCGTGGTCGAATCGGCTGGCGCGGAAGCTGGTCGCGGCCGGGGTGGGGCCGGAATCGGTGGTGGCCTTGACGCTGGACCGTTCCCCGGAGCTGGTGATCGCCGTGCTGGCGGTGCTCAAGGCCGGTGGCGCGTATCTGGCGATCGATTCGAGCCTGCCGCGTGAGCGGATCCGCTTCGTGGTCGAGGACGCGGCCGCGGTGCTGGTGGTGGATTCGCCCGAGTTCGTGGCCGAGGTCGCCGGGTTCGACGCCGCCCCGGTGGCGGACACCGATCGCGTCTCGCCGTTGCTGCCGGACCACCCGGCGTACGTGGTGTACACCTCGGGGTCGACGGGGACTCCGAAGGGCGTGGTGGTTTCGCACCGCGGGTTGGTGAACCTGTCGGTGACGCACAGCCGTTTCGAGGCCGGGCCGGGGTCCCGGGTGGCGCAGTTCGCGTCCTCGGGTTTCGACAATTTCTGCGAGGAGTGGTCGCTGGCGTTCCTCTCGGGCGCGGCGTTGGTCATCGTTCCGCCCGAACGCCGTCTGGGCGCCGAACTGGCCGAGTTCCTCGCCGAGCACGGGGTGACACACGCGTCGCTGCCGCCCGCGGTGGTGGCGACGATTCCCGACGACGCCCTGGACCCGGCGTTCGTGCTGGAGGTCGGGGGCGAGGCGTGCCCGCCGGAGCTGGTCGAACGCTGGGCGGACGGGCGCACGATGTTCAACACCTACGGCCCGAGCGAGGCGACCGTCGACGCCACGGCGTGGCGGTGCCGGATCGGCGTGGGCGCGGTGCCGATCGGCGGGCCGATCGCCAACACCCGGGTGTATGTGCTGGACGACGCCCTGGAGCTGGTCCCGTCCGGAGTGGGCGGTGAGCTTTACCTGTCCGGCACGGGCCTGGCTCGGGGGTACGCGGGCCGGGCGGGATTGACCGGTGAGCGGTTCGTGGCGTGCCCGTTCGAACCGGGTGAGCGGATGTACCGCACCGGGGACCGGGTGCGCTGGACTCCCGATGGAGAGTTGGTGTTCCTGGGTCGTGCCGACGATCAGGTCCAGATCCGCGGTTTCCGCGTCGAACTGGGGGAGATCGAGAACGTCCTGCTGACCCATCCCGAGGTCGACCAGGCCGCGATCATCGCCGGGGAGGATACCCGGCTGACCGGCTATGTGGTTCTCGCCGAGGCGGTGTCCGAAGAGGAGTTGCGGACCTTCCTCGCGGCGCGGCTGCCCTCGTACATGGTGCCCGCGGCGATCATCCCCCTCGACGCCTTTCCCTTGACACCCAACGCGAAACTCGACCGCAAGGCCCTTCCGGCGCCGGACTTCGCGAGTCTCGCGGGTACCGGTCGCGCACCGGAGACCGCGCGGGAGGAGATCCTCTGCGCCGCGTTCGCGGAGGTGCTGGGCCTGACCCGAGTCGGGGTCGAGGACGACTTTTTCGCGTTGGGCGGGCATTCGCTGTTGGCGGTGTCGCTGGTGGAGTGGTTGCGGCGGCGTGGTGTGTCGGTGTCGGTGCGGGCGTTGTTCTCGACGCCGACTCCGGCCGGACTGGCCGCGGCCGCCGGGTCCGCGTGGGTCGAGGCGCCACCGAATCGGATCCCGGCGGGCACGACCGAGCTGACGCCGGAAATGCTGCCGATGGTCGGACTGACCGACGCGGAGATCGACCGGGTGGTGGCGGCCGTACCGGGCGGGGTGCCGAACATCCAGGACGTCTATCCGCTGGCGCCGTTGCAGGAAGGCATCTTCTTCCACCACCAGCTGGCCGACCGCGACGGAACCGACGTCTACGCGACTCCGACCGTGCTGGCCGTGGACACCCGGGAGCGGGTGGACGAGCTGCTCGCGGCGTTGCGATGGTTGATCGAGCGGCACGACATCTACCGCACCGCGGTCCTGTCCGACGGGCTCCGGGAGCCGGTCCAGGTGGTCACCCGCCGGGCCGAGCTGCCGATCGAGGAGGTGGCTCTGGATCCGCACGGCGCGGACCCGGTCGACCAGCTCCTGTCCGCGGGCGAGTCCGTCATCGACCTGACGCGGGCGCCCCTTCTGCGGGTGCGGATGGCGGCGGCCCCGGACGGCGGCTGGCTGGTGCTGCTGCGCATCCACCACCTGATCCAGGACCACACCACCTTCGACGTGCTGCTCGACGAGCTTCGCGCGTTCCTCTCCGGACAGGCGGGCCAGCTGCCGCCGCCGGTGCCCTTCCGTGACTTCGTCGCGCAGGCACGCCGGGGCGTGCCGCCGGAAGAACACGAACGTTACTTCGCCGAGTTGCTCGCCGGCGTCACCGAAACCACCGCTCCCTACGGCCTCACGGACGTCTACGGCGACGGCACCGAGTCCGCGCAGGTCCGGTTGCCGGTGGACGCCGCGCTGACCGAGCGGCTCCGCGGCCTGGCGCGGACGTTCGGGGTGAGTCCGGCGACCCTGTTCCACCTCGCCTGGGCGCGGGTGCTCGGTACGCTGTCCGGCCGCGACGACGTCGTGTTCGGCACCGTCCTGTTCGGACGGATGAACGCCGGTGCCGGCCGCACCCCGGGGCTGTTCATCAACACGCTGCCGGTGCGGGTACGCCTGGCGGGCGAGAGCGTGCGCGAGGCCCTCGCGGCCCTCCGCCGCCAGCTGGCCGAGCTGATGGTCCACGAACACACCCCGCTCGCCACCGCGCAACGGGCCGGTGGAGTGCCCGGGACGAGCCCGCTGTTCACCTCGCTGTTCAACTACCGGCACAACGTGCCCGCCGAGCGGAACGCCGGGGCCGGTCTCGACGGCGTGACCCCGGTGCTGGTGCGGGACTACTCGAACTATCCGATGGTCGTGTCGGTGGACGACGACGGGACCGGCTTCGAGGTGGAGGTGGAGGCCACCGCCGCGGTCGACCCGGCCTGGGCGGGTGAGCTCCTGCTCACCTGTGTCGAGGGCCTGGCGATCGCGCTGGAACAGGAACCCGGAACGCTGTTGTCCACAGTGGATACGCTCGGCACGGCCGAACGGGAGCGGATCCTCTCGGCGTGGAACGACACCGCGAGGTCGATGCCCGGCGGGTCGGTACCCGAGGCGTTCGCGGCGGTCGTCGCGGCCGACCCGGACGCTGTCGCCGTGGTGGACACCGGCGAAAAGCTCACCTACCGCGAACTGGACGCGCGCGCGGACCGGCTCGCGCGGGTACTGGCGAGCGGCGGGATCGGACCGGAGCCGGTGTTCGCCGTGCTGATGGAGCGTTCGGCCGACCTGATCGTGGCCGCCCTCGCCGTGCTGAAGGCCGGCGGGGTGTATCTGCCGCTCGACCCGGCCTGGCCGGTGGCACGGACGCGCTCGGTGCTGAGGGACGCGGGCGCCGGTCTGCTCATCGTGAGCGAAGCGATGGCCGGGCAGGACCTTGGCGTCGCGGAGGTGCGCGCGGACGCCGGGGCGGACGAAGGCACGCTCCCGGCGGTCCGGGACTCGGCCGCGGCGTATGTGATGTACACGTCCGGGTCGACCGGGGAGCCGAAGGGCGTAGTGGCCTCGCACCGGGATGTCGTGGGTTTGGCGAGGGATCGTTGCTGGGGTGTGACGTCGCGGGTGTTGTTCCATGCGCCGCATGCTTTTGACGCGTCGTCGTATGAGTTGTGGGTGCCGTTGCTGTCCGGCGGGACCGTGGTGGTCGCGCCCGACGAGCGGATGGACGCGGCCGCGGTGCGGCGGTTGGTCGCGGAGCACGAGCTTTCCCAGGTGCATGTGACGGCGGGTCTGCTCCGGGTGCTCGTCGACGAGGATCCGGCCTGCTTTTCCGGGGTGCGTGAGGTGCTCACCGGCGGTGACGTGGTCCCGGCGGGTTCGGTGCGGCGGGTGCTGGAGTCCAACCCGGGCGTGGTGGTGCGTCAGCTGTACGGCCCGACCGAGGTGACGTTGTGCGCCACCCAGTACGAGGTCGGCACTCCGGACGAGGTCGACGGGGTACTGCCGATCGGACGTCCGCTGGACAACACCCGGGTCTACGTGCTCGACGACGGGCTCGACGTGGTTCCGGTCGGGGTGGCCGGTGAGCTGTACGTGGCCGGCGTGGGTGTCGCGCGTGGCTATCTGAACCATCCACTGTGGACCGCGGATCGCTTCGTGGCGTGTCCGTTCGAGCCGGGTGAGCGGATGTATCGCACCGGGGACCGGGTGAAATGGGACGCGTCCGGTCGTCTGGTGTTCGTCGGACGCGCGGACAGCCAGGTGAAGATCCGGGGCTTCCGCGTGGAACCCGGCGAAGTGGAGGCGGTGCTCGCCGGGCATCCGGCGGTGGCGCAGGCCGCGGTCGTGGTCCGGGAGGACGTGCCGGGGGACAAGCGGCTCGTCGGCTACCTGGTGCCTCAGGACGTACTCGGCGCCGAAACGGTACGAAGCTACCTGGCCGAGCGTCTGCCGGAGTATCTGATCCCGTCCGCGTTCGTGGAGCTGGACGTGTTCCCGTTGACAGTCAACGGGAAAGTGGACCGGGCGGCGTTGCCCGCGCCCGAGTACGCGGCCGGTGCGGGGCGGGCTCCGGCGAACGCCACGGAAGAGCTGCTGTGCCAGGCGTTCGCGGAGGCGCTCGGATTGCCGTCGGTGGGCGTCGACGACGACTTCTTCGCGCTGGGCGGGCATTCGCTGCTGGCCATGCGTCTGGTGAGTCAGGTGCGCGTGGCGCTGTCGGTGGAGCTGCCGCTGCGGGCGCTGTTCGAGGCCCCGACCCCCGGGCGCCTGGCCGCCCGGCTCGTCGACGTGGCCGCGCCGGGCCGGGTGGCACTGGCGGCGCGGGAGCGGCCGGAGCCGATGCCGTTGTCGTTCGCGCAGCGCCGGTTGTGGTTCCTCGGCCAGCTGGAGGGCCCGAGCCCGACCTACAACATCCCGTTGACGTTGCGGCTGACCGGGTCCTTGGAGCGGGTGGCCTTCGCGGCGGCGTTGCGGGACGTGGTCGGGCGGCACGAGGTGCTGCGTACCGTGTTCCGGACCGCCGGGGGAGAGCCGTACCAGCGGGTGCTTCCGGTGGACGAGTCCGCCTTCGCACTCCACGTGGCCGACATCGCGCCCGGGGATCTCGACGACGCGATCGCCGAGGCGGCGGGCCACGCGTTCGACCTCGCCACCGAGGGGCCGGTCCGGGCGACGTTGTTCCCGGTGGCGCCGGAGGAGCACGTCCTGGTGCTGGTGGTGCACCACATCGCGGGCGACGGCTGGTCGATGGAGCCGCTGGCCCGCGACGTGTCCGCGGCGTACGCGGCGCGACGGGCCGGGGAGAGTCCCACGTGGAAGTCGCTGCCGGTCCAGTACGCGGATTACACCCTGTGGCAACGGGAACTGCTCGGTGAGGAGGACGCTCCCGAGAGTCTCATGGCACAGCAGATCGCGTACTGGCGGGACGCGCTCGCCGGTGCTCCGGAGGAGCTGGACCTGCCCGCCGACCGGCCCCGGCCCGCGGAGACCTCGCGCCTCGGCCATCTCGCCGAGGTCGAGATCCCGGCGGAACTGCACCACGCGCTGCTGGAGCTGGCACGCGCCGAGGGCGCGACCGTGTTCATGACACTACAGGCGGCGCTCGCGGTGACCCTGTCCCGGCTCGGGGCGGGCACGGACATCCCGATCGGCGTCGCGGTGGCCGGCCGGACCGACCAGGCGCTGGAAGATCTGGTGGGGTTCTTCGTCAACACCCTCGTCCTGCGCACCGACCTGTCCGGTGAACCGAGTCTCGCCGAGGTGCTCGGCCGCGTCCGGGAGACCTCGCTGTCCGCGTTCGCGCATCAGGAGGTCCCGTTCCAACGGCTGGTGGAGGAGCTGGCCCCGATCCGCTCCCTCGCGCGTCATCCGTTGTTCCAGGTGATGATGACCCTGCAGAACACCGGCCGGACCGGGGAACCACCACTGGAGCTGCCCGGTCTGCGTGCCGAGGCACTGCCCTCGGCGGTCAGCTCGCTCGAGTTCGATCTCGACCTGAGCCTCGGCGAGAGCTTCGACGAGTCGGGCGCGCCGACCGGCATCAGCGGCGCGCTCGTCGCGTCCGCCGACCTCTTCGACCGGGACACCGCCGTCCGGCTGGTGGACCGGCTGGTCCAGGTACTGCGGACGCTGGCACGGGACCCGGACACCCCGATCGCCGTGGTGGACGTGCTCGGCGCGGACGAGCGCCGGCGGATTCTGACGGAGTGGAACACGATGCCGGTGCCCGTCCCGGAGATGTCGGTACCGGAGGCGTTCGCGCGCCGGGTGGCTGCCGATCGTGACGCGGTGGCCGTGGTCGCCGACGGGGTCCGCCTCGGGTACGGCGAACTGGACACGCGCGCCGAGCGGCTGGCGCGGGTGCTGGTCGCCTCGGGAGTGGGGCCGGAGTCGGTCGTCGCGGTGCTGCTGGAGCGGTCGGCCGACGTCGTGGTGACGATGCTGGCGGTGCTGAAGGCCGGTGGGGCGTATCTGCCGCTGGACACCGGCTGGCCCGACGCGCGCATGCGCGCGGTGACCGAGGACGCGGGCGCCACGGTGCTGGTGGTCCACGAGGCGACGGCTGGTCACGACCTGGGGATCACGGTGATCCGAGCTGATGCCGAGACGGACACGGCGGTGGTCCTTCCCGGCGCGGTGTCCCCGGACAGTGCCGCGTACGTGATGTACACGTCGGGTTCGACGGGGGTACCGAAGGGCGTTGTGGTGGCCCATCGGGATGTCGTGGGTTTGGCGAAGGATCGTTGCTGGGGTGTGACGTCGCGGGTGTTGTTCCACGCGCCGCACGCGTTCGACGCGTCGTCGTATGAGTTGTGGGTGCCGTTGCTTTCCGGCGGGACCGTGGTGGTGGCGCCGGTGGAGCGAACGGACGCCGCCGTGCTGCGGCGGTTGATCGCGGAACACGAGCTGTCGCAGGTGCACGTGACGGCGGGGCTGTTCCGGGCATTGGCCGATCAGGACCCGGGCTGCTTCGCGGGTGTACGCGAGGTGTTGACGGGCGGTGACGTGGTCCCGGCCGGTTCGGTGCGGCGGGTACTGGAGTCGAATCCGGGTGTCACGGTGCGGCAGTTGTACGGGCCGACCGAGGTCACGTTGTGCGCCACGCAGTACGCGGTCGGCGCTCCCGGTGAGGTCGAGAGTGTGCTGCCGATCGGGCGACCGCTGGACAACACGCGGGTCTATGTGCTGGACGAGCGGCTGAACCCGGTTCCGGTGGGGGTGGCCGGTGAACTGTACGTGGCCGGTACGGGCGTCGCGCGGGGTTACCTGAATCGTCCTTTGTGGACCGCCGATCGGTTCGTGGCGTGTCCGTTCGGTGGTTCGGGCGATCGGATGTATCGCACGGGCGACCGGGTGAAGTGGGACGCGTCGGGTCGTCTGGTGTTCGTCGGACGCGCGGACGACCAGGTGAAGATCCGGGGTTTCCGCGTCGAGCCCGGCGAAGTGGAAGCCGTCCTCGCCGCGCACCCGGCGGTCGCGCAGGCCGCGGTCGTGGTCCGGGAGGACGTGCCGGGGGACAAACGGCTCGTCGGCTATCTCGTGCCCGTGGACACCGGGGCCTCGATCACCGAGCTGGTGCTCGCGCACACCATCGAGCGCTTGCCCGGCTACCTGGTGCCCTCGGCGTTCGTCGAGCTGGACGTCCTACCGCTGACCGGCAACGGCAAGGTGGACCGGGCGGCGCTCCCCGGCCCCCGGCACGAGACGGGCACCGGACGCGCGCCCGCCACCGCCCAGGAAGAACTGGTGTGCCGGGCGTTCGCCGAGATCCTCGGGCTGCCCGCGGTCGGCGTCGAGGACGATTTCTTCGCGTTGGGCGGGCATTCGCTGTCGGCGGTGTCGCTGGTCGAGTGGCTGCGGCAGCGCGGCGTGTCCGTCTCGGTCAGGGCGCTGTTCGTGACGCCGACCCCGGCGGCGCTGGCGGCCGTGGCCGGTCCGGAACCGGTGGTGGTGCCGCCCAACCTGATTCCGCCGCACACCAGCGAAATCACGCCCGAAATGCTGCCGCTGGTCGAACTGTCCCCGGCGGAGATCGCCCGCGTGGTCGAGGCGGTGCCGGGCGGGGCGGCGAACGTGCAGGACATGTACCCGCTGGCGCCGTTGCAGGAAGGGATCTTCTTCCACCACCTGATGACCGAGCAGGGCGGCGACGACGTCTACGCCATGCCGTTCGTCCTGGGCTTCCCGGCTCGGCACCGGCTGGACGCGTTCCTGGCCGCGCTGCGCCAGGTGGTCGACCGGCACGACGTCTACCGCACCGCGCTCGTCTCGGACGGACTGACCGAGCCGGTCCAGGTGGTGTGGCGACACGCCGAACTGCCGGTCACCGAGGTCACCCTGGACACGGACGGCGGGGACGCGGTCGGGCAGCTCCTGTCCGCCGCCGGCGGATGGATGGACCTGCGCCGGGCACCGCTGCTGACCGTGCACGTCGCGGCCGAACCGGACGGGGGCGGCGGCTGGCTGGCACTGGTCCGGATGCATCACCTCGTCCAGGACCACACCGCGCTCGACATCGTGCTCGACGAGATCAAGGCGATACTGGCCGGCCGGGCCGAGACGTTGCCGGCTCCGGTGCCGTTCCGGGACTTCGTGGCGCAGGCCCGCCTTGGCGTGCCCGAGAAGGCACACCGGGACTACTTCGCCGGTCTCGTCGGCGACGTCACCGAGACCGCCGCCCCGTACGGGCTGGTGGACGTGCACGGTGACGGCACGGAGACCGCGCGGGCCAGGCTGACGGTGGACGACGGCCTGGCGAGGCGGGTGCGGGCACTGGCGCGCTCGCTCGGGATGAGCCCGGCGACGATCTTCCACCTGGCGTGGGCGCGGCTGCTCGCGGCGGTCGCGGGACGCGACGACATCGTGTTCGGCACGGTGCTGCTGGGCCGGTCGAGCGTCGGCGCGGATCGCGTCCCCGGACTGTTCATGAACACCCTCCCGGTACGGATCGCCATGGCCGGACGGCCGGTGGGCACGGCGCTGACGGATCTTCGCGACCAGCTCGCCGAGCTGCTGGTGCACGAGCACGCGCCGTTGACGGTGGCACAGGAGGCCGCCGGCCTGCCCAGCGGCAGCCCACTGTTCGCCGCGTTGTTCAACTACCGGCACGCCGGGATCGTCCCGGCGGGACCCGACGACGTGCTCGGGGATGTCGCGACCCTGTTCACCCAGGAGCACAACAACTATCCGCTGAGCGTGTCGATCGACGACGACGGCGCGGAGTTCGGTGTCTCCGTCGACGTCGTGCGGCCGGTCGACGCGGACCGGTTCGGCGCGCTGGTGCACACCACCCTCGCGGAACTCACCACCGCGCTGGAGGAGGACCCGGACCTTCCGCTCCTGGCGGTGGACGTGCTCGCCGTGACCGGACGGGCCGGCGACGAACCGGGCGCGGGCACCGGATCCGAGCGGCTCGCGCGGCGGCTGAGGGCCCTCGGCGTGCGCCCGGAGTCGGTGGTCGCGATCGGCGTGCGGGAACCCGGCGAGCTGGCAGCGGCGCTGGCCGCCGTCGGCGAGGTGGGCTGCCGTTACCTGCTCGTCGATCCGGCGGATCCGGCCGAGCGGGTCGCCGCCGCGCTCACCGGCGCCGGGGCGGTGCTGCTGGTGACCACCACGGAGGCGGCCCCGAACCTGCCGGAGTGGCCCCGGCGCCTGCTGCTCGACCAGCTCGACCAGCTCGACGAGGCAGGTGAGGACGAAGCCGCGCCCGCCGGACGAGCGGTGTTCGTCCCGGGGGCGGCGGACGCGGGCACCGGCCGGGCGCCCGCCACCGCGCACGAAGAGCTGCTGTGCCAGGCGTTCGCCCAGGTGCTGGGCCGCGAACGGGTCGGTGTCGACGACGACTTCTTCGCGCTCGGCGGGAACTCCCTGCTGGCGACCCGGCTGGTCAGCCGGGTGCGGTCGGTGCTCGGCGTCGAGGTGTCGATCCGCGTCCTGTTCGAGACGCTGACGGTGGCCCGTCTTGCCGAGCGACTGGGCCGGGCGGGCGGCGGCCGGTTGGCGCTGACGGCGCGGGAACGCCCGCAGCGGCCACCGGTTTCCTTCGCACAGCGCCGGCTTTGGTTCGTCGGCCAGCTCGAAGGGTCGAGCGCCGGCTACAGCAACACGACCGCGGTCCGGCTGCGTGGCGCGCTCACCCCGGCGGCGCTGGCCGCCGCGCTACGGGACGTGCTCGACCGCCACGAGGTGTTGCGGACGGTGCTCCCGGCCGAGGACGGCGAGCCGTACCAGCGAATCCTGGCGGCCGGGGAGGTCGGCTTCGACCTGCCGGTGGTCGAGGTCGCGGCCGGGGAGGTCACCGACGAGATCGACCGCCTGGCGGGCTACGCGTTCGACCTCGCCACGGAAATCCCGATCCGGGCCTGGCTGCTCCGCGTGGCGCCGGACGAGCACGTCCTCGTACTGGCGGTGCACCACATCGCGACCGACGGCTGGTCGACCGCGGCGCTGGCGCGGGACCTGTCGGTCGCGTACCCGGCGCGCCTGGCCGGGCACGCGCCGGACTGGGCGCCGTTGCCCGTGCAGTACGCGGATTACGCGCTCTGGCAACGCGATCTGCTCGGCGACGCGGAGGACCCGGAGAGCGTGCGGGCCCGGCAGCTGGCGTTCTGGCGCGACACCCTCGCCGGTATCCCCGAGGAGATCCCGCTCCCGGTGGACCGGCCTCGCCCCGCGATGGCGACGCGTCGGGGAGACGAGGTCCCGGTGGAGCTGTCCGCGGAGCTGCACCGGCACGTCGTGGACCTCGCCGCGACCGAGCAGGTCACGATCTTCATGGTGCTGCAAGCGGGTTTCGCGGCGCTGTTGAGCAGGCTGGGTGCGGGCGGCGACATCCCGATCGGCACCGCACTGGCCGGCCGCACCGACGACGCGCTCGACGAGCTGATCGGGTTCTTCGTCAACATGCTGGTGCTGCGCACCGACGTCACGGGTGACCCGAGTTTCGCGGAGTTGCTGCGGCGGGTGCGGGAGACCGACCTGGCGGCCTACGCGCACCAGGACCTGCCGTTCGACCAGGTGGTGGAGGCGTTCGTCCCGGAGCGTTCCCTGTCGCGGCAGCCGCTGTTCCAGGTGGCGCTGGACGTGCGGAACGCGCCGGAGGCGGATCTGCGGCTCCCCGGGCTGGAGGTGCGCGGCGAACCGCTCGCCTCCGACGTCGCCAGGTACGACCTCGTGCTCAGCCTCGCCGAGCGGCGTGACGAGCGGGGCGCCCCGGACGGGATGTCGGGCCTGCTGGGGTTCGGCACCGACGTGTTCGACCGGGCGACGGCCGAGGATCTCGCCGCGCGGCTGGTGCGGCTGCTGGAATCGGTCGTCGCCGATCCGGCTCGTCCGCTGAGCCGGGTCGATCTGCTGACCGGGAGCGAACGCCGCCGGGTACTCGACGACTGGAACCCGGCCGGTCACGAGGTGTCCGTGGCGACGGTGCCCGAGCTGTTCGCCGCACAGGTCGCGCGGCGGCCGGACGCGGTCGCGCTGGAGACGGGTGACACGGTCGTCGGGTACGCGGAGCTGGACGCGCGCGCGGACCGGCTGGCCGGAGTCCTCGCCGCGCACGGCGCGGGGCCCGAGTCGGCGGTGGCCGTGGTACTGGACCGCTCGGCCGATCTGGCGGTCGCCTTCCTCGCGGTCCTCAAGGCGGGTGCCGCCTACCTCCCGATCGATCCGGTGCTCCCGGCCGAGCGGATCGAGTACGTGTTCGGTGACGCGCGGCCGGTGTGCGTACTGACGACCGAGGCGCGCCAACCGTCCATTCCGGACACGGTGGGGCTCCCCGTGGTCCTGCTCGGCACGGCCGAGGGGGCGCGGACCGCGTCCGTCGTCCCGCCACTGCCGGAGCATCCGGCCTACCTCATCTACACCTCGGGTTCGACGGGACGACCGAAGGGCGTGGCGGTCCCGCACCGCGGCGTCGCCGCACTCGTGGCCACCCAGGTCGAACGGCTCGCCGTCACCGACGAGAGCCGGGTGCTGCAGTTCGCCTCGCCGGGATTCGACGCGTCGGTCTGGGAACTGGTGATGGCGCTGTGCACGGGCGCCCGTCTCGTGGTGGCCGAGGACCTGCTCCCGGGCGCCGGGCTGGCCGAGGTCGTGGCCCGGCACGGGGTGACCCACGCGACCCTGCCGCCCGCCGTGCTCGCCGCGTCCGCGCCGGCGGACCTGACGCCGCTGACCACGCTGGTGTCGGCGGGCGAAGCGCTCACCGGCGACCTCGTGACGCGCTGGGCGCCCGGACGCCGGTTCGTCGACGCCTACGGCCCGACCGAAACCACCGTCTGCTCGTCGATGTCGGCACCGCTGCGGCCCGGCGATCCCGCCGACATCGGGACCGCGGTGCTCGACACCCGCGTCTACGTCCTCGACGACACCCTGGCCCCGGCGCCGCCCGGAGTGCGCGGGGAGTTGTACGTGGCCGGTGCCGGCCTCGCCCGCGGATACCTCGGGCGGCCGGGAACGACCGCCGAACGGTTCGTCGCCTGCCCGTTCACCTCCACTGTGGACGGTGCGGCGGGCGGGCGGATGTACCGCACCGGGGATCGCGCCCGATGGACCACCGACGGGCGGCTGCTGTTCGAGGGCCGGGTCGACGACCAGCTCAAGATCCGCGGGTTCCGGATCGAGCCTGGCGAGATCGCGGCGGTGCTGGCCGCGCATCCGGCCGTCGCCGACGCGGTGGTCGTGGCCAGGGAGTACCAGGAGGGCGATCGCCGCCTGGTCGCCTACGTCGTCCCCGCCGAGCCCGGGGCGGACGGGCTCGGCGAGACGCTCCGGGAGTACGTCCTGGGCAAGCTGCCCGCGTACATGGTGCCCGCCGCGTTCGTCGAACTCGGCGCGCTGCCGTTGACCGTCAACGGAAAGCTCGACCGCCGGGCACTTCCCGCGCCCGGCCACGGCACGGCAGGGGCGGGCCGCGCGCCCGCCACGCGTGCGGAGGAGCTCGTCTGCGAGGCGTTCGCGGAAATCCTCGAACTGCCCGGGGTCGGACCCGAAGACCACTTCTTCGCCCTGGGCGGGCATTCCCTGCTGGCGACGCGGTTGCTCAGCCGGATCAGGGTGTCCGCGGGTGCCGAGGTGCCACTCCGGGTGCTGTTCGAGAACCCGACCGCGGCGGGGGTCGCCGCGTGGATCGGGGCGAACGCCGGTACCCGGAAGAAGGCCAGGCCGGCGCTCCGGCCCATGCGTGAGCACGAAAAGGAGTTCTGATGATTCCGTTGTCGTTCGCGCAGCGGCGGCTGTGGTTCCTGTGGCGGCTGGACGGGCCCACCGACACCTTCAACATCCCGCTGGCGCTGCGGTTGACCGGTGAGCTGGACCGGGACGCGCTCGCCGCCGCCCTGCGGGACGTGCTCGGCCGGCACGAGGTGTTGCGGACGGTTTTCCCCGCCCAGGACGGCGAGCCCGGCCAGCGGGTGCTCCAGGTGGACGAGACGGGCTTCGAACTCGAGGTCGTCGAGGCGGCGGCGCGGGAGGACGAGGTGGCGCGCGCGAGCGCGTACGCCTTCGACCTCGCCGGTGAGATCCCGGTGCGGGCCCGGCTGTTCGTGGTGGGGCCGCGTGAGCACGTGCTGGTCCTGGTGGTGCACCACATCGCGGCCGACGGCTGGTCGATGGGGCCGTTGCTGCGTGACCTCTCCACCGCGTACACGGCCCGGCTGGCAGGCGGGGTGCCGGAGTGGGCGCCGCTGCCGGTGCAGTACGCCGACTACACGCTGTGGCAGCGCGAACTTCTCGGCGCGGAGGACGACCCGGAAGCCACCCTGACCGAGCAGGTGTCGTTCTGGCGGCGCACCCTCGCCGGGGCGCCGGAGGAACTGGACCTGCCCAGCGACCGGCCGCGCCCGGCGCAGCTGGATCCCCGCGGCCACACCGCCGAACTGGAACTCGGCGCCGGCACGCATCGGCGGCTGCTGGAGCTGGCGCGGGAGCGGGGCGCGACCCTGTTCATGGTGGTGCACTCCGCGCTGGCGGTGCTGCTGTCCCGGCTGGGAGCCGGGACGGACCTTCCGATCGGGACCCTGGTCGCGGGGCGCACCGATGAGGGACTCGACGACCTGGTCGGCTGTTTCGTCAACAACCTGGTGATCCGCGCCGACCTCTCCGGCGATCCGGCCTTCACCGAGGTGCTCGGGCGGGTGCGGGAAGCCGCGCTGAACGCCTACGAAAACCAGGACGTGCCGTTCGAGAAGCTGGTCGAGGAGCTGGCGCCGACCCGGTCGCTGTCCCGGCACCCGCTGTTCCAGGTGATGGCCGCGGTGGAAAGCGCCGACCTGGTGTCCGCCGGGCGCGGTGGCGGGCCGATGCTGGAGCTGCCCGGTCTGCGGATCGACCTGATCTCCGACGACCGGCAGGCCGGCGATCTCGACCTCGATCTCGTCGTGCGGGAAACCCTTGACGCCGACGGGCACCCGGCGGGCCTGCAGGGCGCCCTGATCGGCGCGGCGGACCTGTTCGACGCCGGGACGGTCGAGCGGATCGCGGCGTGGCTGGCCCACGTGCTGGAAACGGTCGCCGCCGACCCGGCCGTCCGCGTCCGGTCCCTGCGGATTCTCGACCAGGACGAGCGGGACCGGGTACTCCGGGACTGGAACGACACCGCGGTCGCGGTGCCGGAGGGTCTGGTGCCGGATCTGTTCGCCGAGCGGGTGGTGCGGTCTCCGGAGGCGCTGGCGCTGGTGGGTGACGGCGTCGAGCTGAGTTACGGGGAACTCGACGCGTGGTCGAACCGGCTGGCGTGGAAGCTGGTCGCGGCCGGGGCGGGGCCGGAATCGGTGGTGGCCTTGACGCTGGAGCGTTCGCCGGAGTTGATGGTCGCCATTCTGGCGGTGCTCAAGGCCGGTGGGGCGTATCTGGCGATTGATCCGGCGTTACCGGCGGAGCGTGTTCGCTTCCTGGTCGAGGACGCCGACGCCGTAATGGTGGTGGATTCGCCGGAGTTCGTGGCCGAGGTCGCCGGGTTCGACGCTGAGCCGGTATCCGATGCCGACCGGCTTTCGCCGTTGGTTTCGGATCATCCGGCGTATGTGGTGTACACGTCGGGTTCGACGGGGACGCCGAAGGGCGTGGTGGTTTCTCATCGGGGCTTTGCGAATCTGTCGGTGAGCCATGGCCGTTTCGGGATCGGTGCGGGTGCTCGGGTGGCGCAGTTCGCGTCCTCGGGTTTCGACATGTTCTGTGAGGAATGGCTGCTCGCTTTCCTGTCCGGGGCGGCGTTGGTGATCGTTCCGGCGGAACGTCGGCTGGGCGTCGAGCTGGCCGCATTTCTTGCCGAGCACGGGGTGACCCATGCGACGTTGCCGCCTGCGGCGGTGGCCAGCCTGCCGCCGGGTGGCTTGCCCGAGGGTTTCGTGCTGGACGTGGGTGGGGAGGCGTTACCGGCTGAGCTGGTCGTGCAGTGGGCTGCCGATCGGGTGATGTTCAACAGCTATGGCCCGGCCGAGGCGACGGTGAACGCGGCGGTGTGGCGGTGCCGGGCCGACAGCGGCACCGTCCCGATTGGACAGCCGATCGCGAACACCCGGGTGTATGTGCTGGACGAAGCACTGGAACCGGTTCCGGTGGGAGTGGCGGGCGAGCTGTACGTGGCCGGTGCCGGGGTGGCCCGCGGATACGTGGGCCGGGCGGGGCTGACCAGCGAGCGTTTTGTGGCGTGTCCGTTCGAACCAGGGCAGCGGATGTATCGCACCGGGGATCGGGTGCGCTGGACTGCCGACGGGGAACTGGTGTTCCTCGGTCGTGCCGACGATCAGGTCAAGATTCGTGGGTTCCGGGTCGAGCCCGGCGAGGTCGAAGCCGCGCTGCTGGCTCATCCCGAGGTGGAGCAGGCCGCGGTCATCGCCAGGGAAGACACTCCCGGGGAGATCCGCCTGGCGGGTTACGTGGTTCTCGCAGCGGCGGTGTCCGCGGAGGAACTGCGGGCCTTCCTTGCCGAGCGGCTGCCCTCGTACCTGGTGCCTTCCGCGATAATCGCCCTCGACGCCTTTCCCTTGACGGCCAACGCGAAGCTCGACCGCCGGGCCCTTCCGGCGCCGGACTTCGCGAGCCTCGCGGGCACCGGCCGCGCACCGGAAACAGCGCGGGAGGAAGTGCTGTGCCAGGCGTTCGCGGAGGTGCTGGGCCTCGACCGGGTCGGCGTCGACGACGACTTCTTCGCGCTGGGCGGGCATTCCCTGCTCGTGGTGTCGCTGGTCGAGTGGCTGCGGAAGCGCGGGGTGTCGGTGTCGGTGCGGGCGCTGTTCCTGACGCCGACCCCGGCCGGGCTGGCCGCGGCGGCGGGTCCCGAACCGGTGGTGGTACCGCCCGTCCTGATCCCGCCGGACGCCGACGAGATCACGCCCGAAATGGTGCCGCTCGCGGGCCTGACCGAGGCCGAGATCGCCCGGGTGGTGGCGGCCGTTCCCGGTGGGGCGCCGAACATCCAGGACCTGTACCCGCTGGCGCCGTTGCAGGAAGGCATCTTCTTCCACCACCTGATGACCCACCACGACGGAACCGACGTCTACGTGACGCCCACCGTCGTCGAGTTCGACTCGCGCGACCGCCTCGACGCCTTCATCGCCGCACTGCGCTGGATGGTGGACCGGCACGACATCTACCGCAGCGCGGTCGTGTCCAAGGGGTTGCGGGAACCCGTGCAGGCCGTGGTGCGGCACGCCGAGGTGCCGGTCGGGGAGGTCGTGCTCGATCCCGACGGCCCCGACCCCGTCGAGCAGCTCCTGGGCATGGCAGGCGGACGGCTGGAGCTGGACCGGGCGCCGCTGCTGGACGTGCACTTCGCCGCCGACCCGCGCGGTGACCGCTGGCTCGGCCTGCTGCGCGTGCACCACCTGGTGCAGGACCACACCACCCTGGAGGTGCTGCTCGACGATCTGCGGGCGTTCCTGTCCGGGCGGACCGGGGAACTGCCCGCGCCGGTGCCCTTCCGCGAGTTCGTGGCGCAGGCACGGCTCGGCGTGCCACGGCAGGAATACGAGCGGTACTTCGCCGGGCTGCTCGGCGACGTCACCGAGACGACCGCTCCGTACGGCCTGGTGGATCTGCACGGCGACGGCACCGGCTCGGAGCAGGCTCATCTGTGGGTGGACGACGCGCTGGGCGAGCGCGTCCGCGAGGTGGCGCGGACGTGGGGCGCGAGCCCGGCGACGGTGTTCCACCTGGCCTGGGCACGGGTGCTAGGCGCGGTGTCGGGACGCGACGACGTCGTGTTCGGCACCGTCCTTTTCGGACGGATGAACGCCGGTACCGGCGCGGACCGTGTGCCGGGGCTGTTCATCAACACGCTGCCGGTCCGGGTGAAGCTGGCGAAGCAGGGCGTCGGCGAGGCACTGACCGGGCTGCGCCACCAGCTGGCGGACCTGCTGGCCTACGAGCACGCGCCACTGGCGCTCGCGCAGGGGGCCAGCGGCCTGTCCGGCGGCAGTCCGTTGTTCAGCTCGATCTTCAACTACCGGCACAGTCCGGGCACTCCGGAGGAGGCCCGCCCCGCGCTGGACGGGATGAAGGTCCTCTCGGCCCGTGACCTCACGAACTACCCGCTCGCGGTCGCGGTCGACGCTCACGAGTCCGGCTTCGCGATCACCCTGGACGCGGTGGCGCCCGCCGACCCGGCACGGGTG
Organism: Amycolatopsis samaneae; assembly: GCF_039541975.1. Taxonomy (NCBI): domain Bacteria; kingdom Bacillati; phylum Actinomycetota; class Actinomycetes; order Pseudonocardiales; family Pseudonocardiaceae; genus Amycolatopsis; species Amycolatopsis samaneae. The sequence goes on from NZ_BAABHG010000005.1 coordinate 360,959, forward strand.
GGCGCGCTGCTGGTCACCTGCCTGGAAGCGCTCACCACGGCCCTCGCGGAGGAGCCCGCCACTCCGCTGCGCACCGTGGACGTACTGGACGGGACCGAGCTGTCCGCGCTGGTGGACGGCTGGAACGACACCGCGGTACCGGTGCCGGACGTGTCGGTACCGGACGCGTTCGCGGCCAGGGTCGCGGCCGATCCCGGCGCCGTCGCGCTCGTCTCCGGCGAGACGGAGGTGTCCTACGGCGAGCTGGACGCGCGCGCGGACCGGCTGGCGCGGGCGCTGGTCGACGCGGGCGTGCGGCCGGAGTCGGCCGTGGCGGTCGCGATGGAGCGGTCGGTCGAGCTGCTGGTGGCGTTCCTGGCGGTGCTGAAGGCAGGCGGCGTGTTCGTGCCGCTGGACACCGGGTGGCCGGAAGCGCGGATGCGCGCGGTGACCGCGGACGCGGGTGCCTGCCTGCTTCTGGCGCACGGGGCGACCGCCGGGCTCGAACTCGGCGTCGCGGTGCTGACGGTGGACGCCGAGGCGGACACCCCGGTGGCTCTGCCGGACTCGGTACTGCCGGGTTGCGCCGCCTACGTGATGTACACGTCGGGCTCGACCGGCGAGCCGAAGGGCGTGGTGGCCACGCACCGGGACGTGGTGCGCCTGGCGATGGACCGGTGCTGGGGTGCCGCGGCGCGGGTGCTGTTCCACGCTCCCCACGCGTTCGACGCGTCGTCCTACGAGCTGTGGGTACCGCTGCTGTCGGGCGGCACCGTGGTGATCGCCCCCGCCGAACGCGTCGACGCGGCGCTGATGCGGCGGCTGATCTCCGCGCACGCGCTGACCCATGTCCACGTGACCGCCGGTCTGCTGCGGGCGCTGGCCGAGGACGACCCCGGCTGCTTCGCCGGGGTACGCGAGGTGCTGACCGGCGGGGACGTGGTGACGGCCGAGGCCGTCCGCCGGGTACTGGAGACGGGCTCGCGGGTCGTCGTGCGGCATCTCTACGGGCCGACCGAGGTCACGCTGTGCGCCACCCAGCACGAGATCGCCGAGGCTGCCGAAGCCGACGGCGCGCTGCCCATCGGGCGGCCGCTGGACAACACCCGCGTCTACGTCCTGGACGACGGGCTCAACGTGGTGCCGGTGGGTGTGGCCGGTGAGCTTTACGTGGCCGGTGCGGGTCTCGCGCGGGGTTATGTCAACCGCGCGCGGACCACGGCGGAGCGGTTCGTCGCCTGCCCGTTCGGGCCGGGCGGGCGGATGTACCGCACCGGGGACCTGGCCCGGTGGACGCCGGACGGCCGGCTGGTGTTCGCCGGACGGGCGGACGACCAGGTCAAGATCCGCGGCTTCCGGGTGGAACCCGGCGAGGTCGAGGCCGTGCTCGCCGGGCACCCGGCGGTCGCGCAGGCGACCGTGGTCGTGCGCGAGGACGTCCCGGGGGACAAGCGGCTGATCGGCTACGTCGTGCCCGTGGAGGCGGGCCCGCCGATCGCCGGGGCGGTGCGCGACTACCTGGCCGGGCGCCTGCCCGAATACCTGATCCCGGCGTCGTTCGTGGAACTGGCCGCGCTCCCGCTGACGGTCAACGGGAAGGTGGACCGGGCGGCCCTGCCCGCGCCCGAGCACGCGGTCAGCGCGGGCCGCGCTCCGGCGAACGTGACCGAAGATCTGCTGTGCCAGGCGTTCGCCGACGTCCTGGGCCTGCCGTCGATCGGGGTGGACGACGACTTCTTCGCCCTCGGCGGGCATTCGCTCCTGGTGATGCGGCTGGTGAGCCGGATCCGCGCGATCCTGGACGTCGAACTGCCGATCCGGACCGTGTTCGAGGCCGCGACCCCCGCGCGCCTGGCGGTCCGGCTCACCGAGGTCGCCACGCCGGGACGGACGGCACTGGTGGCGCGGGAGCGACCGGACCGGGTGCCGTTGTCGTTCGCGCAGCGGCGGTTGTGGTTCCTCGGCCGGCTGGAGGGCCCGAGCCCGACCTACAACATTCCGCTGGGCCTGCGGTTGACCGGGGCGTTGGACCGGGACGCCTTCGCGGCGGCGTTGCGGGACGTGGTCGGGCGGCACGAGGTGTTGCGGACCGTGTTCGCGCTGGCCGACGGCGAGCCGTACCAGCGGGTGCTTTCGGTGGACGAGTCCGCGTTCGCGCTGGACGTGGCCGAGGTGCCGCCCGGTGAGCTGGCGGCCGCGGTCGACCGGGCCGCGACGTATTCCTTCGACCTGGCGGCGGAGATCCCGGTGCGTGCCTCGCTGTTCGCGCTGGCACCGGACGAGTACGTGCTGGTCCTGGTGGTGCACCACATCGCGGGGGACGCCTGGTCGATGGCGCCCCTGGCGCGTGACGTTTCGCTGGCGTACGAGGCGCGGCTGGACGGCGCGGCCCCTGCGTGGACGCCGCTGCCGGTGCAGTACGCCGACTACGCGGTCTGGCAGCGGGAACTGCTCGGCGACGAGAACGATCCGGACAGCGTGCTCTCGCGGCAGGTGGACTACTGGCGGTCCGCGCTCGCGGGCCTGCCGGAGGAGCTGGACCTGCCTGCCGACCGGCCCCGTCCGGCGGAGCTGTCTCATCGGGGCCATGTCGCCGAGGCCGAGCTTCCGGCCGAACTGCACCGGCGGCTCCTGGAGCTGGCGCGGGCCGAGGGCGTGACGGTGTTCATGGTGCTGCAGGCCGCGCTGGCGGTGACGCTGTCGCGGCTGGGCTGCGGCCGGGACATCCCGATCGGCACGGCCGTCGCGGGACGCACCGACCAGGCCCTGGACGAGCTGGCCGGGTTCTTCGTCAACACCCTCGTGCTGCGCACCGACCTGTCCGGGAACCCGAACTTCACCGAGATACTGGGGCGGGCACGGGAAAACCTCCTCGCGGCGCTGGCCCACCAGGACGTCCCGTTCGAGCGGCTGGTCGAGGAGCTCGCCCCGGCCCGGTCGCTGACCCGGCACCCGCTGTTCCAGGTGATGCTGACCGTGCAGACTGTGCCGGTCGGGACCGACGCCGGGCTGCCGGGCCTGGAGACTTCGGTGGTGCCCACGGGCGTGGTGCCCGCCAAGTTCGATCTGGACCTGGCCTTCGACGAGACCCACGACGCGGCGGGCGCACCGGCCGGACTGCGTGGAACGCTCATCGTGGCGGCCGACCTGTTCGACCGGAGTACCGCGGACCGGATCATGACCTGGTTCGCGCGGGTGCTCGGCGAGGTGACCCGTCGGCCGGACCTGCGGCTCGGCGCGGTCGAGGTGCTGGACGCCGCCGAACTGTCCACTGTGGAGGGCTGGAACAAGGCGGGGCCGCCGGTCCCCGAGACGACGCTGCCGGAGCTGTTCGAGGTGCAGGCGGCGCGCACGCCGGACGCGATCGCCGTCACGGCGGGGGACGTCGAGCTGTCGTACGCGGAGCTGGACGCGCGTGCGAACGGCCTGGCCCGTCGTCTGGCCGGTCAGGGCGTCGGCCCGGAGACGGTCGTCGGCGTGGTCGCGCGGCGGTCGGCCGAGCTGGTGGTGGCGTTGCTGGCGGTGCTGAAGGCCGGTGGTGCGTATCTGCCGGTGGATCCGGATTCTCCGGTGGAGCGGATCGGGTTCGTGCTCGCGGACGTGGGCGCGGTGTGTGTGGTGACGACGGCGGAGTGCGCCCCGGCGGTGCCGGAGAGCGTGCCGGTCGTGGTGGCGGACGAGGCTGGGCCCGAGGTGGGGATGGCGCCGCCGATCGTGGCGCGTCCCGGGAATCCGGCCTATGTGATCTATACGTCGGGGTCGACGGGGAAGCCGAAGGGGGTCGCGATTCCGCATCGCAATGTGGTGGCGTTGTTCGCGGCGGCGCGGGAGTTGTTCGATTTCGGTGTTGGTGATGTGTGGTCGTGGTTTCATTCGTTCGCGTTCGATTTCTCGGTGTGGGAACTGTGGGGCGCGTTGCTGCATGGTGGCCGGGTTGTGGTGGTTCCGTTCGACGTTTCACGTTCTCCGCGGGAATTCGCCGAATTGCTGGAGCGGGAACGGGTGACGATGCTGAGTCAGACCCCGTCGGCGTTCTACCAGCTGATGGCGGTAGCCACCGGCGGCCTGGACAATCTGCGGACGGTGGTTTTCGGCGGGGAAGCGTTGGAGCCCGCGCGGTTGACCGAATGGTGGGCGCGGTTCGGTGAATCGGGTCCCCGGTTGGTGAATATGTACGGGATCACCGAAACCACCGTGCACGTCACCCATTTCGATCTCACCCCGAAGGCTGCCGGGAGCGTGATCGGCCGGGGTCTCCCGGGCTTGTCGGTGTTCGTGCTGGACGAGTGGCTGCGGCCGGTGCCCGCGGGGGTCACGGGTGAGGTGTACGTGGCCGGTCCACAGGTGGCGCGTGGGTACGTGAATCGTCCGGGTCTGACGGGTGCGCGGTTCGTGGCATGTCCGTTCGCCGCGCCGGGTGCCCGGATGTACCGGACCGGGGACCGGGCTCGCTGGAACGCCGATGGCCGGTTGGTGTTCGCCGGGCGTGCGGACGATCAGGTGCAGGTGCGTGGGTTCCGGGTGGAGCCCGGTGAGGTGGCGGCCGTGCTGGCGGCGCATCCCGGGGTGGCGCAGGCCGTGGTGATCGCGCGGGAGGACGTCGCCGGTGATGTCCGGCTGGTGGGTTATGTCGTGCCCACTGCCGGTGCCGATGGTCTGCCGGAGGCGGTGCGTGGGTTCGCTGCCGCGCGGTTGCCGTCGTATCTGGTGCCCTCGGCGGTGGTGGTGCTGGACGCGTTGCCGTTGACGGGCAACGGGAAGCTGGATCGGAAGGCACTGCCCGCGCCCGCCTTCGCCACAGGTGGTGGGCGTGTTCCGGCCTCCACTGAGGAAGAGCTGCTGTGCCAGGCGTTCGCGGAGGTACTGGGCCTGGACCAGGTCGGTGTGGAGGACGATTTCTTCGCGCTGGGTGGGCATTCCCTGCTGGCGGTGTCGCTGGTGGAGTGGTTGCGGCAGCGTGGTGTGTCGGTGTCGGTGCGGGCGTTGTTCTCGACGCCGACTCCGGCGGGGCTGGCGGCGGTGGCCGGTCCGGAGGCGATCGAGGTGCCGCCGAATCTGATCCCGGAGGGTGCCACCGAGCTGACGCCGGAGATGCTGCCGCTGGTCGACCTGAGCGCAGCCGAGACCGAGCTGATCGCGGCGGCGGTTCCGGGCGGGGCGGCCAATGTGCAGGACGTCTATCCGTTGGCGCCATTGCAGGAAGGCATCTACTTCCACTATCTGCTGGCCGGTCGGGACGGCACCGACGTGTACGCCACGCCGACCGTGCTGGCGGTCGACACCCGGGATCGCCTCGACCGCTTTCTCGCGGCGATGCGATGGCTGGTGGACCGGCACGACATCTACCGCACCGCGATCCTGTCCGAAGGGCTCCCGCATCCCGTCCAGGTGGTCACCCGGCACGTCCGGCTGCCGGTCGAGGAAGTCACCCTCGATCCCCATGGGCCCAGCGCCGTCGACCAGCTCCTGTCCGCGGGTGAGCACCGGATGGAACTGGCCGCCGCGCCACTCATCCGGGTGCGCGTCGCCGCCGATCCGGCGGGTGGCTGGCTGGTGCTGCTGCGCATCCACCACCTGATCCAGGACCACACCACCTTCGACGTGATACTCGAAGATCTTCAGGCGTTTCTCGCCGGGCGGGCCGACGAGGTGCCGCCGCCGGTGCCTTTCCGCGACTTCGTCGCGCAGGCACGGCACGGGGTGTCCGAGGACGACCACGAGCGCTACTTCGCCGAGCTGCTCGCCGGCGTCACCGAAACCACCGCGCCCTACGGCCTCGTGAACACCTACGGAGACGGCGAAGCGGTCGCGCTCGCCCACCTGCGGGTGGACGACGCCCTGTCCGCACGGATGCGCGAGGTGGCGCGGGCGCTCGGCGTGAGCCCGGCGACGCTGTTCCATCTGGCCTGGGCACGCGTGCTCGGTGCGGTTTCGGGACGTGACGACGTCGTGTTCGGCACGCTCCTGTTCGGCCGGATGAACGCGGGCGCGGGTGCCGACCGCGCGCCCGGCCTGTTCCTCAACACGCTTCCGGTGCGGGTACGTCTGGCCGGGCCGAGTGTGGGTGAGGCGCTGGCCGCGATGCGAGGACAGCTCGCCGACCTGATGGTCCACGAGCACGCGCCGCTGGCCTCGGCGCAGGCCGCGGCCGAGCTGCCCGGTGGCAGCCCGCTGTTCACGTCGCTGTTCAACTATCGGCACAACCAGGAGGAGCCCGAACCCAGCGAGGGCATCGACGGCATCCGGACGGTCTTCACCCGGGAGCACACGAACTATCCGCTGCACGTTGCCGTCGACAACGACGGGCCGGGTTTCGCGATCACCGTGAACGCGATGACGCCCGCCGATCCCGGCCAGGTCTGCGCGCTGCTGCACACCTGCCTCGGCAACCTGGTGACCGCGCTCGCGGAAGCCCCGGAGACGCCGTTCGCCGGAGTGGACGTCCTGGACGCCCGGTCCCGGCGCCGGCTGCGGGAGGACTGGAACGACACCACCGTGGCCGTTCCGGACGTTTCGGTGCCCGAGGCGTTCGCGGCGCGGGTGGCCGAGGCGCCGGTGGCCCCCGCTCTGGTGTCCGGTGCGGTGACGCTCGGCTACGCCGCACTGGACGCCCGCTCGGACCTGCTCGCGCGGACGCTGGTGGCCAAGGGGATGAGCGCGGAGTCGCCGGTCGCGGTGCTGATGGAGCGGTCGGCCGAGCTGGTGGTGACCCTGCTGGCGATCCTCAAGGCCGGTGGGGTGTACGTGCCGCTGGACGCGGGCTGGCCGGTCGCGCGGATGCGGGCGGTCGTCGAGGATTCGGGTGCCGCGACGCTGGTCGTGCACGAGCCGACGGCGGACCACGAATTCTTGGACGGGCTGGACATCCCGACGATCTCCGCCGCTGCCGGCACCGACGCCGATGTCGCTCTGCCTCGGTATTTCCCGCCGGGACAGGCCGCCTACGTCATGTACACCTCCGGTTCGACCGGGGTGCCGAAGGGCGTGGTGGCCACTCACCGTGACGTGGTGCGGTTGGCGAAGGACCGGTGCTGGGGTTCGCCGTCGCGGGTGCTGTTCCACGCGCCGCACGCGTTCGACGCGTCGTCGTACGAGCTGTGGGCCCCGTTGCTCACGGGCGGGACCGTGGTGGTCGCGCCGGTGGAACGCGTCGACGCGACCGTGCTGCGGCGGCTGGTCACCGGGCACGCGCTGTCCCATGTCCACCTGACGGCCGGGCTGCTCCGCGTGCTCGTCGACGAGGACCCGTCGTGCCTCGCCGGAGTGCGTGAGGTGCTGACGGGCGGTGACGTCGTCCCGGCGGACTCGGTGCGACGGGTGCTGGAGGCGAATCCGGGCGTCACGGTGCGCCACCTGTACGGGCCGACCGAGGTGACGTTGTGCGCGACCCAGCACGAGGTCGGTGCTTCCGGTGCGGTCGAGGGCGTGCTGCCGATCGGGCGGCCGCTGGACAACACCCGGGTCTACGTCCTGGACGACCGGCTCGACGTGGTCCCGGTGGGCGTGGCCGGTGAGCTGTATGTGGCCGGTGCGGGTGTCGCACGTGGTTACCTGAATCGTCCACTGTGGACGGCGGAACGGTTTGTGGCTTGCCCGTTCGGGGACAGGGGCGATCGGATGTACCGGACGGGTGATCTGGTCCGGTGGACTTCGGATGGTCGGTTGGTGTTCGCCGGGCGGGCGGACGAGCAGGTCAAGATCCGGGGATTCCGGGTCGAGCCCGGCGAAGTGGAGGCCGTGCTCGCCGCGCACCCGGCGGTCGCCCATGCCGCCGTGCTGGTGCGCGAGGACGTGCCGGGTGACAAGAGGCTGGTCGCCTACCTGGTGCCTGCCGAGCCGGGCACGGCGGTCGGCGCCACGGCGCGCGCGGATGCCGCCGAGCGGCTGCCGGAGTACCTGGTCCCGTCGGCGTTCGTCGAGCTCGACCGCTTCCCGGTGACGGTCAACGGAAAACTGGACCGGGCCGCGTTGCCCGCGCCCGAGTACTCGGCGGGTGCGGGGCGGGCTCCGGCGAATGCCACCGAAGAGCTGCTGTGCCAGGCGTTCGCCGAGGTCCTCGGCCTGGACCGGGTCGGGGTGGACGATGACTTCTTCGCGCTGGGCGGGCATTCCCTGCTGGCCATGCGGCTGGTGAGCCGGGTGCGGGCGGTACTGTCGCTGGAACTGCCGCTGCGCGCGGTGTTCGAGGCCCGGACCCCGGCGAACCTGGCGGCGTCGACGGCACTGGGAGTCCCCGGCCGGACGGCGCTGGTGGCGCGGGAACGGCCGGAGCCGATGCCGTTGTCGTTCGCGCAGCGGCGGTTGTGGTTCCTCGGCCAGTTGGAGGGTCCCAGCTCCACCTACAACATCCCGCTGACACTGCGCCTGACCGGCGAGCTGGACAGGACGGCCTTCGCGGCGGCGTTGCGGGACGTGGCCGAGCGCCATGAAGTGCTGCGTACCGTCTTCGGGCTGGCTGACGGCGAGCCGTACCAGCGCGTGCTTCCGGCCGAGGAGACGGCGTTCGCGCTGGACGTGGTCGAGGTGGCGTCCGGCCGCCTCGACGACGCGATCGCCGAGGCGGCGGGATACGCGTTCGATCTGACCGCCGAGCCCCCGGTCCGGGCGTCGTTGCTCGCGGTGGCGCCGGAGGAGCATGTCCTGGTTCTCGTGGTGCACCACATCGCGGCCGACGCCTGGTCGATGGAGCCGATGTCGCGCGACATCGCCGCGGCCTACGAGGCGCGGCTGGCCGGCGAGCGTCCTCAGTGGACGCCGCTTCCGGTGCAGTACGCGGACTACGCGCTCTGGCAGCGGGAACTTCTCGGCGACGAGGACGATCCGGGCAGCGTGCTCTCCCACCAGGTCGCGTACTGGCGGGACGCCCTCGACGGGGCGCCGGAGGAGCTGGCCCTGCCCGCCGACCGGCCACGGCCGGCCACCGCGTCCCACCGTGGTGGGCTCGCCCCGATCGAGATCCCGGCCGAGGTGCATCGGCGCCTCCGTGCGGTGGCACGGGAGCGGGGCGTGACCCTGTTCATGACGGTGCAGACCGCGCTGGCCGTGGTGCTGTCGCGGCTGGGCGCCGGTACGGACATCCCGATCGGGGTCGCGGTCGCGGGACGCACCGACCAGGCACTGGACGACCTCGTCGGCTTCTTCGTCAACACGCTCGTGCTGCGGACGGACCTGTCCGGTGACCCGACGGTCGCCGAGATCCTCGATCGGGTGCGGGACACGTCGCTGGCGGCCTTCACACACCAGGACGTGCCCTTCGAGAAGCTCGTCGAGGAGCTCGCGCCGGTGCGGTCGCTGGCCCGGCACCCGTTGTTCCAGGTCATGCTGACGCTGCAGAACGCGGGCGGGCCGGACGGCGGGCCCGGCGTGGCGCTGCCCGGTCTGGAGATCGGCGCGCTGCCCACCGGCGGCGTGGCGGCGAAGTTCGACCTCGACGTGTCGATGGGCGAGTCCTTCGACGAGGCCGGTGCGCCCGCCGGGATGGCGGGCATGCTCATCGCGGCCGCCGACCTGTTCGACCAGGACACGGCCGACCGCGTCGCGCGCTGTCTGGTCCGGGTGCTGAGCCTGCTCGCCGAGGACACCGGCGTGCGGCTGAGCGGGATCGACCTGCTCGATCCCGCCGAGCGCGCGCTGGTGGTCGGGGAATGGAACCGCACCGACGCGCCGCGACCGGCCCTGCTCGTGCCCGAGTCCTTCGCGGCGCGGGCGGCCAGGACACCGGACGCGCTCGCGGTGCTGCACGGTGACGGCACCCGGCTGACCTACGCCGAGCTGAACGCGCGGGCCAACCGGCTCGCCCGGCTGCTCGTCCGGCACGGCGTCGGCCCGGAGACGCCCGTCGCGGTGTGCTTGGGCCGCTCCGCGGAACTGGTGGTGGCGCTGCTGGCGGTGCTCAAGGCCGGGGGCGCCTACCTGCCGATCGATCCCGCGCATCCGGCCGAGCGGGTCGGGTACCAGTTCGACGACGCCCGCCCGGGGCTCGTGCTCACTTCCCTGGCCACCGGGGTCGTCGAGCGTGGGCCGGACCGGATCGTGCTCGACGATCCCCGCGTCACGGCCGAACTGGCGGCGCTGGACGACAGCGACCTGACCACCGCTGAGCGGCACGGGATTCTCCTGCCGGATCACCCGGCGTACGTGATCTACACGTCGGGCTCCACCGGGCGGCCCAAGGGCGTCGTCGTCCCGCACGGCGCCATGGCGAACTTCGTGGCGGCGATGGGCGAACGGTTCCCGCTGGGGGCCGGGGACCGGCTGCTGGCCGTCACGACGGTGTCCTTCGACATCCACGTCCTGGAGCTGTACGTGCCGCTGCTCGCGGGTGCCGGGGTCGTGCTGGCGGAGGACGCGGCCGTGCGGGATCCGGCGGCGGTGGCCGAGCTGATCGACCGGTTCGGCGTCACGACGATGCAGGCGACCCCGGCGCTGTGGCAGGCACTGCTGACCGCGTGCCCGGAAGCGGCGCGCGGGCTGCGCCCGCTGGTCGGCGGCGAGGCGCTGCCGGGGGCGCTGGCCGTCCGCATGGCCGAGGCGTCCGGGCGCGCGGTCACCAATCTGTACGGCCCGACCGAGGCGACGGTGTGGGCGACCGCGGCCGAACTCGACGGGCACGGCACCGGCCGGGTGCCGATCGGCGGGCCGATCGCCAACACGAGGGCGTACGTCCTCGACGGCACGATGCGGCCGGTCCCGCCGGGCGCCACGGGCGAGTTGTACCTGGCCGGTGTCCAGCTCGCCCGGGGCTATCTGGGGCGTCCGGGCGCGACGGCGGAACGGTTCGTGGCCTCTCCGTTCGGCGACGACGGCGAGCGGTTGTACCGCACCGGTGACGTCGTGCGGTGGCGCGCGGACGGCGAGCTGGAGTTCCTGGGCCGCGCGGACGACCAGGTGAAGATCCGCGGATTCCGGATCGAGCTCGGCGAGGTCGAGGCGGTGCTGGGCGGCTGTGCGGGTGTGGCACGGGTCGCGGTGGTCGTGCGTGAGGACGTACCGGGCGATCGGCGGCTCATCGCCTACGTGGTGGCCACCGGGGACGACAGGGCCGAAGCGGTGCGCTTGTACGCAGCCGAACGTTTGCCCTCGTACATGGTGCCGTCCGCGGTCGTGCCACTCGACGAGCTGCCGTTGACGCCGAACGGGAAGCTGGACCGCGGGGCCCTGCCCGCGCCCACCTTCGCCGCGGGCGCGGGCAGGCTCCCGGCGAGCCCGAGGGAGGAGCTGTTCTGCGCGGCGTTCGCCCAGGTTCTCGGCCTCGACGAGGTGGGGGCCGGCGACGACTTCTTCGCGCTGGGCGGGCATTCGCTGCTCGCGGTGTCCCTTGTGGAGTATCTCCGCGGACGCGGGACCGCGGTGTCGGTGCGGGCGTTGTTCGAGCACGCCACCCCGGCGGGGCTGGCCGCGGCGGCCGGTCCGGAACGGGTGGTGGTGCCACCGAATCTGATCCCGTCCGGTGCGGCCGAGCTCACCCCGGAGATGCTGACCATGGCCGAGCTGACCGAGGCGGAGATCGCCACGGTGGCCGGGGCCGTGCCGGGCGGCGCGGCCAACATCGCCGACGTGTACCCGCTGGCCCCGCTGCAGGAGGGCATGTTCTTCCATCACCTGATGGCCGGGCGGGACGAGGCGGACGTCTACCTGCTGCCGACCGTGCTGCGCTTCGATTCGCGAGCCCTGCTGGACGGGTTCCTGGCCGCGCTGCAGGGAATCATCGACCGCACCGACACCTACCGGACGGCGGTGGTCTGGCGGGGACTGCGCGAACCGGTGCAGGTCGTCTGCCGTACCGCCGAGCTGCCGGTGGACGAAGTCGTTCTCGACGGCGCCGGTGACGTCGCCGAGCAGCTGATGACCGCCGCGGGAACCGGGATGGCGGTGGACCGGGCGCCGCTGATGCGGGTCCGGGTCGCCTGCGACCCGGGCACCGGGCGCTGGGTCGCGCTGCTGCTCATCCATCACCTTGTCCAGGACCACACCGCGCTGGACGTGCTCCTGGACGAGGTGCGCGCGATGCTCGCCGGACGCGCCGCGGACCTGCCCGAGCCCGTGCCGTTCCGTGAATACGTGGCGCGGGCGCGGTTCGGCGTCGCGCGGGAGGAGCACGAGGCCTACTTCGCCGGACTGCTCGGCGACCTGACCGAACCGACCGCGCCGTACGGGCTGCTGGACGTGCACGGCGGCGGGGCGGCGACGCGCGCCGACCGGTGGGTGGAGGACGCGCTGGCCCGGCGGGTGCGCGGGCTGGCCCGTGCGCGCGGGGTCACGCCCGCGACCGTCTTCCACCTGGCCTGGGCGCGGGTACTCGGTACGCTGGCGGGGCGCGACGACGTGGTGTTCGGCACCGTCCTTTTCGGACGGATGAACGCCGCGGCCGACGTGCGGCGGGCGGCGGGGCCGTTCATCAACACGTTGCCGGTGCGGGTCCGGCTCGACGGCACCGGCGCGGGTGCGGCGCTGTCGGCCATACGGGGTCAGCTCGCCGGGCTGATGGTGCACGAGCACGCGCCGCTGACGCTGGCGCAGTCGGCCAGTGGCGTGCCGGGCGGTCTCCCGCTGTTCACGTCGCTGTTCAACTACCGCTTCACGACGGCTCCGGACGACGGCGGGGCCCCGGGCCGGGACGACGACCCCGTCGACGGCATCGAGCTGCTGGCGTACCGCGAGCAGAGCAACTACCCGCTGACGGTGTCCGTCGACGACGCGGCAGAGCGGTTCCTGCTGACCGTGGAGGCGCTCGCCCCGGCCGATCCCGGTCAGGTCTGTGAGTTGCTGAACGCCTGTCTCGACAGCCTGGTTTCCGTGCTCGAGGAAACTCCCGGCACGGCACTTTCGGCGGTCGAGGTGGTGCGCGCGGCCGAGCGGCGGCGGGTACTGGACGCGGGGACCGGGCCGATCCGGGACGTGCCACGGGTGCCGTTCGGGGACCTGTTCGCGGCGCGGGCGGCCGAGACGCCGGACGCCGTGGCGCTCGCCCGCGGGGACGTCGAACTGTCCTATCGGGAGCTGGACGCGGTCACGAACCGCTTGGCGCGGCTGCTGATCGCGCGGGGTGCCGGGCCGGAGTCGGTGGTCGCGGTGGTGCTGGAACGCTCACTGGAGCCGATGATCGCGTTTCTGGCGATCGTGCGGGCCGGCGCGGCCTGCCTGCCGGTCGATCCGGCGCTCCCGGCCGAGCGCGTCGGGCTCATGTTCGCCGATTCCGCTCCGGCGCTGGTACTGACGAGCTCCGGCAGCCGGTCGGCGGTACCGGACGGCGTGCCCGTGCTGGTGCTCGGGACCGCGGAGGTCGACGCGGAGCTGGCGGGCCTGGACGACGGCGCCGTCACCGACACCGACCGGGTCGCGCCGTTGCTGCCGGACCACCCGGCGTACGTGATCTACACGTCCGGTTCGACCGGGCGGCCGAAGGGCGTGGCGGTCACGCACCGTGGTCTTCCTTCGCTGGCGCTGGCCCAGATCGAGTCGTTCGCGCTGGACGGCGATTCCCGGGTGCTTCAACTGGCCTCGCCGAGCTTCGACGCGTCGGTGATGGAACTGGTCATGGCGTTCTCGTGCGGCGCGACGCTGGTCGTCCCCGCGACGGCAGGGCCGTTGGCGGGGGACGAACTCGCCGAGGTGCTGCGGACGGAGCGGATCACCCACGCGTTGATCCCGCCGAGCGTGCTCGCCACCGTGCCCGAGGGGGCGGGCGACGCGCTGGTCACGCTGGTGGTGGGCGCGGAGGCGTGCTCGCCAGAGCTGGTCGAACGCTGGACGCCGGGACGGCGGATGGTGAACGCCTACGGCCCGACCGAGATCACCGTGCTGTGCACGCTGAGTGACGAGCTGCGTCCCGGCGAGGTGCCGCCCATCGGCCGTCCGATCGGCGGCGCCCGGGTGTACCTTCTCGACGACCGGCTGGCTCCGGTGCCGGTGGGCGTGCCCGGCGAGCTGTATGTGGCGGGTCCCGGCGTGGCACGCGGTTACGTGGGCCGGGCGGGGCTGACGGCCGAGCGGTTCGTGGCCTGCCCGTGGGGCGGCCGGATGTACCGCACGGGTGACCGGGCCCGCTGGGGCGCGGACGGGCAGCTGGCGTTCCTCGGCCGCGCGGACGACCAGGTCAAGATCCGCGGGTTCCGGATCGAGCCCGGCGAGGTCGAGGCCGTGGTCGCCACGCATCCCGCGGTGGCCAGTGCCGCGGTCGTCGTCCGCGAGGACAGGCCGGGAGATCCGCGTCTGGTGGCGTACGCGGTGCCGGGCGAGGACGTCGACGGGCTGGCGGCGGCGGTGCGGGAGTTCGTGGCCGAGCGTCTGCCGTCGCATCTGGTCCCCTCGGCGGTCGTCGAGCTGGACGCGCTTCCGCTGACGGTCAGCGGGAAGCTCGACCGCGCGGCACTGCCCGCCCCCGGGCACACCGCGGGCGCGGGCCGGGCGCCCTCCGGTGCCCGCGAGGAACTGCTGTGCGGCGCGTTCGCCGAGGTCCTCGGCCTGGACCGGGTCGGGATGGACGACGACTTCTTCGCGCTGGGCGGGCATTCCCTGCTCGCGATGCGGCTGGCGAGCCGGGTGCGCGCGGTGCTGGGCGTCGAACTGCCGGTCCGTGCGGTGTTCGAGGCGCCGACCCCGGCCGCTCTCGTCCGCGAGCTCGTCGAGGCGAGACCGGGCAGGGCCGCGCTGGCGGCGCGGGAACGGCCCGATCGGGTGCCGTTGTCGTTCGCGCAGCGGCGGTTGTGGTTCCTGCGGCAGCTGGACGGGCCGAGCGCCGCGTACAACATCCCGTTGGGGCTGCGGCTGTCCGGGGAGCTGGACCGGGCGGCGCTGGCGGCCGCGTTCCGCGACGTGATCGGGCGGCACGAGGTACTGCGGACGGTGTTCCCGATGCTGGACGGGGAGCCGTGCCAGCGGGTCCTGCCGATCGCCGACGCCGGGTTCGAGCTCCGGTTCGCGGAGGTGTCACCCGAGGAGCTCGACGAGGCGGTGGCCGCGGCGGCCGGGTACGAGTTCGACCTCGCCACCGAGATCCCGCTGCGGGCCTGGCTGTTCGGGACCGGTGCGCGGGAACACGCGCTCGCGGTGGTGGTCCACCACATCGCGGGCGACGGCTGGTCGATGGAACCGCTGGCCCGCGACCTCGCGGCGGCCTACGCGGCCCGCATCGAGGGGCGGGCGCCGGAGTGGTCGCCGCTGCCGGTGCAGTACGTCGATTACGCGCTGTGGCAACGGGATCTGCTCGGTGCCGAGCACGCTCCTGGCACGGTGCTGGCCGAGCAGGTGGCCTACTGGCGGGACGTCCTGGAGGGGGCACCGGACGAACTGGAGCTGCCGGTGGACCGGCCCCGGCCCGCCGAGGCGTCCCACCGCGGGCACGCGCGGCCGGTGGAGGTGCCCTCCGAGGTCCACGCGCGGCTGCTGGAGCTGGCGAAGGCCGAGGGCGTCACGGTCTTCATGGTGCTCCAGGCGGCGTTCGCGACGTTGCTGCATCGTCTCGGCGCGGGCACCGACATCCCGATCGGGGCCGCCGTCGCCGGGCGGATGGACCAGGCGCTGGACGAGCTGGTCGGCTTCTTCGTGAACACCCTGGTGATCCGCGGCGACCTGTCCGGCGACCCGACGTTCCGTGCCCTGCTGGCGCGGGTGCGGGCCACCAGCCTGGCGGCGTACGAAAACCAGGACGTGCCGTTCGAGAAGCTGGTCGAGGAGCTGGCGCCGACGCGGTCGCTGGCCCGGCATCCGCTCTTCCAGGTCATGCTCACCCTGCAGAACACCGCGCGGGCGGGCGGTGGGGCCCAGGCTGGGCTGGCCGGCCTGCGGACCGGCCCGCTGGCGACGGGCGACACCGCGTCGGCCAAGTTCGACCTGGACCTGAGCATGGCCGAGGCCTTCGACGAGTCCGGTGCCCCGGCGGGGATGCGCGGCTCGCTCATCGCGGCCTCGGACCTGTTCGACGAGAACACCACCGAGCGGATCGCGCGGTATCTGGTCCGCGTGCTCAGCGAGGTTTCGGCGGACGCCGAGGTGCGTGTCGGCGCGGTCAAGGTGCTCGAACCGGCCGAGTACCGGCGGATCGTCGAGGAGTGGAACGACCCGGCGGGGCCGGTGCCGGACCGGGTGCTGCCGGATCTGGTCGCCGAGCAGGCGGCGCGGGCACCGGAGGCGACGGCGCTGGTGTGCGGCGAGGTCGAGCTGACCTACGGCGAGCTGGAGGCGCGGGCGAACCGGCTGGCGCGGAAGCTGATCGCGGCGGGTGTGGGCCCGGAGTCGGTCGTGGCGGTGAGCCTGGAACGGTCGCCGGAACTGGTGATCGCCGCGCTGGCGGTGCTGAAGGCCGGTGGCGCGTATCTGCCGATCGAGCCGGGACAGCCCGCCGAACGCGTCGGGTTCATGCTCGGGGACACCGCGGCGGCGCTGGTGGTGGACACGCCGGAGTTCGTGGCCGAGGTCGCCGGGTTCGACGCCGCGCCGGTGTCGGACGCCGACCGGGTTTCGCCGCTGCTGCCGTCCCATCCGGCGTACGTGATCTTCACGTCGGGGTCGACGGGGAAGCCGAAGGGCGTGGTGGTCCCGCACCGCAACGTCGTGGCGTTGTTCGCGGCCACGCGCGATTCGTTCGGGTTCGGGACCGAGGACGTGTGGACCTGGTTCCACTCCGCGGCCTTTGATTTCTCCGTGTGGGAACTGTGGGGCGCGCTGTCGCACGGCGGCCGGGTCGTGGTGGTCCCGTTCGACGTGTCACGTTCACCGCGGGAGTTCCTGGATCTGGTGGCACGGGAACGGGTCACGGTGCTGAGCCAAACCCCGTCGGCGTTCTTCTCGTTGCTGGCGGTCCAGTCCGGGACCGGCGGGCTGGACCAGGTGCGGACGGTGGTTTTCGGCGGCGAGGCGTTGGAGCCCGCGCGGCTGGCCGAGTGGTGGGCGCGGTTCGGCGAGTCCGGTCCCCGGTTGGTGAACATGTACGGGATCACCGAGACCACCGTGCACGTCACCCAGCACGTCCTGGCCGAGCGCGAAAGCGGAGACGGCAGTGTGATCGGCCGGGGCCTCCCTGGGCTGTCGGTGTTCGTGCTGGACGAGTGGCTGCGGCCGGTCCCCGCGGGGGTCGTGGGCGAGATGTACGTGGCCGGTCCGCAGGTGGCGCGCGGCTACGCGGGGCACCCGGCGCTGACCGGCGAGCGGTTCCTGGCGTGTCCCTTCGGTTCCCCGGGCACCCGGATGTACCGGACCGGGGACCGGGCCCGCTGGAACGCCGACGGCCGGTTGGTGTTCGCCGGGCGCGCGGACGATCAGGTGAAGATCCGCGGGTTCCGGATCGAGCCCGGCGAGGTGGCGGCCGTGCTGGCGGCGCATCCCGACGTGGCGCAGGCCGTGGTGATCGCGCGGGAGGATTCGCCCGGCGGTCCCGGCCTCGTGGGCTACGTCGTGCCCACTGCCGGTGCCGATGGTCTGCCGGAGGCCGTGCGTGGGTTCGCCGCCGCGCGGCTGCCGTCGTACCTGGTGCCCTCGGCGGTAGTGGTGCTGGACGCGTTGCCGTTGACCGGCAACGGAAAACTGGACCGGAAGGCACTGCCCGCGCCCGCCTTCGCCACAGGTGGTGGTCGTGTTCCGGCCAGCACCGAAGAGGAACTGCTCTGCCAGGCGTTCGCCGAGGTTCTCGGCCTGCCGTCGGTCGGGGTCGAGGACGACTTCTTCGCGTTGGGCGGGCATTCCCTGCTGGCGGTGTCGCTGGTGGAGTGGTTGCGACAGCGCGGCGTTTCGGTGTCGGTGCGGGCGTTGTTCACGACACCGACACCGGCCGGGCTCGCCGCGGTGGCCGGTCCGGAGCCGGTGGTGGTACCGCCGAACCTGATCCCGGAGGACGCCACCGAGCTGACGCCGGAGATGCTGCCGCTGGTCGACCTGTCGGCGGAGGAGCTGGCGTCGGTGGTGGCGGCCGTGCCGGGCGGGGCGGCGAACGTGCAGGACGTCTATCCGCTGGCGCCGTTGCAGGAAGGCATCTTCTTCCATCACCTGATGGTTGACCGGGACGGCACGGACGTGTACGTGACGGCCACGGTGATCGACTTCGACGCGCGGGACCGTCTCGACGACTTCCTCGCGGGGATGCAGTGGGTGGTGGACCGGCACGACATCTACCGCACGGCGGTCGTCTCCGAAGGGATCCGGGAGCCGGTCCAGGTGGTGGTGCGCCACGCCGAACTGCCGGTCGACGAGGTCGTCCTGGACCCCGGCGGCCCGGAGGTCGCCGAGCAGCTGATGGCCGCCGTCCGCGGCTGGATGCCACTGGACAGGGCGCCGCTGCTGAGCACGCACATCGCCGCCGACCCCCGGGGCGACCGGTGGCTGTGCCTGCTCCGCATCCACCACCTGGTCCAGGACCACACCGCCATGCAGGTACTGCTCGACGATCTGCGGGCGTACCTGACGGGGGAAGCCGATCGGCTGCCCGCACCGGTGCCCTTCCGCGAGTTCGTCGCGCAGGCACGGCTCGGCGTGTCGCGGGAGGAGCACGAGCGCTACTTCACCAAGCTCCTCGGCGACGTCACCGAGATCACCGCCCCCTACGGCATGGTGGAGGTGCACGGTGACGGCGTCCGGGCCGCGCAGGCCCGACACCGCGTCGACGGCGCGCTGACCGAGCGGATGCGCGCGGTGGCGCGGTCGCTCGGGGTGAGCCCGGCGTCCCTGTTCCACCTGGCCTGGGCGCGCGTGCTGGGCGTGGTTTCGGGCCGCGACGACGTGGTCTTCGGCACCCTCCTCTTTGGACGGATGAACGCGGGTAGCGGTGCCGACCGGGCGGTGGGCCTGTTCCTCAACACCCTGCCGGTGCGGGTCCGGCTCGCGGGCAGGAGCGTGGTGGAAGGGGTGACGGAGCTTCGCGGTCAGCTGGCCGAGCTGATGGTGCACGAGCACGCGCCGCTGGCCACCGCCCAGGCGGCCAGCGGACTGCCCGGCAGCCCGCTGTTCACCTCGCTGTTCAACTACCGGCACAACCAGGAGGGCACCCAGGAGGCGGCCGACGCACTGGACGGTATGGGCCTGCTGGCCGTGCGGGATCTCACCGATTACCCGCTCGGGGTGGTGGTCGATGTCGACCGTGAGGGCTTCACGATCACCGTGGACGCGGTGGCGCCCGCCGACCCCGGCCGGATCTGCGCGCTCCTGCACACCTGCCTGGACAATCTGGTCACCGCGCTGGCGACGGCACCCGAGACCACGCTCCTGGCGGTGGACGTACTGGGCGAGACCGAGCTGTCCGACCTCGTCGAGGGACGCAACGACACCGTGGCCCCGGTCGCGGACGTTTCGGTGCCGGAGGCGTTCGCCCAGCGGGTGGCGGCGGATCGGGACGCGGTGGCACTGGTGGCGGGCGACGTCCGGTTGGGTTACGGCGAGCTCGACGCACGGGCCGACGAGCTGGCACGGGTACTGGTCGCGTCGGGGGTGGGACCGGAGTCGGTCGTCGCCGTGCTGATGCGGCGGTCGGCCGAGCTGGTGGTGGCGTTGCTGGCGGTGCTGAAGGCCGGCGGTGCCTATCTCCCGCTGGACGTGGGCTGGCCGGTGGCCAGGATGCGGGCGGTGGTCGAGGACGCGGGCGCGCGGGTGATGCTCGTGCACGACGCGACGGCCGGGCACGAGCTCGGCCGGACGGCCGGTCTCACGGTGGTGCCCCTCGGCGCGAAGGCCGACGCCGGTACGAGACTGCCGTCGCCGACGGTCCCCGAAGCGGCGGCGTACCTGATGTACACCTCGGGATCGACCGGGGTACCCAAGGGCGTGGTGACGGCGCATCGGGACGTCGTCGCGCTGGCCGGGGACCGGTGCTGGGGCGCAGCGTCGCGAGTGCTGTTCCACGCCCCGCACGCCTTCGATGCGTCCTCATACGAGCTGTGGGTGCCGTTGCTGTCCGGCGGCACGGTCGTGGTGGCGCCGGACGAGCCGATGGACGCGACGGTGCTGCGGCGGCTGATCGCGAGCCACCAGCTGTCCCACGTGCACGTGACGGCGGGGCTGCTGCGGGTGCTGGCCGAGCAGGATCCGGGGTGCTTCGCCGGGGTGCGTGAGGTGCTCACGGGCGGAGACGTGGTGCCCGCCGAGTCGGTGCGGCGGGTGCTGGCGGAGAACGCCGGGGTGGTGGTGCGGCACCTGTACGGGCCGACCGAGGTGACGTTGTGCGCGACCCAGCACGAAGCCGGTGATCCGGGGGAGATCGACGGCGTCCTGCCGATCGGGCGCCCGCTGGACAACACGCGGGTGTACGTCCTGGACGACACGCTCCGGCCGGTGCCGGTCGGCGTCGCCGGGGAGCTGTACGTCGCGGGGGCCGGTGTCGCGCGTGGTTACCTCAACCGGCCGGGGCCGACCGGTGAGCGCTTCGTGGCCTGCCCGTTCGGGGCGAGTGAGCGCATGTACCGCACCGGGGACCTGGTCAAATGGGTGCCGGAGGGCGGGCTGGTGTTCGCCGGCCGCGCGGACGGGCAGGTGAAGATCCGCGGGTTCCGGGTCGAGCCCGGCGAAGCCGAGGCCGTCCTGACGGCGCATCCGGCGGTCGGCCAGGCCGCGGTGGTGGTGCGTGAGGACGTCCCCGGGGACAAGCGGCTGATCGCCTACCTCGTCCCCGCCGGTGACGGTGACGGGCTCGCCGAGGCGGTCCACGAGTACGCCGCCGAGCGGTTGCCCGCCTATCTGGTGCCCTCGGCGTTCGTGGCGCTGGACGCCCTGCCGCTGACGCGGAACGGGAAGCTGGACCGGAAGGCGTTGCCCGCTCCCGAACTCGCGACCGGCGCGGGTGCCGGTGGCGGGGCGACCGGGCCGCTGGCGGCGCTCGAACAGTCGATGTGCGAGGCGTTCGCCGAGGTGCTCGGACTGCCCGAGGTCGGGGTGGACGACGACTTCTTCGCGCTCGGCGGGCATTCGCTGCTGGCGGTCGCCCTGGTGCAGCGGCTGAAAACGCGGGGCATCACCACCTCCGTCCAGGACGTGATGGCCGCCCCGACGGTGACCGAGCTGCTGAACACGCTGAGCCTGTCGTCGGTGCGGGACTCGCTCGGAGTGCTGCTGACCATCCGGGGCGGCGGCGACCGCCCGCCGCTGTTCTGCGTGCACCCGGCGGGCGGGCTCAGCTGGTGTTACACGCCTTTCGTGCAGCACGTGCCGCCGGAGGTACCGATCTACGGTCTGCAGGCTCGCGGCGTCGACGGGAGGACCCCGTTCGCGGGTTCGCTGGCCGAGATGGCGGCCGACTACGTCGAGCGGCTGCGCGAGGTGCAACCACGAGGCCCGTATCACCTTGTCGGCTACTCCTTCGGGACCGCTCCGGCGCACGAGATGGCCGTGCAGCTGCGGGCGCTGGGCGAGGAGGTCGCCCTGGTGATCATGGATTCGTTCCCGCTCGACGCGATCCTGGCGGAGGCGCGCGCGAAGGGGGAGGCCGTCGACGCCGGCGAGGACGTGTCGTGGGAGGAAACGATCCGGGCGGAGTTCGGTCATCTGCTCGGCGGGTTCTCCGACGAGGAGATCGCGGTCTTCGCACGGACCTTCGAGAACAACACCCGGATCAGGGGTGTGCACGCCACCGGGCGGTTCGACGGCGACGCGCTGATCCTCGTCTCGGCCGACAACCGGCCGGAGGACGGCCCCCTCGCCGCGCGGTGGGCGCCGCACATCGACGGCGAACTGACCGAGGTGCCCATTCCCTGTGGGCACGCGGAAATGGTCCGCCCCGACATGATGGGCCTGGTCTGGCAGGCGATCGCGGCCTGGCTGGAATCGCGATGACGGACGGAACGGAGAGAGCGGACATGCGACGGACATCCCTGGTGTGTGTCCCCTTCGCGGGGGCGGGCGCCTCGTTCTTCCACTCCTGGGCGGCGCTGACGGACGGGGATCCACGGATCCTCGCGCTGCAGCTGCCCGGACGGGAATGGCGGCTTTCCGAGGACCCGTACCGGGACGTCGCGGAGGCCGCGGCCGGGTTGCTGCCCGCCGTCACCGGCGAACTCGCGCCGGGGGAACGGATCGCGGTCTTCGGCCACAGCCTCGGCGCGGTGCTGGCCTACGAGCTCGCCCACCTGCTGGTCGCGCGGAGCGACGCCGAGGTGGTGCGGTTGTTCGTGAGCGGCTCGCCCGGCCCGTGGACCCGGCGGACCCGGCGCGCGACCGGCCTCCCCGACGAGGAGTTCCTGTTGCGGGTCAAGGAGTTCGCCAAGTACGACCACGAGGCGCTCGCCGAGCCGGACATGCGGGAGCTGATCCTGCCGACCCTGCGCGCGGACGTCGAGATGCACGAGAACTACGTGCCGGTGACGGACCGGCCGTTGCCGCGGCCGATCACCGCCGTGCGCGGGACCGAGGACGACCTGGTGACGGCGGAGCAGACCGCCGAGTGGCTGCGGGCGACCAGCGCCGAGTTCGCCCAGGAGGAGATCGAGGGCGGGCACATGTACATCGCCGAGGACCCGGGCGCCCTGCTGCGCCTGGTGAACGACGAACTCGCCCATCGAGAGCGCTGAGGAGGGGCCATGCGGCTCGACGGCAAGACCGCGATCGTCACCGGGGCCGCCCGCGGCCTCGGCCGGGCCTGCGCGGTGGCCTTCGCCCGCGAGGGCGCCGATCTCGTGCTCCTCGACGTCTGCGCGGACCTGCCGGGGGTGTCCTACCCGCTCGGCACCGCGAGCCAGCTCGCGCACACCGCCGATCTGTGCCGGGCGCGGGGCGCCGCGGTGCTGACCCGGCACGCGGACGTCCGTGATCTCGCCGCGCTGCGGCAGGTCGCCGAGGACGCCCACGGCTGGAGCGGGCGGATCGACGTGCTGGTCAACAACGCCGGGATCGCCACGCCGTCGGGCACGCCCACCGACGAGATCACCGAGGACGAGTGGCAGCTCATGATCGATGTGGACCTCTCCGGTGCCTGGCGGGCGACGGCGGCGGTCGGCAAGATCATGACCGCCCAGCGGAGCGGCAGCATCATCAACGTCGCTTCGACGGCGGGGCTGGTCGGATATCGCCGTTTCGCGGGATACGTCGCGGCCAAGCACGGCGTCATCGGGCTCACCAAGGCCGCGGCGCTCGACTTCGCCCCGGTGAAGGTCCGGGTCAACGCGCTGTGCCCGGGGTCGGTCCGGGACGACCCCGAGGTGGAGGGCCGGATGCTGGCGGAGATCGCCCGGTCGCTGCGGGTGCCGCTCGGTGAGCACGAGGCCGCGTTCGTCCAGTCGCAGCCGATGAACGCACTGGTCGAGCCCGACGACGTCGCCGAAGCCGCCGTCTGGCTCGCCTCGGACGGATCCCGGCAGGTCACGGGATCGGTCGTCACCGTTGACGGCGGGTTCACCGCCCGCTGACCGGGCCACCGCCGAACCGCAGGGGAGATGGATGTGGTCACGCCTTCGCAGTGGTCCAGGAACGCCCGGCACTGCCACGCAGTGTGTCTCCGGCTCGACGGCCCGGTCGACGCCGACCTGATCGCCGAGCGCTTCGCGCGCCTCGCCGGGCCCGGGGCGCTCTGGGCCGAGCGGGTCCCGTTCACGGCCGAGGACCCCGGCGGCGAACGGCGCCGCGCCCGCGAACTGGCCAGGCCCGTCGACGCCCGGCGCGGCGCGCGGGCCGCCCTGATCGAGTACGCCGACGGCCGGGCCGATCTGGTGGTCGTCGCGCACCGCGGGGCGTTCGACGGCCCGGCGTTGCGCCGGCTCGCCGACGCGACGATCGAGGGCGGCCCGGGACCCGCGCGGGTGCTGGCGCGTCCGCCCGGCGCCGATCACGTACCGGTGTGGGGACTGGGAGACCGGGGGCTCGGCGACGAGCCGGCCGGGTTCCGGGTCGCCCTGCCGTCCGGCACCGACCGCGATCCCGAACGGTGGCGGGCGGCGCTCGCCACCGTCCTCGCCCGCTACGAACCGGAGGAGCGACGGCCCGGCGCGGGGATACTGTTCGCCCTCGACGGCGAGGGCGAGTACGTGTCGTGCCTGGCGCCCCCGTTCCCGCTGACCGTCACGGTCGGCCGTGCCACGGACGGCGCGCCCGAGCTGCGGTGCCACTACCGGCCCGGCAGCGTGAGCCCGCCGATCGCCGCCCGGTTCGTCCGGCAGCTGGCCGAAGCGCACCGGACGGCGGGGACCGACATCTTCGACGCGGCGGAGCGGGAACACGTGCTGGCACTCGGGCGCCCGTCGCGTGCCGCGCGCGGCACGCCGCGCCGTATCCCGGAGGTTTTCGCCGAACGCGCCGCCGAACGACCCGACGCGATCGCACTGTCCGATGAGGACGGTCAGGTCAGCTATCGCGAGCTCGACCGGTGGTCCGACCGGCTCGCCGAGGGGCTGCGCGCCGCCGGGGTGGGCGGGGGAGACCTGGTCGGTGTCTGCCTCGACCGGTCGGCGGAGCTGGTCGCGGTCCTGCTCGCGGTGCTCAAGGCGGGGGCCGCCTACGTGCCGCTCGATCCGGCCTACCCGGCCGAGCGCCTCGCCTACACGGTCGAAGACGCTCGCCTCGCGGTCGTGATCACCACGCACCCCGCGTTCCCCGTCTCCCCGGGGCTCCGGGTGCTGTCGCCGGGGGCCGTCGCGGACCTGCGCGTCGACGGCTCGCCCGCCGCCGGTGGCAGCGGCCCGGATGACGCGGCGTACGTCATCTACACCTCGGGTTCCACCGGCAGGCCCAAGGGCGTGCTCGTCCCGCACGCCAACGTCGTCGCGCTGGTGGATGCCACCCGGGACGACTTCGCGCTCGGCGCCGCCGACGTGTGGACGTTCTTCCACTCCGTCGCGTTCGACTTCTCGGTCTGGGAGATCTGGGGCTGTCTGCTCACCGGTGGCCACCTGGTGGTCGTCCCGTACTGGGTGTCGCGGTCGCCGGAGCAGGTACACGAACTGCTGGCCGACCGGGGCGTCACGGTGCTGAGCCAGACCCCGTCGGCGTTCGCCCCGCTCGCGCAGGTGGATCGCACGCGCCCCGGGCGGCTGCCGGTACGGCTGGTGGTCTTCGGGGGTGAGCCGCTGGACACCAGGAGCCTGCTGCCGTGGCTGGACCGGTATCCCGAGACCCGCTGCCGCCTGGTGAACATGTTCGGCATCACCGAGACCACCGTGCACGTCACCGCCGAGACCGTCACGCGGTGGCACGCGCTCACCGGGTCGCGGTCCGTCGGCAGGCCGATCCCCGGCTGGCGGGTCTACGTGCTGGACGAGCGTGGGCGGCTTGCGCCGCCAGGGGTGGCGGGCGAGATCCACGTCGCCGGCGCCGGGGTCGCGCTCGGCTACCTGCGGCGTCCCGGGCTGACCGCCGAACGGTTCCCGCCCGATCCCTTCGGCGACGGGCGGATGTACCGCACCGGCGATCGGGGACGGCTGCGGCCGGACGGCGTGCTGGAGCACCTCGGCAGGCTCGACAACCAGGTCAAGCTGCGCGGGTTCCGCATCGAACTGGACGAGATCCGGTCGGTGCTGGCGGAGTGCGCGGGCGTGGTCGCGGCGGCGGTCACGCTGCGCCGGGCCGACGCGGCGGACGCGGCCACCGACCGGCTCGACGCGTACGTGGTGCTCGCTTCCGGGACCACGGCGGCGGTGCGGGAGCGGATCGGCCGCGTCCTGCCCGGCCACATGGTCCCCTCGACCATCACCGCGCTGCCCGCGCTTCCGATGACTGCCAACGGAAAAGTGGACCTCGCCGCGCTCCCCGAGCCCGCCGCGCTCCCCGAGCCCGCCGCGCCCGTCGTGGCGCCGGACCCGGCCCCGGAGGCGGACGACGAAAGCCCGGTCGGGGACGACGACCTCACCGGTGAGCTGCTGGCGGTGTGGCGGCAGGTGCTCGGCTTCGCCGTCAGCGCGTCCGACAGCTTTTGGGAGCTGGGCGGGAATTCGCTGCTGGCCATGCGGATCGGGGCGGCCATGCGCGAGCGCGGGCTGCCGTCGCTGCACCCGCGCGCGCTCTACCTCAACCCCACGGTGCGCGCGCTGGCCGCCGCGCTGCGGTCCTGACTTGTTCTCGAATGCGCTGCTGTCCTGATCTTTGTTCTCAAGTGCGGTGGGGTTAGGCGCCCTGCCGGAGAGGGCGGAATACTTTGCCTGCGGTGCTGCGAACCACGTGACCGGAGGAGGCGATGCTGGAATGACAACGGTAGGGCGACAGCTGCCCACACAGGACGACGTGCTCGGATACTTCGAGACGCTGTCGAACTGGGGACGGTGGGGCGACGACGATGAGCTTGGCACGCTGAACCACATCACCGACGACGTCCGGCTGGCGGCGGCGCGGGCCGTGCGCCACGGCCGGAGTGTGTCGTGTGCCTGGGAGGTCGCCGTACCGGAGATGGAGCGGTCGACGACGACGTGTCCCTGCGCCGCCGACATGCCGGGCGCCGAGGACATGCCGGTGCCCGGGTTCCACAACGACCGGCGCTGGGGCTTTTCCCACGAGCGGCTCGGCATCATGTTCCACGGCAACACCATCACCCACGTCGACTCGCCATGCCACATCTTCTGGGACGGCCAGACGTACAACGGGCGGTCACACTCGTTGGTCGACACCGAAACGGGGTCGGACTGGGCGGCTGTCACGGCGGCGGCGAACGGGATCGTCACGCGGGGTGTCCTCCTGGACATCGCGGGGGTCCGTGACGTGCCGTGGTTGGAGCCGGGCGAGGGCGTGTTCCCCGAAGATCTCGAGGCGGCCGAGCGTCGCCAGGGTGTGCGGGTGGGATCCGGCGACGCGGTGCTCATCCGGACCGGCGCCGGCCGCGTCCGGCACGGGGGCGGCGAGGCCGGCGGCATCACGCAGGCCGGCTGGCACGTGTCCTGCCTGCCGTGGCTGCGTGAACGCGAGGTCGCGCTGATCGGCGCCGATACCCCGCAGGACGTTCAGCCGTCGGGGTACGAAGACGTGCTGATGCCAGTGCACGCCGTCAGCCTGGTCGCGATGGGTCTGTGGATGCTCGACAACTGCGACCTGGAGGAGTGCCTGAGCACGGCTACCGAGCTCGGCCAGTGGGACTTCCACCTCGCGGTCGCGCCGGTCCGCTTCGCCGGTACGTCCGGCAGCCCGGTCAACCCGATCGCCACCTTCTGACTGAGGGGCTCCCACCCGAGGATGTCGGCCCCTTTCACCGTATCGCCGGTCGGGGCCGCGGACCACGTTGTACGATCCGGACCCTGATCCGGGCGGGCGAGCGGGGGACGCGGTGAGCGGTACCAGGGTTTTGGTGGCGGGGGCGAGCATCGCGGGGCCCGCGCTGGCCCACTGGTTGCGCCGGCGGGGAGCCGAGGTGACCGTGGTGGAGCGGGCGCCCGGGTTGCGTCCCGGCGGCCAGGCGGTGGACGCGCGCGGCGTGGCCAAGGAGGTCATCGTCCGCATGGGGCTGGACGCGGCGGTGCGCGCGGCGTGTACCGACACCGCCGGCGCGCACCTCGTGGACGCGGACGGGCAGGTGCTGGAGACCTTCCGTGCCGACGACGAAGGTGGCGACGGGTTCATCGCGGACATCGAGATCCTGCGCGGGGACCTGTCCCAGGTGCTCTACGAGGACACCCGTGACGGCGTCGAGTACGTCTTCGGCGACCGGATCGCCGAGCTCACCCAGGACGCGGACGGGGTCGACGTGGTCTTCGCGGGCGGCGACCGGCGGCGCTTCGACCTGGTGGTCGGGGCGGACGGGCTGCACTCGGCACTGCGGGCGATGGTCTTCGGGCCGCACGAGCGGTACCTCCGCCACCTTGGGCACGTGCTGGCCTTCTACAGCGTGCCCAACGAGTTCGGGTTGGACCGCTGGCTGCTCGAACACCAGGAGCCCGGGCGCTCCGCTCTCCTGCGACCGATCCAGGACGCTACCCGGGCGATGGCGATGTTCTACTTCGCCTCGGCCGAGTTCGACGTCGACTACCGTGACGTCGCGGCCCAGAAGGCACTGCTGCGTGCGCGGATGGCCGGCCTGGGCTGGTTGACCCCGGACATCCTCGCGCATTTGGACGACACCCCGGACTTCTACCTCGACCAGGTCGCCCAGGTGGTGCTGGACCGCTGGTCGCGTGGACGGGTCGGACTGCTGGGAGACGCGGCGTTCAGCTCCTCGCCGATGTCCGGGCAGGGCACCGGGCTGGCACTGGTCGGTGCCTATTTCCTGGCCGGTGAACTGGCCGCCGCCGGGTGGGACCCCGACACCGGGTTCGCCCGCTACGAGGCGCGGATGCGCTCGTTCGTCGAGGCCAACCAGGAGATCGGCCGGTTGAACGCCCGCAGCCGGGAGATCCCCGGGCCGGACGCCGAGCCGAGCCCCGATTTCACCGGCGAATGGTTCGCCGAGCTGGTCGGGCGCGCGATCAACGGCGTCGAGCTGCCTGACTACGCGGGGGTGCCGGACTCCGGGGCCCCCGCCGCCAAGCCGTAGGCCTCCCGGCGATCGGCCACCGGGTCGCGCTCGGCAAAGGCACGACAGGCGCCATGAGTCAGCCGGCGGGGTGCTGGCCGCGGGGAAGACCGACCGCACGCCGGTACTCGTGGATCGGTGAGACGTCCACCTCGGACCGGTCCCACAGGTTGGTGCCGAAGGCTCCGGTCACGAGGGCCTGGACCAGCTCCCGCCGATCCAGCACCCGGTGTTCGCCCTCGTGGCCGGGCGCTCGGTCGAAGCCGTTGATCCCTCCGCCCGTCCGCACTTCACGCGAAATCCGCGCGAAGGCTTTTTCCGGTTCGAACACTTTCTGTCGGTCGCCACTGGTGGCGTTTGTCAAGGCTTTGCGCGAGAGCATAAAAGGGTGGTTTCCAGCGTCGTCCGCCGCGATACTGGAACGGTCGAAAAGCGAAAGGGGACGCGGTAATGATTCGAATCGCGCGCAGGTCCGTGATAACGATGACAGCGCTGGCGGCGGTGCTGAGCTTTTCGCCCGCGGTGCCCTCAGCGGCGGCCGCCACGGGGGAGAGTTCGGCGGCTGTTCGGTCCGGATACCTGAGGTTCTGTAATACGGGGGCGGTGTGTGCCAACCGGCCTGCGGCCCAAGGGTCGGAGTGCATCAACATCGATATCGGCGGTTGGGTTACCTACGCGTCGAACCATTCCGACCTGGGCCAGTACGTGTACTGGGACAAGAACTGCGGAGGAAAATACCGGATGCACCTGGCACCCGGTGAAGCCAAGGGCGGCATAGCCAACTTGCAAAGCTACCAGCGCTCATGACGTCCGATCGCTGAGGCGCCTGGTCACGTGGTGCTTTGGACAACCCGGTTTTCCCAGGCCCACGCGGCGATCTCGACCCGGTTGCGCACGCCGAGTTTCGTCTGGATCCCGGCGACGTGGCTCTTGACCGTGCTGAGGGAGATGAACAGCTCGGCGGCGATCTCCCGGTTGGACAGGCCCCGTGCGACGGTCCGCACGACCTCCATTTCGCGCCCGGACAACGAGGCCGTCCGCGCCGGATCGGCGTGCGACACCTCGCTGCTGCCGGTGCCGTTCAGGTGTTTCAGCAGGCGGAGGGTGACCGACGGCGAGACCAGCGCCTCGCCGTTGTGGGCGGCCCGCACCGCCTCGATGAGCAGGGTGGGCCCGGCGTCCTTGAGGACGAAGCCGACCGCGCCGCCGCGCAGCGCCCCGTAGACGTACTCGTCGAGATCGAATGTGGTGACCACGACGATCCGCATCGGGTCGGCCACCCCGGGCCCGGCCAGCGCGCGGGCGACCTGGATGCCGTCGAGCTTGGGCATCCTGATGTCCACCAGGCACACGTCCGGTCGCAGCCGCCGGGCCATGGCGATCGCCTCCGCGCCGTCGGCGGCCTCCCCGATGACCTCGATGTCGGGCTGGTCCTCCAGGATCAGCCGCAGCCCCGCGCGGATCATCGCCTGGTCGTCGGCGAGCAGGATCTTGATGGTCATCGGGGCCCCCTGGTGGGAATGGGCAGTGTCGTGCGCACGGACCAGCCGGTCCCGGCGGGCAGCGGGCCCGCGGACAGCGACCCGCCGAGCGTCTCGACACGTTCGCGCATCCCGATCAAACCGTATCCCCCGCGATGGTGGGGCCGGGTCGTGCTCGGCGGGGCGTCGTCGACGACCTCGACGGTGACGCCCTCGGTGTCGCGGCCGACGGTCACCTCGACCGAACGGGCGTGCGGCGCGTGCCGCAGCACGTTCGTCAGCGCCTCCTGGACGATCCGGTACACGGTGCTGGTCACCTCGGGCGGCCAGTCCGACTCGTCGTCGGGAATGCTGAGCCGGACGTTCTCGCACTGCTTGCCGAACCGCTGGACCAGCGCCCGCAGCCCCTCCGGTTCCGGTGCCGCGGGGGCCGTGTCGTCGGTGTCGCGCAACAACTCGACGACGCGGCGCATCGCGACCATGGCGTCGGAGCCGGCGGCCTCGATCTCGCTGAGCGACTCCGACACCTTTTCCGGGTTCCGCCGCGCGACGACCTGGGCGGCCTGTGACTGGATCAGCATCCCGGTGAGGTGGTGGGCCACGATGTCGTGCAGTTCCCTGGCCAGTTCCAGCCGTTCGGCCCGGCGGACCCGGTCGGCGGCCGCCCGCGTCCTGCCGTCGTGCAGCCGCAGCGCCAGTCCCGCGGTGAGCCCCGCCAGCCAGGCCGCGGCGGCGATGGCGGGCACGGCCGATCCCGGGCCCGCGGTGAGCTGGGCGGCGATCACCAGCAGCCCGGCGCTCGCGATGGCACCGGCCCGTACCGGCGCGAGCGTCCGGACCGCCGACCCGACGAGCACCGCGAGGCCCAGTGCCATGGCGGGTCCTGGTTCGGCGGGAAGGTGGCTGGCGGGGAGCAGTCCGATCAGGACCGTGAGCGCGGCGACGGCGAGCCCGGCGACCGCGGTCCAGGTGCGCTCGCGCCGTCGCGCCAGCGCGAGGCCGCACACCACGACGGCGGCGAGGGCGCCCGGGACCCAGGACGCGCCGCCCCAGCTCCACGCGAGGGCGAAGACCTGGATCGCGATCGCGGCGAGGAACAGGGCGCCGAGCCCGGCGTCGGAGGCGGCCTTGACCCAGCGGTCCGGAATGGGCACGTCGGTCAGATTACCGAATCGCCGCCGCGCGGCTGGGCCGTGCGGCGGCGACTCCGGCAACCCGAAGCGGCCGGACCTGGGGGTGTTGTCCGGGGCGACGGGCCGAGCGGCGGACGCGGCGGAGTGAGGGTCTTCGCGCACGTTACCGCTGGGGTGAACCGGACCAGGACGACCGCGGGGCGGTGCCGGCGGCCCGCGGGTCGTGGTCGCGGGTACGCAGCAGCGGCCCCAGCACGAGGGCGGCGGCCAGCCCCGCCGTGGCCAGGTAGGTCACCGCGGCCTGCCCGTCGATCCAGGCGCCGATGACGACCACGACGCCGCCGAGGGCGATGGTGACGGCCGGCCGGATCGGCAGCGTCCGGAGGGCGGAGCCGATGAGCACCGCCATGGCCAGCGCGGTGATGGGCGCGGGCTCCTGCGGCAGTGCGTGACCGGCGACCAGCGACACCAGGACGGCGATCGCCGTGACGGCCACGCCGGCGCCCGCGAACAGGGCAGGCTGCCGTTCGCGCAGCAGCGCGAGCACGCAGACCACCACCGAGACGGCCGAGCTGAACACCCAGGACGCGCCGCCCCAGCTGTTCATGAGCATGTACGCCGTGAAGACGATCCCCGCGGCGAACACGATGCCGAGGCCGACGTTGACCATCATGCTCGCTGGTCGTTCCGCTGAAGTCATGCGGCCAAGAATAGGAAGCGCGGGCGCGTGGCGAACCAGCCAAAAGTACAGGAGGGCACGGGAAAAGCCGTGCTTTGGGCCAATATTGACACTGCCTTGGTCCGGTCCTCGGCACCTAAAGTGCTTCTCACCGCAGAAAAATCTTCATCTACGTGTGGGGGCGCGCCGTGGCCGAAGAGACCGCTTCACCGCTGACACGGACCGGAACGACGGAAGCGGGGTTCGCCGGTGCGCCCGGACGCGGCCGGGGACGATCGCGGTTCTGGCGTTCGCCGGCGGATCAGCCACGCTGGGCGCGTCCCGCTTTGCTCGGCGTCGTCCTTCTCGCGGGGGCGTTGTATTCGTGGAACATCGGGCGGAGCGGGTACGCGCACTACTACGCGGTGGCCGTGAAGAGCATGTCGGTGAGCTGGAAGGCGTTCTTCTACGGCGCCTTCGATCCGGGTGCTTCGATCACGCTCGACAAACTGGCCGGTGCCTTTCTGCCGCAGGCGTTGTCCGCGCGGATCTTCGGATTTCACGAGTGGTCGCTGACCCTGCCGCAGGTCGTCTGGGGCGTGCTCTCGGTTCTCGTGCTCTACCGGCTGGTCCGGCGTTGGCTCGGCGCCGCCGCGGGACTGCTGGCGGCGGGCCTGTTCGCGTTCACGCCGATCGTCGCCTCGATGTTCGGCCACGCCATGGAGGACGGGGCGCTGACGTTGTGCCTGCTGCTCGCCGCCGACGCGTTCGTGATCGCGATGACGCGGGCCCGGACCCGCTGGCTGGTGCTCGCCGCGATCTGGGTGGGCATCGGTTTCCAGGCCAAGATGCTCGAGGCGTGGATGGTGGTGCCCGCGTTCGTGGTGACCTATTTGCTCGTCGCGCCCGGTACGTGGTGGCGGCGCGCCGGGCAGCTCGCGATCGCCGGTGCCGTGCTGGCCGCGGTCTCGCTGAGCTGGGTGCTGCTGTACACGGTGACTCCCGCCCGGGACCGGCCCTCTGTGGACGCGACCACCAACGACAACGCGTTCTCGATGGTCTTCGGCTACAACGGTTTGGATCGGTTCGGCCTCCATGTGCCGGGCGCGGCCCGCACCGACTTCACGGATCCCTCGCGGTCGGCCGACCTGAAGCTGCCTCCCGAACTCGAACGGCTGGTCGTTCCGCAGCCGGGGATCCCGGAACCACCCGGGGAGCCGGGGCAGCCTGTTCCGGAGCCTGCGCCGGAGGTGGCACCACCGGACGCCGCTCCGGCACCCAGGGCCGAGGAGCCGCCCCGGGCTTGGCATAAGCTGTTCGGCGAGCGCTACGCGACCCAGGTCGGCTGGCTGTACCCGCTCGCGCTGGCGGGGCTGGTGGCCGGTCTCGTCCAGTACCGCCGCGCCCGGCGCTCCGGCTCGGAGTGGGGCGGATTCGTGCTGTGGGGGCTGTGGCTGGTCACGTTCGCCGTGGTGCTCAGCCGGATGACCGTCATGCACAGCGCGTACCTCGCCGCGCTCGCGCCCCCACTGGCCGCGCTGGCCGCGGCGGGTGCCGTGCTGGGCGTGCGGCTGTTCCGCGAACGCCGGGCGGTCTGGCTGCTGCCCTCGGTGCTCGTCGCGCAGCTGGCCTGGACGGGCTACCTCGCCTCGCGGTACGCGGGTTTTCTGCCCTGGCTGGCCTGGATTTCCGTGGGCGGCGGGACGGTGGCGGCGGTCGTGCTGATCGCCGGGGCTCTGCGGCGGAGGGCGCTCGTGCCCGCGGCCGTCGTCGGTCTCGCCGCGGTGCTGGCGCTTCCGTGCGCTTGGGGACTGTCGGCGTTCGATCACCACTACGCGGGCAGCGCGTTCGAGGCCGGTGCCGGTCCGAGCGGTCCGGTGGGGGTGGATCTGGACAGCGACACGAGTGACACCCTGACCGACGCGCAGCGGAGACTGTACGACTACCTGGTGGCGCACCAGGAGGGCGCGCGCTACCTGGCGGCCACGACGTCCTGGCAGACCGCCGGCCGGTTCATCATGCCGACCGGACAGCGGTTCCTGCCGATGGGCGGGTTCTCCGGGCAGGTGCCGCACCCGACACTCGCGCGGGTACGGCAGCTGGTGGAGACCGGGGAACTGCGGCATGTGGTGCTGGGCGGGGCGGGCGGCCTCCTCACGAACGATACGGAGCTCTACCGGATCGTGGTCTGGGTGGCGACGCGGTGCCCGCTCGTCCCGCCGGCCGAGCACGGCGGCGACCCCGGGCTATTCGTTTTTCGATGCACCGCGGGGAACTGACCGGTCAGTTCGGTGTACGAAGCGGGAACAGGCCGAGGGGAGCGTCTTCGAGGCAGCGAGCGACGGCCTGGTCAAACAGCCGCCGCTCGGTCTCTTCGCGTTCGGCCGGGGTGAGCACCGCCGGGCCGCCCATCCGTTCGGTGAGCCGGTCGAGGGTGCCCAGCACCCCGGCCTCCTCGCCGCCGTGCCGTCCCACCGCCAGCGCGGAGGCGGCGGCGAGGAGCGTGGTGTACCGGTCGGCCAGCGCGAACGCCGTCGGCGGCGCGTCGATGGTGAGATCGGCGGGCCCGAGCGCGGCGCATCCGTCCCGCACCCGCCGAAGCTCTTCCTCGCAGCGCACGGTGAACCGGCGCACGGGATCGGAGCCACGCGGTGGCGTCCCGCCCGCGATCTCGGCGAGGGCGCCGATGATCCCGTCGTGCCGGGGCATGCCCGCGCTCAGCCGGTGGAGGGACAGCGCGGGCAGGTCACCGCCGAGGTCGAACAGTGCGGGCGAAGCCGCCGGATCGGTCAACCACGATTTCCTGGCCAGCCGGGGAAGTTGTGGCAGCAGGGCGACCAGTGCGGCGGTGAGCGAGATGTGGGCGAAGGTGGCCGGTGCGACGTCCCTGGCCAGCTTCTGGAACATCGCGTACGGGCCCTGCCGGAGGTAGGACCGCGCGCCCAGTACCGCGCGCAGGTCCGCGAACGCGTCGAGCAGGATCCGCGCGGTCAGGTACTTCGCCGCCGGGGCGTAGACGGCCATCGACTCCGGCGCCAGATGCAGCGCGCGCAGGACCACCGCCGAGAACGTGTCGATGGTCAGCAGATCGGCGTAGGCGCGGGCGATGGCCGCGCGCACGTACGGCAGATCGGCGGCCGCGCCGCCGTAGAGTCTGCGGTCGAGCGAGCACCGGATCGCCAGCCGCAGCGCGGTTTCCAGCGGTCCGGCGAACATCGCGGCGCCCACCGCCCTGGTGACCTGGTACGAGCGCAGCGCGACCTCGATGCCCTGGCCGGGCGCGCCGATCAGGGCATCGCCGGGGACGGGGCAGCCGTCGAACTCCACTCCGCCCAGCTGGACGCCTCGCATGCCGGAGCTGGGGAAGCGCGGCAGATCCCGCAGCCGCGCGGCGGGAAGGTCGTCCCGCACGAGGAGGAACTGGCTGTGGCCGCGGCTTCCCGCCGCGGTGCCGGTACGGGCGAACAGCACCATGGCCTCCGCCCGTCGCAGGTTGGTCACGATCTCCTTGCGACCGGAGAGCCGCCAGCCCCCGCCGTCGGGCCTGGCGGCGCACTCGGCGTGCGCGAAGTCGTTGCCGTGCGCCAGTTCGTGGAAGGCGGCGGCGATCCGGCGGTTCGCCAGCAGCAGGCCCGCCGCGCGACGGCGCTGGTCCTCGTCGCCTGCGGTCCAGATGTTGACCGACGCGATGAGGGAGCTGAAGCCGTACCCGAGGCCGAGGCACGGGTCGCGCCGCCACACCGTGCGCAGCACCTCGGCGAGCCGGTCGGCGCGGTCCCAGCGGCCGCCGTAGGCGACGGGGACGAACTCGGCGTTCAGGCAGTACTCGTCCAGGATCCGTTCGCCGTCGGCGAGCATCTCCTGTCGTTCGTCGGCGGCGAGGACCGCCGCGTGCCCCACCGGGTTCGCCTCGTCCCAGGCGTCGCCGAAGAGCGCGTCGAGTTCGGCGGCGCTCATGAGCGGCCCGCCGGGGCGTCGAGCAGGGCCGTGCCGAACGGGGTGACCGGGGCGCCGGTGCGGGCGGCCTCGGCCACGCGTGCCGCGACCACGTCGTCGATCCGGTCGTCGCCCGCTTCGGCGCCGGGCACCGGGAGCCGCAGGGTGGCGGCGAGCCGGGAACGCAGCGCGCGGAGCGCGGCCCGTACCCACAGGCCGTTCTCCCACAGTGGTTCGCCGTGGTGCCGGTGCCGTCCGGCCGACCAGGTGTGCAGGCATGCCGCGCCCGCGTAGCAGAGTTCGTAGGCGGCGGCGAGTTCGTAGGCGGCCATCGGCGGGCGCGCGGCCGGACGTACCTTGGCCATCAGGTCGTGGACCTGTCTTGTGGTGGCGGCCAGTGCGGCCGCGTGTGCGGCGAGGCCGTCCGGCGCCGCCTCGGCGGCGAGCGATCCGGCCAGCGCGGGCAGGGACTGCGGTAGCGAGCATCCCCGCCGGGAGACGAGCCTGAGGGCACTTCGGTCGAGTGGGCCCGGTGCGTCTCCGACCGACACCGCCGTCGCCAGTCCGTCCGCGTCCGCGGTTCCGGCGGCGAATTCTCGGGCCAGGCGGGGAAACTGCTGGATCAGCGCGGTGCGGTTGACCGGGGTGCTGCCGTCGAAGACCGAGACGATCTGGTGATCCCGCCAGACCTTCTGGAACGCGCCATGCGCGTAGACGCCGGTGAGGAAGGAACGCGCACCGAGCAGTTCGGCCAGTTCGCCGAGCATCGCGTCGGTCAACGCGGGCGTGACGGCCTTGACCACGGCGGAGCTTACGCTCATCTCCCCGGTGAGCGCGTGGATCGAGCGGCTGCCCACCAGGGCGGTGGCCTCGGCGGCGGCCAGCAGCGCGGCGCAGCGGCCGAGGGTCGCGCGCGGGTAGGCACGGTCCAGCAACGGGCGGCGCTGGATGATCCGTTCGGCGGCGAAGCCCGCGGCGAGCCGGAGCGCGTGCTCGCCCGCACCGAGGGACAGGGCCGCGCACAGCGTCCGGGTGAGCTGCAACGCGCGCAGGACGGTCTCGACTCCGGTGCCCTCGGCGCCGAGCAGCGCGGTGGCGGGCAGCGCGGCGTCCTGGAACGCGATGCCGGAGATGTCGACGCCGCGGATCCCGTGTGTCGGCTCCTTGGGCAGTGTGCGCCAGGTGCCCGGGGTGAGCGCGGCCTTGTCGACGAGGAAAAGGCTCTGGCCGCGTCCGGTGCCCGCCCTGCCGGTGCGGGCCAGGACGGTCAGGTAGCGCGCCCGGGTGGCGTTGTTGATGGGCCATTTCACGCCGTCGAGCCGATAGCCGCCCTCCCGCGCGGTCGCGGTCACCTCGCCGTTGAGCAGATCGGCGCCGTGGTCCGGTTCGGACAGCGCCCAGGCGACCTGGGCACCGGCCAGTATCCGGGCCGCGAGGGTGGCGGCCTGCCGGGCGTCGCCCGCGATCCAGACGGAGGCGGCGCCGAGGTAGGTCTTGGCGTGCGCGACGATGGTGCTCAGGTCGCGCCTGGCCACCGTGCGCCACAGCCGCAGCAGCAGCTCGTGGTCCTCGACGGCGCCGCCCCATCCGGTGGGGACGTAGTACGCGGGCAGGCCGAAGGTGTCCAGCCGATCGGTGAAGGGCGCCGGGAACTCCTCGGCGGCGTCCAGCTCGGCGATCCGCCGGCCGATCCCGCCGGGGACGTCGGCCAGCGCGGCGTCGAGCGCGGTCTCGATTTCGACGCCGGAGCGGGTGGCCGTCACGGCTCCGCTCCGGACGGCGCCGGGCGCAGGCCCGGCTCCAGTTCGGCGTGCAGCACCGCCATTTCGCCGGCGAGGAACCGGTCCCGCATGGCGGTGCGCCTGATCTTTCCGCTGGTGGTCCGGCGCACGGTGCCGTGCCGCACGAGCACGACGTTGCGCACCGGGAAGCCGAACGACCGGTTGAGCCTGCGGATGACGGCGGTGATCACCGCCGGCAGCTCGGTTTTCGGGGTGTCGGGACGGACCTCGTGGATCAGCACGACGCGTTCGTCCGGCGCGCCGACCCCGAACGCGGCCCCGAGCTGGC
Organism: Amycolatopsis samaneae; assembly: GCF_039541975.1. Taxonomy (NCBI): domain Bacteria; kingdom Bacillati; phylum Actinomycetota; class Actinomycetes; order Pseudonocardiales; family Pseudonocardiaceae; genus Amycolatopsis; species Amycolatopsis samaneae. Next base: position 398,546 of record NZ_BAABHG010000005.1, read on the forward strand.
CGCCGAGGGCCTGATGCGCGGCACGGGCCTCGTGTTCCACGTCCTGGGGGAACAGGTTGCGGCCGTGGACGATCAGCATTTCCTTGAGGCGGCCGGTGATGAACAGCTCGCCCTCGGCGAAGGCGCCCAGATCGCCGGTGCGCAGCCAGCCGCCGCCGTCCCCGTTTTCGGCACCGGTCAGCGCGGCGTCGAAAACGCGTGCGCTCAGCTCCGGCTTTCCCCAGTAGCCGCGGCCGATGCTGTCGCCGCGCAGCCAGATCTCGCCGACCCGGCCTTCGGGCAACGGTTCGTGGGTGCGCGGGTCGACGATCCGCGCGTCGAAGGCGTTCGGCAAGCCCACCCCGGTCACCTGCCTGCCGCCGCCGTGCACCGGGGACAGCGCGGGCCGTTCCGCCGTTTCCAGGCGTCGCGTGTCCACCGTGAGCACGGTGGGCCGGACGTCGTCGCGCACGCACGCCACGTACGCCGTGCTCTCGGCCAGACCGTAGCCGGGGGAATGGGCGCGGGGATCGAGCCCGACCCGGGCGAACCGGTCGGTGAACGCCTGGATCGTGGGGACGTGGACCGGCTCGGCGCCGTTCAGGCAGTAGCGCACCGCCGAGAGGTCGAGACCTGCGAGCATCTCGTCGGTGATGACGCGCGTGCACAGGTCGTAGGCGAAGTTGGGGCCGCCGGTGTAGGTGACCTTGAACCGGTCCAGCATGCGGAGCCACTCGACCGGCCGCCGGACGAACGTCATCGGCTGCATCAGGACGAGGGGCGCGCCGCACAGCATCGCCGCGGTGAGCTGGGTGAACAGGCCCATGTCGTGGTGCAGCGGCAGCCAGCCGCCGAAGGTGTCCCGCGGGCCGAGGCCGAGGTTCGCGCACAGTGCCTCGACGTTGGACAGGACGGCGCCGTGGGTGAGGATCACGCCGTTCGGTGATCCGGTGGAGCCGGAGCTGTACTGGAGTACCGCGTCCGTGTCGCGGCCGATCTGCCGCTCGTCCGTCGCCGGGGAGTCCGGCTCCGCGGTCACCGGGCGCACGGCTTCGACGGGCAGCTTCGCCAGGCCGTGTTCGCGCAGGTGCGCGGTGACCTCCGCCAGGGCGGCCTCGGTGGTGAGGGTCAGCCCCGGCGAGCAGTCGGCCGCGATCGCGGCGACCCGTTCGTCGGCGCTCGACGACCGGCCCGGCAGCGGCGAGGGCACCGCGATCAGCCCGGCGAACAGGCAGGCGAAGTAGATCTCCACGAACTCCGGGCTCGTCGGCAGGGCGATGAGCACCCGCTCGCCGGGGGCCAGCCGTCCGGCCAGTTCCGCCGCGCGCGCACGGGCCCGCCGCGCCAGCTCCCGGTAGCCGACGCTCTCGTGGTGGGCCGCGGCGGAGCCTTCGTAACAGGTCAACGCGGTGCGGTCGGGGAACTCGGCGGCGCGCGCGGCGAAGGCCTCACCCAGGTTCCGGTATCCGGAGAGGTCGATGGTCATGACGTCGGCGCGGCTTTTTCCATCGCCTCGATGAGGCTTTTCGGCCGCATGTCGGTCCAGTTCTTCTCGATGTAGTCAAGGCATTCCTGCCGCCCGGCTTCCCCGAAAACGGTTTTCCACCCGGCGGGAACGTCGGCGAAAACGGGCCAGAGGGAATGCTGACCCTCGTCATTGACCAGGACGAGATAATTGGCGTCGGGGTCCTCGAAAGGATTTGGCACGGCATTGCCCCTTTCTCGACGAAGTAAACGGAGGCCGGAGGCGGTTCACTATGCCCGCACGGTCGGCTGACCGGCAATACCGCCCGGTGCCGGGATGTCCAACCGCTTCCTGGCCCGCACTTGGACGAAGTTCGCCGCACGAGGCCGTTGATGTCTTGAAGGCTCCCTCAAGAACGTTGAACGTCCTTGAGGGAGCCTTCAAGACAAGGGATATGCCAGCTGTTCGAGAAAACCTCAGCGGGGCTGGTCGGCCCACCACCGTCGCCCGGCCTCCGGCAGCGTGGTGATCGGGTCGTAGTACGGGTAACGACGCTGCAGGGCTTCGGGATCGTCGTGTTCGATCCCGGTGCGGTAGTTCTTGGTCCAGTAGGAGATCCCCAGCTCACGGTCGTACTCCGCGAGCTGGTGGACCCACCGTTTCCCGACGTACGGTACGTCGCAGACGATGCGGGGAGTGGCGTAACCGGGCAGGTACCCCATGATCGCGTGCTGGAGTTCCTGCGCTTCCCAGACCGAGACGCGCCAGTGCTCCGCGTTCGGGATCATGTCGCACATGTAGAAGTAGTACGGCAGGATGTTCGCCTCACCCTGCAGCGCGAAACACAGGTCGAGCAGGTCGGCGGGCGTGGCGTTGACCCCGCGCATCAGCACGCCCTGGTTGCGCACGTCCCGCACCCCGGCGTCGAGCGCCGTGCGGGCGGCCTCGGCCACCAGCGGCGTCACCGACTGGGCGTGGTTGACGTGCGTGTGGATGGCGAGGTTGACCCCGCGCCGCCGCGCGGTGACCGCGACCCGCTGCAGGCCCTCGACGACCCTCGGCTGGAGCCAGTGCTGCGGCAGCGCCGCCAGCGCCTTGGTCGCGAGCCGGATGTCGCGCACGGTGTCGATGTCCATCAGCCGCATCAGGAACGACTCCAGCTGCGGCCACGGCACGTTGGCGACGTCGCCGCCGGAGACGACCACGTCCCGCACGCCGGGCGTCTTCTTGAGGTAGTCGATCATCGCGTCCTGCCGGTCGACCGGCTTGAGCGCGAGCTTGTGCTTCTCGATCTGCTCGGTGGAGTTGCCGACCAGGTCCATCCGGGTGCAGTGCCCGCAGTACTGGGGACAGGTCGAGATCATCTCGGCGAGCACCTTGGTCGGGTAGCGGTGGGTCAGCCCCTCCACGACCCACATCTCCGCCTCGTGCAACGAGTCCCGCTCGGAATGCGGATGGCTCGGCCACACCGGGTCGCGGTCGCTGCGGACCGGCATCATGTACCGCCGGATCGGGTCGGCGTAGAACGCTTCGGTCACCTTCACCGGGTCGGTGCCCGCGTCCGGCGCCATCGTGTTGATCATCTGCGGCGGCAGCAGCATCGACATCGTGGCCATCTCGCGCTGGTCGGCGATGAGGTCCTCGTAGAAGCGCTCGTGGAGCAGGTCGCCCATCAGCGCGCGCAGCTGCTTGACGTTGCGGACGCAGTGCACGCGCTGCCACTGCGCGTCCCGCCATTGGGCCTCGGTGACGTCCCGCCAGCCGGGGAAGCGTCGCCAGTCGGGTTCCACCAGCTCGGCGCGGGCGTACTCGTAGGGCTGGTCAAAGGCGGCGGCTGGCGTCACAGGCTCCTGGATCGCAGTCACTTGTACTCCTAGTCGTCGGGAACGCGTTAAAATATCCTGTCATAACGTTCTCGAACCGTAAATATTCTCGCAGATCGCGGAGTGTCACAGCTGGTCATCCCCGCTGCGGACGAGCACACCGGGGCGGGCACACTCGGTACGTGACGAACGACAGGACGACGCTTCTGCTCGGCGGGCGCATCTACGCCCCGGCCTCCCCGGACGCGACCGCGATGGCGGTCACCGGTGGCACCATCGTGTGGATCGGCCAGGACGCCCCGGCCCGCGCCCTGCATCCGGACGCCGAGGTGATCGACCTCGGCGGCGCGTTCGTCGCCCCCGCCTTCGTCGACGCCCACGTGCACGCCACCGCCACCGGCCTGCACCTGACCGGCCTCGACCTCACCGCCGTCCGCGACGCGGGCGAACTGCTCGCCGCGGTCCGCGAAGCCGCGACCCCCGGCCAGGTGCTGCTGGCACACGGCTGGGACGAGTCCGCCTGGACCAGCCCCCGGCTGCCCAGCCGCGCCGAACTCGACGAAGCCGCCGGGGACGTCGCGGTCTACCTGAGCCGGGTCGACGTCCACTCCGCCCTCGTGTCCAGCGCCCTGATCGCGCTGGCCCCCGAGGCCCGCGAGGCCGACGGCTGGTCGGCCGACGGACCGCTCACCCGCGCCGCCCACCACCACGCCCGCCGCGCCGCGCGCACCGCGATCGGCCCGGACCAGCGGGACCACGCCCAGCGCGCGTTCCTCGCCGAGGCCGCCGCGCGGGGCGTCGTCAGCGTCCACGAATGCGGCGGACCGGACATCTCCGGCCGCGAGGACTTCACCGCCCTGCTCGCGGCCGCCGCCGGACCGGGACTGCCCGAGGTCGTCGGCTACTGGGGCGAGACCGACGTCGAAACGGCCCGTGCGCTCGGAGCCCGCGGAGCGGCCGGTGACCTGTTCGCCGACGGCGCGCTCGGCTCCCGCACCGCCGCGCTGCGCGCGCCGTACCACGACCACCCCGCCGGATCCGGCGCGCTCTACCTGGACGCCCGCGCCATCGGCGAGCACGTGGCCGCCTGCACCGAGGCCGGGACGCAGGCCGGGTTCCACGTCATCGGCGACGCCGCGGTGGCCGAGGTGATCGAGGGATTCCGGCTGGCGGAGAAGGAGGTCGGCCACCGCGCCCTCGCCGCGCGCCACCACCGCCTCGAACACCTGGAGATGGTCGACGCCGAGCAGGCACGCGCGCTGAGCGGCTGGGGTGTCGTCGCGTCGGTGCAGCCGTTGTTCGACGCCGCGTGGGGCGGCGAGCACGGCATGTACGCCGAACGTCTCGGGGAGCGCGCTGCCGGGCTGAACCCGTTCGCGGCGCTGGCCGCCGAAGGCGTCCTGCTCGCCTTCGGTTCCGACACTCCGGTGACCCCGCTCGATCCGTGGGCCGCGGTCCGCGCCGCCGTCTACCACCGCACCCCGGGCTCCGGCCTCTCGCCGCGCGCCGCGTTCACCGCGCACACCCGTGCCGGGCACCGCGCCGCCGGGGTCAACGACGGCGTCACCGGCAGCCTCGTCGCGGGTGCTCCCGCGCACTACGCCGTCTGGGACGCCACCGACCTCGTCGTGGCCACCCCGGACAGCCGGGTGCAGCGCTGGTCGACCGATCCGCGTGCCGGCGTCCCGCCGCTGCCACGGCTCGACGAGGACGCCCCGTCGCCCCGCTGCCTGCGCACCGTGCGCGGGGGAGAGGTCATCTACGACGACTTCACCACCACCACGTAGAGTTACCTCCCGTGGTAGTGACCGCTGCGGACACCGAGCCCGAGGTGCCGCGGGAACCCGCCCGGCGACGCCGGATCTCGCGCGCCTGGCTGCTGCGTTTCGTCGTGGCCGCGGCGTCGGGTTTCGTGTTCTACCTGAGCTTCGCGCCCCGCCCACTGTGGTGGCTGGCGCCGCTCGCGTTCACCGGGTTCGGGCTCGTCCTGCACGGACGGCGCTTTCGCGGCGGTTTCGGCTACGGCTTCGTGTTCGGGCTCGCCTTCTTCCTCCCGCTGCTGACCTGGCTGCTGGCCTTCCTCGGCCCCGACTTCGGCCCGTGGCCGTGGCTCGGCCTGTGCCTGGCGCTGTCCGTCTACTTCGGATTGGCGGGCTGGCTCATCACGGTGGTGTCCCGGCTGCCACTGGCCCCACTGTGGTCGGCGCTCGTGTTCGTCGCACTGGAAACACCGCGAACCTGGTTCCCGCTCGGCGGATTCCCGTGGGGCCGCGTCGGGTTCAGCCAGCCCGAGGGCGCCTTCCTGTCACTGGCCTCGGTCGGCGGCGCCCCCCTCGTCGGCTTCGCGGTCTGCCTCACCGGCTTCGCCCTCGCCGCCCTCCTGCTCCGGCTGAAGTCCCTGAAGGCCACCTTCAGGGACCGGAACGCCCTCAAGGTGGCCTTCAGGGACCGCCGGGCCCTCGGAACCGCCGCGTTCGTCGTAGTGCCCGTGGTGGCGGGGCTGGCACTGTGGCCCACGATCGGCACCGGCGCGCAGGACGGCGAACGCACGGTCGCCACCGTCCAGGGCAACGCCCCCGACATCGGACTCGCGCTTCAGGGACAGCGAAAGCTCTTGCGGGACAACCATCTCGCCGAGAGCGAGCGGCTGCTCGACGACATCAACCACCAGCGCGTACCCCGGCCGGACCTGGTGGTCTGGCCGGAGAGCGCGACCACCGTCACGGGCCCCGACCCGCAGCTCGACCAGCTCGTCGCGAGCTTCGGCGCGCCCGCCCTCATCGGCGGGCTGTACCGGCTGCCCGACGGCCACGCGCAGAACTCTGTGATCGCCTGGGACCCGCACACCGGACCGGGCGCGCGTTATTCGAAACAGCAGCTCGTCCCGTTCGGCGAGTACCTGCCCGCGAGGAAGATCGCGGAGCTGGTCACCCCGTTCCTCGACTCCGAAACCGTCGACATGGTCCCGGGCGACGGGGCGAACGCGGCCCTGAACGTGGCGCGGACGAAGGTGGGCGTGTTCGTCTGCTACGAGACCGCGTTCGACTACCCGGCCCGCGAATCCGTCGCGGACGGCGCCGAGCTGCTGGTCGTGCCGACCAACAACGCCTGGTACGGGCCGGGGGAGATGAGCTACCAGCAGCTGGCGATGTCGCGGCTGCGCGCGGTCGAGCACAGCCGCGCGGTGGTGGTCTCGGCGATCAGCGGTGTCAGCGCGATCATCGCTCCGGACGGGTCGGTAACGGCCTCGACCGGGCTTTTCACGGCAGAGTCCCTGGTCGGGCGCGTCCCGCTGCGGACGCAGACTACGCTGTCGGATCGACTCGGTGCGTGGACGGAGTACGGACTGCTGGCACTGGCGATCGCCGGTGTCGCCGGTGGGTCCGTGCTCCGCTTTCGTATCCGAGGTGCACAGCGCACTCGGCGTGCACAGGGCACAGGTACAGGGGAAGCGGCGGGCTGATCCCGCGGATTCGGAGGAAGACGGATGGCTCAGGCGCCGCGGGGGGCCCGGGGAATCGAACCGGTGCTGGTGGTGATCCCGACGTACAACGAACGGGAGAACCTCAGGCCGATCGTCGAACGCCTGAACAAGGCACTGCCGGACGTCCACGCGCTGATCGTGGACGACGGCAGCCCCGACGGCACCGGTGAGCTCGCCGACGAGCTGGCGGAGGCCGACGAGCGGGTGCACGTCATGCACCGGACCGAGAAGGCCGGCCTCGGCGCCGCCTACATCGCCGGGTTTCGCTGGGGACTCGCCCGCGACTACGTCACGATCGTGGAGATGGACGCCGACGGCTCGCACGCGCCGGAGGACCTGCCGCGGCTGCTCGACGCGCTCGGCGACACGGATCTGGCGATCGGCTCGCGGTACGTGCCCGGCGGCAGTGTCGTGAACTGGCCGAAGAACCGCGAGTTCCTGTCGCGGGGCGCGAACCTCTACTCACGGCTCGCACTCGGGGTGAAGGTGAACGACATCACCGCCGGGTTCCGCGCCTACCGCCGCCAGGTGCTGGAGAAGCTGGCGCTCGACGAGGTCGCCTCGCACGGCTACTGCTTCCAGATCGACCTGACGCTGCGCACCGCCGAGGCCGGGTTCGAGATCGTGGAGGTGCCGATCACGTTCACCGAGCGCGAGATCGGCGAGTCGAAGATGAGTGGCTCGATCATCCAGGAGGCGTTCCTCCGCGTCGGTTCGTGGGGTGTGAAGCGGCGCTGGAAGCAGCTGCGCCGCCTGCTCAAACTGAGCTGACGGCCCGCCGTGCCGGAACCCGACGCGATCTTCGCCGATCCCCGGCTCGCGGCCGTCTACGACGCCTTCGACGGTCCTCGTGACGACCTGACGGCCTACGTCGGGATCGCCGACGAGTTGGCCGCCGAACGGGTGCTCGACGTCGGCTGCGGGACCGGGTGCCTGGCGATCCTGCTCGCCGGCGGCGGCCGGACCGTCGTCGGCGTCGACCCGGCCGAGGCGTCGCTCGCGGTCGCGAAGGCCAAGGACGGCGCCGACCGAGTCACCTGGGTGCACGGTGACGCCACGACCGCGGGCGTGTCCGGGGCCGACCTCGCGGTGATGACGGCGAACGTGGCGCAGGTGTTCCTCACCGACGACGACTGGGCACGCACGCTGCGGGGCGTCCACCGGTCGCTGCGCGGGGGTGGTCATCTCGTGTTCGAGACCCGGCGGCCGGAACGGCGGGCCTGGGAGGACTGGGCCGCCGACCCGGCCGAGGTCACGCTCGAGGTCCCGGGCATCGGCCCGGTGGCGCAGCACCGCGAGGTCACCGACGTGCGCCTGCCGCTGGTGTCCTTCCGCCACACCTACCGGTTCCTGGCGGACGGCGCGGTCCTCACCTCGGATTCGACACTGCGGTTCCGCGACGAGGACGAGGTGGCGGCGAGCCTGGCCGCGACGGGTTACCGCGTGGTGGACGTGCGCGACGCGCCCGACCGGCCGGGCCGCGAGTTCGTCTTCCTCGCCCGGCGCACCACCTGACCAGCCCGGCCCCGGGGTCCCCGGGCGCGGGGAGTAATCCGTTCGCGCGTGAGGGAACGACGCGTGCTTTCCGTCCTACGATCCGTGAGCGAACTGTCACCTTGAGGTGATGTGCCTGCGCTGTTGACTGATCGCGCCGAACCGCTCTGGCGTGTCCCCGCCCACACCCCGTCCACTGGAGCCGCGCGAGCGAACGGCGCCGCGCGGACCAGGAGGTGGCGGATGTTCGGCAGGGTTGTGGCGGCGACGGTGCTTGCGGCGGGCGCGCTGGTGGCGACGGCGTCGGGAGCTTCGGCGGCACCGGCGAGCCCCGTGAGCACGCAGGGTTTCGGCGCGTGCATGGACTACGCGGTGGGCGAGCACGACATCGAACCATGGCTCGCTCACGACGCCTGCGACGCCGACTCCTTCGAGGAGTGCTACTGGATCCTCCGACACGAATACGTCCCCGCGGTGGTCGCGGCGACGGCCTGCCGGATCGCGGACCGCTAGATGGGCACCCGGGTCACCCGATCACGTGACTGCGGACGGCGAGATGCCGCAGCCCTGGCAGCGCCTGCTGGTCCCGGTGGTGCAGCAGGTCGCTGATCAGGCCCCGCACGGCCGAGCGCGTGTGCACCTCGCCGGGTGCGCGGCGCTCGGCCGCCAGCAGGGTGCGATACGCCTGCTCGGGTTTGTCCCACTGGGCGAACGCGAGCGCGACGTCGACGAGGAACCGGCCGTGCCGTTCGGCACTCGGGAAGTCCGCGGGCCGGGCGGCACGGGCGTACTGGAGGGCGGTCCCGGCGTCACCGAGCAAATAGGCCGCGGACACCCGGTGGCTGAGGATGTTCGCGTTCAGCACCTGCTGACGCTCCGGGTACCCGTGTAACCGCGCGGCGGTCGTGCCGGCCTGGTCGAGCAGGTGCATGGCGCGGTCGCGGTCGCCGGCGCGCGCGGCCGCGTACCCGGCCGAGCACATCAGGACCCCGTGCAGCGAAAGGTGCTCCGGCGTGGTCGTGTCGAGCTGCTCGGCCGCCGACAGCACGAGCGCCTCCGCCCGCTGATGGTGTCCCGCCCGCCGGAACACCGAACCCATCAGGCGCTGGGCCTCGGCGAGCGTGAGCGGATCCCCGGCCTGCATCGCGACCCGCAGCGCCCGGTCGGCGCTGATCCACTCCAGGCCGCTGGCCCGCAGTTTGAGCAGGGCCCGCGTGACGAGGTTGTACACCCTGGCCAGCGCGGCCCGGCTCGCCGCCGCGGCGGCGTCGGCCGCGGCCGCTTCGGCGTTGCTGACCAGCTGGGGGAGCCGCGTACCCAGGGACAGGTAACGGCTGGCGTGGAAGTCGTCCTTGGCGGTGGCGAGCGCCGCGGGCAACGGGAGCGGCAGGGGAGTGAGGGCCGACTGGGCCGGGCCGACCAGCACGTTCTCCAGACGCGCGTAAAGCATCGCGGCCGGATCGGGCTCCGGTTCCGCGGTGGCGGCGGATGGTGTGGCAAGGGAGGTACTGGCCAGTCCGGCGGCGACCAGAAACGCACGACGTCGCACTTGAAGGTCCTCCTCTCCCGGCTGGGCGTGGCGCCCGACAGCTCCGGTGGTGGGTGGGTGTCGAGCGGTTACCCGGTCGGATGAGGCGGAGTTGAGCCCGAAAGCCTCCGGGGGCAGATCGAGGACTTCGGCGAACCGCCGCAGGACAGCGACGTCGCGCAGTGGGCGACGTCCGCTTTCGAATCGTGAGATGGTGCTGGCCGCGCAGCCGTACCGCTGCCCCAGCTCGTTCTGGCTCCACCCGGCTTGATGGCGGGCGCAGCGCACCACGGCCGCGTGATCCCCACAGCGGATCGCCGACATCAAGGCAGGCGAAAGCTGATCCGGCATCACGAACCCCGCTTCGTGCGCTCTTCAAAAGACCCAGGGTATCCGAGTGACGACCAAAAGTGAGAATGTTTGCCGAACTGGAACACGAGTCTGCGGATCTGGCACAAGCGCTGGCCGGGAAGGTACCCGAGTTCCTACCGTCGTAAACACCCGGTTCGGCTCGAAGGAGGCCTCGCCTTCACCCGGATCGGCCGGCCGACAGGGGCACCCCGCAAACAATGTCCTCGAAGTCCCTGCCGGCCGGGTCCAACACCTCTCGGCCCCCGTAGACAGCGAAAGGCCCCCGTGGGGGGAGGTCACGGGGGCCTTTCGATCTGTGGTGGGAGCAGCTACAAGCCGAAACCTCAGGCGGAGCGGGTCCGACGTCCCTTGAGTTCGGCGAGACGTTCGTTCAGCAGCTCCTCGAGCTCAGGGATCGAGCGCCGCTCAAGGAGCATGTCCCAGTGGGTACGCGGTGGCTTGACCTTCTTTTGCTCAGGCTGCCCGCCGTCGACGATCTCGGACTCGCTGCCGTGCAGCCTGCACTCCCACACCGTCGGGATCTCGGCGTCGTCGGAAAACGGCACCTCGAACTCGTGGTTCTTCGGGCAGGCGTAGCGCACGGTGCGCCGTGGGGCGAGATCGTGATTGCGGTCGGTCTCGTAGCTGACCGCTCCCAGCCGGCTTCCACGGAGAACACGGTCGGCCATGATGGGGGTCCTTTCCAGTCAGCTCCGGGTGGAGCCAGGGTGGTGCTCACCCTATGCAACGACTGAGGTGGCCCGAGGATTCCCGGTACACCATGTCGTTGCTCACGATGAGCGTCTCACCCGACGGCAACAGCTTCCTCTAGTAGGAGCGATTTCGCGCTCTGGCGTGACGTGAATACGGCCTTCTTAGTGCGGATATCCCCCAGATGGGCTACTCACCCTCTGCTCACGTCAACCGTAACTGGCCGTGTTGAGCCGCTGTGGGCCCCAGGTCACCCTGTCGGTAGTGGCGGCGGCAGAGTACCTGATAACGGACGGTAGCCGGATCGCCCTCGAAACGTACTGAAGCTGAAGATTCAACTACGGATTGTTCGGTGTCAGCCACGACAACAGTGTCACCTTCACGGGCGACCTCGCCGTCCAGCACCCTCGCGTTGAACCGCCCCGGCAGCCCACACCAGCACAGCACCTCGACCTGCACCGGCTGCAACTCGTCCGCCAGCTCGAACAGACGAGCGGCACCGGGGAACAGCTTGCTCCGGAAGTCGGTCGCGATCCCGAAGCAGTACACGTCGAGCTGGACATCGTCGGCCAGCTCGGCCAGCTGGTCGACCTGCGCGGGGGAGAGGAACTGCGCCTCGTCCACGATCACGTAGTCGACGTGCTGCCCCCGCGCCCACTCCCGCCGCACCAGCTCCCGCACGTCAGTCGCCGTCCCGACCTCCACCGCCCGCCGCGTGATCCCGATCCGGCTGGTGATCTGCGGCTCACCGGACCGGTCGTGCCGGACCAGGACAAGCCCCCGCCGTCCCTGCCGGGCGTGGTTGTGGTCGATCTGCAGCGCCAGCGTCGACTTCCCGCAGTCCATCGGGCCGTAGCAGAACTTGAGCCTGCCCACCGGCGGCGTTCCCCGCCGCGAACCGGCCGCCGGAACCGCGGACAACGCGTCCGTCGGGTCGCCGTCCACCGGGCTCGGGCCCTCGCGCCCGCTGTCGTTCACCAAAGTCACGACGGCCGACCCTATCGGTGCCTCACAGCACCTCCGGCGGACGGTTGCCCGCGGCCACGATCGCCCGCCGCGCCGGCACCCGCCAGACCAGCACCAGACCCAGCACGAAGAACACCACCAGCGCCACGATCGCCAGCCGGAACGACCCGGTCGCCTGCCCGACACCGGCGAACACCAGCGGCCCCAGCCACGACGTCCCCCGCTCACCCACGACGTAGAGCGAGTAGTACTGCGCGTCCTTCCCCGCCGGAATCATCTGCGCGAACAACGACCTGGACAACGCGTTCGTCCCACCCAGCACCAGGCCGATCCCGATCGCCACCGCGAAGAACTGCGCCGGCCGCCCCGGCTGCACGAAGAACGCCCCGCCGAGCACCACGACCCAGAACGCCAGGCTGATCAGGATCGTCCGCTTCGCACCCAGCCGCCGCGCCACCAGCCCGTGCAGCACTCCACCGCCGTACGCGACGAACTGGATCACCAGCACCGTCATGATCAGCACCTCGTCGCCGAACCTCAGCTCGTCCTTCCCGTACTGCGCCGACACCGTGACCACCGTGTTGATCCCGTCGGTGAACACCAGATAGCTGCCGAGAAACGCGAGCGTCAGCGGATACGCCTTCGCCTCGGCCAGCGTCCGCCGCAGCTCCGCGAACCCCGCGCCCAGCACCGACCGCCCCGGCTCGGACACCACCGGGACATGCACCCGGGGGAGCGCCCGCACCGCCGGGAAGGTGAACAACGCCCACCACAACCCCGAGGTCAGGAAACACACCCGCACCGCGGTCGGCTGGTCCACCCCGAACGCGTCCCGGCCGAGGTAGAACCCCAGCTGCAACGCCAGCGCCAGGCCACCGCCGAGATACCCGAACGCCCACCCCTTCGCCGACACCGCGTCCCGCTCGTCCGGCCCGGCGATGTCGACCAGGAAGGAGTAGTACACCACCAGCGAACCGCCGTACCCGATGTTCCCCAGCACGAACAGCGCCGCGCCGAGCTGCCAGTTCGACCCGGCCATGAAGAACATCAACGCCGCCGCCGTCGCCCCGAAGAACGCGAACCCGCCGAGGATGCGCCGCTTGTTCCGGCTCCGGTCCGCCACCGCGCCCGCGATCGGCAGCACCAGCACCTGCACCACCGTCGCCACCGACAGCAGATAGCCCCACAGCGAACCGGCCGGGAAGTGCAGCCCGAACAACGTCACGTCGCAGTGCTGGAGCTTGTTCTCGACCCCCGCCGCGTCCGTACACGGCCTGTCCCCGTTAAGGGTGAAATTCGACTTCGCGTCGGCCGCCGCGACCGAGCTCATATACAGCGCGCCGAACACCGTCGTCACCGACGAATAGAACGGCGAATTCGCCCAGTCGTAGAAATACCAGCCCCACCGTTCCCGGCTGCTCGCACGGGTCTCGGTCAGCGCCATCCAGGGCTCCTCAGCTCAGGAACATCGAGGTCAGCGCGGACAGTACTGGCACACCCCGCACCGAGATCACGTCGTGAAGAAAACGTGTCCGGTTTGTCGTCATCACCCGATCGGCGCACCACCGTTTCCCACCGAACGGCGTGTCGCAGACCGAAATTCACCCTGTTCCATGTGATGCTGGTGTGCGTGGTGTGACTCTTGTGGTCCAAGAGTCACAGTCCTACTGTGCAGCGCATGATCAAGGACCGCCTGCGCACCGCCTACCGAGCCGTGGTGAGGATCGCGCTCCCCACCGTCGCCGTACTCGGACTGCAGATCAGCGTCGCCACCACCGCGTCCGCCGACCCCGCCGCCGCCGCGTGGGCCAAGCTCCGCATGTGCGAGTCCAGCGGCCGCTACGCCGTCAACACCGGAAACGGCTACTTCGGCGCCTACCAGTTCGACCTACCCACCTGGCGAAGCGTCGGCGGACAGGGCAGACCCGACCAGGCCAGCAGCCGCGAACAGGACTACCGCGCCCTCTACCTCTACCGGATGCGCGGCTGGCAACCCTGGGAATGCGCCGGCAAACTCGGCCTGCGCGAAGACGGCGACGCCCGCAGCAAACGCGTCCCCACCTACGAGGAATCCGCCTACATCGGCGGTGGCGCCCCCGCGCCGGTCAAGTCCACCCCGCCCGCACCCGCGCCGGCACCGCCCGCACCACCCAACGGCGGCCCCAAACCCGCCTGGCCCGGCCTCGTCTACGCCTACGGCGACTGCGCACCCGCCCTGCGCACCTTCCAGCTCCGCATGAACGCCCACGGCTACAAGTTCCAGGGCACCGGCTGCTACTACGACAAGACCAAACAGGCCGTCCTCGACCTCCAGCGCGCCAACGGCATCAAGGACTCCGGCCGCCTCGGCCCGAAAACCTGGAAAGCCGCGTGGGAAGGCAAAGCACCCCGCTGACCACGCCCGATCAGCCGGCCTGCTGCCACGCACCCCGCTCGACCAGCACCTCACGCAGCAGATCCGGCCGATCTGTCACGATCCCGTGCACCCCCAGATCCAGCAACGCCCGCATCTGCACCGGATCATCGATCGTCCACGTGTGCACCTCGGCACCAGCTCGCACCGCCGACTTCACGAACGCCCGGTCCACCACCGTCAACGGCCCCTGACGCACCGGCACCTGCGCCATCGCACCCCGCGCCAGCCGCGCGATCGGGAACATCGGCGCCCACCCGTTCGCCCACAACGCCAGCACCGACCGCGGCCCCATCGACGTCACCAGCTTCGGCCCCGCCAACCGCCGAAGCCGCGCCAACCGCCCGTCCGAAAACGCGGCCGCCGCCACCCGGTCATAGGCACCGGTCCGCTCCAGCACCCGCAAAAACGGCTCCACCGCCTGATTCGCCTTCACATCGATGTTGAACCGCGCCTCCGGCACCTCCTCCAGCACATCCTCCAACCGCGACAACGGCACCTTCCCACCGACCTTCACCGCACGCAGCTGCGCCCACGTCTGCCGCGCGATAAGACCCGAACCGTCCGTCGTCCGGTCCAGCGACGCGTCGTGGTGCACGACCACCACACCGTCCGCCGTCGCGTGCACATCGGTCTCCAGATACCGGTACCCCTCGGCCACCGCCCGCCGGAACGCGGGCAACGAGTTCTCCAGCCCGGCCAGCTCGTCGAGATGCCAGCCACGATGAGCGAAGGCGCGGGGGAACGGATCGGCGAGATACGGAAAGGCAGACGACACCCCACCAGTGTGCACTTACCCGATGACCCGAGCGTGAGCGGACGATGTCCGGCTAGGGTCTGCCGGGTGAGGGAAGCGGCCCAAAACGCCGAACAGGCGGACGACCTGGCACTACCGCGCCGCACCGGCGCCCCCAAACACTGCGGCTGGTGCGGACGACGGCTACCCGCGGGCGGCAACGTCGGCAGACGGCGCCGCTACTGCGGCCAGTCCTGCCGCCAGCGCGCCTACGAACGCCGCACCGCGCTGCAGCGCAGCGGACTCCCCGAAGACGCCGTCGTCCTGTCCGACACCGAGATCGCCACCCTCCAGGACCGGCTCTTCCAGCTCCGCTGCGCCGCCGAGGACATCGTCACCGCCACCGACGACGGAGCCGAGCCCACCGAACTCCGCAAGCTCGCCGACGAACTCGCCCGCGCCGCCCGCGACCTCGAACAACTCCGCTAACCCTCCACCTCCGGCGCCAGCCGATCGAGCGCCAGGTACGTCCGATTGCTCGCGGCCGCCGCACGCTGCTCCCGCCCGGTCGCCTCGATGTAGTTCTGACTCGTGGCCAGGCTCGCGTGCCCCAGCAACCGCATGATCTCCGACGCCGTCGCCCCGTCCTCCGCCAGCCGCGTCGCGAACGTGTGCCGCAACGCGTGCAGGTTCGCCCCCACCGGCACCCGATCATGCAAACCCGCCCAGCGATAACACGACTTCACCAGGTACTCCAGCGCCCCGCGCCCGATCGGCTCCCCGGCCCGATCCCGCAGCAACGCCGACGAAGGTCCGAACCGCGTGTGCGGGAACCGGCGACGGCACGACTCCAGGTAGTTCTCCACCAGCCGGCCCATGATCGGCTGCACCGGGATCGACCGGTCGCGACTGCCCTTGCCCCGCACGTGCAACCGCAGCTCACCGGCCCGGCCCACCAGCGAACGCACCGTCAGCGTCCGCATCTCCGCCGCCCGCAACCCCGCCACCAGGCCCAGCGCGATCACCAACACGTCCCGCTCCGGCCACGGATCCCGCGCCTTCCGCGAACCATCGGCCACCGAAGCCAGCAGCCGCTCCGGCGTCTCCTCGCCCCGCAACGGTTTGGGGGACAGGGGAGGGGTCTTCGGCCGCGCCACGGCGCCCATCGGATTCCCGCCCAGCAGACCGTCGGACACACAGAAGGTGAGGAACTGGTTCCAGGTCGACCAGGCGCGCAGCACCGAGCTCTTCGCGTGATCGTCCGCGAACGCGCCGAACGCCGCCCGCAACGCCTGCGCGGTCAGGTCGGTCACCGCCAGCTCCTCGGCGGAGCAACCCAGCTCAGCCACCAGCAGCGCGGTGATCCCGGCGAGATCACGCCGATAGGCCGCGGTGGTGTGAGGGGAGTCCTTGCGGGGCCGACGTGCCGCGAAAAAGGCTTGCTGTGCCTCGGAAACCCTCATGTGGATCTTGTACCGTACGGCACCGACAATTCGACGCCGAGGCCCTGTGCGAGGATGACGCCATGGGCCTGTTCTCACGACGTCGCGACCCCGAGTCCCCGGCGGAGCCGTTCCAGTTCACCGTGGACAAGGTGTTCGTCGTGCCCGTCCGTGGCGTGGTCTGCACCGGGACCGTCACCAGCGGCACCGTGCGCGTGGGTCAGGCCGCCAAGATCACCCTGGAAGACCAGTCACGTTCTGTCACCGTCTCGCGCATCGAAGCGCAGGGCAAGAAGCGGTCGTCCGCGGCAGCGGGGGAGCAGGCCGGACTGTTCCTCGGCGGCCTGACCATGGCCGACATTCCCACGATCCCGGGAAACGACGGCTCGATCAAGGACGGCGACGCACTCAGCGGCGCTTCGGTGGTGTCGGTGTTCTGATCACTGAGCGTGAGATTTGCCGCTGAATCTTATGCGATTTCATGCATAATTGCTATTATGCATGAAATGTCGGTATTGACTGGTTCGTCCCAATCCAGGGGGAATCGCCGGACAAGTTGGCACAGTGCGGTGTCAGCGGACTCAAAGGACGGAGTCGCGGCTCGGCGGCTGACGTCTTGGCTGCTGAGGTCGCGATGGCCAAGCTTTGCCGTCATCGGGTGATCATCAGCGCCCGCCGGGAATCCGTTCCGTCGCCGGTTCGCCGGGTCCGGTCACCTTGACTCACTACGTCACTGTGACGTTTTGAGGCGTTGTCCTGGGCTGTCTCAGACGTCATCCAGTCGACCTCGTCGTGGGCGATCCTGGCCGTTCTCCAGGCGCACGACGCAGAACGGGCGTGGCGTGCGTCCGCGTCGTGACGGCGCGAGCTGACGGCAGACCATGGGGTAACGCGACGCCGTTCGTGTCGCGCACTGTGGCTCAATGACCCCTCTCGACGCCCTGATCAGCACGATCCCAAAGCGCCGATAATGTACATTATGTCAAGTAGTCGGTGGGACCCCTCTGCGGGACGTCGCGCTCACCGACCGGCAGCCAGCACCGCCGCGAGACCTTCCCGCAGGTCCTTGACGAAGTACTCGGGAACCTCCAGCGACGGGAAATGTCCCCCGGTTTCGGGCGACCTCCATCGCACGATCTGCCGGTACCGCTCCTGTGCCCAGGTGCGCGGACACTTCTCGATGTCATGGGGATAGACAGTGAGCGCCGACGGGACGTCGACCCGAAGTTCGGGGTCCAGTGAGAGATGGCTTTCGTGGTAGATGCGGGCTGACGACGCGCCGGTGCGCGTCAGCCAGTACAGGGTGACGTTGTCGAGAACGCGGTCTCGGGAAATCGTCTCGAACGGGCTGTCCTCGGTGTCTGTCCACTCGGCGAACTTGTCGAGGATCCAGGCGAGAAGCCCGACCGGCGAGTCGACGAGCGAGTAGCCGATGGTCTGCGGCCGGGTCGCCTGCTGCTTCGCGAACGCCGCGTGGTGATTCCAGAAGTCCCGGGTTTCTTCGGTCCATTCGCGCTCGGCCTCCGTCAGTCCGTCCGTGGTCAGTCCGGGCGGCGCCTGCGGCGTCGTGGTGTGGATGCCGAGTACGTGCGCCCGGAACCTGCCGCCGAGGATCGTGGTGATCGGTCCTCCCCAGTCGCCGCCGTGGGCCACGAACTGGCGGTAGCCGAGCCTTCCCATCAGTTCCACCCACGTGGCCGCGATCTTTTCGATCCCCCACCCGGTGGTGGCCGGTTTGTCGCTGTAGCCAAAGCCCGGCAGCGACGGGACTACGACATGGAACGCCGGCGCGTCCGCGTCTTTCGGATCCGCCAGCTCGTCGATCACATCGATGAACTCGGCGATGCTGCCCGGCCAGCCGTGCGTCAGGATCAGCGGTGTGGCGTCCGCGCGCGTGGATCGGCGGTGCAGGAAGTGGATCCCGAGGCCGTCGATGGTCGTGCGGAACTGGCCGATCCGGTCGAGGCGTGCTTCGAACGACCGCCAGTCGTACCCGGTGCGCCAGTAGTTCACGACATCGACGAGGTCGGCGAGCGGAACGCCCTGTCCCCATCGGCGAGGATCGGGTGCCGCGCGACGAACCGTCTCTGCCTCCGGTAGTCGCGCCGCGGCCAGTCGTGCGCGCAGATCGTCGAGGTCGGCGTCTGTCGCGTGAGCTTCGAATGCTCGTACGTCGCTGGTCATGGGACCTCCTGGCCATAGCGGAACCGGCTTAGACGGTTCTAGCAGGCCGTCCCGTTCAGCCGCAACCTGCTAAGGTGGTTCCATGCGTGTCGAGTTCCCCGACTTTCGTCTCGGCAGCGTGTTGGCGACCAGTTTCACGGCGACTCTTACGGAGCGCTGCGGCAACGCCGTGGAGCGCATTCCCACGCCGCGCCGATTCGTTGACTGGCTGGCGGTGAATGGTCTCGCGGTGGACTCCTGTACCGATGCCCAGTTCGAACTCGCCCGGGAACTGAGGGAATCGATTCACGCCGCCGTGACGGCGGCCGCGATCCATGACCCTCTCCCCCGGTCTGCTGTCGAAATCATCAATGACCGCAGTGCTCAGGGGCGCGCGGCGGCGATTCTGACGCTCGAACGAGAGCGGCGATGGCGGCTCAATTCGGCTTCCGGTGTGGAAGATGCCCTGGGTGTGATCGCCGCCGACGCGATCAGCATCATCGCCGGTGAGCGAGACGGGAAATTGGCCTTGTGCGCGTCGTCGACTTGTCGGGCCGCCTTTTTCGACACCAGTCAAAGTCGTACTCGCAAATGGTGTGACATGAACACGTGCGGGAATCGGCAGAAGAAGGCGCGCTTCCAGGCCAATCAGCGCAAAAAACTCGGATCTGCAGGCTGAGGGCGGGTCCTTTGGGCCTCAAGAAGCGTGGTCGGGGCCCGAAGAAGGCGGGCGTCGCGGAACAATAACCTCGTGACAACCGAGGAGACGCCGGGCGTGCACGCCCTGGCAGAGCGGATCAACCAGCTCATCCGCGACCCGGACCTCACCCCGAAGGAACTGGCCGAGCGGATCGGCGTGTCCAAGAGCGCGGTCAGCCAGCATCTGACCCGTCTGGAGCAGGACGACTACCTCGCCCGGGAAAAGAGTCCGCACGACGGCCGGGTGCACGTCTTCCGGCTGCGGGCGCGGGGCGAGTCCTATCGGCAGGCCATGCGCCAGTACGAGGAGTACCTCGCCGACACCTACACCTCGCGTCTCTCCCCGGCGGAGATGGAGGAGATCGTGGCGTCGTTGGAGAAGCTGAAGCGGGCTTTCGAGGACTAGACCGGCCTGTCTGGACTCAGTCTCCGCCGAACTCGCGTCCGAGCCGGTGACGGGTGGTACTCCCCTGCTCTAATCGCGTTGCCTGGCGGTCTGCTGTGCGCTTAGCGTTGCCTTCCTGATCGCCGAGGTCCGGCGGTGTTTCGCTTGGAGGACGGGATGACGGCGAATCTGGTCGCGGTCTGTTTTGCCGCGGGCGAGCCGCTTCGGCTGGCCCGCTTCTGGGCCGGTGTGCTGGGTGGGGAGCTGACCGGTGGCGGGCGGGACGTTGTCGTGCTGGTGCCCCGTGGCGAGACCGGGTTCGGGGTGCGGTTCGTCTCCGGTTCGGGACCGAAGCTTGGGCAGAACCAGATGCACTTCGATCTGACGAGCGTTTCGCCGGCTGATCAGCGGGCGACGGTGGCGAAGTCGCTCGGGCTCGGTGCCCGGCACATCGACATCGGGCAGCGTCCGGAGGAAGGGCATGTGGTGCTCGCCGATCCCGAGGGCAACGAGTTCTGTGTCATCGAGCCGGGCAACGCCTTCCTCGAGGGCTGCGGGTTTCTCGGTGCGGTGGCGTGTGACGGTTCGCGGGAGGTCGGCCTTTTCTGGAGAGCGGCGCTGGGCTGGCCGTTGGTCTGGGATCAGGACGAGGAGACCGCGATCCAGGCGCCGGGTGGCGGGCCGAAGATCACCTGGGGTGGTTCGCCGGTGAACGCGAGGGCCGGGAAGAACCGGCTTCGTTTCGAGCTGTCCCCCGGTGCCGGCCGTGATCAGGAGGGTGAGGTCGAGCGTCTCGTCGCGCTGGGGGCTGGCCGGGTCGAGGGCGATCGGGGCGTGGCCGGGCCGGTGGTGCTGGCCGATCCCGACGGCAACGAGTTCTGTGTGCTGGCGGAGGGAGTGGCCGGGTCCTGAGGCACCGGGCCGGGTGTGGGCTGGGACAATCGGGGGATGCTGGACGCGGTCGAACGAGGGCTGTTGCAGGCGTTGCAGATCGACGGCCGGATCGCGTTTTCGCGGCTCGGCGCGTTGCTGGGTGTCTCGGACCAGACGGTGGCGCGGCGGTACGCGCGCCTGCGTGCCGAGGAGGGGGTGCGGGTTTTCGGCGCGGTGTGGCCGGAGGCGGTCGGGAACCAGCTGTGGATGGTGCGGGTCCGGTGTACCCCGGACGCGGTGGCCGGGCTGGCTCGGGCGCTGGCGAGGCAGCCGGAGACCTCGTGGGTGCAGATCGCGTCGGGCGGGGCGGAGATCCTGTGTATGGCGCAGGTGCCGGCGGACGCGATGTCGGCCGAGTCGGCGGTGTTGTCGCGGCTCCCCCGCACGCCTCGGGTGGTCGGGGTGAGCGCGCATTGTGTGCTGCACACGTTCTTCGGTGGTACCGAGAGCCCGTTGACGAAGAATGGTCCGCTCACCGCGGCGCAGTGTGCGGAGCTCGCGCCGCCGCGGGGTGAGCTGCCGGGTGAGCCGGTGGAGCTGTCCGATGTGGATGGTGCGCTGCTGGCGGTGCTCGCGCGGGACGGGCGGGCCGGGTTCCGGTCGCTGGCGGAGGCGACGGGCTGGTCGCAGACGTCGGTGCGGCGGCGGTTGGCGGAGCTGCGGGCGGGTGGTGTGTTGTATTTCGACGTCGATGTGCGTCCGGCCCTGCTGGGTTTGCGGGCGACGGCGGGGTTGTGGCTGACGGTGGCGCCGGGTGAGCTGACCGCGGCGGGTGAGGCGCTGGCGCGGCATTCGGAGGTGAGTTTCGCGGCGGCGACCACGGGTGTGTCCAATTTGTACGCGAGTGTGCAGTGCCGGGACAGTGCGGCGTTGTACCGGTATCTGACCGGGTCGGTGGCGGGCTTGCCGGGGCTGGTGTCGGTGGAGACGGCGCCGAGTATGGAATTGGTCAAGCTGGCTACTCCGGTCGTGGGATAGCGCCGGGAGAGCGCGGCACACGTCGGATAGCGCCGCTACGGGCCGCGTTTCTGGTCGATGGGTGCCGGGTGGGCGGAGGCTGACGGGGTTCGAGAAACCCGTTGAAAGAAGGACATCCGATGCCTTCCGTGTTCGATCCGGTCACGATCGGTTCGCTGACCCTGCCCAACCGCATCGCGATGGCGCCGCTGACGCGGCGTCGCGCGTATGGCGAGGGTCTGTCCGCCACTCCCCTGATGGCCGAGTACTACCGGCAGCGCGCGACGGCCGGGCTGATCGTCTCCGAGGCGGCGCAGCCGAGCCGGGTGGGCCAGGGCTACACCGACACGCCCGGTTTGCACGACGCGGCGCAGGTCGAATCGTGGCGCCCGGTGACGGCCGCGGTGCACGAGGCGGGCGGCCGGATCTACGCCCAGCTGATGCACGCCGGGCGCAACAGTCATCCCGAACTGCTGGGCGACGGGCTGCGTCCGCTGGCGCCCTCGGCGGTGGCCGCCGAGGGCGAGGTGCGGGTCCACAGTGGTGAGCCCGCGGTCCGCGAGCCGTACCCGGTTCCGGACGTGCTGTCCGAGCGGGACATCGTGGAGACGATCGCCGACTTCGCCGACGCGGCGGAGAACGCGATCGAGGCGGGGTTCGACGGCGTCGAGCTCCATGGCGCGTACGGGTATCTGATCCAGCAGTTCCTGTCCGGCAACGCGAACCTGCGGACCGACCGGTACGGCGGCGGTGTCGCCGGGCGGGTCCGGTTCCCGCTGGAGCTCGTGGACGCCGTGGCGGAGCGGATCGGGGCGGAGCGGCTGGCGTTGCGGATCTCCCCCGGGTGCACGGCGTTCGGTCTCGACGAGCCCGGGCTGCACGAGCTCTACCTGACGCTGGTGCGGGGTCTCCCCCGTGAGCTGGCGTACCTGCACGTGTTCGAGTTCCCCGGGCATCGGGACCTGACGGTGCGGATGCGCGAGGAGTGGCCGGGGGTGTTCATGCTGAACCCGCATGAGCACCCGCACGACTGGCCTGCCGGGCCGGGGCAGCTGCACCTGGTGGCGGACGGGCTGGCGGATGTTCTGTCGTTCGGCTCGTTGTTCATCTCGAACCCGGATCTCGTGCACCGGTTCCGGGTCGGTGCCCCGCTGGCGCAGGCGGACGAGGCGACGTTCTACCGGGGCGATCACCACGGGTACACCGACTACCCGGCGCTGGCGGAGGTGACGGTATGACCGCGGAGCTGGCCGGTGCCGTCGTGGTGGTGACGGGCTCGAGCAGCGGGATCGGCGCGGCGACGGCGCGCGCGGTGTCGGCGGCGGGTGCGCATCCGGTGCTGGTGGCGCGGCGGGTGGAGTTGCTGCGGGAGCTGGCCGGTGCATTGCCCGCGGCGACGGTGGTCGCGGAGGATCTGCGTGATCCGGGGGCCGCGGGCCGGGTGATCGACGCCGCGCTGGCGGTGTCGGGGCGGCTGGACGCGCTGGTGAACAACGCGGGCATGCTGGTCATGGGCCCGGTGGTGGAATGCCGGGACGTGTCGGAGTTGTTCGCGGTCAACGTGTTCACGCCGGTGGAGCTGATGCGCCGTGCCCTGGAGGTGATGGTCCCCCAGGGCACGGGCGCGATCGTGACGGTCAGTACCGGTGAGCTGGCGCTGGAGCGCCCGCATCCGGAGCACGGTGCCTACGTGGCGAGCAAGGCGGCGCTGACCGCGTTCACCGACGCCGCGCGGGAGGAGCTTCGGGGAGTCGGCGGGGTTTCGGTGTCCACTGTGTACCCGGGCGCGACGGATACGCCGATGTGGGCGCTGGCGCGGGGCAATCCGAACACGCCGGACATCCCGGCCGGCCCGGTCGAGCGGGTGGCGGACGCGATCGTCGGCCTGATCACCGGCGGGGACGCCGAGTTCCGGTGCTGGTGAGCGGTCAGGCGGCCGTCGGCTTGCGGAGGACGAGGTAGGCCTGCGGGCTGTTTTCGTACTCGCCCTCGGGCTCGCGGACCAGGTGGGAGAGCGACTGGAGCCCGGCGTCGGCGGCCAGTGCGGTGATCCGGTCCGGCCGCAGGCGGTAGGCGTGGTAGTCGAGGCCGTCGTGGCCGTAGGCGCTGGTGATGTGGCGGGGTACGTCGCCGACCTGGAAGGCGAGCATGAGGTACCCGCCCGGCGCCAGCACGCGGGCGAACTCGGCGAAGACCGGCGGGAGCAGCTCGGGCGGGGTGTGGATGATCGAGTACCAGGCCACGACGCCGCCGAGTGCGCCGTTCTCGCGGTCCAGCGCGGTCATCGAGCCGACTTCGAAGCGCAGGGTGGGGTGTTCGCGGCGGGCGACGGCGATCATCTCCGGGGAGAGGTCGATGCCCGAGACCGGGATTCCGAGCGTGTCGAGGTAGCCCGTGACGCGCCCGGGGCCGCAGCCGACGTCGACGACCGGTCCGAGGCCGCTCGCGCGGACGTGCTCGGCGAACACCCCGAGCATCGCGCGCTCGTAGGGCGCGTCGGCGAGGGCGGTGCGGAGCAGGTCGTGGTAGTCGGCGGCGACCTTGTCGTAGGCGGCGCGGGTGGCGCTCAGGTAGGCGGGTTCGGTCATGGCCGGTGACTTTAGCGGCCTTCCCCGGCGCTGTCCGGGACTTCGACGGGGTGCCTGGTGCCGAGCACGACGGTCGCGCCGAGGTCGTCGGAGGTGCTGACCTGCGGGCGGAAACCGTTGCGGGTCAAGGCTTTCACGAGTTCGGGTGCTTGCCGCTCGCTGCTTTCGACGAGGACGGTGCCGGTGCCGGTCAGCCAGGTCGCGGCGCCTTCGATGACGCGTCGCAGGATGTCGAGGCCGTCGGCGCCGCCGTCGAGTGCGAGGTGGGGTTCGTGGACGCGGGCTTCCGGGGGCATCAGGTCGATCGCGTCGGTGGGTACGTAGGGCGCGTTGGCGGTGAGGACGTCGACGCGACCGCGGAGGGTGCCGGGCAGCGGCGTGTAGAGGTCGCCGTGGAACACCTGGCCGCCCAGGGGAACGAGGTTGCGGCGGGCGCACTCCACGGCGGCCGGGTCGAGGTCGGCGGCGTAGAGCTCGACGTCGCCGAGGGCGGTGGCCACCGCGGTGCCGACGGCGCCGGAGCCGCAGCACAGGTCGAGGACGACCGCGCCCGGCCTGCCGTGCCGGATCGCCTGGCGGGCCAGGAACTCGGTGCGGCGGCGGGGAACGAACACCCGGGGGTCGACGGCGACGCGGCGGCCGGCGAACTCGGCCCAGCCGAGGATGTGTTCGAGCGGGAGGCCCTCGACACGGCGGCGGACCATGGTGTCGAGTTCGGCGGGTGTGCCCGCCGCGTCGATGAGCAGGCGGGCTTCGTCCTCGGCGAAGACGCAGCCGACGGCGCGGAGCCGGGCGATGACGGCCTCGGGGCCGGCGGGGGAAACGGTCATGAGCGTGCCTTTCGGGGATGCCGTCGGGCGGCTCTCCCCGCTAGGCGGGACGGCCGTGCGGGAGGAGCGCCCGGTGCGAACGTGTGCTGATGGGGCTCACCTCCTCGGCCGGTCCACTGACGTCTCGGGCGAGCCTACCGGGTGCCGGTCCGGTGGCTGGTCCGGGCGTTGACTGAAGTAATGAATCGGTGGTTCACTTCTTCCGTGCCGTACCGCCGCACCCCGAAGGTGCAGGAGAGACTGGACGCGCAGCACGAGAAGATCGTGGCCGCCGCGGTCGAGCAGCTCGCCGCGCACGGGTACGCCGGGTGCTCGATGGCCGCGGTCGCCGCGCGGGCCGGGGTGGCGACCGGCACGGTCTACCGCCACTTCCCCACCAAGGCCGAACTCGATCTGCGGGTGTTCCGCCAGGTCGTGACCCGCGAGGTCGAAGCGGTGCGGGCGGCCTCGGCCGAGGGCGACCCGGTCGAGCGGGTGCTGGCGGTGTTCGAGACGTTCGCGGCACGCGCGTTGAAGGCGCCGCGCCAGGCCTACGCACTGCTGGCCGAGCCGGTCGGGCCGGAGATCGACGCCGAGCGGCTGGAGTTCCGCCGCGCGTTCCGCGACGTCGTGGCCGGGCACGTGGCGGACGGGGTGCGTCGCGGGACGCTGCCGCCGCAGGACGCCCGGCTGACCGCGGCCGCGCTGGTCGGCGCGGCCGCGGAGGTGCTGATCGGGCCGCTCAGCGGCGGCAGTGCCGGTGAAGTCGTCGAGTTGCGCACCTTCGTGCTGCGCGGTTTGGGAGGTCGAGATGCCCGCTACCCATGAGGTCACCAACCAGGTTCCGCCGCTGGCCGGCCACGACGTGGCCGCCGATCCGGCGCTGCTGGACGGGCTCGCGCGCGCCGGCGCGGACTGGGCGACCGGGGAACTGCACGAGGTGGGCACGCTCGCCGGCTCCGAGCGGGTGCAGGAATGGGGACGGCTGGTCAACGAGAACGAGCCGGTCCTGCGCACGCACGACCGCTACGGACACCGGATCGACGAGGTGGAGTTCCACCCGCACTGGCACGAGCTGATGGACGTCGCGGTGTCGCACGGGCTGCACGCCGCGCCATGGCGTGATCCCCGCCCCGGCGCGCACGCGGCGCGGGCGGCGAAGTTCTACGTGTGGAGCCAGGCCGAGGCCGGGCACGGCTGCCCGATCTCCATGACCTACGCGGCGGTTCCGGCGCTGCGGTACAATCCGGAGCTGGCGGCCACGTACGAACCGCTGCTCGCGGCGAAGGAGTACGACTTCGGGCTCCGGGAGCCGGGCACCAAGCGCGGCCTGATCGCGGGCATGTCGATGACCGAGAAGCAGGGCGGCTCGGACGTGCGCGCCAACACCACCACCGCGACGCCCGCCGGTGACGGCAGCTACACGCTGGTCGGGCACAAGTGGTTCACCTCGGCGCCGATGTCGGACCTGTTCCTGACCCTGGCGCAGGCCCCTGGCGGGCTGTCGTGCTTCCTGCTCCCCCGTGTTCTGCCGGACGGCTCGCGCAACCGGATCCTGTTGCAGCGCTTGAAGGACAAGCTGGGCAACCGCTCGAACGCCTCCTCGGAGATCGAGTACGACAACGCCGTCGGGTGGCTGATCGGCGAGGAGGGCCGCGGGGTGCGCACCATCATCGAGATGGTGAACAACACGCGGCTGGACTGTGTGCTCGGCAGCGCGTCGGGGATGCGGCTGGGCACGGTACGCGCGGTGCACCACGCGCGGCACCGGCGCGCGTTCGGGAAGACCCTGGCCGAACAGCCGTTGATGACCAACGTGCTGGCGGACCTGCTGGTCGAGTCGGACGCGGCCACCACGGTCGCGATGCGGCTGGCCGCGGCGACCGACCGGCCTGACGACGCGCAGGAGCAGGCTTTCCGGCGGCTCGGGCTCGCGGTGACCAAGTACTGGGTGTGCAAACGGGCGCCCTCGCACGCGGCGGAGGCGCTGGAGTGCCTCGGCGGCAACGGATACGTCGAGGAGTCCGGGATGCCGCGGCTGTACCGGGAGGCACCGCTGATGTCCATCTGGGAGGGCTCCGGGAACGTCGCGGCCCTGGACGCGCTGCGGGCGATGGCCAGGCAGCCGGAGTCGGTGGCCGCCTACTTCACCGAGGTCGAACTGGCCGCCGGCGGGGACGCGCGGCTGGACGACGCGGTGGCCCGGCTGAAGAAGGAGCTGGCCGATCTGTCCGATGTGGAGTATCGGGCGCGGCGGCTGGTGGAGTCGATGGCGCTGGCGTTGCAGGGTTCGCTGCTGGTGCGGCACGGAGACCCGGCGGTGGCGGACGCGTTCTGCGCCTCGCGGTTCGGCGGGGACTGGGGCGTCGCGTTCGGGACCCTGCCCGCGGGCGCGGACACCTCGGCGATCATCGCGCGGGCCGAGGCCGTGCCCGCCGAGCGCGGGTGAGCCTATTCCCCGCGCAGCGCGACGGTGATCAGCTGGACGTACCTGTTGCTGGCGGGGCTGTACAGCAGCGTCACCGCGATCACCGCAACCAGGTTCGCCGCGATGTCCAGCAGGGCGAGTTCGGCGGCGGTCGGATGCGGGTCCCGGAATCCCTGCCAGCAGTAGGGCAGCTGCGACAGACAGAGCACCAGCAGCGCGATCGTCGTCATGATCCTCCCGGCCTGTCGCCCTTTGGCGGCACCGAAGGACCCGAACACACAGAAGACCATCACCAGCCCGAGGAAACCGGCGTTGTCGCCGTAGAGATGTCCCGAGACCGGCACCCACAGCAGCACGGCGAGGATGACCAGGGCACGGGCCGCGATGACGTCCCCCGGGCGATGCGCGCGGATCTGCTCGACGCTGGGCACGAAGAACCTCCTCGTGTTCGTGTGCGCGACACGACCGCCTGCCCGAGTGTCCGCCGCCGAGCCAGGACCCCTCCCACCCCGACGGGACGGGTGGCCGGACGCTGACCGGCGTCCGGCCACCCGTCGGGTTTCCGGTGGTCAGCCCTGCCACGCCCCGGCGGCGGCCGCGGCCTCGGCGAACCGGCCGAACGCGCGTGGCGGCCGTCCGAGTGCCTGCCGCACACCGTCGGAAAGGTGCGCGTCCCGGCCTTCCCGGAGTGGCTCGACGACGTCCGCGAACACCTCCGCGTCCTCGCGTGGCAGCCCCTGCGCCACGAGTTCCTCGATGTACTCGGCCACCGACAGGGGCACGTACCGGATTTCGCGTCCGGTGGCCGCGGAGATCGTGGCCACCGCCTCGGTCAGCGTCACCGCCCGCGGCCCGGACAGCTCGTAGACGCGGCCCGCATGGCCCTCCCCGGTCAGCGCGGCGGCCACCACCTCGGCGATGTCCTCGGCGTCGACGAAGCTGGCGGCACCCTCACCCGCGGGCAGGCGCAGCTCACCGGCGTGGACGGCGTCGGCGAAGAACCCTTCGCTGAAGTTCTGCGCGAACCAGCCCGGCCGGGTGATCGTCCATTCCAGACCGCTTTCCCGTACGGCGGCCTCACTGTCGAGGATCCCCGGCCGGGCACCGGTGCGGTCGGGCGCGTAGTGCGGATCGTCGATCCCCCGGCCCGAGGCCAGCACGATCCGCCGTACTCCGCGCCGGGCCGCCAGTTCGACGAACGGGCGGACGAGGCGCGTGCCGTCGAGCTGCACGACGTAGACCGCCCGCACCCCGGTCAGCGCGGCGTCCCAGGTGCCGCGGTCGGTCCAGTCGAAGTGGTGCTCGCCCCCGCGCGACGCGGCGCGGACCTGTGCTCCCCGGTCGCGCAGTCGAGCGACGACACGGCGGCCGGACTTGCCGGTCGCCCCGGTTACCAGAATCGGATGTTCGGACATGACCTCAGTCAACCGGTGATCATCGAGACGCTCCATGGCCAGGGATCTCTCTTCGATGTCTGAGCGTCTACATTACGAGGATGGACGTCGTATCCGAACTGCTGGCCGGAGTACGGGGGCACGGTGCGGTGTTCCGGCGGGCGATCATGTCCTCGCCCTGGGCTCTGCGAATGGCGGGCGAGGCTCCGCTGACACTGGCCACGATGCTCCGCGGCCACGCGTGGATCGTCCCCGACCGGCACGAACCGGTGCGTATCGAGACCGGTGAGATCGCCGTCGTGCGTGGCGACGTGCCCTACACCGTGGCCGACGATCCGGCGGCCACGCCCGCGCTGGTGGTGACCAGCGTCGACTACTGCCCGGGAGGCGCCGGCCTCGAACCCGCGTCCCGTACCTGCGGCACACCGGACGACGGCGAGGCCGACGTCCTGCTCAGCGGCGCCTTCGAGCGCCAGGGCCGGTTGAGCGAACGACTGCTGCGGGCCCTGCCCCTGGTGCTGGTCACCCCGGCGACGGACGGCCCGGTGCCGCCGGTGGAAGCGGTCGCCGAGGAGGTCGTCCGGGACCGCGCAGGCGGGCAGCTGGTACTGGACCGGCTGCTCGACCTGATGCTGGTTTCCGCGCTGCGCGGCTGGTTCGCCGACCCGCGGTCCCACGCCCCGGCCTGGTGCCGCGCGCTGGAGGACCCGGAGGTGGGCGTGGCCCTGCGGCTGCTGCACGAGACACCGGCCCGCGCGTGGACGGTGACGGACCTGGCGGCCGGGGCCGGGATGTCCAGGGCGGCGTTCGCGCGGCGGTTCACCGCGGTGGTCGGCGAACCGCCGATCGCCTACCTCACCGGCTGGCGGATCGAACTGGCCGCGGACCTGCTGCGGGAGACCGGGCTGACGGTCGGCGCGATCGCGCGGAAAGTGGGCTATGTCAACGCCTTCGCGCTGAGCGTGGCGTTCAAGCGGCTGCGGGGCCTCTCCCCCAGCGAGTACCGCGCCGAACAGCGCGACCACCCGCGCCGAGCCGAGCCCGGGAGTCCTGTTCAGGCAGGGAGGACCCGGCGGACGCTGATGTAGGTCCCGTTGTGGATCTGGTGCCAGCCGGCGTTGACCACGTCGGAGATCTGGTTGGGCGGGTGGCCGTTCCAGATCACGAAGCGATGGCCGGGCGGAACGTAGTAGCCGTCGATGTCGACGCCGTTGCCACCGGCGGTCCGACCGGGAGCGAGGTAGCTGGCCTGCCCGGTCTTGCAGGTGGAGCTGCCCCAGTTCAGGCAGATCTCCACCGGCTGGTTCACCGCGTTGTTGACAACGCCGCAACCGAGCCAGTTGCAGCCCCCGAGTGGGGTGGTGGTGCCGGCCGTCGCGACTCCGCTGCCGAGCAATGCCAGGGTGACGGCTCCGGCCGCGATCGCGCCGGTACGAGTGCCTGAACGCATGAGGTGACTCCTTCCGAGTGGGTGTCCGCTCGATCGCAGCACGGGGTGGGTGCTCGCGCCACAGGCCGGGATGTCCCGGGATGTCCCCGGACAAAAACGACACGGCTTGCCCGCCGGACGAGGGCAGCTCAGGTACTCCTGAACAACCGGTCCAGGTGCACGTCGATCGCGGCGAGCGCGTCCTGGGGCTCGATCACGTCGAGTTCGATCAGGGAGGTGAAGCCGGTGAGGGCGACGAGCAGGTTGGTCTCGGTCGCCGGGTCGCGGCCGGAGTCGATGTGCCCGTCGGCGATCGCCTGGCGGACCAGCCGCTCGACGAGGGCCCGCCCTTGGACGAGGCCGCGGCGTGCCTGTTCGTGCACGGCCTCGTCGTGCAGCGCCTCCAGGACGTAGGCGGTGCTCATCCGGCTGGTCGCGCGGGCGTCGGCATGCAGGGGGAGCATTTCCGCCAGCGTCAATCGCAGTACGTCACGGGGGTGCGGACGGTCACCGAGCTTTTCGAGCCCCTGGTGCACGCGCGCCGAGGTCTGCTCGGACGCGAAATCCATGGCGAAGGAGAGCATGGCGGTCCGGGAGGCGAAGTAGTGCTGCAACTGCCCGAGTGACATGCCCGCTTCCTGCGCCACCACGCGCATCGTCAGCTGTGTGACGCCGCGCTGCTCCACCACCCGCCACAGTGCGCGGGCGATCGCTTCGCGGCGTCCGCGGTGATCCACCTGTTTCGGCATCGCCGGCCCCTCCCTCGTGCCCAGGGACTGTTCCAATACGGTTGACATAATACACCTGACCCATAATTCTGGGTCCACTCGAGGGAGGGAACCGTCATGTCCGAACAGCCCAAGGTACGGACCACGGAAGGCGTGGTGCAGGGGCGCCGGCGGCAGGGGCACGCGGTGTTCCGCGGCATCCCCTACGCCCAGCCCCCGGTCGGAGCGCTCCGCTTCGCCGCGCCCGCGCCGCCGCACCGCTGGGAGGGGACGAGGCAGGCGGTCGAGTTCGGCCCCGTGGTACCGCTGTCCCTGCCGATCGACGTGCCCCCACAGGGCACCGACTGGCTGACGCTCAACGTCAGCACTCCGGATCCCGGCGCGGCGGGGCTGCCGGTGCTGGTGTGGATCCCCGTGGGCGGCTACCTCTCGGCGGCGTCGAGCGACCCGATGTTCGACCCGGCGGCGCTGGCCGAGGCGGGAGTCGTCGTGGTGACCATCAACTGCCGCGTGGGCGCGGAGGGATTCGCGTTCCTCGACGACGTGCCGCCCAACCGCGGATTCCTCGACCAGATCGCGGCGCTGGAGTGGGTGCAGCGCAACATCGCCGCCTTCGGAGGCGACCCCGGCCGGGTCACCGTGGGCGGGGTGTCCGCCGGGGCGGGCTCGGTCGCCGCCCTGCTGACGATGAAGTCCGCGCGCGGCCTGTTCCGGCGGGCCATCGCCCATTCGGTGCCGGGGCTGTACAGCACCCCCGCGCTGGCACGGCAGGTCACCGCCGCGTTCGCGGATCGGCTCGGCTCGGCGGCCCCCACCGCCGAGGCCCTGCGCGACATCGAACCATGGCACCTGGCCGCCGAGCTCACCTCGTTCAACGCCCGCCTCCACGCGCACCGGGAGAGCTGGGGACGCCTCACGCAGACCGGCACCGCGCTGTGCCCCGTCGTCGACGGCGAGGTCCTCCCGGAAACGCCCTGGTCCGCGCTGACCGGCGCGCGCGCGAGCGGCACCGAACTGCTCGTCGGCCACGCCCGGGACGAATTCCGGTACTTCAGCGTCATGAGCGGACGGTACGGCACCTTCACCGAGGAGGACGCCCACGCAGCCCTGGAACTGCTCGCCCCGCAGCCGGACGGCGCGCGGGCCTACCGTGCCGCGTTCCCGCAGGCAGGCCCGGAAGAGCTGGTGGAGACGGTGTACTCCGATGCCCTCTTCCGCATGCCGTCACAGCAGCTGGCCGAGGCGAACGCCGCAGCCGGCGGCACCTCGTACCTGTTCGAACTGTGCTGGGTCGCCCCGGCCCTCGGCGGCGTCCTGGGCGCCTGCCACAGCCTCGACATGCCGCTGGCGTTCGGCACGCTGGACAGCCCCAGCGGCACCCAGCTCATCGGCGAGGAGCCCACTCCCGAGGCCCTCGCGCTCTCCCGCGAACTCCAGGAGACATGGGTCCGCTTCGTCACCACCGGCGACGCGGGCTGGTCCGCCCACCGGCCCGGCGGGCACCTCACCCGCGTCCTGGACACCGAGTCGAAGACTCTGCCCTACCCCGAACAGGCATCCCGCCGGATCTGGGAAGGCCGCTTCCCCGCCCCGTTCGATCTCGCGTAATCGTCCGGGTCGGCTCAGCCCCTGCCCGTTTCTGGCGTATTCGGTGACCAGTCGGCGACCCCGATTTGCTGCGATGGTGGTGGTTCCGGGCCCGCCAGTGGGAGACTTGGAGTCGGGTGCGGACCGTCGCTACGCTCCGGACGGCCGCCACATCCACCCGACTCGGCACGTGATTCACCGATGCGCCAGTGGTTCGGCTCCTCGGCACGTCCGGCACGTCGGCGGGAACCGGTCACCCGAGATGAGGTCACATGGGCAACGCCGAGGCCAACCCGGACCGGTCGCTTCCGATATCCCGCCGGACCCTGTTGCAGGGAACCGGGCTCGCCCTCGGCGGCACGGCCCTGGTCAATGGGACCGCCGACGCGCACCCACCGGGCGTTCCGGTCCCGGGCGTCGGCAGCCCGGTGCCCGAGCAGGTTCCGGCTACCCAGGGCTGGCTCCAGGTGCCCGGGGCGCGGCTGTGGTACTGGGACACCGGCGGGCCCGGTGAGCCGGTGGTTCTGCTGCACGCTCTGAGCGGCAGTGGCGAAAGCTGGCCGTACCAGCAGCCGTACCTCGCCCGTGCGGGGTACCGGGTCATCGGCTACTCGCGTCGGGGGTACGCCAACTCGCCGGTGCAGGACCCGAACGACCCAAGGAGCGGCATCGAGGATCTGCACGACCTCGTGGAGTTCCTGGGGGTCGGGAAGTTTCACGTCGTCGGCGTTGCCGGTGGCGGCTGGTACGCGATGGACTACGCGCTCAACCACCCGGACCGGTTGCACAGCCTGGTGATCGGCGCGTGCGTGCTTCAGGTCCGGGAGCGGGACTACCAGGACATGGTGGAGCGGTTGCGGTCGCCCGAGGTCGACGCGCTGCCCATCCACTTCCGGGAGTTGGGCCCGTCCTACCGCGCGATCGACCCGGACGGTGTCGCCAGGTGGCTGGACATCCATCACCGGGCCGGGCCCAACGGGATCGTCCAGCCCAGGGCGACCTCGCTGAGCTGGGCCGTGATCGAACGGCTCACCGTCCCCACCCTGCTGCTATGGGGGGACGCCGACCCGCACACGTCACCGCCGGTGCAGCGTCTGCTGGCCGGGCACTTCCGCAGGGTGAGCACGATGGTGGCCAACGAGTGCGGGCACAACGTGCACTGGGAACGGTCGGACGTGGTCAACCCCGTGCTGCTGAACTTCTTCCGGGCCAACCGGCACTGACCATCCGGGCCACGGGGTGATCCAATTGGGCCCGCCGAACGTGTCGTGGGATCGCTCGCACACCTCTCAAGCCCATTGGATGGGGTGTGAGGCCAGGGGCAGCGGAACAGGAACAAGGGACGGGCGGCGGAGGGGTTCGGCGGGTGGCCGAACTACTTTGACGGCGCGCACCGCCCACCAATAGGGCG
The DNA here is from genome assembly GCF_039541975.1 of Amycolatopsis samaneae. NCBI lineage: Bacteria > Bacillati > Actinomycetota > Actinomycetes > Pseudonocardiales > Pseudonocardiaceae > Amycolatopsis > Amycolatopsis samaneae. Next base: position 432,449 of record NZ_BAABHG010000005.1, read on the forward strand.
AGCCGGCCGCCCGGCGTTCAGGGGGCGGTCCAGCGGGACAACATGAACACCGCCACCAACCCGAACTCCCGCTGGCTGTTCCCCGGCCGACGCGCAGGACAACCGATGCACCCCAGATCACTCGGCACGACCACACACCGTCACCTCCGCGACGAACTCGCGACACTTGAATACGCGACCTCACCAGCCTGCCACCCCGGCGAGGCCGACCACGTCTCTGTACCTATTAGTATGTACGGACACGCGAGGAACGGAGACCCGATGCACGCCATGCAGTACGAGATCACCCTGCCCGCCGACTACGACATGGCGATCATCCGCGAGCGCGTCGCCACCCGGGGACACCTGCTCGACGCGTTCCCCGGGCTCGGCCTCAAGGCCTACGGCATCCGCGAGCGAGGTGTCGACGGCTCCACCCTGAACCAGTACGCGCCGTTCTACCTCTGGCAGGACACGGCCGGGATGAACGCCTTCCTCTGGGACGGTGGGTTCGGCGGGATCATCGACTCGTTCGGACGCCCGGTGGTACAGCACTGGACCGGGCTGGCGTTCGCCGAAGGCCCCGCGTTCGACGAGGTCCCCGTGGCGGCGGGCAAACGCGCCGAGCCGGTGCCCGCCGAGACCGCCCCGGCGGACGCCATCGCCCGCGCACTCGCCGAACTCGACGAGCACACCCGCCGCCACGACGTCCATTCGGCCGCGCTCGCGATCGACCCGCGCACCTGGGAGCTGGTGCGCTACACCCTCTGGCGGGACACCGCGCCGGACGAGGACGAGACGCGGTACCGGATCCTGCATCTCTCGGCACCGCACCTGCCCGCGCTCCCCCGCGGCCGCCACTGGTGACGACTCACCCGTCCGCGCAGCACGTATGGCGGCTCGCGGCCACGTAGTGCGGGTCGTGCCACCAGAACTCGCGGTTCGCCGGATGCTCCGGCGCCGGCGCGACCCGCGCCGGCGCGAGCGCGGCCCGCGCGGTGACGAACGGCGCGAGCAGTTCGTCCACTGTGTACACCAGCCCGTTGCTCACCACCGTGCGCACGTCCGCGGCGCGGGAGATGTCGCGCAGCGGATCACCGCCGACGACGATCAGGTCGGCGTACATGCCGGGCGCGATCCGCCCGAGCGGCTCGCCGAGGAACCGGCCCGGCGCGCTCGTCGCGGTCACCAGCGCCTCGTACGGTGTCAGGCCATGGGCGACCATCGCCCGCAGGTTCATGTGCGTGCTCACCGCGGTGAAGTCGATCGGCGAGTCCGTCCCGGTGACCACCAGCCCGCCGCCACGGATCAGGGCCGCGACCCGCTGCACCTCGTGCGCCAGCACGCGCCGCGCCTTCGTGGTGTCGGCGGTCCGCGCCTTGGCGGCCGTCTCGCGCAGCTTCGCGTACTCCCACTCCGGATACAGCGTCCGCACCCGGTGATCCTCGACCAGACTCGTGTCCTCGGCGTACATCACGACGTTCTGGAACAGGGTCGGCGTCCTGGCCGCGCCCGAGGCGGTGAACAGCTCGGCGTCGTCCCGATATCCCTTGCCCAGCTCCGTCCTCGTGCGCGAGTAGCCGAGCCTGCTCGTCGCGCCCATGTGCTCCATCCCGTCGCCGCCGAAACCGAGCGCGGGGTAGCTGTAGTGCGAGGTCGCCGGGATGCCCCGCTCGTGTGCCCAGTCGATCACCCGCCGCTGCCACTCCGGTGGCAGCCGGACGTAGGCCTTCATCAGGTCGTAGTCCAGCGCCTCGGCCCGTTCGAGTTCGCGTTCCAGCTGCCGCCCGTCGAAGGTCGGGCGCATGAAGTTGTAGAAGATCCGCGAGCCGTCGATCGCCTCACCGGTGGCGAAGTACCGGGGCGCCACCCGGGCGCCGGACTGGACGGACTCGCGGGCCTCGACCATGTGATAGGCGGGGCTGCCCGGCGAGCGGGTGGTGGTGAAACCCAGCGAGAGCCACAACCTGCCCTGCCGGTCGCCGTAGGCATAGCCCTGCATCTCGCGGTGATGGTGCATGTCGATCAGGCCCGGCAGGACGACGGAGTCACGCGCGTCGACCACCTTCGCGTCCCACGTGTCACGCCGTGACTCGACCGCGGCGATCCGGTGCCCCTCCACCAGGATGTCGACCTCACGGCGCAGCCGGTGGCTTTCGCCGTCCCACAACGCTCCCGCGCGGATCACCGTCCGGCCGCGGGTGCGCACGTTCGTCCAGCTCAACGGAACCGCCACGGTGCGCGGGGCACCGCCGTCGGCGGACACCATCCGCAGCCGCCCACCGGAAAGGTAGAGCAGCTCCCGGGAATCGCCGCTCCAGCTCGGCGCGTCGGTCAGCTCGTCGGTGACCCGGCGTGGCGCGCCCGCCGGGGTCCCGTCCGGATGGACGTCGAGCACCCACAGCACACTGGCCATCGCGAACGCCATCCGGCGGCCGTCCGGGGAGAACACCGGGCCGTCGTCGCCCCGGGTCTGGATCGACCGGTCCGGGATCGGGTCGGCGTAGCGGCCCGCCCCGGTCGCGACGTCCACGAGCAGGATCTTGCTGAGCCCTTCCCGGAACCGCGCCGAGTACGGCTTGACCGCCGCCATCGCGATCACCCGGCCGTCGGCCGACCAGCTCGGCCTGCCCGGCTCGAACGTCGCGGCATAGACCTTCCGCACCGCCCCGGTGGCGACCTCGACGGTGTACAGCGCGCCGGTCTGGTCCAGGAACGCCAGCCGCGCGCCGTCCGGGGACCACGAGCCCGAGACCGCGGCCGCGCCCGGCAGGTTCGTCAGCTGCCGGTCCCGCCCGGTCGCGAGCTCACGCAGCCAGAGGTCGAGCTTCCCGCCGCGGTCGGTGGAATAGGACAGGTACCTCCCGTCCGGGGACCACGCGGGATCGCACTTCCACCAGTGATCCCCGGTCAGCGGCTTCGGCGCCGAGCCGATGCGCATGGTGTAGATGTCGTTGAGCGCGCGGAAGGCGACCTGGGAACTGTCCGGTGACAGGACAGGGCTGCCGATCCCGGCCACCGGCCGCGGCCGGGTGGAGTCGAAGTCCCGGCGCCGTTTGCGGTACCGGGGCCGGGTTACCGTCACGGCCGCGGTGAAAGCGATTTCTCGCGCGCCGGGGTGATCAAGCGAACGGCGCCGGATCACGCCGTCGGCGGTGTAGACGTACTCGCGGGGCCCGGCCCAGGACACCGGGAACGGGAAGACCTCCTCGCCGGTGAACAGCGGCTTCCCGGCACGCGCCAGATGCGAGTCGCCGTTCGGGACCTGTCGCTGGAAGACCAGGTCCGCGCCGTCCGGCGTCCACGAGGGCGCGCGCACGGTGTGCTCGGCGGGGACGGTCACCACGGTGGTACGCGCCCCGTCCGCGAGCGTGACCACGTCGATGCGGCGGTACCCGACGACGACCGCGAGCTTCGATCCGTCCGGGGACCAGGCCGGTTCGGACTCCTGGTCGTCGCTACGGGTCACCGCCGAGGACGTGCCGGTGGCCACGTCGAACAGGTGGATGCCGTAGCTGCCGCCCTCGGCGTCGGAGGAGTAGGCGATCTTCGTCCCGTCCGGGGAGAACCGCGGCTCCCGGTGGTCGTAGGGGCCGTGGGTGAGCTGCCGGAGCCCGGAGCCGTCGGCCCGGATCGTCCACAGGTTGAACACACCGTCCCGATAGGACTGGAACACCAGCGTCGCACCGTCCGGCGCCCAGTCCGGCAGCGCGATATCGGCCAGATCCCCGGTCAGCCGGCGCGCGCGGCCGCCCTCGGCGGGGATCACCCACAGCACCCCGGCCGCGTCGAAGGCGATCGCGCGGCCGTCGGGAGAGATCCGCGCGGCCATGCCCGTGCCCTCGGACAACGTCACCGGAATACCGTCCGGTGGACGGCGCTCGTCCGGCGCGGCCAGCGCATCCGGTGCGGTGGCCGCCACCTCGATCCCGGACACCGCGGCCGCACCGGCCACACCCGCCAGGAAACCTCGCCGATTCAGCGCAGCCATTCCGGACCCCCAGTCCTCGCCGCTCCGTCACTTGCCTTTCTTCTCTACACGCTGAGCGACGAGGCGACTACCCCTTCGAGCGAAGGCGGCGGCTCAGCCGAGCAACGCGGCCAGGACCGCCCCGGGGTCGTTCTCGGGCGAACCGGACGGCCACCACACGCCGTCCTCGGCCCGATAGGGGTACCAGCGGCCGTCCCGGCCCGCCCGGATCTGGACGCCGGCGCCGGCCACGGTGCCGCGGTTGCGCTCGAACTCCAGCTCGACGTCACGGTCTTCGGCCACCTCCGCCAGCGCCGCCCGCGCCCTGGCGAGCACCGGCTTCGGCGGGGACCACACCGACTCCAGGACGTCCAGGCCACCGCGTCCGCCGTGGGTCCAGGCCGCGACCGCGCGGGGGAAGTCCTCCCCGGCGTCCTCCCGCAGCCGCGCCGCGGCGGCGGTGTCCGGGAACGTCGCGGCCAGCCGCACCGCGTCGTGACGCCGGTTCGGCTTCGGCGCGCCGGACAGCACCGCCTCGGCCGCCGCTGCGGCGTTGGCCGCCAGGAGGGCGAACGTCGCGGCCGGGATACCCGGCGCGTCGGGCACGTCGGGGCCCCCGCGCGGGGTGAAGGCCGCCAGGTCCGGCAGCGGCGGGACGGGCCTGGCGAAGGCGTCCGCGGCCGGGACGTCCTCGTCGGTGCCGGTGGCGCGGACGAACCGGGGCGCGTTGCGGCGCTGCAGCTCGTCGAGCACCTCCCGCTCCCCCTTGCCCCGGACGAGCAGCAGGACGAACGGATCGGCGTCGAGCAGCCACGACACCTGGAACGACAACGCCGCCGCGTGCCGGCACGGCAGTTCCCAGCCGGGGCAGTCGCACTCCGGGTCGAGGTCGCCGATCCCCGGCAGCAGGTGCACCCCGGCGTCGTCGGCGGCCTCCACCAGATCGTGCGGCATGTCGCGGTCCAGCAGCGCGGCCAGGTGCCCGGCCCGGGAGGCGACCCGGTCCAGGAACCGTTCCCAGTCCACATCGGACAGCTCGGCCAGCCGCAGCCGGGTCCGGTAGGGGCCGCCGTCCACGTCGTCGACCGGCGCGGCGATCAGGCCGGGACTGACCGTGATCGGCCCGACCAGCCCCGCCGCGGCGTACTTGCGGCCACGCTTGAGCTGCCGGAGATCGAGCGCGGTGTCCTCCATCGCCGACAGCCACGTCCGGCCCCACCACGACCGGGCGAACTGACCGCGGGCGGACTGGGCGCCGAACGCCGGGAACCCCCGTACGTCGTCGGTCATCGGGACCTCCTCAGTTCCACCAGCTCGGTCAGCTCCGCGTCGGACAGTTCGGTCAGCGCGGCCTCCCCGCCGGAGAGCACCGCGTCGGCGAGCGCCCGTTTCTCCCGCAGCATCCCGGCGATCCGGTCCTCCACCGTTCCCTCGGCGACCAGCCGATGGACCTGCACCGGCCGGGTCTGCCCGATCCGGTACGCGCGGTCGGTCGCCTGGTCCTCCACCGCCGGGTTCCACCACCGGTCGTAGTGCACGACGTGGTCGGCGCGGGTCAGGTTCAGCCCGGTGCCCGCCGCCTTGAGCGAGAGCAGGAACACCGGGACCGCCCCGTCCTGGAACCGGCGGACCAGTTCCTCCCGGCGCGCGACCGGGGTGCCGCCGTGCAGCAGCTGGGCACCGATCCCGCGGTCGGCGAGATGCCGTTCCAGCAGCCGCGCCATCGCCACGTACTGGGTGAACACCAGTACCGCGCCGTCCTCGGCGAGGATCGTGCCCAGCAGCTCGTCGAGCAGTTCGAGCTTGCCCGACCGTCCATCCACAGTGGACTCGCCGGGTTTCTCCCCGAGGAACTGCGCCGGGTGGTTGCAGATCTGCTTGAGCCCGGTGAGCAGCTTGACGATCCGCCCGCGCCGGGCCATGCCGTCGCTGGCCGAGATCTCCGCCAGCGACTCGCGCACCACCGCCTCGTACAACCCGGCCTGCTCGGCGGTGAGCGTGACCGGCCGGTCGGTCTCGGTCTTCGCGGGCAGCTCCGGCGCGATGCCGGGGTCGGACTTGCGCCGCCGCAACAGGAACGGGCGCAGCAGCCGGGCGAAACGCTCCGCCACGACGGGATCACCGGACTCGATCGGCCTGGCCCACTGCCGCCGGAACTCGGGCAGCGCGCCGAGCAGGCCCGGCGTCGTCCAGTCCAGGATCGCCCATAGCTCCGACAGGGTGTTCTCCACCGGGGTGCCGGTCAGCGCGACCCGCGCCGAGGCCGGCACCGACCGCAGCGCCTTCGCCGTGCCCGACCGGTGGTTCTTGACGTGCTGGGCCTCGTCGGCGACCAGCAGCCCCCAGCGCACCGCGGCCAGCGGCGCCGGGTCGACCCGCAGGGTGCCGTAGGTGGTGAGCACGAACCCGCCGTCGAGCCCGGCCAGCGACCGCGCGCCACCGTGGAACCGGCGCACCGGCGTGCCGGGCGCGAACCGCTCGATCTCCCGCTCCCAGTTACCCAGCAGCGAAGCCGGGCAGACCACCAGGGTGGGCCCCGCCTCCGGTGACTCCGCCGCGCGGTGCAGGTGCAGCGCGATCAGCGTGATCGTCTTGCCCAGCCCCATGTCGTCGGCCAGGCACCCGCCGAGCCCGAGCGCGGTCTGCGTCGCCAGCCAGCGCAGCCCGCGCAGCTGGTAGTCCCGCAGCGACGCGGCCAGGCCTTCGGGCTGCGGGAGCGGCTCGGGCGCGGCCGAGAGCCGCTCCCGCAGTTCGTCCAGCCAGCCCTCGGTGACCACCTCGACGTGCTCGCCGTCGATCTCCGCGGTCCCGCTCAGTGCCACCCCGAGCGCGTCGACCGGCGTCAGCGGTTTGAGCATCCGGTCGCGCGCCTTCGCCGCGAGCGCCGGATCGACCAGTACCCACCGGTCCCGCAACCGGACCATCGGCCGCCGCGACTCGGCGAGCGCGTCCAGCTCCGCCGCCGTCAGCACCTCGCCACCGAGCGCCAGCTGCCAGTCGAACGCCAGCGCCCGCCCACCGCCGAAGAACGAGGGCAGGTCTTCCGGTGGCGCGCCCCGCGCGCTGATCACCGCGCGGGCGGTGAGACCCCCGGCCACCTCGGCGGGCCAGTGGACCTCGATCCCGGCCGCGCCCAGCCGCGGCGCCGCCGCCGCGATCAGCTCCCCGATCTCCTCCTCGCGCAGATCGAGCTCGTCCGGGACCGCCGCGGCGAGCAGCGGCTCCAGCACGGGCCACACCCGCACACCCCGGCGCAACGCCAGCATCACGTCGATCCGGGCCCTCGGCCCGAAATCGCCCTCGCCCGCCCACAACCGCGCGGCGTCGGCGACCTGCGACGGATCGGCGAGGCTGTGCACCTGGACGACCGCGCGATACCGCCCGGCCGCCGGATCCCCGCCGGGAATCTCGACCCGCAGCGAGACCCGGATGCCCGAATCCAGCCCGGCGGAGACCTCGTCGGCCAAGTCCCGCAGGCCGGTGGCGTCCTGGGCGGGGCCCGCGGCGTAGCGCCGCTCGCCGGTCGCCGCCGCGGCCGCCGGGGTCCTGGGCAGGGCGTCGACGACGGCGTCGAGGAACGCCCGCAGCAGCGGATACCGGGCGGGCAGCCGGGCCTCGTCTCCGGTCACCGGCGCGGCGTGTGCCTCCGGTGGCATCGCGTCGGCCAGCTCGCGCAGCCAGGCCACCTCCGCCGCTTCCAGCGGCCCGGCTCGCCACGCGTCGTGCCCCGCCGCGGACACCCCGGGCAGCAGCCGCCCGGCCGAGGCGAGCCGCAGCGCCGCGCGCGCCGCCGTCGCCCAGAACCGGACGGCGGGAGACGGATCCTCGGCCGCCAGCAGCACGGGTAGTGCTTCCAGGACCGGAACGCGCCGCGCCGCGACCGCGCGGGCCTCGGGTGTCGCCACTCGCAGCGTCTCGGTGTTTTCGGCCGGGCTCGTGCCGAGATCCCAGAACACGATCTTCCCCAGGCGGGGCGGATCGGCTGGCTCGAACAGTGCGGATTCCCGCGAAGTCATCCCACCCCATTCTCTGTACGTCGTACGGCGAACAGGCTAACATATCTCCGTACGGTGTACAAAAATGTGATGGGCGGGATAACGCACGTGAGCACGGAGTACAGCGGCAGTGGCGATCCGCGACGCACCATCGAACTGCTCTGGGGCGTCGACGGCCCGCCGCGCCGCGGCCCGAAACCCAAGCTCTCGGTGACCGATGTCGTCCGCGCGGCGATCAAGCTCGCCGACGCGGACGGCATCGGGGGCGTGTCCATGCGCCGGGTCGCCGACGAACTCGGCGTCTCCCCCATGTCGCTCTACACCTACGTCCCCAGCCGCGCCGAACTGATCGACCTCATGCTCGACCACGCCCACGCCGAGCTCGCCCCGGTCGAACCCGGCACCCACTGGCGCGTGGCACTCACCGAGATCGCCGAGGACACCTGGCGGATGTATCACCGCCACCCCTGGATGCTCCAGGTCGTCACCGGCCGCCCGACACTCGGACCGCACACCTTCGCCAAGTACGAACGCGAACTCGCCGCCATCGACGGCATCGGCCTCGACGACCTGGAGATGGACGCGCTGACCACCCTCGTCAACGGCGTCGTCCAGGGCTTCGCGCGCGGCTCGGTGGAAGCCGCCCGGCTCGTCAGCCACAGCGGGATGACCGACGACCAGTGGTGGGCGGCCAGCGCGCCCGTGCTCGCCGAGATCCCCGCCGCCGACCCCGCCAACTACCCCCTCGCCGCCCGCGTCGGCACCGTCGCCGGGCAGACACACGGCGCCGCGGCCAGCCCCGCGCACGCCCTCCGCTTCAGCCTCGCCCGCATCCTCGACGGCATCGAAACCCTCATCACCGACCGCGAGGAGCACACCGCGTCCGGCTAAAGTGGACGGATGCGGTTGCTGTGCGCGTTCGTCGGGGGATACGGCCACTTCCAGCCACTGGTGCCGATCGCGCGTGCCGCGGCCGCCGCCGGGCACACCGTCGCCTTCTCCGGCCCGCCACTGATGCTCCCGGCGATCGAGGCCGCCGGGTTCCCCGGCTTCCCCGCCGGCCCCGACTTCGACAGCACCGGCGCCCGCAAACCGCTGCTCCCGGTCGACCGCGAACGCGAAGCGGATGACCTCCGTGAGGGCTTCGCCCGTCGCGCCGCCCCCCAGCGCGCCGACGACCTGCTGCCGCTGTGCGCCGCATGGAGGCCGGACCTGATCCTGTGCGACGAGCTCGACTTCGGCGCCATGATCGCCGCGGAGCGCCTCGGCCTGCCCTGCGCGACCGTGCTCGTCGGGGCGGCCGGTACGTTCGTCCGTCCCGAAAACGTCGGTCCCGCGCTCGACGAGTCCCGCGCCGCGTATGGCCTGCCCGCCGACACTCCGCCCGGGATGGGCGCGCGGCAGCTGGTGCTCAACCCCTTCCCGCCGTCCTTCCGCGATCCGCGCTGCCCGCTGCCGCCGACGGCACGGAGTTTCCACACCGCGCCCGTCCCCGCCGGACCGCGTCCGCACTGGCACACCGAGGGCCGCCCCACCGTGTACTTCACCCTCGGCACGATCTTCAACACCGAATCCGGTGACCTGTTCACCCGCGTCCTCGACGGCCTCGCCGAACTCCCGGTCACCGCCGTCGTCACCGTCGGACCGCTCATCGACCCCGCCGAGTTCGGCCCCCGGCCCGCGCACCTCCACCTCGCCCGCTACCTGCCGCAGCACGAGGTCCTCCCGCACTGCGACGCCGTCGTCACCCACGCCGGATCGGGCAGCGTGCTGGGCGCGCTGACCCACGGCCTGCCCCAGGTGGTCATCCCGATGGGAGCCGACCAGCCGGACAACGGCGACCGGGTGACCGCGCTCGGCCTCGGCCACGTCTTCGACCCGGTCACCGTCACGCCCGCCGACATCCACGACGCCGTCACCTCGGTCCTCGAGGACGACCGCTACCGCCGCAACACCGCCCGGCTCGCCGCCGAACTCGCCACGCAGCCCCCGGTGTCCGACACCGTGTCCTGGCTGGAAGGACTCCTCGCCGCGAGATAGTTTCACTCCGCTGTCGGTCCGCCGGTGTCCCGTTCGTCGAACCATCGACCGGACACACCGGCGACGGAGGGGAGCAGATGGCGACGGACGTCGAAACCGCGGTCGCGGGCGCCTTTCGCGAGGAGTGGGGCCAGGTCGTGGCCACGCTGATCCGCATGACCGGCGACTGGGACCTCGCCGAGGAATGCGCGCAGGACGCCTTCGCGCTCGCCCTGCGCACCTGGCACCGCGACGGGATCCCGGCCCGGCCCGGCGCCTGGCTTACCACCGCCGCCCGCAACCGCGCCATCGACCGGATCCGACGCGAAACGGTCGGCGCCGGAAAGCTCCGAGAGGCGGCCCAGATGCTCCTCCCCGACCCAGATCCCGACGACAGCGGCGACTCGGGCGTTCGCGACGACCGGCTCCGGCTGATCTTCACCTGCTGCCACCCCGCGCTCGCGGTCGAGGCGCAGGTCGCGCTCGCCCTGCGTACCCTGACCGGGCTCAGCACCGCCGAGATCGCCCGCGCCTTCCTCGTCCCCGAACCCACCATGTCCCAGCGCCTGGTCCGGGTGAAACGCAAGATCCGCAACGCGGGCATCCCCTATCGGGTACCGCCCACGCACCTGCTGCCCGAACGCACCACCGCCGTCCTCGGCGTCCTCTACCTGCTGTTCAACGAGGGCTACTCGGCCAGCGCCGGACCGGACCTGCTCCGCCCCGACCTCGCGGCCGAGGCCATCCGCCTCGCCCGCGTGCTCGCCCGGCTCATGCCCGACGAACCCGAAGCGCTCGGCCTGCTCGCCCTGATGCTGCTGCAGCACGCGCGCCGCGACACCCGCGTCGGCCCGGACGGCACCCTCGTCCCGCTCGACGAACAGGACCGCGGCCGGTGGGACGCCGGGGAAATCACCGAAGGCACCACCACGCTGGAGACCGCCCTGCGCAGGCGACGGCCGGGGCCCTACCAGATCCAGGCGGCCATCGCGGCCTGCCACGCCACCGCGGCGCGCCCCGCCGACACCGACTGGCCGCAGATCGCCGGCCTCTACGACGAACTACACAAGCACACCCCGACCCCGGTCGTCGAACTCAACCGCGCCGTCGCCGTCGGCATGGCCGCCGGACCGGCCGCCGGTCTCGCGCTGACCGACCGGCTCGCCGCCGACGGCGTCCTCACCGGATACCACCTGCTCCCGGCCACCCGCGCGGACTTCCTCCGCAGGCTCGGCCGCCACGCCGAAGCCGCCGACGCCTACCGGGACGCGCTCGCACTGGCCGGGACAGCTGCCGAACGCAGCTACCTCACCCGCCGACTCGCCGGCCTCGGCACCACAGACCCCGGCGAAAACTCCTCCGCCGAGGTGTCGGTCCCGGCCGATCCCGTACGTCGGATCGACGACCGAACCAAAACGGAGGGACGGACGTGACCGCCGAGCACCCGGCCGCGCGCCTCCACCAAGGCCCCGGCCTGCATTGAAAGGATCACGCGATGCGCTACCTGCTCATGATCTGCGGCGACGAGACGGCCGCCGAGCACCAGCACGACGGCTGCGGCGGCTGGAGCGAGGAAATGCAGCGCCGCGGCGTCATCCTCGACGGCGCCGGGCTGCGCCCACCGGGCGACGCCACCACCATCCGGGTCCGCGGCGGCGAGGTCCTGCTCAGCGACGGCCCGTTCGCCGAGACCAAGGAACAGATCGGCGGCTACTGCCTGATCGAGTGCGCCGACCTCGACGAGGCCATCGACATCGCCGCCCGCCACCCCGCCGCCGGGTACGGGACCATCGAGGTCCGCCCGGTCCTGACCCCCGACCACCCCTGACCGAGGAGCGACCAGCCATGCCGTCCTTTGTGGACCGTCCGGCTCAGCACTACGTCGGCGCCCGCGCCACGATCGCCGTCACCGAGTTCGCCACCATCGCCGACCAGATCCCGCGGATCATCGGCCTGCTCGCCCAGCACGGGCTGGCCCCCGCGGGCGCGCCCTTCTTCCGGTACCTCGTCATCCACCCCGGCATGCGCTTCACCGCCGAAGCCTGCGTCCCGGTCGAGGGTGAGTTCACCCCGGAAGCCCCGCTGATCACCGGCGTCGTGCCCGCGGGCAAGTACGTCCTCAGCACCTACGTCGGCCATCCCGACGGGCTGTTCGGCGCCACCAAGGCCGTGCTCGACTGGGGTGCCGCCGAGGGCGTCCGCTGGGACAGCACCGAGGCCGAGGACGGCGAGCACTGGGCCGGACGTCTCGAAGTCCTCAACACCAACCCGCTCGAACAGCCCGACCCCACCCAGTGGTCGACCGACCTGCTCTTCCACGTCGCCGAGTGACCGACCGTCCGTGGGGGCCTCCTTGAGGGAGCCAGAGTCCCTCAAGGAGGCCCCCACGGACCTTCACCGACGGGCGAGCAGGGCGCCGACCAGGCAGCCGAAGCCCGCCGTCGACGTCACCGCGCGCACCACGTTCCAGCGCACCCACACCGTCTCGAACCGCGACCGCAGTTCCTCGAACGACGCCGAACCGTCCGCCGCACCCGCCTCGAGCGCGTTGTTGAGCGGCACGTTGACCACCCCGGTCACGATCAGCGTCACCAGCAACAACGCGAACCCCGCCAGCACCCACGGCAGCGCCGAACGCAGGTCCGCGCGCAAGTGCAGCGCCCCGGCCACCGCCGCCAGCAGCGGCGCGCCCAGGAACGTCGCCATGAACCAGCCGTTGAGGATCGCGACGTTGATCCCGCGCATCCCCTCGACGAACGTCTTCGCGTCGCCCCGTGCCAAACCGGGCATGACCGAACACGCGTAGGCGTAGAACAGCCCCGCCGACAGACCGGCCGTGATCGTCGCCGCGACCAGCACGATGACCCCCACCGTAGGCATGGCACCTCTCCTTTCCGCTGACATGTCCCCAGTCAATCGCCTCCGAATGAGACGATCCATAGTTCAGCAGCTCATATCCATGCGCCAGCGTCTACCATGGACTCATGGATCCCCTCGCCGCCCTCCTGGACGGCCCGCGCGCCCGCGGCGCGTTCCTCCTCCGATCGGTGCTCACCCCGCCCTGGTGCCTGCGGATCGAGGACCGCGCACCGCTCACCCTGGTCGCCGTCGTCCGCGGCGTGGCCTGGATCGTGCCCGACGACGCCGACGGCGTCCGCCTCGGCCCCGGCGACCTCGCGGTCGTCCGCGGGCCCGATCCCTATCTCGTCGCCGACGACCCGGCCACGCCCCCGCAGGCGGTCATCCTCCCCGGCCAGGAATGCCGCACCCCCGACGGCGAGCACCTCACCGACCTCGGCGACGTCGGCGTGCGCACCTGGGGCTCGGGCAGCGACGGCCCGCTGGTCATGCTCACCGGCACCTACCCGGTCGCCGGCGAGGTCAGTCGCCGCCTGCTCGCCGCGCTCCCGCCCCGGCTCGTGCTGCGCGCGAGCGACTGGCAGAGCCCACTGGTCCCGCTGCTCGCCGAGGAGATCGGCAGGGACGTCCCCGGCCAGGAAGCGGTGCTGGACCGCCTGCTCGACCTGTTGCTGATCGCCGCGCTCCGCACCTGGTTCGCGCAGTCCGGCGACCGCGCGCCGGCCTGGTACCAGGCGCACGACGACCCCGTCGTAGGCCAGTCACTGCGGCTGATGCAGGACCAGCCGGACCGGCCGTGGACGATCGCGGAGCTGGCCGCGCACAGCGGCGTGTCCCGCGCGGCGCTCGCCCGCCGCTTCACCGCCGCCGTCGGCGAGCCCCCGATGTCCTACCTCGCGGGCTGGCGGCTCGCCCTCGCCGCCGATCTCCTTCGCCAGCAACCCGGGTCGACACTCGGGGCGGTGGCGCGGAAAGTCGGCTACGGCAGTTCGTTCGCGCTCAGCTCCGCGTTCAAGCGCGAGTACGGGCAGAGTCCGCAGCACTACCGGGCGTCGGCTCAGTAGTCCTTGACCGTGATCGCGTTCGCGGCCGCGGTCCGGACCGCGAGGTTCGCCTGCGCGCCCCGCTCCTGGGTGGCCAGCGCCTGGTTCGCCGCGACATAACCGGCCATTTCCCGCTGGTAGCTCCCGAATCCGGCGCGCGGGTCGGCCGCGGCCGCCAGCTCCCCGGCCAGCACGTAACCGCCGACCAGCGCGAGGCTGGTGCCCTGACCCGCCATCGGCGAGGCACAGTGCGCGGCGTCGCCGACCAGCGCGATCCGGCCGGTCCACCAGTCGTCCATCCTGATCTGGCACATCTGGTCGAAGTAGAAGTCCGGCGCCCGCCACATCGCTTTGAGCATGCGGGGCACCTCCCAGCCGGCCCCGGCGAAGTGCGCGGCGAGAAACTCCTTCTGTCGCTGGACATCTCGATGGTCCGGGGTGTCCGGCGTCGAACGGAAGTTGAGCAGCACCCGCGCCTCGGTGTTGTGCCGGGCGCTCATCAGCACGATCAGGCGATCCTCGGTCCGCAGGCACGTCTGCCAGTAGTCGAGACGCAGGAAGTTCTCCGCGGTGAAGATCGCGATGTGCCTGCCCAGCGGGTGGCTGAACCGCGCCTCCGGGCCGAAGGCGAGCGCGCGCACCCGCGAATGCGCTCCGTCCGCGCCGATCACCAGGTCGAACCGGCGCGGCCCGGCGTGCTCGAAGGTGACCATGACCCCGTCGGCATCCTGCGTCAGCGTGGCGACGGAATCCCCGAACACGAACTCCGCGGACGACCCGATGGCCTCGATCAGGATCGTCCCCAGGTCGTCGCGCATCAGCTCGACGTCGTCGTTGTCGATGACACCGCCGGTCAGGGTGGCCTCGGTGTCACGGCTCAGCTCGACGCCGTCCGCGTCCACCACGCTCATCCCCCGCAGCGCCGTCCTCGCCCGCCGCACCCGATCGAGCAGCCCCATGCGGTCGACGACCTCCAGCGCCGACCCTCGGATGTCGATCGCCTGCCCACCGGCCCTCGGTGCCGGGGCGCGCTCCACCACCGTCACCCGCCAGCCGCGCCGCGCCAGCCAGTACGCCGCCGACAGACCGGCAACACCGGCCCCCGACACCAGGACGTTTCCCGCCTTCATGTGCTCTCCCATCGCTCGGCCCCCAGGCCCAGATCGACTGTACGGCTGTCTCAGAATTCTGTCTAGAACAGATGTGCAAGACGCTCGTCTCAGCCATCCGCTACCATGCCGACCATGGGAAACCGGGAAGACCTGCTGGCCGGCGCGCGCCGTTGCCTGGAGTCGAAGGGGTACGCGCGCACGACGGCACGCGACATCGCGACGGAGGCGGGCACCAGCCTCGCCGCGATCGGCTATCACTTCGGCTCGGTGCAGACACTGCTCAACGCCGCGATGATCCAGACTCTCAGCGAGTTCGCGGACTCGCTGCAGGACACCCGGCGACGGACCACCGGCGGCACCGCCGCCCCCGCCGAGCTCCTCACCGCCGTGCTGGCCGACACGAGCGAACACTTCGCCGAGCACCGGCAGCTGTGGCGCGCGTTCTGCGAAGCGGCGATCACCGCCGGGGAATCCGCCGAAATCCGGGAAGAACTGGGCAAGGGCCTGGGACTCGGCCGCCGGGGCATCGCGGCCGAGGTGCTGGACGTCGACGAGGACACCGTGGACGACGAACTGGCACGCACCGTCGGCGCGTTCGGTCTCTGCCTGGTCAGCGGCCTGCGGCTCCAACTGCTGATCGACCCGGACCAAGCGCCCGGCGCCGAGGACCTGCTGGCGGGCATGCGCCGGGTCCTGGCCCAGCGAAGCGAACCGGGCACCGGCGAGACGGAAGCCGGATAGGTTGCCGGAATGGACGATGTCGCCATCCGCCCCGCCGAGGACGACGAACTGGCTGCCGTAGCGGAACTCCGCTGGCGGCGGGTCCTGGAGAACGGGGAAACCCCGGTCACCACATCCGGCGAGTTCAAACGCCAGTTCCTGGCCTGGGCGCGGCACAACGCCTCCACCCACCACTGCCTGGTCGTCGTGCGCGACGGGGTCGTGCTCGGCATGGCCTGGCTGGCGGTCACCCCACGCGTGCCGATTCCCGGCGCGCTCGAACGGGCCTCCGGTGACGTGCAGTCCGTGTACGTGCTCCCGGAGGAACGCGACCGCGGGCTCGGCGGGCGGTTGATCGCGAAAACGCTGGAGCTGGCCCGGAAACTGGGAGTGGAGCGCGTGACGGTGCACTCCACCGCCCGAGCGGTCAGCGCCTACTCCCGGGCCGGTTTCGCAGTGTCACCCGAGCTGCTCCAGATCCGTCTCACGCGGCCCGGTGCGCCGTCGACGTGACGTGCTCGCCGCCGACGCACCGGAGCAGGTGAGGGCTCAGGCCGGCTCCGCGCCGAGCATGCGGTCGTTCATGAACTGCCGAGCGGCGCCGATGTCGCGGGTCTTCTCGTCGTCCATCATCGCCATCATCTCGGCGTCGGCCTCGCCCGCCGCCTTCGCCCGCGTCAGCATGACCTTCTCGAAGGCACGAACCGCGTCGTCGAGCACGTCGTGCGTGGCGACGGCCGTGGCCAGGTCGGCCCCGTCGATGAGGGCGAGGTTCGCCCCGATTCCGTGCGGTGGCAGGAGATGCGCGGCGTCGCCGAGCAGCGTGACACCCGGCACGTGACCCCAGCTGTGCCCGGTCGGCAGCACGTGGATGGACCGGTTCGCGAATCCGCCGTCGCTGCGGCGGAGCAGATCCAGCAGGCCCTCGTGCCAGCCCTCGAACCGCGTCAGCAGGTGCGCGCGCACCGCTTCGGTGTCGGCGAGGTCCAGACCGGCGGCCTCGTGCCAGTCGAGCGGGACGCCCTCGAGCTCGGCGTACACGCGGACGTGCCCGCCACTGTTCCGCTGAGCGCCCAGCATCCGCGCGCCCACCCCGGCGACCAGGCTGCCGCGGCCGATCAGGTCCGCGAGCGCGGGATGCCGGGTGTCGACGTCGTCGAGGAACGTCTCCACCAGCGTGGTGCCGGTGTAGGAGGGCGTGGCGGCCGACAGCACCGGGCGGGTGCGTGACCAGGCACCGTCGGCCCCGACCACGAGATCGAAGACTTCCGTTGTGCCGTCACCGAAACGCACGCGGGCGGTGCCGTCCTCCTGCGCGGTGACCCCGTCCACCGGGTGTCCCCAGTGGACGGTGCCATCGGCGAGGGAGCCCAGCAGCAGCTCACGCAGCTGACCGCGGTCGATCTCCGGCGCGAAGTACTCGTCCTCGCCGGGTTGTTCGTGATGGACGAGCGCGAGGGTGACCGGGTCCACCGCGCGCAGCTCCTGGGCTTCGGGGCGGGCCACCGCGCGGAACTCGTCGAACAGGCCGACACTGCGCAGTGCGGCCTGCCCGGTGGGTGCGTGCAGGTCGAGCATGCCGCCCTGCCAGCGCGCGAAGGCCGAGCCCTCGCGCTCGAACACGGTCACCGAACGGCCGTGGACCTGCAGGCCGCGCGCGCAGGCCAGGCCGCCGACACCGGCTCCGATGACCGCGATGCGGGGAGAGTTCATGGTTTCTGGGTCCTTCCGGGTCGAAGTGCCGAACCAGGAAAACACGTACTACTTCAAACATGCAACGGATTAACTCTTTGAGTACTACACCATTGCTGGGGTACGGTGCCGACATGGAAAACCAGCCCGGACGTCGCGAACGCAAGAAGGCCCAGACCCGCAAGGCGCTGGCCGACGCCGCGCTGGAGCTGTTCCTCGCCCGCGGCTACGACCAGGTGGCGGTCAAGGAGGTGGCCAACGCCGCGGACGTCTCGGTCACCACCTTGTTCAAGTACTTCCCCACCAAGGAAGCCCTGGTCTTCGACCTCGACGCGGAGATCGAGACCGGGCTGATGGCTGCCGTCCGCGAACGCGCTCCCGGCCGGTCCATCCCCCGGGCCCTGCGGGAGCACATCCTGAACTGGGTGGACGAGGTCACCACCTCCCCGCACACCGAGGCGTTCACGCGCCTGATCGAACAGACCCCGGCACTACGCGCCTACGGCGCCCGCATGTGGCTGCGCCACGAAACCACGCTGGCCCGCACGATCGCCGCGGACATCGGGGCGCCGGAGGAGGACGTCACCTGCGCCGCCCTCGCCCGGTTCGCCCTCGAATCGGTCGACCTCGCCCGCCGCTACCCGGACGCGCCCCAGGCGCTCGGCCCGATCTTCGACCTGCTCGAACGCGGCTGGTCGGCGGCCCGGCCGTGAGTGCCTACCGGCCGCCGATGAGGGCGTTGCCGAGCGGGGTGCGAGTGTAGAAGGTCTGCCCGGCATGGCGGGCTTCGGTGATGAGGTCGTTGTCGCGCAGGACGGCGGCGTGGCGGGACAGTTGTGAGGCCGAGATCCCGGTCCGCCGGTGGATGACGCGGGTCGGGGTGGCGATGGTGATGGCGAGCAGGACCGCCGCACGGGTGGGCCCGACGAGTTTCGCCAGCGCGTGGTGGTCTGTCGCCGGTGGCGGGTCGTGATTCAGCGGATAGACCAGGACAGGCGGCAGGGCGGGATCGACCAGCGCGACCGGCATGCCGGAGCAGAACCACGACGGGATCAGGGTCAGGCCCCTGCCCTGGAGTTCGATGGTGAAGTTCATCGGGTAGGGGGTTTCGAGCACGCGGTCGCCGGGATGCCAGATGGTGGTCGGGAGGAGGTTGGCCAGCATGGCGCCGACACCGTGGGTGGCGAGGATGCCGGTGAGGCGGGTGTGTTCGGTGGTGGTCCGGGCCTGGATGGCGGGCCAGGAGGGGGCGAGCGCGGTGGCGAAGTAGTCGCGCAGGGTGCCACCGAGCAGGTGGAGGGCATGGGGGTCGCCGGTGGCGAGGTCGCTGCCCCAGGTGGGCGCTCCGCTGCGGGTGGTCAGCTCGTCCAGTTCCCGCCCGATCTGTGCTCGCGGGGTGGACAGCACCGTCTCCAGGCCGGGTTCCAGCCCGTGCAGGCCGGTGTGCGGGGTGAGGAAATCGGGGAAGTAGGAGGAGATCGGCGCCAGCGGCAGCAGATGATCACGCACCCGGCGGCCAAGGGCCCGGCCGGACAGACAGGCCAGGGTGTTGGTTCGCCACCGCAGGACCTCGGCAGGGGCGAGCGGGCCGCGGGTACCGGAGGGCCTTCGTCGCTGTAACCGGTGCAGGCTCAGCACGAGATCCCAGAGAGCGTCCGGCCTTCCCGATATCCGGGTACGTGCCAGATCCTCCCGGGTGAAACGGATCAGCAACCTCGCCGCTCCCCCGAGCGTGGCCATACTCCTTACTGTGCGCGCGTCAAGTCTCTTGCGCCAGGGTGCAAAAGTGTGTACTTCCCGTACCGGCGCCGGGAAAAATAATGGCCGGAAATTCTTGGCAACTTCACCTTGAGAGGTAGTGGCGCAATGAATCCGTTCACGCGAGATCGGGGTCGAAGAAATCATATTTCAAGGTCGACATGGCGAAGGATCGTGCTGCTCGCGGTCGCCGTCGTCAGCCTGTTCGTCGTTCCGGCGACGGCGACAGCGACGGCCGCGCCGGGCCAACCGGCCGCGCCGTATTCCTGCCGGGTCGACCGCGGCGGTCAGGTCGGCTGGGCCATCGACTGTAATGCGATCTGGGACATTCCGTGGTACCACGGCCGCAACGAAACCATCGTCGTCGGCACCGACTTCAAGATCTACCACACGTTCCAGCTCACTCCTGGCGGCGCGTGGAGCACGTGGGGGGTACTTCAGGGCGGCGAGGCCAACCACTCGACAATCGACGTCACGGTCGAAATGTCGCCGTGGCCCGGGACGACCAGCGCGAAGATCAGGGTCTACGGCACGAGGCCGATGAACGGTAGCTGGTATTACTGCGACCTGGGAAACGGGAGCGCGTGGAACGGGTGGCATTCCTGCTAGCCGGCACCTTCGCGCAAATGAGACACGACCCGTTTGAATGATCGAAGGCCGCACTACGGCGCGAGCGCGACCAGCGCCTCGCCCGTGGCGGCGTCGAACGGCACCGAACTGTGCTCGTGGACGATCCGCCAGACGCCGGCTGTCGCGCGGAAACCGACCGTGGACCGCACCCACATCGACACCGCGGTGCCGTCGGTCATGGTGCCGCGCACCTGGAAGACATAGTGCGCGAACGCGATCCCGTCCGACGCCGCGACCTCGATGTGCCGGATCGTCAGGGTGATCGGCCCGTCATAGGCCGCGAACCACGCGACCAGGCGGGCCCGTTCGGCCGCCACCCCGCGCTCGCGCAGTTCCCCGACCGCGTCGAACAGCACGACGTTCTCGTCGTACCGGCCGAGCAACGCGGCCACATCCTTGGCGCGCACCGCCTCCGCCCGCGCCCGCACCAGGTCGGTGATCTCCGCGACGACGTCCTTGCCGGTCATGTTCCCGTCCCCCTTCACGCCTCAAGTTCGGCGCCGAGCTTGTCGAGCCAGTCGCCGGTGCCCTGCTCGCGCCAGGCCGGTTCCTCCGCGCCGTCGAGGAACGTCCCCTGCTCGGTCAGTACCAGCCGGGTCCCCTCGCCGTCCGGGGCGAACTCGACGGTGGTGAGCGACATCGTGACGATGGTGTCGTCGGCGCTCATCGTTCCGGAGTAGGCGATCCGCTCGTCGGCGACGATGTCGTGAAAGGTCGCGTCGAACGTCAGCAGCGGACCGCCCTCGGCGTTCCTGCCGCGGTTGACTTCGCGCCCGCCGACGCGGAAATCCAGCTCGTGGTGCTCGGCGCCGAACCAGCGGGCCTTGGCCGCGACATCCGACCACGCGGCGAACACCCGGGCGGGTGGGGCCGGGTACCGGCGTTCGAGGCTGAACGTGGCGTGCTTGACCGAACGAGTCATGACGAACTCCTACTCCTGCGGTGGTTCCGGCTCGGCGAGGACCTCGCCGAGCCGGTCGAGCCGGTTTTCCCATGGCGTGCGCTGCCCGCCGAGCCAGTCTTCGGCGACCCGCAGCGCGGCCGGTTCGACCCGGCAGGTACGTACCCGGCCGGCCTTTTCCGACCGGACGACACCCGCCGACTCCAGAACTTGCAGATGCTGCACGACCGCCGCGAGCGACATGGTCAGCGGCGCGGCCAGCTCACTCACCGACGCCGGTCCGCGAACCAGGCGCTCCACCAGTGCTCGCCGCGTCGGATCCGCCAGCGCCTTGAACACCTGGTCGAGGTCATACTTAAGCATGTACTTAAGTTATTGCCACCATGGACAGAAAGTCAAGGAGTTGCTTAAGTTTTGTCAGCGCGGCTCGGCGGGCGGGTCCTCGTCGATCAGGAGCGTGCGCTGCGCCCAGGCCACGTCGCGCCACGCGCCGTGCTTCCAGCCGATGCGCCGATAGGTCCCCACCGGCTCGAAGCCCATCGCCCGGTGCAGGCCCACGCTCGCGTCGTTGGGCAGCGTCATGCCCGCGACAGCGGTACGGAAGCCGCGCTCGGCAAGGCGGTCGAACAGCGCCGTGTACAGCGCGCGGCCGCCGCCGGTACGCCGCCGTCCGCGTTCGAGGTAGACGCTGACCTCGCAGGACCAGCGATACGCGGCGCGGTCCTTGAACGGCCCGCCATAGGCGTAGCCGGCTACCTGGCCGTCGTCTTCGAGGACGAGCCAGGCGTGTTTCTCGTTCGCTGCCGCGATGCGCCGGGCCATCTCCGACGCCGTCGGCGGCTCGGTCTCGAACGTGATCGTGGTGTCGATGACATATGGGGCGTAGATCGCGGCGCACGCCTCGGCGTCCGACGTGGTGGCGTCACGGATTTTCAGGTTCGCGGCAGGCATGGCTACTATAGTAGCCACGGTTGGCCCTATAGTGGCAACCATGTCGGACCCGCTCTCCGCGTCGCTCGCCGCGACCCTGCACGCCGCCCGTGTCGAACGCGATCTCTCCGTCACCGTGCTCGCCGAACGCTCCGGCGTGTCCCGGGCCATGATCGGCAAGATCGAACGCGGCGAGGCGCAGCCGACCGCGGTGCTGCTCGGACGGCTGTCGGGCGCGCTGGGCATGACCCTGTCCGAGCTCGTGGCCCGCGCCGAGGGCGGCGACCGGCGGCTGGTCCGCGCGGCCGATCAGCCGCGGTGGACCGACCCCGCCAGTGGTTACCGTCGCCGCGCGATCTCGCCGACCATCGGCGGGCCGCTCGAACTGGTCGAGGTCGAACTGCCGCCGGGCGCCGAAATCCCCTTCCCCGCCGAGACCTACACCTTCCGCCATCAGCAGATCTGGGTACTGGAGGGACATCTGCGGTTCCGTGAAGGCGAGGTCGAACACGAACTCGACGCGGGCGACTGCCTCCAGCTCGGCCCGCCCGCGCCCTGCGCGTTCGTCAACCCCACCGGCGAGACCTGTCGCTATCTGGTCGCGCACACCCGGCGGCACGCCTGACGGAATTCCCCCGCCGCGGCCTCAGTGACCGGCGGCGGAACTCCCCTGCTCGGACTCCCGCCCGGCCGCCTTCGGCTTGCGGCGGGTGAGCACCAGCGGCCCGTCCTCCGTGATGGCGACCGTGTGCTCCGAGTGCGCCGTACGCGAACCGTCGGCGGATCGCAGCGTCCAGCCGTCGGGGTCGTAGGTGATCTTGTCCGTGGTGCGCGCGAGCCAGGGCTCGATGGCGATGGTCAGTCCCGGGCGCAGCTTGAGACCCCGGCCGCGGCGGCCGTCGTTGGACACGTGCGGCTCCCCGTGCATGGTCCGCCCGATGCCGTGCCCGCCGAACTCGAGATTGACCGGATAACCGAACTCCCTCGCCACGTCACCGATGCTCGCCGAGATGTCGCCGAGCCGGTTGCCCGGCCGGGCCGCTTCGATCGCGGCTTCGAGCGCCACCTCGGTGGCACGGATGAGCCGGAGATCCTCTTCGGCGGGCGTACCCACGATGAAGGAGTACGCGGAGTCGGCGACCCACCCGTCGATGCCCACGGCCATGTCGGCGGTGACCAGGTCGCCGTCGCGCAGCACGTAGTCGTGCGGCAGCCCGTGCAGGACGGCGTCGTTCACCGACAGGCACACGACGTTGCGGAACGGCCCCCGCCCGAACGACGGGGCGTAGTCCCAGTAGCAGGATTCGGCGCCGCGGTCCTTGATCATTTCCCGGGCCCGGTGCTCCAGGTCGAGAAGGTTGACGCCGACGTCGGCGAGCTCGGCCAGTTCCGAAAGCACGCTCGCGACGAACTCGCCGGCGATGTGCATCTTCGCGATCTCCGCGGGAGATTTGAGCTCGATCACGACAGCCTCTCTGTAACTCGGACGTATGCGGTATAGAAATACCGTATCACGGGTTGTTCGGGGCTTGGCCCTTGTAGGCGGCGAGCACCTCGCGCAGCGAGCCGTGCGCACGTATCCGGCCCTCGTCCAGCCAAAGAGCGGTCGTGCACAGCTCCATCAGCAGCTCGTCGGCGTGCGAGGCGAACACCAGCACCCCGGAGCGGCGCGCGAGGTCCACCAGGCGCTCCCGGGCCTTGGCGAGGAATCCCGCGTCGATGGCGCCGAGCCCCTCGTCGAGGATGAGGATCTCGGGGTCGATGGTGGTCACCACGCCGAGTGCGAGCCGCACCCGCATGCCCGCGGAGTAGGTACGCAGGGGCAGGTGCAGGTAGTCGCCGAGTTCGGTGAACTCCGCGATGTCGTCGACCCGCTTCTCCATCTGCCTGCGCGTCATACCGAGGAACAGGCCCCGGATCAGAATGTTCTCGTGGCCCGAAACCTCGGGATCCAAGCCCACGCCGAGGTCGAACACCGGCGCGATCCGCCCGACGACGCGCGCGCTCCCCCGCGTCGGCTCGTAGATGCCGGACAGCAGTCGCAGCAGGGTGGACTTGCCGGCGCCGTTGTGCCCGACCAGACCGACCCGGTCGCCGTCCCGCAGGGACAGCGTGATGTCCCGGAGCGCCTCGATGACCGGGACCTTCGCATCGGTCCCGATCTCGCCGCCGACCTTGCCGAGCACCTGCTTCTTGAGCGACCGGGTCTTCGCGTCGAAGACCGGGAAGTCCACGTGGGCGCCGCGTACCTCGATGCTCACCATGCCGCCACCTCTCACCCCGTTCGGTCCGCCAAATGCGAACGGAAGTTATCATTCGCATCTGCCCGGCCCACAACCCCGTACCGGAAGGCGGTAACGTGCGGCCGGTGAGTCAGCAGTTCACCGAGCAGGGTTTCCGTCCACCGCAACAAGAGCGCAGCCGGGCGTCCCTGCGGAAGGTGCTTGCCTCCGCCGAACACGTACTGGCCGACCGGGGGCTCGAGGAGTTCACCATCGCGGCGGTCGCCGAACAGGCGGGCATGTCGGTGGGCACGATCTATCGCCGGTTCGCGGGCAAGGACCAGCTGCTGTACGCCGTCAAGGACCAGCTGCTCGGACAGCTGGAGGCCGACGTCGGTGCGGCACTCCGCTGTTCGCCACCCGGGTTGCGCGAGATCTTCGGCGCGTTCACCCAGGCACTGGCACGCACCTTCGCCCAGCACGACCGGATCTTCCCCGAACTGCTCGACGCCCAGCGCTCCGACGGGCGCGATCGCGGCCTGGAAGCGCTGTCCGCGATCCAACAGGCCCTGGTCGAAGCCGCCGCTTCCGGCATCGAGGAGATCCACCGGCCGGACCCCGTACCGGCCGTGCGGATGGCCGCGCGGACCATCATCGGCTCGTGCGTCCACCGCGCCGCCACCTGCCGGTTCTGGTCCGACGACCTGTCCTGGACCACCTGGGCGACCGAAACGGCCGAAATGGCGCTCGCCTACCTGACCTCGCCGGGAAGTCCCGGGGAGCCACCGCGAAAGACACCGAAGGGCAGGGCAGAACATGACGTCCACCAGGCGTGACGGCGACACCTGGGACCTGGCCTCCAGCGTCGGCGCGACCGCCACCCTGGCCGCGATGGTCCGGGCGATAGCGACCCGCGCGGACCGTTCGCTCATCGACGACCCGTTCGCCGAACCGCTCGTCCGGGCGGTCGGCGTGGACCTCCTCACGCGGCTGGCGTCCGGCGAAACGCCTCCCGGCGATCTGGTCGGACAGCTGTCCATCGACGTGGCCAAGGTGCGGACCAGGTTCTACGACGAGTTCTTCCTCGACGCGGTGAACGCGGGCGTCACGCAGGCCGTGATCCTGGCTTCGGGGCTGGATTCCCGCGCGTACCGACTGGCCTGGCCCGCCGGAACCGTGGTGTACGAGGTCGACCAGCCGCAGGTCGTCGACTTCAAGACCCGCACGCTGGCCGAGCTGGGCGCCGCGCCCACCGCGGACCGGAGAGTGGCCGCGGTGGATCTCCGCGACGACTGGCCCACCGCGCTGCGTGCCGCCGGATTCGACCCGGCCCTGCCGACCGCGTGGAGCGCCGAAGGCCTCCTGGGCTATCTGCCGCCCGAGGCACAGGACCGCCTGCTGGACACCATCACCGAGCTCAGCGCGCCGGGGAGCCGGGTGGCCACCGAGAGCAGGCCCAGCCCGCGACCGGGCGAGGAGGACAGGACGAAGGAAGGTCTTCGCCGCATCTCCGAACGCTGGCGTGCGCACGGTTTCGACACCGACATGGTGAGGCTGCGTTATTTCGGCGAGCGCAACGAAGCGGCTCCCTACCTGACCGACCGCGGCTGGACGCTGAGCGGCGACAGCACCCGGGACCTGTTCTCCGCCAACGGTCTTTCCCCGCTGAGCGAAGACGACCTGCGCATGGGCGACCTGCGTTACGTCAGCGGCACCCTCGCCGAGGCTGTCGCTCCACGAGAGTCCTGAGAGCGAGCGAGTTTTCGGCCGTTCACCGGTGACCCGGCGTCGCCGTAGTACCCAGGATTTGCTCCGAATCCGAAGCCAGGTAAGGTTCATGGTGTCGCGAAAAACGATGTCCCGCGGCGTTGTTCGCCGGACATCGCGCACACATCGATGCAGGACGGTTCCCGATCGGTGAGCGTCTCCGTGCCGAGATCGGGCGTCCCGCCCGCTCCCGGTATCGACCGCAACCGAGGAGCGCACCATGCAGAAGATCGTCACCATCGTCGGAGCGGGACTGGGCGGGCTGACGCTCGCGCGGGTGCTCCAAGCCCACGGCGTCGCCGCCACGATCTACGAAGGTGAAGCGTCGGCGACGGCGCGCGCCCAGGGCGGCCTGCTCGACATCCACGAAGAAACCGGGCAGGTCGCGCTCCGCGCGGCGGGCTTGTACGACGAGTTCCGCGCCCTGGTCCGGCCGGGCGAGGACGCCAAGCGCGTCGTCGACCGCCACGGCACGATCCTGCTCGACCGGCCCGCAGACCCCCGTTCGGCCCGCCCCGAGGTGGATCGCGGCGAACTCCGGCGCCTGCTCATCGACTCGCTCGCCCCCGGGACCATCCGGTGGGGCCACAAGCTCACCGCGCTCCGGCACCACCCGGCGGGCGGCTTCGACCTCACCTTCACGGCGGGTTCCCCCGTCCACGCCGACGTCGTCGTCGGCGCGGACGGCGCCTGGTCGAAGGTCCGGCCGCTGCTCACCGAGGCCGAGCCGCGCTACAGCGGCACCTGCTTCGTCGAAATCGCCCTCTCCCCGGGCGGCCGGGACCACCAGGCCAGCGTGGCCGCGATCGGCAGCGGCACACTGATGGCGGTCGAACCGGGCCAGGGCATCATCGCCCACCGCGACGCGGACGGCGGTGTGCGCGGTTACGTAGCGCTGAACAAGCCCGAGGAGTGGATGCGGTCGATCGACTTCGGTGACCCGACCGCCGGGCTCCGCCGCCTCGCCCGCGAGTTCGACGGCTGGTCGCCGCTGCTCACCGCGTTCGTGACAGGCAGCGACGCGGAGCCGTGGCTCCGGCCGATCCACGCGCTCCCCGTCGGGCTCAGCTGGGACCGGGTGCCGGGCGTGACGCTCGTCGGCGACGCCGCGCACCTGATGTCGCCCTTCGCAGGCGAAGGCGCCAACCTCGCCATGTACGACGGCGCCGACCTGGCGCGCGAACTGGCCGGGCACCCCGACGTCGAGACCGCGCTCGCCGCCTACGAGAAGCGGCTTTTCCCCCGCAGCAACGAGATCGCCGCCCACTCGGCGCACAACCTCGAGACCTTCTTCGGCCAGGAGGCACCGAACAGCGTGGCCAGGCTGTTCGGACGCTCGTGAGCGCGGATCCGGGACGCACGCTCACGAGCAGGGCTTGGAATATCAGCCGAGTGCTTGAATCTCGGTCGCCGGCCTCCCCTGGCTGGCCGCCCACGACGCCAACAGGGCCAGACCGTCCGCGGTCGCCGTACCGGCGGGCGCGGTGTAGACGATCAGGAGCAGGCCGGGGTCGGCGGGCAAATCCATCGACTCGACGTCCAGGTCGAGCCGGCCCACTACCGGATGGTGTACCCGTTTGCGTCCGGACCGGTGGAGCCGAACGTCCTGGGATGCCCACCGCTGCCGAAAGAGTTCACTGCGTGTTGACAATTCACCGACCAGGGCGATCAGCTCCTCGTCGTGCGGATTGCGGCCGGCTTCCATGCGCAGCTTCGCGGCCACATCGCCGACGATTCGGTCATAGTCGACGAAGAACGCTTCTGCCGCTTCGGGATCCAGATACACGAACCGCGCGGTGTTCGCCGGCCGTCGCGTGTCGGCCAGCATCGGTGAATACAGCGCGCGGGCAAGGTGATTCATGGCCAGCACGTCATAACGGCCGTTGCAGATCCAAGCCGGCGCATCGGTGATGGCGTCGAGCACCTGCCGAAGCGCCGGACGCACTGTCGCCGCGGGTCGCCGGCGGCGTGGTCCGCCGGGTGCCCTTGACTGCCGCGCGAGGTGGAACAGGTGATCGCGCTCGGCCTCGTCGAGTTGCAAGGCGGAGACCAACGCGTCGAGCACCCCGTCGGAGGCTCCGGCGAGGCTGCCGCGCTCCATACGCACGTAGTAGTCGACCGACACCCCTGCCAGGAGAGCTACCTCTTCGCGACGCAGACCTTTGACCCGGCGGTTGCCGCCGTAGGCGGGCAGCCCGGCCCGCTCGGGCGTGATCCGCGCGCGCCGCGAACTCAGGAACTCCTTGATCTCGGTGCGCAGATCGATCGTGGCCACCCCGTCACCATAGGCGCTGCCCGCAGGCGAAGGGAGGCTCTGCTGGTACCCCCGACGGCTCATGGGGTCGGCGCGCCGTTCTCCTTCCCCTCCGGTGCCGGTCCGAGTTCGGCGGCGAGCCGGTGGCGGAGGTCTTCGTCGCCGGGGTCCCGGAGCAGCTGACGCGCGGCCATGAGGAGGGCGTCGTGGCGGCGGCCGAGTTCGGCCAGCGCGGTGGACCGGTCGGCGAGCTGGGCCTGGAGCCCGGCGAGCTGTTCGTGCAGGGGGCCGAGGGCATCGGCGTAGCGCTGGGTGGCCTCGGCCAGTCGGCCGGTCAGCTCGGTGATGCGCTGATCGGCACCGGTCTGCGCGGCACGGAGCTGGGCGTCGAACTCGCCGGTCCGCGCCCGAAGGCGCTGTTCGTAGTCGACGGCCAGCTCGTCGCGAAGCTTCCGGCGTTCCTGATCGGCCTCCTGTCGCAGCCGATCGAGCTGTTCCACCGCTCCGGCGCGCTCGCCGGCGAGGACGGTTTGCAGCTCGGTGACCCGATCCTGCGCGGCGGTCACCTGCTCCAACGCTCGCTGCCGGTCCGTCTCGGCGGCCACCCTGGCCCGCTGGGCGGTGTGCCGGTCGGCGACCGCGGCGTCCCGTTCCTTCCCGGCGGCGCTCGCGTTTTCTTGTGCGGCAAGTAGGTCGGCGCGGTCCTGCGCGGCCTGCCGCTGGGCTGCCTCGGCCTCGGCGAGCGCCCGGTCCCGCTCGGCGGAGGCGTGGTCGGCCTGCTGCCGGGCGGCGTCACAAGCGGCGTCCGCCGCGTTCCTGGCGGCGAGTGCGGCCGTGGTCTCGTCGGCGATCCGTGTCCGCAGCGCGGTGAGCTCCTCGTGTACCGGTTCCAGCGCCGCCAGCAGCGTCGCGGCACGGTCGTCGACCACCTGGACGTCGACGTGCGTCATCGACTGGTCCGGCCCGTACACCTGGACCCAGATCTCGCGGTTCTCGTCCAGCATCGCGCAGCTGATGACCTTCGCACCCCAGCGGCCGTACCGGTCGGGGTCGGCCGGGCAGTACGGCGTGGGCCGCCCGCCCCTCGGCAGCAGCGGCGGCAACCGCCGCCCGCAGTAGGCGCAGTGCCCCACCCCGTCGGCGGCGATCGCTCGCAACGTCGCCTCCCGCCGTTCGTCCCGGCTCCCCCGGCGCGCGGGGATCTCGGGACGTTCGGCGGCGTCTTCAACACGGTTTTCGCTGCTCTGAGCGGTCTGGTCCAGCACAAACACACCCTATCATGTTTCAGTTTCGATACTGAAACTGGCGATTTTGGTATCGATAGTCAAACAGGTCATCTCGTTCGGACGGTCCTTTTTATATGGATAAGAGGGATTATCCATATAAAACCTCAGCAGGCCGGGATGATCGCTCAGCCGGGCGCTTCCGGGTGCCTGTTCGGCACCGATCAGGTGCCGAACAGGCACTCCCCGACGCGATCGCCGAGGGTCTCCCACGGTCGGCTGAGCAGCCAAGGCTGTCCGTAACGCTCGGCTTCGGCCCGTAACCACTGCCCGTACCGCTGGTTCATCCGGACCACGCCACGGCGCTCGGCCGGGGCCAGCGCGAGGAAGCGCCGGGCACCGGGCCGGGTCGAGAGGGTCGCCCACAGCACGTCTTCGTCGGGTTCGATGACGTAGACCACGCGAGTGTCCCGGCCGGTGTACCGGTGCATCAGTCCCGGCTGGACGCCCTCCCCCTCGATGATCGCCGAGCCGTTCACCGCGCCGAGCCGGTCGAGTTCGGCGGTCAGCACCGGCCCGAGTCGCGCCGTCGACGCCAGCAGGACGTCCAGCAGTTCGTCCGCGGGGCGCAGCCAGCTGTGCCCTTGACGTTCCGTGAGGCTGTGCTCGCGCAGGTCATCGACGTGGATCACCTCGCCGAAGCCGCGGCGCGCCGCGAGGCTCGCCGCGGCGGTCGTCTTCCCGACACTGGAGCCGCCGCCGATCGCGTAGACGGTCACCGGCCGAGGTCCCGCAGGGACAGTTCACCCACCAGCTCGCTGCCGCTCACCGGTCCAGTTTCGCAGCCGGTTCGTCATGGGCCAGGGGGTCGGTCACCGCCGTCACCAAGCTCACCGAGTTCTTCGGCAGGTACCTGGCCGGCTGAACGCCGGGGTCAGGGTCGCTTCGGCGCGGGCACGACGGTGGTGATCACCTTGTGCACCAGCCATTCCAGCGGTCCCCGCCGGATCCAGCGCCGCCAGAGCACCGACGCGACCAGTGTCACCGCGACCACGGCGCAGAAGTACACGAACGAGTAGGCCTTCGGCTGGCCGAGCGCGGACTGGTAGATCAAATGCCCCGCGTACCAGGTCATCGTCATGCCACCGGCGGCCGCGAGCGGCCACAGCAGCCGTCGCCAGCGCGGCCGGTCCACGAGCATCAGGAAGCCGCCGAGCAACGCCAGCGCCACCCCGATCATGAAGACGATCCCGACGACACTGGTGGCGTACAGCGAACGTTCGCCCGGCATCGCGAGTACCTGCTGCCAGGCCTGATCAGCCGGTGACAGGCGTTCAAGCAGATCTTCGACACCGAACAGCTTCAACGCCGCGAAGGAGACGACGACCGCGCCGAGCGCGACACACAGGCCGGTGACCAGCATGCGGATCCGCACTACCCGGCTGTGCAGGTCGAGCCTGCCGATGGCCAGCCCGGCCAGCACGAGCGGAATCCCGTAGACGACCTGGAAACCACCGCCGACGGACACGAGCGAAAAGAAATACTGACCCCAGCTGCCCGGATGTGTCAGCACCGCGAGGCCCTCCGGAGTGTCGGAACGCATCCAGTCCATATGCGACGAGAGCACCCACATCGCGTACGCGGTGACCAGCGGCACGGAAATCCCGGAGAGGACGAACAGCGTCCGCGGCCGCAGCCACGTGAACGGCAACAGGAACACCAGCAGCACGGCGTAGAAGCCGATGACCGACGGGGCGAACTGATCGATGCACAGGCTGATCAGCCACAGGGTCACCGCCCGGACGAGCACCCGCAGCACCGCTGTGCGCATCCGTTTCCCCGCATACGGCCGGGAACCGCCGGTCATCAGTGCCACCGAAACCCCGGCGAGCAGGACGAACAGGCTCATCGCACGCGATGAGGTCTCGGTGTCCACCCAGTGCAGGAGGGCTGGGCCGGGGTCCCGGACCGGGCCCGCGGTGAACCAGCCGTTCATGTGGAAGTGCTCGACGAAGACGCCGATGATCGCGAGTGCGCGTACGACGTCGATACCGAGCAGGCGGGCCTTCGGCACCCGGTGTCCGCGGGCGGTCGTGTCTACTGTGGATAGTGGAGTCACGGGATCGGTAGTGCTCATGGTCCTCAGGCTGCCGAGCGGATGTCCGGCGGCAGTGGCAACCATGTCCCGGTTCTGTCGCAGCAGGTTCAGCGCAGCACGGGGCAGGTCCGGGGGCCGAGGCGCTCGCCGGTGGTGAGCGTGACGACGACCTTGGCGTCGGCCGGGCGCCCGGCCTGCCGGTGCACGCCCAGCGCGGTGCAGACGAACTGGTCGACACCGAGCGAGCCGATCTCGTACGAGGCCAGTGGCAGGACGACGGTGATCAGCTCGTCGGATTCGGTCACCTGTGGGGAGTGGCCGTCGGCGCTGCGGGTGTTGAACGCCGAATGGAGGCCTCTCTCGGTGTTCTGGCTGCTGCGCATCAACAAGGCGAGCGCGTCGGTGACGGTGCCGAGCCGTTCGGTCCGGCGTACGTCCGGTACCAGGTTGCCCTGGTCGCCCAGGTAGTAGAGCGTCGTGGTCGGTGAGACACCGGTCGGTGCCTCACCGCCGTGGAGCACGCCGCTGGGTTCGACCCCGCACGCGGTCAGCGTCGCCATGAGCAGCCCGAACGTCCCGAGCAGCACGGCCGACCGCCGGATCATGTGCCCGTCACCTCCTCGGCATACCGGGGCAGCCGCAGCACGAACCGGGCGCCCGCGCCCGGCAAGTTCCCCGCGGCGATGTCACCACCGTGCAGTCGCGCGTTTTCGGCCGCGATCGCCAGTCCCAGTCCGCTGCCCTCGGAGCGTGTTCTGGCCGCGTCGGCCTTGTAGAACCGTTCGAACACCCGCGTGGCCAGATCCCCCGGCAGGCCAGGGCCGTGGTCGGTGACCTCCACTTCGACCTCCCGCTCGTCGGCGCGGAGCCGTAGCCGCACCGGGGGCTCCCCGTGGCGCAGGGCGTTCCCCACCAGATTCGCCACCACGACGTCGAAGCGTCGCCGGTCGAGGACGGCGTCGATCGGTTCGGGCGCGTCCAGCTCCACCGCGTCGAGCCAGCCGCGCGAGCGCAGACAGTCCGTGACGGCCTGGCGAAGTTCGACCTCCTCCGGTCGTGTCCTGGCCGCTCCGGCGTCGAACCGGGACACCTCGATCAAATCCTCGACCAGGCGGGTGAGCTTGCGAGTCTCCTGAACGGCGAGCAGCGCCGAAGCACGCGCGTTCGGGGACATCGCCTCGGTCTCGTCCTCCAGCACCTCGACCACCGCGGTCAGCGTCGTCAGCGGGGTGCGCAGCTCGTGGGACACGTCGGCGACGAACCGGCGCGCGTCGGACTCCATCCGGCGAAGCTCGGCCACCGAGCCCTGGAGTTCGGCGGCCATGTGGTTGAACGTGCCGGCGAGGTCCGCGAGCTCGTCGACACCGCGCACCCGCAGCCGGGTGGACAGGTCGTGGACGGCCAGGCGCCGCGCGGCCGTGCGCATTTCCCGCACCGGCCGCAGGACGCCGCGCGCGGCCAGCAGCGCGAGCAGGATCGCCAGCGGCAGGGCGAGCGCGCTGGTCAGCGCCGCTGATCGGGCGGAGGCGTCCATCTGCTGCTGGACCGGGGCGAGGTCGCGCAGCACGTAGACCTCGATCCCCGACGGCGAGCGGGTTCCGTCGAGCGCCGTGGTCAGTACCGGCGTCCCGATGATCAGCTTCGGCCCGGCCACTCGTTGCATGACGAGCTCGCGGCGGTCGCGGACGGCTCCGCGCAGCTCGGCGGTGACCAGGCCCGGTTCCATACCGTCCGAAGAGGACAGTTGCCGGTAGGTGGCCATGGCAGGCGCGCCGACCGCGGTGCGCAGCCGGTCCAGTGTCGCCTGGTCGGGAGGCATGGTGAGGTCGGCGGTGATCGCGCCGACCCGGTGCCGGACGTCGGTGACGGCCCGCTGCTGTGCCTCGTCGACGAGCGACGTGCTGGTGGAGGCGTAGCTCGCCCACGCGGCCACCGCCGCGCCGAGGACGGTGACCAGCACGAACGCCAGTATCAGCCGGACCCGCAGGCCGCGTAGCCACCGCGGCACGACGGCCCGGCGTCCAGGGCTCATACCGGGCCGAACCGGTAGCCGAAGCCCCGCACGGTCTGCACGAACACCGGCGCCGCGGGATCGGCCTCGATCTTCGCGCGCAGCCGCTGCACGCAGTTGTCCACGAGTCGTGAATCGCCGAGATAGTCGTGTTCCCACACCGATTCCAGCAGCTGCTGGCGGCTGAGCACGCGGCCGGGAGTACGGGAGAGTTCCAGCAGCACACGGAGTTCCGTCGGGGTCAGCGCGATGGCGGCGCCGTCCTTGGTCACCGTCATCGCGGCCCGGTCGAGCGTCAGCCCGGCGTGGGTTTCGATGCCGGCCGGCTCGGTGCCGCCACGACGCAGGACGGCGCGGATACGCGCGTCGAGGACCCTGGGCCGCACGGGTTTGACCACGTAGTCGTCGGCACCGGCTTCGAGGCCGCCGACGACGTCGAAATCGTCGTTACGGGCGGTCAGGATGATGATCGGCACCGGCCCGTCGGCGCGGATCCGGCGGCAGACCTCGAATCCGTCGATGCCGGGCAGCATCAGGTCGAGCACCACGATGTCCGGCCTGCCGGCCCGATAGCGGTTTACGCCCTCCTCACCGGTCTCCGCCGCCTCGATGTCATGGCCGTGTTTACCCAGCGCCATGCCGAGGGCATGGCGGATGGACGGATCGTCCTCGATCAGCAGAACCTGTGCCACACGCCGATTATCACCGCAGGTCAGTGCCACCGCCGGGGGACGGGTGAAGTTGCGACAGAACCAGGACATCGCACCCCGGCCGGCCCGCTCTAGGCTGTCGCCGGGTCTCGTGAGGCGGAGGTGATCGGTTCTGACCACGTCGCTGGTGGTACCGGACAGCGAGCCGGGCAAGAGCGGGCGCGAACGGTTCGCCGAGTTCCTGCGCATCTACGCCTCGGTCAACACCCGGGTCGCCTACGCCACCGACCTCGGGATCCCGCTGGACTGGGTACCCGGCTACGTCCCGCCGGACCCCGGCCGCCGTCGTGGCCGGCAGCGACGAGCGGGATCCAGTGGCCTGGAGTGGCTGGTCTGGTGCGTCCGCAACGGGTTCGGCTCGTTCTCCGAGGTCAGGGTCGAGCACGTGGAGCGCTGGCTCGCCGAGCTCGCCGAGGCCGGATACAGCGACGCGACGCGGGGCCGGATGCTGTCCGCGGTGTCGGCGTTCTACCAGAAGTACCTGCTGCGCGAGGGGCTCGCCGAGCACAACCCGGTCGCACTGGTGGACCGCCGCGCCCAGCACCTCAACCGGGCGACGGGAACGCCGTCGAAGACGGCGCGCTGGTCGTTCGAGGCCTGCCGGGCGCTGTTGCTGGCGGCGTATCTGCTGGCGGAACGCCGACGCGACGGACGGCGTGACCGCGCCATGGTCGAGATCCTCGTCGGCACTGGCGTGCGCGCGGAGGAACTGGTGGGGATCAACATGGACGACTACCGGCGCCAGACACCCGGCGGGTTCGGCGTGCTGCGCGTGCACGGCAAGGGCGCCAAGGACCGCTCGGTCGCGCTGACCGTGCCGGTGGCCGACGCGCTCGACGAGTACCTGGCCCACCGCCGCTCCCCCGCGGTGCCCGCGAAGCGGGGCCAGATCGCCGCGACGGCGCGGGAACCGGTGTTCGTCACGAGCACCGGCCGGCGCGTGCACGTGTCGCATGTGGACGCGGTGCTGCGCAGGCTGTGCGCGACGTTCGTACCCGCGCCGGACGACGCGCCACGGGCGCGGTGGCTCGAAGAGCTGCTGACGACTCCGCAGGCGCGGTTCGTCGCCACCCACCTGGCGCCGCTGCGGGACACCATCCGGCCCCACTCCGCCCGGCACTCCTACGCCACGAACGCGACCGAGCGCGGGGTGGACGTCCGTCAGGTGCAGAAGGACCTCGGACACGTGGCGCTGTCCACCACCGAGGGCTACCTGCACGACGAGGACAACATCCGCAACTCGGCCGCGCACGAGCTGTCCCCCGGCCTGCACCGCGGCTGGCTCACGACGAACGCCTCGTGAACGACCGGGTCTTCGCCGGGACCGCTCCCGGCGAAGACCCGGTCTACTGTCGGGCGTGATCCGACCAGTCGCCGCCGCCGTGCTGTTCGCGTTCCTGTGCACCGCGTGCGGAACACCGTCACCACCGGCCGCCACCCCGCCGCCGGTAACCGCCTCGACGACGTCCACGAGCGCCGAGCCGCGTGAGCACGTCCTGGAGCTGGAGGCGACCGGCACCGCCACGCCCGTCTTCACGCTCACCGTCGACGGGAAGGTCACCGAGGAAAAGCCGGCGGCACTTCCCTGGCACAAGACCATCTCGGTCCCCTACGGCGCCGGGCGGCACAACTGGGAACTGTCCATTCGCTACACCGGCGGGTCGGTGGCCGCGCGGGCGATGGTGGACGGGAAGCTGGCGACGCAGACGGCGGGCAGCGGCTCGCCCGGCTCCGTCCAGAACGGACATCTCAGCGGCGGCTTCAGCGACTGACCGCGGGCTGGGGCTCGGCCTTCGGCGCCGTGGATTCCGTTGCCGAGCGGGATTTCGCGACGAGGACGACCAGCGTGGCGAAAAGCACCGCCGCCACGACTCCGGTGACGTTCACCCCACTGGTGAAGGCGTCCTTGGCGGTGTGGACGAGCTGGGCGGCCTCCGCGGGCGGGAGCTGCCGGGCGGCGGCGGTGGCCCCGGCGAGGGTCTCCCCCGCGGACGCCGGGGCACCGGCCGCCACCGCGCCCGCCATCCGGCTCCCGTAGACACCGGCGCCCAGCGCGCCGAGCAGGGCCAGACCGAGCGAGCCGCCGAAGTAGTTTCCCGTCTCGGACATGGAGGCCGCCGAGCCCGCTCGCTCGACCGGCACCGATCCCACGACCAGTCCGGTGCCGAGGGCGAACAGCGGACCGGTGCCCAGCGCGAGGACGACGACGCCGGTCAGCACCAGCGGCAGCCCGTCCTCGCTGTCGACCAGGATCAGCGCGACGGAGCCCAGCACGGACACCGCAAGGCCGCCGGCGATCGCGGTCACCGGCTTCAGCCACCCCGTCAGCATCGGCGCGGCCATCGTGCCCGCGGCGACGGCCACGCCCATCGGGGCGAACAGCACAGCCGAAGCGAGCGCCGAGTAGCCCAGCACGCTCTGCAGGTACTGGGTGACCAGGAGACCGGTGCCCGCCATCGCGACGCCCGCGAACACCAGCGCGACCAGGACGGCGGTGAAGGGCCGGTTGCGGAACAGCCGCAGGTCCAGCAGCGGGGTCTCGAGCTTGAGCTGACGCCGGACGAACACGACGCCGAACACCACACCGGCCAGGATCGCCCCGACCGGCACGAGCAGACTGCCCGTCCCCTCCACGGTCAGCTGCTTGAGGCCGTAGACGATCGGCAGCACCGCCGCCAGCGACAACCCGACACTGGGCAGGTCCAGCCGCCCTGGCGCCGGATTGCGGTACTCGGGCAGCACCATCGGGCCGACCACGAGCAGCAGCGTCATCACCGGGACCGCGATCAGGAACACCGATCCCCACGAAAAGTACTGCAGCAGGAACCCGGCGAGGACCGGACCGAGCGCGCCGCCCGCGAACTGGCTGGTCGCCCAGATCGCGATCGCCCTGCCCCGCTGCCGTTCGTCGCGGAACATGCTGGTGATCAGGGCGAGCGTCGAGGGGGTCAGCGTGGCGCCCGCGACCCCGAGCAGGGCCCTGGCGATGATCAGTGTCTCCGGATTCGGCGACCACGCGGCCAGCACGGACACCACCGCGAACGCGGCCGCGCCGATGAGCAGGAGGCGACGGCGGCCGATCCGGTCGCCGAGCGTCCCCATCGTGATCACGAGGCCGGCGACCAGGAAGCCGTAGCTGTCGGAGATCCACAGCTGCTGGGTGCTGCTCGCGCCGAGGCCGGCGCTGAGCCGAGGGAGCGCGAGGAACAGCCCGGTCAGGTCCATCGCCACCACCAGCGTCGGCAGGACCAGTACCAGCAGCCCCAGCCACGCGCGGCGGCCTGGCGGTTCGGTGTTTCGCATGTCGGCTCCTCGGCCTGTCGGGTACGTTCACCGCCTGGTCGTGGCCGCCGCCGCGTTCTTGACATCCGGACGCGGAAAAGTCTTGCCGAGTTTTTTCCCGCGCGATGTCAAGGCGGGGCCGACGGCTCCGACCACCGGGCGAAGGGCCCACGAGGGCATCGAGGACTACGAGGGAGCAACGATGAAGTTCCTGCTGATCATGCACATGAACCCCGCCGTGTGGAACGCGCTGACCGAGGAGGAGCGCACCGAGGTCATGGAGGGGCACGGCGCGTTCATCGACACGATCAAGAACTCCGGGGAGATGATCATGACCCAGGCGCTGGCCGACCCGTCGCAGAGCGCGGTCGTGCGTGTCCGCGGCGGGCAGCCGGTGGTCACCGACGGCCCCTACCTGGAGGCCAAGGAGTACCTCGGCGGGTTCTACCTGATCGAGGTCGCGAACAAGGAGCGCGCCCAGGAGCTCGCGGCGATGATCCCGGACGCGAAGGTCGACGGCCTCGGCATCGAGGTCCGCGAGGTCGTCTACTCCGACGGCGAGCCGACGAGCTGAAACCGGCGCCGGGGCCCGTCGCGTCCGGCGTGGCGGGCCCCGAAACCCTTTTCCGACAGAGGAAGTGACCGGCTACGGTGAGGTCGGCCGGACTGGTGGGCGGGAACGGGAGGGGCCGTGCGGGCGCAGGCGACCGACGGTCCGCTGCTCCGGAACACGGCCTTCCGGTGGTTCTTCACCGGCCGGCTCGTCTCGCTGCTGGGCAGTGCGATGGCGCCGGTGGCGTTGTCCTTCGCGGTACTGGAGGCCTCGAACAGTGCGGGGGCGATGGGCGCGGTGCTCGCGGCCAACACCCTGCCGCTCATCGTGTTCACCCTCGCGGGCGGGGTGGTCGGCGACCGCTTCCCCCGACGGCTCGTGCTGCTGATCTCCCACCTCGGTGCCGGGATTTCCCAGGCCGTGGTGGCGTTCCTGCTCGTGTCGGGCCACTACCACCTGTGGTCGCTGCTCCTGCTGGAAGCGGTCAACGGGACGCTCACCGCGTTCACCACCCCGGCGCTGCGCGGGATCGTGCCCGACCTGGTCGGCCGGGAACGGCTCCGGCAGGCCAATTCCCTGCTGGGGTCGGTGCGCAACGCGACCAAGATCCTCGGACCGGCCGCCGCCGGGGTGCTGGTCGCCACCGCGGGCGGCGGCTGGGCGATCGCGATCGACGCGGTGACCTACCTCCTCGCGGCGGGATGCCTCGCCCGGCTCCGGCCGAGCACCGCGCCACCGTCCACGAAGGACAGTCCACTCGCGGATCTCCGCGCGGGCTGGACCGAGTTCCGGTCCCGCACCTGGGTCTGGCTGATCGTCGCGTGTTTCGGTGTGGTGAACTTCCTCCAGGTGGGGATCTGGCGGGTGCTCGGGCCGCTGATCGCCAGGGACACCGTCGGCGAGACGGCGTGGGGCGTGGTGCTGGGCGTTTCGGCGACGGGTGTGCTCGTCGCCTCGGCGACGATGTACCGGATCGTGCCGCGGCGGCTGCTGGCGGTGGGTCAGCTGTGTGCCGTGGCGCTGGCGTTCCCGTTGCTCGCGCTCGGCCTGCACGCGGACTTCCTCTGGCTGGCGGCGGCCGCGCTGGTGTCGGGGCTGGGCACCGGGGTGTACGGCATCGCGTGGGAAACCTCGCTCCAGGAACACCTTCCCCACGAGATGCTGTCGCGGATCTCCTCCTACGACAACCTCGGTTCTTTCGTGGCGATCCCGGCCGGTCAGCTCGCCGTCGCACCGCTCGCCGCGAGCTTCGGCGCCGCGCACGTGGCGCTGACCGGCGGCGTCCTGTGCGCGGTGCTGATCCTCGTCCCGCTGGCCTCGGCCTCGGTGCGCGGCCTGCGGCACGGGTGAGCGGTGGGGCTCACCGGTAGTTGCTGATCTCGATGAGGTTGTCGTCGGGATCGCGGACGTACACGCTGAGGATCGGGCCGGTCGCGCCGGTGCGTTCGACCGGGCCCTCCTCGATCGCGATCCCGTGCCGCGCGAACGTGGCGACGACCTCGTCGAGCGGGTCGGCGGAGATCAGGCACAGGTCGGCACTGCCCGGTGTGGGCCGCAGCGCCTTCGGCTCGAATTCGTGGCCCGCCTCATGGAGGTTGATCTTGCTGGTGCCGAACGTCAGTGCCTTGCGTCCGCCGCGGAAGGTGACGACCTCCATGCCGAGCACCTGGGTGTAGAAGTCGATCGTGGCTGGGAGATCCGCCACCGTGAGAACCAGGTGATCGAGCCGGTCGATACGCATGCCTTGAGGCTACTCGGGCGGTTCTGCCGGTGGGCCGAGGTCACGCCGTGTCCCGGCTCACGAAGGTGAGCGCGGGCCGGAAGTACTGGACCGTGGTGCTCGTCAGACCCGGCCAGGAGTGCGCTTTCCGCCATTCCGCGTTGTCGTCGATCTCCTGTGGACGGTCCGCGACCGCGGCACGGTGGGCGTTCTCCGATGTCCATTCCGCGTAGTTGAGGACGCGGGAACCATCGGTGCTGACATGGAAATGCGCGGAGAGGAGTCCCGGGGTCGGGGTGTGCGCCGGGACCGAGAACAGGGTGTCGATCAGCTGCCGTGCCCGGTC
Organism: Amycolatopsis samaneae; assembly: GCF_039541975.1. Taxonomy (NCBI): domain Bacteria; kingdom Bacillati; phylum Actinomycetota; class Actinomycetes; order Pseudonocardiales; family Pseudonocardiaceae; genus Amycolatopsis; species Amycolatopsis samaneae. The sequence goes on from NZ_BAABHG010000005.1 coordinate 472,243, forward strand.
GGGGTCCGGCTTGTCGAATCGGCGCAGAACGATCACGACGCAGCCGGCCGTCGTGGCGGGGTCGTCGACCCGGCTGCGGTGGAGCCGGTAGGAGGTCGATCCGAGACGTTCGATCCCCGGTACCGCGGCGAACACCTCCTCGTTTCGAGGGTCGCGCCCGGTTCGGGTGAAGACCCGGTGGGCATCTTCGTCGGCCCATTGCGAGTAGTGCAGTAACGTCGTACCGTCGCTGCCCGCGAACACGCTGTAGGTACGGAGAGCGGAGGCCGGCCACGGCCTGGCTTCCCACGCGTCGGCCAGCGCTTCGATCGCGGCGTGCTGGCGTTCGCGGGTGCCGACGCGCCAGAAACCGAACGTCGGCGCGTCGACGTCGGCACGTGCTGGGTTGGTGAGGGACTTCGTACGGAATGTCAACGACAGGCTCCTTCCGTTGGCTGCCGGACCCATGGTGAGAGCTCAGGTGCGGTGGAGGTCAAGAGCGCGCGACGCCCACGACCACGCCACCGCACACAGACCCGCTGTCCGCCCCTTGACCATCACCGCGATCTGGCTGATCGCCGCCGGGGCCGTCCTGATGAGCGCGGGAGTTTTCCCTTACGCCCACGGAACGCAGGCGGTGGCTCCAGCAGTGCTTTTGCGTTCCGTCAGAAAGCGCCGAGACCGTTCGGGACGCCCAGACCGGTAGGGCCGTCCCAGCCGGGACCGCCCACACACAGTTCCTTCGCGGACGCGCATCCGGCGGCCCCGTCCGCGGCGTTGCTGCCACCGGTGACGTCCTGGATCGCTCCGGCGGGAGCCCGGTAGAGCGTGTTGGGTCCGTCGACAGCGGCGAGGTGACCACCGCGCGCGTACAGCCCGGCAAGGTAGGGCGCCGCCGCGCTCGTGCCGCCCGCGGTGAGCCAACCGCCGCCGGTACCGGAATGCGGGGTGTAGGAGGCGTAGACCGCGACACCGGTCAGCGGGTCGGCGTCGGCCGAGATGTCGGTGACGGCGCGGTGCCCGCCACAGTGGCCTGACACCGGGGCGGGCTGTCCGGACGCGGGCGGGAGCCCGGGCGCGCAGCCGCTCCCGGCGCCGACCCATCGCGGTTCCTTGGCACCTTTGGGCACGAACTTCCCGCCCCACGCGGACATCGTGGCGGAGCCGTGCTCCCCCGTCTTCAGGCTGACGCCGCCCGCGGCCGTGACCCACGGAAGCTGCGCGGGCCACAACTGCTTGTCCCCGTTGTATCCCTTGTCCCCCGAGGAAGCGACGACGGCCATGCCGGGGTGGTGCAGTGCCCGCGCCGGGGCACCGGAGCCGAGGTACCCGGCCTGGAACCCGGTCGGGATCCCGTAGCTCATGCTCACCGCGCCGGCGCCGAGCTTCGCCGCGTGGGTCACGGCGGTGCCGAAGTCGTCGGCCAGCGCGCCGGGCAGGCCGAGCGCCGCCGCGCCCAGCAGGTGCCCGAGATCCAGCGGGATCTGGATCATCACCAGCTTGCAGGTCGGGCACGCGGCGCTCGCCATGTCGAGGTCCAGCGCGGTCTCCGCGGCGTAGCTCTCCTCGATCTGCGCGTAGGCCGGTGTCGGCCGCAGCGGCTCGCCGCCCTTGAAGTCGGTGACCGTGAGACAGCCGTTCGCCGTGTCGCACCGGGGAAGTCCGTACTGCGCGCGGTACCTCCCGAGGTCGGCCTCCAGCGCCGGATACGCCCCGACCCCGACGATCGCCACCGTCGTGCCGGGCCCGTTGGTCAGCGGCGGCAGGTGGTAGGCGGCGTTCAGCTCGGCGGGCCCGTATCCCGCGGGCGCCGCGGTGGTCAGCGGCGCCGTCTCCGACCGAAGCGAGCCGACCAGCTGGGCCTGGCAGCCGAGGTCGATCGGCCGACCGTCCACTTCGGCCTGACAGACCTCGTGGACGCCGTGCGCGGATCCCAGTGTCCCCGCGCGCAGTGCGGCGGCGATCGCGGCGGTGTCCTGGCTGTCCGGCACCGCGGCGGACGCCGGTTCGGCCGGGAGCATCCCGGCCGAACCGAACACCACCGTGGCAGCGAGTGCGATGTTCCGGCGCGTTGTCCTCTTCATGTACTCCCCAGCGTTTCCGCGGTTCGTCCTCACTCGGTCAAGTGCGCGCGGTTCTGCTGGGAACGTCCATTTCCGGAGCGTATAAGGACTTTCGCCGGACGGCAAAAGCAACGGCGGACCGTCCTACTGACGGGTGCGTACCCTCTTGCTGCCGTACACCGCGTGGACGAGCAGGCCGGCGAGCGCGAGCACGACGGCGGTGACCGTGGCCGCGGTGGTGCCGTCCGGCTGGAACGGCCAGGCGAGCACGTGGGTCAGCGTGCTCTCCTTCGCCCCGCCGATCTGCGCGCCGAGCGCGACGACCGCCTGCGCGGTGGGCAGCAGCCAGCCCAGCTGCGCGCCGAAGAACGTCGCGCCGAGCGCCGCCAGCCCGGTCATCCCGGCCACCCCGCGGATCGCCGACTCCACCGTGCCGAGTGGATGGTCACTGATCTGGGTGAGCAACAACAGCAGCCCGGAGGCGACACCGACCGCGAGGACATGTGCCGCGCGTCGGGACAGCCAGGCGATTGCGGCCGTCCGGTCCAGGTCGGGGTCATCGCTCCCGAGGCTCACCGCGGCGGCCGAAGCCGAGAGCACCGCGGCGAACGCGCCGAACATGATCCGCTGCGAGGGGTCCGCCAGCACGTTGATCACCCAGAAGGCCAGTGTCGCCGCCAGAAGCACGGCACCGGCGGTGGGGACGCGGCGGGAACGGACATACAGGGTCAGCCATCTCATCGGGCACCGCTTCCGGTCAGGATCTCCATCAGGTCACCCGAGCAGGACAGGCCCGCGGTGCGCAGCGCGCCGAGACGCCGGTGCTTCTCCTCCGGCGACAGGGCCTGCAGGGCCGGCCACATCGCCTTGTCCTCGGAACCGAACGTCCGCAACGGTTTTCCGAGCAGCAGCCCGGCAGCGAGGTGCCGAGCGTCGAGCTCTCGCCGGTACTGCTCCAGCTCGGCCGGGTTCGGATCCTCGTGGTAGCGGACGCACGGCGTCGTCCCGGCCCCCAGCAGCAGTTCGGACAGGGCTTCCTCCTCGGTCATGGACAGCCGCGATCGGTTGTCCAGCCAGTAGGTCGGCAGGCTGACGAGGAGCACATCGGACGGCTGGGGTTTCACCTGCGAGGTCATGTACGTGTCCCGCGTGTTCTCCGCGACCGAGGTCGGCGCTCCCGGCAGCGGTGCCAGCAGCCGCAGTGCCTCCCGGGCGGGACCGACGAGGGGCTGGAGCGCGTTGGCGTGTGCCTTCCCGACGCACACCCGCGGGAGATCCGCGGTGCAGACCGGTTCCGCGGCGCCGGGGTCGGCGACATACGTGGCTTCCCTGGTCGCGGGGAGCAGCGGCAGCGCGACCGCGAGACCGAGTGCCACGGGCAGCAGGGCGAACAGCCGCCGGCGCCCTATGCCCGTGGCCAGCACGATGCCGGTCACGGCCAGCGCGGCGAACCAGATCACCTGTGCGATGGTCACCCGCGGCGCCGGGGCGACGAAGTGATCGGAGAGGACCCCGCCCAGCTCGGGACTCAGCAGGGCTGCCTTCCCGCCGACCAGCACGCGCAGCGCGATCAAACCCATGAGGCTGCCGGCCACGAGCACCGGCGCGGTGATCGCCGAGGGCAGCAGTGTGCCGATGCCAAGGCCGAGCCAGCCCGACGCGATCAGCGCGAGCGCGCCCACCAGCGGGATCGGCAGCCAGCCGAGGTGCTGATAGGTCGTGTTTCCCGCCACCTGCACCACGCCGGCGACGAACACCACCGCATACCCGACGACAACCGTGATCGCCATCGCGCCGGAGACGGGCAGCACCCGTTGCCAGGCGGGGCGCGACACGGTCGCGGTCAGCTCCGTCATCCCGGAGCGTCGTTCCCGGCGCCCCTGCCAGGCACCGGCGCCGATCGCCAGCGGGCAGAGGATCTCGAGGAGGTAGCGCATCAGGCCGGCGTAGGCCGTCCACTGGCCCAGCGAGGTGTCCTTCTGGAACATCATGAACGCCACGGCGAGACCGGCGGCCACGATCACCGCGCCCGCCAGCAGCGCCACCGACCGGCGTAGCTCGATGCCGAGCACCCGCGCGCTCACCAGTCCGCTCCCCGCCGGTCGGTGTGGGCGGCCAGCAGCGCCGAGTAACCCCGCTCGGTCGGGCTGTCCCCGACGTCGTCGGCCCCGCCCGCGGCGGCCAGCGCCGCGGGCGTGCCCTGCCACACCAGCCGTCCGGACGCGATGAGCACGACGTCGGTGCACGCGGCGGCGACGTCCTCGACCAGGTGTGTCGAAACCACCACGCAGCTGTGCTCGCCCAGTTCCCGGAGCAGCCCGCGGAACTCGACGCGCTGCGCCGGGTCGAGGCCGACCGTGGGCTCGTCGAGCAGCACCAGTTCCGGGCTGTTGACGATGGCCTGTGCGATCCCCGCGCGCCGCAGCATGCCGCCCGACAGTGTCTTCATCCGGTCGTCGGCGCGATCGGCGAGCCCCACCTTCTCGATCGCCCGCTGCACTGCGGCCGGAATGTCCACCTTGGACATCTCCTTCAGCCAGGCCAGATACGTCACGAACTCGCGCACGGTGAACCGGGGGTAGAAACCGAAGTCCTGCGGGAGGTATCCGAGCTTCCGGCGCACCTCGCGCGGATTCCCGGTGGCCGGCAGGCCCAGCAGGTCCAGGCTCCCCTCGGCCGGGCGCAGCACGGTCGCGAGTGCCCTGATCAGCGTCGTCTTGCCGGCGCCGTTGGGCCCCAGCAGGCCGTGTACCCCGGTCCCCAGCGCGAGGTCGAGGCCGTCGACCGCCATCCGGCGGCCCGCCCGCACCTTCAGCCCGGTGGCGGTGACCGCCTCGGCATATCCTGTCGGCGCCGTCTCCGCCGCATTGACCACACGCATCGGTCGCTCCTCAAGTGTTCGCCCGCCGGATCCCCTCCGGCATCGAGCAAGACGCGCGCGATGGCCGCCCCGGTTCTCCGGTCGTAGTGGCCTGCGTCACTCTTGAGCATGCGCGTCCCGGCCGGGAGCCCTTTTCCGGGGTGTTCACCCGACCCGGCGAACGATAATGCTGTTGACCGGTATCCCGGCCCGTGCCGAAAATGACGTCATGACGCACGACGGGCACCACACGGCGTGGCACGGCTTCCCGTGCCGCCGTGCTCAGCGCGCGTTCTCGCGGGTATGTCGGCCGGGTCTCCCGATGAGCTGAATTCCTCAGCAATCTCAGGGAGCCGCCCACGGAAATCCGTCCGGGCGGCTTTTCTTCGCACCCTCGTAGCTCGACGGTAAGAGCACGGCACTACGCGTGCCGGGGTCCAGGTTCGATTCCTGGTGGGGGTACCGCTGGAACCGGCGATTGATCCGGTGGGCCGGTGTGGCAGGCACTGCTGCGCCGGTCACCGTGCCGGTCTCCAGGCCAACCACTGTCCGGGTGGGACGCTCCGGCGTCCCACCCGGACAGTTCACGCGGCGCGTTTCGCCGCGGTGGCACGAAGTTCGGCCAGCGCGGTGGCGAACATCGTGGACTTGATCGCGGCGAGCGTTCCCCGGTCCTTGCCCACCAGCCCGCGGACACGCTCGGCGGCGTGCTCGACCACGGCGGCCGCCTCGGCGGTGGCGTCGACCAGCCCGAGTTCCACGGCCTCGGACCCGCCGAAGCGGCGCCCGGTGGTCATCGAGGCGATCGCGGCGGCCGGGGTGAGCTTGCTCTGGATGAGCGCCGACATCGCCGGGGTGAAGGGAATGCTGATGTCGACCTCGGGGAAGCAGAAGTAGCCCCGGTCTGCGCGCATCACGCGGAAGTCGTGCGCCGTCGCGAGCATCGCCCCCGCGGCGAAGGCGTGGCCGTTGATGGCGGCCACCGTCGGGACGCCGAGGGTGAGCACGCGCGCGAACAGCTCGTTGACCTCGGCGAGATAGGTTTCCGCCTGCTCGCCGTGCGCCATCAGCCATTCCAGGTCGAGCCCGTTGGAGTAGAACCGGCCGCCGCCGGTGGTGACCAGCGCGGTGGGTTCGGCTCCCTGCTCGACGGTGTCGAGCAGGGAGTGGACGGCCTTGAGCCACTCCGGGGAGAACCGGTTCTCGTCCTCGCCGAGGTCGAGCACGGACACGGATCCCTGGGTGCGCAGTTCGGGCATTGGTCAGTCCTTTGTGGTCGGTGCGGGGCGGGTACGCGGCAGGGGCGGGATCGCCAGCACCGCGCGCACCGCGGCGGCGAGCCGATCCCGGGTGTCGGTGGTGATCGACGCCGCCTGCCCGGCCGGAGGGCCGGTCAGTGCCCGCCGGAACAAGGCGGTGGGCAGGTCGACCACACAGGTGGTGAGCACCTCGACCGCGGCGGCGTCGCGGCGGCCCCACTGCCGGTCCGCGAGCCGGATGAGCAGCGCCACCAGTCGTTTGTCCAGCGTCAGCAGGGCATCCGCGATCTCGGCGGGCAGTTGCGGTCCGAGCAGCTGATCCTTCTTGACGGTGAGCAGCATCCGGGCCGCGGCCGGGCGGCGGAGCGCGAACACGGCCGGGGCGTCCGCGGCCGCGACCACCGCGCCCTCGGCTCCCGAGTCGTCGAGGGCGGCCTCGGCCAGCTCCGTCTGCAGCTCGAGGAAATCGGTCGCGGCCCGCAGCCAGACCCGGCCCAGCAGGGCGGTGATCGAGCCGAACGCGTGGTAGATCGTGCCGTTGGGCACGCCGGCGGCGGTGGCCAGTGCCCGCACGGTGACCTTCCCCGCGCCGACCTCGGCGACCAGCCGCTCGGCGGTGTCGAGCAGTTCGGGCAGTTCGTGCAGACGAGGACGGGCCACGGCGTCACGATAACAGAGCACGCGCTCCAAAACTAGCCGATCGAAACGCGGAAGTGATTCCCCTTGAGGGGGTCTCGACGCACGATCGTGCAGTCACTGGCAACGAAGGCTCGGAGCTGGCTCTGTCGGACTGCCCTCTCCCCATTCCGTCTCGCCCGCATTGGGCGAGGCAGCCCCAATGAGGTTTTCTCACTAGGAGTGGTGAGTTCCGGCGCCCGGGATGTGCTGAAGGACGCCTTCGGTGCGCTCAGTGCACTGAAGGCGTCCTTCAGCACCCCGCCCCGGCCGGGACCCGGGCTTCGGCTCAGACGATGTCGCGAATGCGACATTCGCGACGCTGAACCTCGGCAATGCGACATTCGCGACACCAGCACACCCCCAACCGCTACTGAGAAAACCTCGATGGCTCGCGGAAACGAGCGTTTCCGAGAATCGGCACGGGGTGGTTCGTCGCGGGAGGGCTGGGCTCTTGTCCCTTCTCACGGAAGATTGCCGGTTTCTCAACCAAGTTTGTTGCTGTCATTGCCGTTGAAGAAGCGGGTGATGACGGGGACGACAGCCTCCGGGTCGGCAACGTGTCCCTGGTTCGGAATGATCACCCGCTCGGCCCCCGGGATGGCGGCCGTGACCGCGGCCGCGGCCGTGTCGAAGAATCCGTTGCTCAGCCCGGCCATCGTGTCGTCGGTGGTGCCGCCGGTGGCCATCAGCACCGGCTGCGTGATGGTGGCCAGCCGCTCGGTCGGCGGGGTGCCGTCGCCGAGACATACCGCGTCGTAGGCCAGGGTGTGCGCGAGGGCGATCGAACCGGCCCACATCGGCGAGTTGTGCGCCTGCGCGATGGCCTCCTCGGGAGCACCGGCCAACCGCATGAACAACCGCATGGCGTCGTCCCGGCGGTCGTCGGCCAGCAGCGACCGCACCTTCTCGGTGTACTCGAGGTGCCGCTGTTTGGCGCCCTCGGACACGTCGTAGGGCACCTCGTAGGCGGCGACCTTGGCGATCGGCAGGCCCGCGGCGGCGGCCTCCAGGGCCAGCGCCGCGCCGGAGGACACGCCGTAGAGGTACGCCGTGCCGCCGGCTTCGTCGATCAAGGCCGCGATATCCTCGAACTCGCGTTGCAGGGCGTAGGGCGTGGTGTCTGCGCTGTCGCCGCGGCCCCGACGGTCGTAGTTGTACACGGTGAAATGCTTGGCCAGCACCGGAACCAGTGGGGCGTTCTCCGACCGGTCGACGATGCCGCCGCCCACCAGGATCACCGCCGGACCTTCCCCTGACCGGTCATACGCGATCGACGTGCCGTCTTTCGACGTTACCCGATGCATCCCAGCCTCCTCAATTGTATGGCGGACCCGTAACGGGCCTGTTCGCCCTGGTTCAGAACCGCCGGCGCATGGCGCTGTACGATTCCTTGACACCCAGACCGAAAACGGTTTGGACGGTCATCCGATACAGGTTCCACGGCTGCGGCCCGGCGCTCGGCGCGCTGAACGGTGCGTAGAACCGGCCGTCCTGCACGCGCGCCGGAGTTGAAATAGAAGGTGCCGTCGAACCAGATGGCGCTCAGCGGCATGGTGTGGGGTGTGCCGTCCGGGCACGTGGTGGACAGCCAGGCGCGGCACACCCTGCCGTCGTCGGTGTCCAGGCAGGACCACCCCGACGACCAGTCTCCCCGGGTCCGCTGCCAGGTCGACGCGATGGAAACCGGGAGACCCCACCTCCCGGGCGCGCCGCGGTGTCTGGTTCAGCTCATCAGGGAGATGGCGAGTTCCTCGAGCAGGTTCATCTGCTCTTGCATGCCGATCTCCATACCGGACTGGATGATCGTGTCGCGCAGTTCCTTGGTGCCGCACCGCATCAGCAGGGTGAGCGTGGTGCGCCCGTCGCGTTCGGTGAATGTGGTGGTGGTGACCGGCGCGCCGGCGTCGGACACGGGGGCGTCCGGCGTTTCGAACACTTCGGTGTTGACGATCCGTTCGTTGGGCACGATCTCCAGGAACTCGCCGTGGAAGGCGATCTCGCCGTGGCCGGTGGTCATGACATACCGCCACCTGCCGCCGACCCGCAGGTCGATCTCGACACTGCGCATGGTGCCGCGCTGACCGCTCCAGAACTGTGTGACCAGCTCCGGCGTGGTCCACGCCCGGTACACCAGATGCTTGGGCGCGTTGAACTCCCGGGTGATCAGGATCTGATCGTCCGCAGGCAGGCTGACTACCGCGGTCCCCTTACCGCTTGTGGTGCTGGCCATCTCACATCTCCTCGTCTTTGAGTTCTTCCAACACGGCGTCCAACCGGTCGAACCGCTCCGACCAGGTGCGTTCGTACCGCGTGACCCAGTCATGGATCGGTTTCAGCGCATGCCCGTTGAGCCGGTACAGCCGCTGCCGCCCGTCATCGCGCACCTCCACCACCCCCACCTCGCGCAGAACCCGCAAATGCTTGGACACCTGCGGCTGGGCCAACCCCAGTACACGCACCAAGTCGTTGACCGGCCGTTCCCCGTCGATGAGCGCATCGAGGATCTGCCGACGCCTCGGTTCGGCCACCGCGTTGAACGCGTCCGTTGTCGTTGCCGCTCGTGCCACACCGCAATTATATACCCATATGGGCATGTGCCAAGACCGGCCGAACTCGTGACCGGTGGCCGACCCCGCACACGCATGGCCTCCACCGCATGCCCATCCGCCACGGGAAGCTGAAAGGCAAGCAGCCCAAGCTTCCCGAGTCCGGCGTGTGATACCGGCGGGACGTCGGCGATGCTGTGCGCGTGGAATACGTGTCGAGAGTGCCGCGACCGCCGCTGGACGGCCTGATCGACGACCTTTACTACCTGGAGGGCGCGCCGCCCTACGCCCGGCTGATGCTGCCGCCGATGCCGTCGGCGTTGCTCATCGTCAACCTCGGCGCGCCGTTCCGCATCCGCGGCGGCACCGACATCAAGACGGCCGAGTACACCGACGGCTGCGTGATCTCCATGCCCACCCGCGCGTTGGAGTTCGGCTATCCACTCCGGACCCGGTCCGTCGGCGTGCACTTCAAGCCGTGGGGGCTGGCGCCGTTCCTGCCGATGCCCGCGGCCGAGCTGTGTGACCGGCCGGTGACGGTGGAGCAGGTTTGGGGCCGGCCCGCCATCGCCGAGCTGCGAGACCGGCTGGCCACGGCGAGCGGGCCGCACGAGATGCTGACGCTGCTCGAGGAGGAGCTGACGCGACGGCTGCACGACACCGCCGGCCTGGGGCTGGTCCGCCAGATGAGCGGCGTCATCGCGGCGACCGGCGGGGCGGTGGCGATCGGCGACCTGAGCGCGACAGCCGGTGTCAGCAGCACTCATCTGGCGAAGCGGTTCAAGGAGCTTGTCGGCGTCACGCCGAAGCGACTGGCCCGCACCCACCGCTTCACCGCCACCGTGTTCGCGATCGACCCCGCGGGGCCGATCGACTGGGGCGAACTCGCCGCCGGCGCGGGCTACTTCGACCAGGCCCACTTCGGCCACGAATTCCGGGCGTTCACCGGGCTCACCCCGACCCGGTACGTCGAAGTCCGGCGGCGGTTCCTGCGCGAACATCCCGGCCACGTGCTGGACAGCTGGCCGCTGCCCGCCGATTGATTTCTTACAAGAGCGGCAGCTCACGACACGCTAATTTGGGGCACCCCAACGCAGAGGAGAGCCCCGTGGGCAAGGTGGTCATGTACAGCTCGGTGTCGGTGGACGGCTTCGTCGCGGACGAGAACGATCAGCCAGGACCGTTGTTCGACTGGTTGGCCAGCGGTGACGTCCCGCTGGACGAGAGCGGCGAGCTGAAGGTGTCGCGGACGTCCTACGACTACACCCGGGCGTACTGGGACCAGATCGGCGTGACCGTCGCCGGTCGCCATGTCTTCGACCTGACCGGCGGCTGGGACGGGAAGCCGCCAGGTGGAATCGACCACGTGGTCGTCGTGACGCACCGGCCGCCGCCGGAGGGCTGGGATCCCGAGGCGCCGTTTCACTTCGTCGAGGGCGTCGAGGCGGCCATGGCCAAGGCGCAGGAGCTCGCGGGTGACCGCGTGGTCGAGGTCGCCGCCGGCGACGTCGGCGGCCAGGTGCTCGCCGCGGGTCTGGTCGACGAGGTGCGCATGGACGTCGTACCCGTGGTTTTCGGGTCCGGCAAGCGCTACTTCGGGTCGGTCGGCGCGCAGCACCTGTTGGAGGATCCCGACGTGACGCTTCAGGGCGACCGGGTGCTTCACCTGCGCTACCGGGTGCGCCGCTGAGTGTCCACAGTGGAGCGGTCGGAAATGTGCTCCTTCTCCCTACCAGCGCGGGCCGCCGCTGTCCGGCCGCGTCGCACCGACCACCCGTCCGCCGACCCGGACCAGCCAACTGCCGCAGACGCAGCGGGTGTAGCCGGTGTCTCCGTGGGAAACCGACTGGGGTGCCGGGAGTTCCGCGAGTGGCCAACCGCACCGCGGGCACCTGTTCTCATCCATACCCCGATCGTGATGTAATGACTTTGTGCATTTCAACCCTTACGGTGGTCCCGCTGCGCACCTGGCCGCCGACCTGGCGAACCATGCCGCGCGGGACGCGGTCGACGAGACGCGCGCGCTCGTGCTCGACCGCGGGATGACACCGGCGCCGCCCACCACCGAGGAGCTCGCGCGGCTTCTCGACTGGGGCCGGCGGCTGCTCCCGGTGTTCGCCGCGTCACCCGAAGAGCGCGTCGATCTGGTGAACGAACTGCTGGCGGCCGCGGCCTGCCGTCCGTACATCTCCCGCCACGACGGCAAACCCGCGCACCTGCACTACGCCAGCGAGCACGCGGACGGCGTCAGCCGCGTCCGCGCCTTCACCGCGGGCGGCCTGGCGCATCTGGTCTGCGAGGACCCCGAGCGGCTCGGCGTCTGCGCGCGCGAAGGCTGCGGAACGGCCTATGTGGACGTGTCCCGTAACGGCCGTCGCAGGTACTGCACGGCGCGGTGCGCGACCAGGGTGCACGTCGCCGAGCACCGGGCCCGGCAGCACAGCGCCTGAGCACCTCCCCCACCGTGGACGCCCGGCCGACGCCTAGAATGATCGAGTGACCAACCGCTTAGTCTGCTTGGGTGACTCCTTCACCGAGGGCGTCGGCGACGACGATCCCACGGCACCGAACGGCGTCCGCGGCTGGGCCGACCGGGTGGCCGAGCAGCTGGCCGCCCGCCGTCCCGGCTTCCGGTACGCCAATCTCGCGATCCGCGGCAAGCTCCTGCGCCAGGTGCTCGCCGAACAGCTCCGGCCCGGGCTCGACCTCGAACCCGACCTGGTGACGCTCTACGCGGGCGGGAACGACCTGATGCGGCCCAAGGTGGACATCGACGCGCTGGCCGATTCCTACGACGAGGCCGTCGGGCGGTTGCGCGCGAGCGGCGCGCGGGTCGTGCTGTTCACCGGCGTGGACGGCGTCGAGGACGCGTTGTTCCGCAAGATCCGTGGCCGAGTGGCGATCTACAACGAGTTCGTGCGCGGGATCGCCGCGCGGCACGACGCGCTGCTGGTGGACATGTGGGCGATGCGGCAGCTGCGCGACCGCCGGCTGTGGGCGCCCGACCGGCTGCACCTCAACGCGTTGGGGCACACCGAGATCGCCATCGCGGTCCTCGACGCCCTCGGCGAGCCGCACGCGCTCGCGCCCGCGGCGCTCGGCCCTCGTGCCCGGCTCAGTCCGGGAGAACGACGGAGCCAGAACCTCCGCTGGAGCCGGGAGCACGCGGTTCCGTGGCTGCGGCGCAGGCTGCGCGGCGAGTCGTCGGGCGACACGCTCAGCCCGAAACGGCCGCGCCTGGAACCCTACGGCGCGGCCGAGGTTCCCGGACGTCAGTGACGCACCGCGCGGAGGCCGTCGAACATGATCTTCACGGTACGGCACCGCAGTTCGCGGTCCGCGCCGACGTGTTCGGCGGCCTTCGCGGTGCCGATGATCACCGGGATCAACGTGTCGGTGCGGAGGTCGGCCCGTACCGCGCCCGCGTCCTGCGCGCGGCGCAGGATGACCCCCAGCGCTTCCACGAGCCGGGTGCCGACGACCGAGCCGGTGGTCGGCACGGTGACCCCGGCCGCGGTGAGCGCTTCGAAGTAGGCGTTCTTCGCGCTCGCCATTTCGATCCAGCTGGTAAGGAAATCGAAAAAGGCACCGCCTGGATCCGCTGAATCCGCCGCCACCACCGCCTCGGCCTCGTCCACGAACCGGTGCAGCCGCGCGAAGAGCACGGCCTCCAGCAACGCTTCCTTGGTCGGGAAGTGCCGGAACACGGTGCCGACGCCGACCCCGGCCGCGCGGGCGACCTCTTCGGTCGGGGCACCGGTTCCCTTGGCGGCGAACACGCTCTCCGCGGCTTCGAGTACCCGGGCCCGGTTACGCCTGGCGTCGGCACGCAGCGGTTTCGCATCCGTCACGAGCGTCGATGGTAGACCTGCTCAGTCCGACAGCGCGTCCAGCAGCCGGGCGAGCGCCTTCGGGACGTGCGAACGCCAGCCGCCGCCCATGATCCGCCGGGAAATCCGCTGGAACTCGTCGTCCGGGTCGAAGCCCTCGTGCGACAGCAGCAACCGCGTCCCGCGTCCCTCCGGCACCAGCCGCCACGTCACGGTCCACTGTGGACCCCAACGGATGCTGAGCACGCGTTCCGGCTCGACCGCCAGCACCTCGCAGGCCACCGGGCCGCCCGCGAAACCGGCGGCGGGGACCGGCTGGGCGATCAACTCGAAGCGGTGTCCCACAACGGGTTTGATGTCGTTGGGCATGTTCAGCCAGCGTTCCAGCAGCGCGGGTTCGGTGAGTGCCCGCCACACCTTGCGCGCGGGATGCGGCAGGAACTGGTCGACGTGGATCGCGGTCGGGTCCTCCTCCCCCGCTGCCGATGCGGTCACAGCTCCTCCTCGTCCAGCAGGTCACGCAGGTTGGCCAGTTTGGCACGCCAGAAGCGCTCGTACGGGGTGAGCCAGGCCGACACCTCGGCCAGCGGCCCGGCGTCGAGCGAGTACACCCGGTTACGGCCCTGGCGTTGTTCGGCCACCAGCCCGGCCTCCCGCAGGACACGGAGATGCTCGGACAGGCTGGGGCGGCGCATGTCGAACCGCTCGGCCAGTTGCCCGGCCGGCATCGGGCCCTCGATCAGCAGCCGCAGCACCTCGCGCCGGACGGGGCTCGCGAGCGCGGCGAAGACGTCGTCGTTGACCGGCACTAGCGCGGCCGGTTCCCGAACTCGGACGGCTCCAGCAGGCCGATCGTGTTGCCGTCGAGGTCCTTGAGCGAACTCGCCCTGCCCCACGGCATCTTCCGCGGCTCGGCGACGTCGACACCGGCCGCCCGCAGTTCGGCGACGTCGGCGTCGACGTCGCCGGTGTGCAGCTGGAAGTGCAGCGGGCCGCCCTGCTCGAGACCGGCGACCGGGTAGTCGACCAGGACGAGGCCGGTCCGCGCACCCCGGGGGCCGACCATGACGAACTGTCCGTGCGGGCCGCGGTGGTCCAGAAGCAGTTCGAAACCGAGGGTGCCGACGTAGAAGTCGCGTGCCTTGGCCTGATCGGCGACGGGCACGGTGAGGAACTGGACATGGCTGATGTTCATGCCCCGAGAATAGGTAGGAGATTTCCTACACGTCAAGTCCGGTCGGTCACCGGGCCCGCCGGCGGAGCCCGCGGAGGTCGATGTCGATCGAGGCCCTCCGGCAGTAGTCCCGCCAGCGATCGTGGACCACCTCCGGGGACAACCGTCCGCCCGCCTCGTCTCGGAACAGCGGTCCCGACCGGTAGCCGTTCCGGTCGAGGTAGCGCTTCAGCAGGATGAGGTACCGGGGATCGTCGAGCCGCACCAGACCGGCGGAGCCGACGCGGGCGTGTTCGTCCTCCGGGCGCAGGTCGAGATTTTCCACGTCCATCCCGCACACGTCCGGCACCCGCGCACGCGTGACCTGGATGGTCTCGAACACCAGCCGGTCGCGGAGCAGCTCGACGGGCACGTTCCGGTGTGGGCGACCGGCACAGACCGTCGCGAGAACCCGGCGGATGTCGCGCGCGGAAGCCGGCGGTGTGGTGGTGGCGATCCAGTCCCGGAACGTCGCGTGCGGGAACTCGTAGTAGGGCCCCGCCATGCGGAGCAGGAGGTTCCGCCTCGCGTCTTCGAGCAGGGCGATCAACCGCGGCGGAGTGCCGTGGCGGACGGCCAGGTACGCCTGGGCGATGGTGGTGTTCCACACGCTGGAGTGCATCAGCCCGGCACCAAGGCCGAGCGGCAGCCCCAGCACCGGGCCGACGACGAGCCAGGTGGGGACCGCCGACCGGAACACGACCATCGCCGCGCCGACGACGGCTCCCACCACCACACCGAAGACGAGACCGCTGCCGATCGCCGACCGGAGGTCCAGGTGCCAGGCGGCGCCGGGACTCTTCGCGGAGGTGTTGGTGCGGTGTGCCGCGAGCCCGGACAGGACCGCGACAAGCGCGGCCACGGTGAGTCCACCGGCGAGTCCGATGTCACCGCCGCGGACGAGCACCGCCGCGGCGCCCGCCACCACCGCGGCGGCGACCCTGAGCACGGGCAGGTCCGGGGACAGGAGCTTGCGCCATCGCGAGCCCGAGGACCTGGGTGGTCTGCCGGGCCTGCTGAGCTCGATCAGGAACGCGCCCGCCGCGCCGAACGAAAGGCCGTACCCGATTCCGTCGGGCAGCACCGTCACCAGGCCGATGGACTCGCCGTACAGGACGTCGTAGGCAAGCCAGTACAGCACCGCCCACCCGATTCCGAGCAGCGCGCCCACGACCGATCCGGTGAGGACGCTGAGCACGGCACGCACGAGGCGCGAGCGAACACCGAGGGCGGGGAGATCCCACCAGGCGAACTCGGTGGTGCGCGGTCCCAGCTCGCGCGCGATCAGGGCGAGGGTCCGGTGGACGACGTCGTGGGAATGTCTCCCATCGGACCGGCAGCGGACCCGGACCAGGTCGGCGTAGAGGTACCGTACGAGTGTCTCCTGATCCGGGAAGCTCCCCCGCAACACCCCTTCGATCACGTCCTCGTCGACGCTGACCGCGGCCAGGAGGCCGGCCGAGAGCGGGGTGGTGATCACGTCGGCCAGCGCGCCGTCCGGCCGCTCGATCCGGGCGAGCAGCTCATGCCAGCCGTCGTTCCGGGTCGCCGGCTCGAACTGCTTGAGATACGAGGTGACCTCGTCCCGCTCCAGTGGCCGGGGTGTGAGCGTCAGCGCGCAGAGCAGCGCGCCTCCGGAAACCGCGGCGGTGTAGTTTTCCGGCCGGGACAACAACACCCAGCGGAATCCGGCGTGCCTGGTCAGTTTCTCGACGGCGGCGGACCGTGCGGTGGCCTTCAGCTCGTCGAGACCGTCCAAGAATACCGCTATCCGGTTTTCGCGGAGCAAAGCCGTCGCTTGACGGCGTCGACGTCTCCGGAATCGCGAAGTGCCGAGCCTGTCGGCGATCCTGGTGGCCAGCCAGGTCTCGACGTTCACTTCGTCCGGGTCCCAGTCGTGCATGGACAGGATCACCGGGACCGGGACCTCCCGGCGCCGATCGGCGGGCAGTCCCCGGCGGTGGTCCAGGATTTCGATCAGCAGCAGGATCGCCGCGGAACTCTTGCCGCATCCCGGACCGCCGACAAGAATCAACCTTCCGGACGGGAGCCTTCCGTACACCGAGAACAGTCCTTCGGCGCAGGCTTCGCCGAGTTCTTCCGCGTTTTCGATGGGCGATCCACCCGGGACAGGCCGGAACGCCCCGGCCTCGACCGCGGCGGAAATCCGTGCTTCGGTGGCGTCCGGGGCGGGCGTCCACCGGATCGGAATGGCCTTCGCGCTGAGGAGATCGCGGTTCCCGGCCGTCTTGGTCCATTCGTCGAGCAGGGATTCCGCCAGTAGGTCGGCGATTTCGCCGGTGTCCGGTTTCCGGCCGTGTCCCGGGCCGGCGTGGAAATGGGCGTCGCCGTGGAGGTGGCCGATTTGGACCACGTTTCCGAACAACAATCCGAACGCCGAATTGCCTGTCCGGCGCCGCGGGCGCCGGGCCTCCTTGCTCATGGGCCGATTATCGCCACCCCGTCCGGAGCGGTCCGCGAAACCCGCGGCGGTCACCCGAACGGTGGGCGAGGGCACTCACGGCCGAGGTCGGTAGCCTCGAAGACATGGTGTTCGACTCCGCACGTTTCGACCTCCAGCCGTATGTCGGTTTCGACATGGCCCGGTACGTCCGGCGGACCTACTGCAGCTGGGAGGACGCCGGGTGGCAGTCGCTGCTCGTGCAGCGGTTCGACCACGTCCCCGTCGCCGAGGAAATGAGCCTGCCCGCGGCCAGGGACCTGCATCTGGTGCTGCCGGTCTCGGGCCGGGCGGTGCTGGAGACGCGCGACGGCGGGCGGCCCGCGCGGCGGGCATGGGCGCCGGGACGGCTCGAGCTCAGGCTCCCGGATCAGGCCGTGCTCCGCGGCTATCGGGGTGACGGGGCGATGCGGAGCGTGCAGGTCCACCTGCCGCGCGGCACCGTCGACGCGGCCGCGGAACAGCTGGGCGCGCCCGTCGTGGACTTCGAGGCCATGTCCGCGTCGCTGGCCGCGGGTGACCCGCTGCTCGAAGAAGCCGTCCGGGCGCTCGGCTTCGCCGGTGAGGCCGACGACGTCTACGCCGAGTCCGCGGCGGCCTTCCTGAGCGTGCACCTGCTCACCCGGCACGCCCGCTCCCCGGCGCCTCCGGCCTCGACACGGGAGGACACCCGCGTTCGCGCGGCGGTGGCACTGATGCGCGAGCGGCTCGCGGATCCGATCACCCTGGCCGAAATCGCCGGCGAGGTCCACCTCAGCGTCTTCCACCTCGTGCGGGTCTTCAAGGACACCACCGGGGTGACGCCCTACCGGTTCCTCACGCGACTGCGGATCGAGGAGGCGAAAAGACTGCTGCGTGAAACCGAGCTGCCGGTCGCCCAGATCGCGCTCCGCTGCGGTTTCGCCAGTCCCGGGGCGCTGTCGACGGCGTTCCTGCGACACATCGGGGCCCGCCCCTCGGTCTATCGCAATTCCTGACCGCGGCACCGCAATTCCGCGCATGGGCACGGCGCCGAGCCGTGCCTAGGGTCGATGACCATGATCGAGCGCGACCCACCCGAGATCGAACCCTTCCCCATCCACATCGCCGAGCGCGACCTGGCCGATCTCCGGGCACGCCTGGAGCGGACGCGGCTGCCCGAGCCCGAGACGGTGTCCGACGCATCGCAGGGAATCGACCTGCGACGGCTGACGACCTTGCTTGACGCGTGGCGCGAGCACGACTGGCGCGCGACGGAAGCCAGGTGGAACGCGATCCCGCACTACCGGGTACGCCTCGACGGTCTCGGGATCGCCTTCTGGCACGTCCGCTCCCCGGAGCCGACCGCGCTGCCCCTGCTGCTGACGCACGGCTGGCCCGGCTCGGTGCTCGAATTCGAAGACGTGCTCGGCCCGCTCAGCGATCCGGTCGCACACGGCGGATCCGCCCGCGACGCCTTCCACCTCGTGGTCCCGGCGCTGCCCGGCTTCGGGTTCAGCGACCGTCCCCGCGAGCGGGGCTGGCACCCTGGCCGGACCGCGCGGGCGTGGGCCGAGCTGATGACCGTGCTCGGCTACCCGCGTTTCGCGGCGCACGGCGGGGACTGGGGTGCACAGGTGAGCACCGAGCTGGCGCGGCTGGCTCCCGAGCGGGTCGCGGGCCTGCACCTGACGATGCCGCTGGCGTCTCCCCTGCCGACGGACCGGATCGCGCCAGACCCGGCGGAGCAGCGCGTCCTGGATCGGCGTGACCTGCATCTGACCGACGGCTACGGCTTCGGGATGCTGATGGGCACGCGTCCGCAGACACTCGGCTACGCCCTGCTCGACTCCCCGGCCGGGCTCGCCGCGTGGCTCGGGGAGAAGTTCGACGCCTACGCCGACTCACGACCCGAAGCCGGTGGCGGAGTGAGCGTGGCACAGCAGCTCGACACCATCGCGCTGTACTGGCTGACCGCCACCGGCGCCTCCTCGGCCCGGTGGTACTGGGAGGCGATGCGGTGGGTACCACGCAGCGCGGAGGAGGAGAACGCGCAACCCGTGACCACCCCCATCGCCTGTTCCCAGTTCCCGGCCGACCCGTGGCCCACCGCGCGTCGCTGGGCGGAGCGCCGCTACCGCGATCTCCGGTCCTGGCACGAACTCGACCGCGGCGGGCACTTCCCCGGACTGGAGCAGCCGGACCTTCTGGTGGCCGAAATCAGGAACGCCTTCCGCGAGCTGCGTTCGCGACCCGCCCGGACAGTATGAGGAGCCCTGAAATGCAGTCCTACGACGTCATCGCCGAATCCTCCGCGCCGCCGTCCGTGGTGTGGGCCCTGCTGCTCGACGCGCGGAGCTGGCCACGGTGGTCCCGTGTGGACGCGCTGGAACCCGCCCGGTCGCATGGTCTGTCCCCCGACGGCAGGGACGGGGTCGGGGCGACTCGCGCCTTCCGGACCGGGAAGGTCGTCACGCGGGAACGGATCACCGCACTCGACCCCGGACGCCGATTCGCCTACGAGGGCGTCGAAAACCCCCAGATGACCGACTACCGCGCCGCCGTGGAGCTGTGCGAAACACCCGGCGGCGGCACCCGGATCCGGTGGCACGGCACGTATCTGGCCCCGCGCGGGATGCGCTGGTTCTTCCAGTGGTACCTACGCCGCTTCATGCAGGCCATGGCGAGCGGGCTCGCGGACCACGCCGCCCGGTCACCGGCCGGCCAAGGTTGATGCGGCCGCCTTCCACGCGGATCCGTGATCGACGCGGCCGAGAACAACGGACGGGAAAACTTCTCGGTGGGCCATCGTCAAACCGGAGACCAACCCGCACTATCGGGTGACATCGGTCACGGGAGGTGTGGACATGGTCCTGGGAGACAACGACGTCACCCATACGGCAGCTACCGCGGAGTCCTCGGCAGGCCGTCGCGTCCAGGTGCGGCGGGCGGCGCTGGCCAGCGCGATCGGCACCACCATCGAGTGGTACGACTTCTTCCTCTACAACACCGCGGCGGCGCTGGTTTTCCCGCATCTGTTCTTCCCCGCGTCGAGTAGCTACGCGGGGGCGATGCAGTCGTTCGCGACCTACGCCGTCGGGTTCGCCGCGCGCCCGATCGGCGCGGCGATCTTCGGGCACTGGGGCGACCGGATCGGCCGGAAGGCCACCCTGATCGTCACCTTGCTGCTGATGGGGATCTCGTCCGGGGTGGTCGGGCTGCTGCCGGGCACGGCCACGCTCGGGTTCGCCGCGCCGCTGATCCTGGTGCTGCTGCGGTTGGTCCAGGGCATCGCGATCGGCGGCGAGTGGAGCGGATCGGTGCTGCTCGCGATGGAGTGGGGCGATCAGCGCAAACGTGGCCTGCTCGCCAGCTTCGCCCAGGTCGGTGTCCCGGTCGGGCTCGTGCTCGGTACGGGCGGGATGACGCTGCTGTCCGCGACGCTCTCCCCCGCCGCGTTCGACAGCTGGGGCTGGCGGCTGCCGTTCCTGGCGAGCCTGGTGCTCGTCGGCGTCGGCCTGGTGATCAGGTTGAAGATCCTGGAGACGCCGATGTTCACCGCGGCCGTCTCGGCCAAGCGCACTTCGCGGACCCCGGTGCTCGACGCGGTGCGGCACCACTGGCGGGAGATCCTGCTGTCGGCCGGCCTGCGGTTCAGCGAGCAGATGCCGTTCTACCTGTTCACCAGCTACGTGCTGATCTACGTCGTCGAGCGGGACGAGTTCGGCAAGACGTTCGTGCTCAACGCCGTGCTCGTCGGGGCCGCGCTCGAACTGGCCATGATCCCGTGGTTTTCCCAGCTGTCGGACCGGTTCGGCCGGAAACGGGTGTACCTGACGGGCGCGGTGCTGACCGGGCTTCTCGCCTTCCCCTACTTCGCGGTACTGACCAACGGTGGTCACGTCGCGGTCTTCGTGGTGGCGGTGCTGGCGTTCGTTCCCCACGCGTTGCAGTACGGGCCGCAGGCCGCGCTGATCGGGGAAAGTTTCCCGACCCACCTGCGCTACGGCGGAGCCGGTCTCGGCTACCAGCTGGCGTCGGTGTTCGCGGGCGGGCCGGCGCCGCTGATCGCGACCTGGCTGCTGCACGAGACCGGGACGCCGTACTCGATCTCGGTGTACATCGTGCTCGCGGCGGTGATCACCGTGTTGTGCGTCCTCGGCCTGCCGGACCGGTCGCGGGCGGACATCGATGACGCTTCGGTGTACCGGCGGCCCTGACCGGACCTCGCGCCCGGCCGTGCCCTGGTCCGTGAATGCCACATTGAGGGACTCTGAGTCCCTCAATGTGGCATTCACGGACCGCTTGGTTCAGTGCCGGGGCGGCCCACCGAAGGGACCCTGCTGCGGGAACGGCCCGCTGTTGGGGTCCTGTCCGCCGAACTGGCCCGGCGGCGGGGTCTGCGGTGGCCCCTGCTGCGGCGGCGGCCCCTGGTAGGGCCCGCCCGGCGGCGGCTGCTGGGGCTGCGGCAGTGACTGCGGGGGTGCCTGCGGCGCGGGCGGTGCCTGCGGCGGAGCGGGCGGCGGGGTCGGCTCGGCCTCGGACTCCGGCAGCTCCTTGATCGGCCGGGGCGGGGTCTGCACGGACGGACGCGAAGAGGGGGTACCGAGCGCCGGAACTTCCTTGCGTGCCACGGCTTCCGCGGCCGCGACGGCCTCGGCGACCTTCGGGTCGCTCGACGTGTCGAACCAGCCTGCGACCTCGTCGTCCTCGAGTTCCGGCTTGTCCGGGACGTCCTCCTTCGGCGGCTCGTAACGGAACACGCCGTCGTCGCCCGGAGCGCCGAGCGCGCGGGCGAAGCCTTCGAGGGCCTTGCCGTAGTCGCTGGGGATCATCCAGACCTTGTTCGCGTCGCCCTGCGCCATC
Source organism: Amycolatopsis samaneae (assembly GCF_039541975.1). Classification (NCBI taxonomy): domain Bacteria; kingdom Bacillati; phylum Actinomycetota; class Actinomycetes; order Pseudonocardiales; family Pseudonocardiaceae; genus Amycolatopsis; species Amycolatopsis samaneae. The sequence goes on from NZ_BAABHG010000005.1 coordinate 493,956, forward strand.
TGCGGGAGCGTCTGCAGGTACTGGTAGGCCAGCACCTCCGGCGTCGGGCGGCCGGCCTTGATCGCGGCGAACACCTTCTCGATCGCCTTCGCCTGGCCCTGCGCCTGCAGGTAGCGGGCGGCACGTTCACCCTGCGCACGCAGGATGCGGGACTGCCGTTCGGCTTCGGCGGCGAGGATCGCGGCCTGCTTGGAACCCTCCGCGGCGAGGATCTGGCTCTGCTTCTGCCCTTCCGCGGTCTTGATCGCGGACTCCCGCTGCCCTTCCGCGGTGAGGATCATGGCGCGCTTCTCCCGGTCGGCGCGCATCTGCTTCTCCATCGAGTCCTGAATGGACGGTGGAGGATCGATCGCCTTCAGCTCGACGCGGGCGACGCGGATGCCCCACCGGCCGGTGGCCTCGTCCAGTACGCCGCGCAGCTGGCTGTTGATGGAGTCACGGGAGGTCAGGGTCTGTTCGAGGCTCATGCCGCCGACGACGTTGCGCAGGGTCGTGGTGGTCAGCTGTTCGACACCGACGATGTAGTTCGAGATCTCGTAGACCGCGGCGCGTGAGTCGGTGACCTGGAAGTACACGACGGTGTCGATCGACACGGTCAGGTTGTCCTCGGTGATCACCGGCTGCGGTGGGAAGGAGACCACCTGCTCGCGCAGGTCGATGCGGGCACGCACCTTGTCCAGGAACGGCACCAGGAAGGTCAGGCCCGGTGAGGCGACCGTCCGGAACCGGCCCAGCCGTTCGATGACGGCGGACTGCGCCTGTGGCACGACCATGATCGCCTTGGCGATGGTGATGATCACGAACAGGGCGAGCAGCGCGACCACTACGATCGCTATTGTCGTCAAGAGACTTTCCCCTTACCTCGTACCGTTTTCTTGGGCTGTGCCGGGAATACCGCCGAGGGGTTCCTCATGGTGCCTCCGCGACGATGGCGGTCGCCCCGGAGATCTCGACCACGGTCACCTTCGTGCCGGGCACGATCGGCGGGTGCTCCTCGGACATGCACCGGGCCGACCAGACGTCGCCGCCGATCTTGACCTGCCCGGCGTCGGAATCCACAGTGGACAGGACGACCGCGCGGGCACCCACCAGCGCGTCGGCGTTCGTCCGCACTTCCGGACCCGCGAGGAAGCGGCGCTTGAGCGTGGGCCGCACGAGCACGAGCATCCCGACCGAGGCGATCGCGAAGACCGCGACGTCGATGAAGACGTTCCCGGTCAGCGCCGCCGATCCCGCCCCGAACAGTGCGCCCAGCCCGATCATGATCAGCACGAAGTCCCCGGAAAGTACCTCGGCGATCATCAGGACGATGCCGAGGATCAGGAAGACGAGGGCCGCTGTCATGACCACATGCTCTCAGATAGCGTCGGCACGCACCGGTCAAGTGACACGCCGTGACCGACGCGTGACCTTGGACGAATCGGACATAACCCCGCCTTACGTCGGTTCGGTGACGAAGTCGATGAGCCGCTCCACCGCGCCGATCAACGGAGTTTCGAGATCGCGGTAGCTGCGTACGCCGGCGAGGACCCGTTGCCAGCCCTCATACGGTTCGCCCCAGCCGAGTTCGGCGCAGATGCCCGCCTTCCACTCGGTCCCGCGCGGCACCCGGGGCCACGCGCGGATACCGACGGCGGCCGGCTTCACCGCTTCCCAGACGTCGATGTAGGGGTGTCCGGTGACCAGCACGTTCTCGTCGCGGATCCGCTCGACCAGCCGGGACTCCTTGCTGCCGGTGACCAGGTGGTCCACCAGCACGCCGAGCCTGCGGCCGGGTCCGGTGCCGAATTCGGTGATCCGGTCGCCGAGGACGTCGACGCCGTCCAGCGGCTCGACCACCACGCCCTCCACTCGGAGGTCATGGCCCCACACGCGTTCCACGAGTTCGGCGTCGTGCTTGCCCTCGACCCAGATGCGCGAGTCGCGCGCGACCCGGGCCTGGAGCCCCTGCACCCGCACCGACCCGGACGCCGAGACCTGTCTCACCGGCGCGCGGGTGGTCTTGACCGGGACCAGCGTGACCGGCTTGCCCTCCAGCAGGAACGCGGCCGGGGCGAGCGGGAAGACCCGGTGACGGCCTTTGGCGTCTTCCAGCACGACATTGCCGTACTCGATCTTCACGACCGCGCCGCAGTACCCGCTGGCCGGGTCCTCGACCACCAGGCCGGGTTCCGCGGGCACCTCGGGGATCTTGCGCTTGCGGGGTCCGCTCAGCACGTCGTCATACGAATGGGCACGCACGGCCGACCACGCTAGCGGCCGGGCCCGTCCGCGTCCCCGCGCCACGCCGGACACCGGGGACGCGCTCCACGACACCCGACGTCGGCGACAGGGCACCCGGGCGTGCCGCCGCGGCCGGCGACCTGGTCACCCGCCGCGGAACCCGTTCCCGGTCAAGGTGTTCCAGCGCAGTGCGCGGCCGGTGGCGCGGGCCAGTACCGCCAGCATCCTCGCGTCGACGGCCGCGAGCCCGTCCTTCCGGTGGTGGTGGACCGACAGCACGCCGAGCACCGCGCCGGTCGTGGGGTCGGGCAACGGGATCGACCGGACGGCGCGCACGTGGGCGTCGCGGAGCACTTCCCGGGTCCGGTCGTCGAAGAGCACGCTTCGCGTGACGTCGGGGATGTTGACGGGCCGGGCGTTGGTGAGCGCGGAGGCGCAGGCCGAGCCGGTGTCGCCGACGACGGCGAAGAACTCGAGAAACGGCGAGGCGAAGCCGTGCTGGGTGAAGATCCGGAGTCCGTCCGGGCCGGCCAGTTGCACGTTGCCCGCTTCGGCGTCGGTGTACCGCAGCGCCGTGGCGAGCAGGGCCGTCAGCAGGCGCGGCCTTCCGGTGGTGGCCAGGAAGTAGGGGTCGAGGAACTCCAGCCGGGGATACCGTTGCTGGTCGTGCGCCGCGATCAGCGGGGTGATGCGCCGTTCGGTGGCGGCCAGTTCGGCGGTGATCTGGTACTGCTGCCATCGCCGCACGGCCTCGCGGGCCGTCGCGGCGCGATCCGACAACCGGGCGAACGCCCGGTCGAGTTCGTCGGGTTCGGGCATCTTCGCGTTGTACCGCACGCGAGCACCGGCCACCACCCCCGTGGGAAGGTCTGCGTCACGATCGTGCTGCTCCGGCGGCTGCCGGTCAGGGCGCCATCCGCAGCAACGCGTCGGGTTCAGCGCACCTCACCCGCCGCACTCCGCGTCGAATCCGGCCGCGATGCCGAGCAAGAGCGCACGACAGTCCTCGCCGTGGAACGCGCTGGCGCTGAACTGCGTGAACAACTCAAGGTGGTGCTGGATATCGCGTGGATCGCGAAGGACGATCAGCCCCGCGTCCGTCTCGATCGTGACCAGCTTGTCGTCGTAGATCACAAACACGTTCAACGGCAGCCAGCGCACCCTTCGGCGCAGCGGGATCACCTGGATCGACACGGTGGCCATCTCGTCCAGCTCGGCAAGATGCCGGGCCTGCCCGGCCAGCTCCCGATCATCGAGCAGGCGGTGCCGGACCGCGGCCTCGGTGAGGACGAACGTGAAGTGCTTGTCCGGGTCGTCGAGGGTTTGCTGCCGGGCCAGCCGATTCGCGGTTCGCGCCGCTCGTTCCTCCGGGGGCACCGAGCCGGTCGGTCCGCCGCCTGTGTGGTCGAGGTAGGCCGGAGTCTGGAGCAGGCCGGTCGGGATGACCGGCAACACGTGCCGGATCTCGCGCGCCCGCTGTTCGAGGTCGGCCAGTTCACGCTGTCGGTTCCGGATGCCCCATTGCCGGGTGCGGCGTTTGGTCCGGAATTCGGTGGTGGCCGTCCTCGCCAGCGCGGTGATCTCGTTCGCCGTGTCAGGGGACACACGCAACGCCCAGATCAGCCGCTCGACATCGATCGTGGTGGGGAGGAGCTTCCCGGTTTCGATGCGAGAGATCTTGCTCTGGCTCATGTTCGCCCGTTTGGCCAGCCGCTCACCGCTGAGACCGGCCTGCCGCCGGAGCCGTCGTAACGCACCGGCCAGCTGGGTCCGGTCCCGGGCGTTCTCTTCGGGAAAGAACATCAGCCGATACCGGACTCCTCGTACTCGAGGAACGGCATCGAGTAAGCGCCGGCCAGTTCCTTGTAGCGTCGAAACTCGGCGAGGTCCGCTTCGGGAAGCAGTTCTCTACCGAGGTACCGCCCATCGGGTTCGTAGTGGAGCTTGAGGACGGTCTCGTCGTCGAGCAGGATGAAGTCGAAACCGGGCAGTCCCGGATCCGGGGTACGAGCGAGGTCGATGATCCGCAGGTCTTCTCCTGCCTCGGCGAAGGCGTGGTACGCGACGAACACGTATCGCTGGTAGTCGGTCAGTGGCGGACGGATCGCGTAGACCCGCCGCCCGATCCTGCCGGTGCGGCGGCGGTCCTCGATCTTGGCGAACATCGGATCACCTGGATCGACTGTGCGCTCGCCGGTCTCCAGGAATCGCCGGAAGTCCTCCTGCTCCCAGGGAACGCCATACACCGGCTGCACCTGGAGGCGGAAGAACGAGGTCCGGTAGCCGTTGGTCAGCTGGTAGTAGGCGTCGCCGGTCAGCCAGTTCCCGCCGGATCGCAGGCCGTCCTCACCGGGTTTGAGCGGCATTGGCGGCCTCCAGCAAGAGCGCGAGCGGAATCTCCACCACGGCCTCGCCGTGCCGGGCACGCAGGTCCAGAAGATTTCCCTGCACCGCGATGGTTCCTTGGGCGGTCAGCGACACCATGGGGCAGTCGTCATCACTGTTGCAGGTTCCGGCCAGCCGTTTCATCGCACCCCTCCTGGTGGTCACGGTACGCATCACCGTAGCGGCGGGGTGTGACAGAAGCGAGGGCGAGCCGACACTATGCACGTTCTGGACTGGGGGCAGCCCGATCAGTGCCGCTGCAGGTCAGGGCGCCATCCGCAGCAACGCGTCGGTGTACGCGCCGGGTTCGTCGCGCCGGAGCGCGGGAAGGGCGGCCAGCGGTGCCAGTGCGGCACACCAGTGCCGGACCCGCGCGAAATCGGCGTCGAGGTGAGGCCGGAGTGCCTCGATCCCGTCCTCCAGATCGCCGCCCTCGGCGAGCGGGAGCAGCACCCAGTCGACGACGTCTACGGCCGGGTCGCCGAGGCTCGGTCTCGGGTCGATCGCGACGCTGCCCCGGCCGGGCCCGGCGTCGAGGACGTTGGCGGGATGCAGGTCGCCGTGCAGCATCGTGACCGGGCCGCTCGCGGCCAGTTCGGCGACGCGGGCGCGGGCCCGGCGCAGGACGTCGAGGGGCAGGTGACGTTCGGCGGCGGAGCCCCGCCACCGGCGTTCGGCGAGGGCGAAGAGCAGCTCGCAGCGTTCGGCCAGGGTGGGGAATCGCGTACGCGGCCGGACCGCGTGCACCTGGCCGATGAGTTCGCCGATCTCGGCCCAGGGCACCGCCGCGCCGCGTTCGCTGAGCGGGGTGCCGGGTTCGAGACCTTCGAGCAGCAGCGCGCCGACCGCCAGGTCGGTGTCGAGCACCCGCACGACCCGCGAACAGTCCGACCAGGCCAGCAGCGCCGTCACCTCGGCCGCGGCGATTTCCCGGTCCGGGGTCAGCTTCAGCACCATCGGGCGGCCGTCGCCGTCCGTGCCGAGCAGGGTGCGTCCGGTGTTGCCCGGCTTCGCGTCGCGGACCCGGAAATCCCATCGTGTGCTCAGGCGGGTGACCAGGTCGGGCAGCGCGTCGCACCAGGGGCCGACCTCCGGGCCGAACCGATCGACCAGCCGCGCGCGGGCGGCGTCGTCCATGATGGCGGTCATCGGGGAACCGGCGTCAGAACAGCGGCCAGGGAATGGCCCGCCAGTCGTCGCCGGGCTCCGGGAAGACACCGGCGGTCAGCAGCGCGTCGGCGCGGTCGCCCAGCGCCTCGATCTCGGCGCGGGTCAGGTGCTCGGCCAGTTCGGTGCCGAGCTGGCCGTCGAGCTGTACCCGCAGTTTGCGCAGCTTCTCGACGATGTCGCCGGGCAGCTCCTCGCCGATCCAGCCCCACAGCACGGTCCGCAGTTTCGGGTCGGTGTGCAGGCAGATGCCGTGGTCCACCCCGTAGACGCGGCCGTCGTGCCCGGCGAGCAGGTGCCCGCCCTTGCGGTCGGTGTTGTTGACGACGACGTCGAGCGCGGCCAGTTCCCGCATCCCCGGGTGGTCGGCGTGGGCGAGCACGGCGGGATCGCCGAACCGGTCGTGCGCGTGCAGCACGACGCGCCAGCTCTCGGGCACCGCCTCGGGGGCTCGGACGTCGACGAGGTCGTCCTCGGTGGTTTCGACCCACAGCTGCACCATGCCGACGCCGAAGGGGCCGTCGCGCAGCACGGTCGGCGGGATCGCGCCCAGTCCGCTCGCTTCGGCGACCATGGCGGTGGCGACCTCGCGGCCGGCGAGGGTGCCGTCGGGGAAGTCCCACAGCGGCCGCTCCCCCGAGATCGGCTTGTACACGGCGTTCCCGGTGACGCCGTCGAGTTCGATCACGCAGAACAGGGTGGTGTTGGAGGCGTCGACGAGCCTGCCTTCGACACTGATCCGGCCGTGCGTGACGAGTGCGGTGGCCGCGGGATCGGCGGGTTCGGGGTGCCCCGCCCGGATGGGTGCCACGAGTGGTTCAGTCCTCGATGACGTCGACGTCGCGGCGGTACCCGTTCTGGCGTGGGCAGATGTGGCCGGCGGGGTCGAGTGGCTCACCGCACAGCGGGCACGGTTTGCGCCCGGCGTTGACGACCCGGTCGGCGCGCTCGGCGAAGGCACGGGCGGCGACCGGGCTGAGGAACACGCGCACCGCGTCCGGGCCCTCTTCGGTGTCGTCCAGCACGACCGTCTCGTCGATCTCGCCCTCGGTGATCGCGAGCAGTTCGATCACCACCGCGCTGCTTTCGGCGTCCCAGCCGATGCCCATGGTGCCGACGCGGAACTCCTCCTCGACCGGGACGACCAGCGGGTCGACGTCGACGAGGTCCTCGGGCACCTCGTCGGGCACCTCCGCGCCGAAGCGGTTGGCGACCTCTTCCAGCAGCGAACCCAGTCGCTCGGCGAGAACCACCACCTGCTGTTTTTCGATGGTCACACTGATCGTGCGCACGTCCTCCGAGGCCTGGAGGTAGAACGTGCGGTCGCCAGGCTCGCCGACGGTCCCTGCGACGAACCGGTCGGGCTGGCGGAAGACGTGGATTACGCGCGACATAACACCTCCGACCCTAGGCCACCGGAGGGTGATCGGCATCCGCCGCCCCTCCTTACCAAGGAGACCGGAAGTAAGCCGACCTAGCCAGCCAACGGACCTGCACAAACCGCTTACTTCCGGTCGGATCGGCATCTACCGGCGCTGTGGGCGCGGCGGCGGCTAACCTCGGGGCGTGTCACGGATCTCCCCATACGGAACATGGGCCTCACCCATCACCGCCGCGTCGGCCGCCGCGGCCGGTGGCGGGCCGCAGTGGCTCGACGCGGTCGGCGACGAGCTGTGGTGGGCCGAGGCGCGGCCCGGCGAGGCCGGCCGGGTCGCGCTCGTGCGGGCGCTGCCCGGCGGTGGCACCGAGGACGTCCTGCCCGCGCCGTGGAACGCGCGCAACCGGCTCCACGAGTACGGCGGCCGCCCGTGGACGGTGGTCGAGGGCGGCGACGGCCGGGTCGTGGTGTTCACGCATTGGGCCGATCAGCGGGTTTACGCGCGGCGTTCGTCCGGCGACACGGTCGCGCTGACCCCGGAACCGGTGGTGCCGCAAGGTGTCCGCTACGGCGACCTCCGGCCGGGGCGGCCCGGCGAGGTGTGGGCGGTGCGGGAGCGCGGTGTCGGCCCGAAGCGCTCCGACGTCGCCAGGGAGCTGGTCGCGATCCCGGTCGGTGGCGGCGAGGAGCGGGTGCTCACGGCGAGCCACCACTTCCTGACCGGGCCCCAGCTGTCCCCGGACGGGGCGCACGCGGCGTGGCTGGGCTGGGAGCATCCGGCGATGCCGTGGGACGGCACGGAGCTGTGTGTCGCCGAGGTCATGCCGGACGGGACGTTCGGGCCGCACCGTGTGCTGGCCGGCGGCACGGACGTCGCGGTGTGCCAGCTCGAGTGGGAGGGCCCGGACCGGCTGCTCGCGCTGCTCGACCCGGACGGCTGGTGGAACCTGCACCGGATCGGGCTCGACGGCGCGGTGCGGAACCTGGCGCCTGTGCCGCGCGAACTCGGCGGGCCGCTGTGGAAGCTCGGGATGCGCTGGTTCACGCCGCTGGGCGGCGGGCGGTACGCGGTGCTGGACGCCGGCACCCTCGCGGTGCTGGACGAGAGCACCGGTGACGTAGCGCCGGTGCCCGCGGTGGCGGAGCTGACGGAATGGTCCTCGACGTGCCTGGCCGCCCACGCCGGCGGCGTCGCCGGGGTCGCGGCAGGCGCGGTACGGGAGGCCGCCGTGGTGCACGTGGACCCGGCCGCGGACGGCTACCGCGCGCTGACACCACAGTCCGCGGAACTACCACCGGCGGCATACCTGCCGGTGCCCGAGGAACGGGTGGTCACCACCGCCGACGGCGCGTCCGTCCCGGCGTACGTCTTCCCGCCGACCAACCCGGATTTCGACGCGCCCGAAGGCGAACTCCCGCCGTTCCTGGTGCTCGCGCACGGCGGGCCGACGGGGCAGTACCATCCCGCCCTCGAACTGGACGTCGCGTACTTCACCAGCCGCGGGATCGGGATCGCCGCGGTGAACTACGGCGGTTCCACCGGGTATGGCAGGGCCTTCCGTGAGCGGCTGCGGGGCCAGTGGGGTGTGGTGGACGTCGCCGACTGTGTCGCGGTGGCCGAGGCGCTGGTCGCCGACGGTGTGGCCGACGGGCGGCGGCTGGGGATCCGGGGCGGCAGCGCGGGCGGGTTCACCGCGGCGGCGTCGCTGACGATGACGAAGACCTACCGCGCGGGCACGGTGATGTATCCGATCCTGGACCTGTCCGGCTGGACGGGCGAAGGCGGCGAGACCCACGACTTCGAGTCGCGTTACCTGGACGGTCTGGTCGGGCCGCTGCCGGAAACGGCGCGGCGGTACCGGGATCGTTCGCCGCTCCACCACGCGGAAGCGCTCGCCGGCCCGGTCCTCTTCCTGCAGGGCCTGGAGGACGAGATCTGCCCGCCGGAGCAGGCGGACCGGTTCGTCGCGGCGCTCGCCGGGCGCGGGATCGAGCACGCGTACCTGACTTTTCCCGGTGAACAGCACGGATTCCGCCGCGCAGAGACGATCATCACGGCGCTGGAGGCGGAATTGTCCTTCTACGGACAGGTTTTCGGGTTCGAGCCGGTGGACGTGCCGCGGCTGGGCCTGTCCCGGTGAGGCCACCTCGGCTGCGCGAGGGCGACACGATCGCGCTCGTCGCCCCGGCGGGGCCGGTACCTCCTGACCTGCTCGACGCCGCGCTCCCGGTGTTGCGTGGCTGGGGTGTGCGGGTCGAGGTCGGCGCGTGCGTGCGCGCCGCGCCGGGGACACCGTACTATCTGTCCGATTCGGACAGTGCGAGGGCGGCGGAGTTCACCGAGGCCTGGCTGGACCCGTCTGTCCACTGTGTCCTGGCCGCGCGCGGCGGGTACGGCACCCAGCGGATGCTGGATCTGGTGGACTGGCCCGCGTTGCGGGCGGCGGGGCCGAAGATCTTCGCCGGGTCGAGCGATGTCACGGCGCTGCACCGCGCCGTCGACGTCCACTTGGGACTGGACAGCCTGTTCTCGCCGATGCCGGCGACCACGCTGTTCGACGAGGTGGCGGCCGAGCAGCTGCGCCGCACCCTGTTCGAGCCGGAGAAGACCCGGATCCTGCGTTCGACCGGCTTCGAGACACTGGTGCCAGGGCAGGCGACCGGTCGGCTGTGTGGCGGGAACCTCGCGGTGCTGGCCGCCGGGATCGGCACTCCCGAACACCGGCCCGCCGACGGTATCGCGGTGCTGGAGGACGTCACGGAGAACGTGTACCGGCTGGATCGGCTGTTCACGCAGTTGCTGCGCTCGGGCTGGTTCGACGGTGTTTCCGGCGTGGTGCTGGGTTCGTGGGACGACTGCGGCGATCCGGCGAAGATCCGGGCGATGCTCGTGGATCGGCTGGGTCCGCTCGGGGTGCCGGTGGTGGGCGAGTTCGGGTTCGGTCACGTACCGGGATCGCCGACCTTACCGCTGGGTGCCGAAGCCGAACTCGACGCCGGCCTCGGCACCCTGACGTTGCTCTCCCCCGCGCTCTCCTGAACGCGCCGGCCTACTTCCCCTTGTTCTCGGCGCGGTGTTTCCCGCCACCGCCCGAGTTGTTGATCTCCTGTGTCCGATCCGGATTGCCGCCCGATCCCGTGGTCTCGCTCTTGTTCTCGTGCTTGCCCATCATCGGCCCCCGTCCGTGTTCGTAGTGCTCACTCGCAGTGTTCACCGTGGCCAGCGCGTGCGGTGAGCACAAGGTCTGACGCGGTCCCTCCACCTGGTGGGTGACGTCGCTTCCACCCCAACGGCCCAACAGGAGCCGTCAGATGGCGGCGGCTGTTCACCACAAAACGGTCACTGTGAGTGACTTTCGTGCGCCTTGGTCATCGACTCAGGGGATCGCCATCCCCGGCGAAGATTTTTCCGGCGGTAGTGTCGGCGGTATGCGGATGTCGTCCGGCCAGGCGAGGGAACGGTTCGCCGCGGCGCGGGTGGCGAGGTTCGCGACGGTGTCGGAGGCGGGGGCGCCGCATCTGGTGCCGGTGACCTTCGCGGTGTCGGGCGAGGTCGTGGTGTTCGCGGTGGATCACAAGCCGAAGAGCACGACGGCGCTGCGTCGCCTGCGGAACATCGAGGCGAACCCCGCGGTGTGTTTTCTCGCCGACGGCTATGACGAGGACTGGTCGCGGCTGTGGTGGGCGCGGGCCGACGGTGTCGCGCGGGTGCTCACCGATCCCGGGGAGCGGACGGAGCCGGTGCGGTGGCTGCGCGCGAAGTATCCACAGTACGCCGCGCGCCCGCCCGAGCACGCGGTGGTCAGCGTCCTGGTCCACACGTGGCGTGGTTGGCAGGCGGCCGAAACGCCGTGAAGGCCTCCTTCACAGTGTTGAGCGCTGTGAAGGAGGCCTTCACGGAACGACGGGGAGCTAGTGGCTGCCGGTGGTGGCGGGCTCGGCGGGTTTGCCGCCGGTCGGCTCGGTGGGCAGGAACTTGTCGGCGGGGTCGCGGCGCCACGCGGCGGCGAGGCCGAGCGGGTCGGGGCGCAGCAGGGACGCGGCGGCGTAGAGGCTCGCCGCGATGACGAGGGCGATGTACCACCAGTCGTAGAGCGCCTGTTCCCCGGTCGGGTAATAGACCAGGGTGACGAACACCGACACCGCGACCACGGCCGAGAGGTTGCGCCGCTGCCACCTGTACGTGGACAGCAACACGAAACCCCAGGTCAGATACCACGGCAGGGTCGGGGGGAAGAGGATCGCGACGGCGAGCAGGACGACCGCGGAGCGGAAGATGGCGTTCTTGCCGCCGTCACGGGCGAGCCACCACTGCCAGACCCCGAACACGGCGAGGCCGATCATCGCGATGGCGCGGGCGACGGTGACGAACGGGGACGGCTGGACGTCGACGACCAGGTGCACCAGCGAGTAGAACACCTCGCCGATGCCGGTCGGGAAGTTCAGCCAGTTCGCGATGAGCTGGGGTGCCTTGAGCCCGGCGAACCAGCCGAGGTTCAGCGAGCCCAGCGAGACCCAGGTGCCGAGTACGAACACCGGGAGGAACAGGGCGACCGACGCGACGCCGGCGCGGAGGAAGTTGCGGACCTTCGACTCGCCGGGCAGGTGGTTGGCCCAGACCCAGACCAGGAACGGCAGGGCGATCGCGGCGGTCGGCTTGATCAGCATGCCGAGGGTGACCAGCACGATCGCGACGACGTGCTTGCGTTCCAGCGCGGCGAGCACGCCGATGGTGAGAAACGCCAGCATCATCAGGTCGTTGTGCGGGCCGCCGAAGAGGTGGATGACCATCATCGGGCTGGCCACGGCGAGCCACAGCGTCACGGGCAGCTTGCCGCCGAGGTGGCGGACCAGCCGGGGCAGGGCCCACAGCGTCCCGGCGAGCCCGGCGAGCAGCACGAGGCGGGTGAGGATGACGCCGGGGATCATGTTGTCGCCGGTGAGCGCGACGATGCCCTTGGACAGCAGCAGGAACAGCGGCCCGTACGGCGCGGGGGTGGTCTGCCACAGCGGGTGCACGTTCTGCACGACGTTGGGCAGCACGTCGAGCTCGGCGGGCCCGTTGGCGTACGGGTCGAGGCCGTGCAGCAGCTGGGCGCCCTGGCCGAGGTAGGAGAAGACGTCGCGGGTGAACAGCGGCGGCGAGATCAGCAGCGGCGCCATCCAGCAGAAGGCGGCGATCAGCACGGGTCTGCTACCGACGCGACCGGCCAGTACGTACCGGCCGAGCCGGACCCAGGCCCAGATGACGAGCGCGAAGCCGACGTACAGCACGGCGTTGGCGAGCATCCGGCCGTGGCCGTAGCGGATCCACGACAGCGGGCCCTGGCCGAGCACCGGGTCGTGGATCAGGATGCCGCCGGCGCCGAACGCCCCGAGCATGAGCAACGTGCTGCCCACGGTGCCCATGGCGATGGTCCGATAGGGAAACCGCGAGGGCACCAGAAGATCACCCACGGGGCTTGCCGGGGACAGCGGTGCCGGATCTGTAGTAGTCGCCATTTCGTTGCAGAAGACTACACACCGCACTGGTGTGACTGTGCGGCAGCAGCGAATTTCGGCGGGCGAGAGCCAGATCGCGTGATCATTTACCGGCCGCCGTGCGCGGTGCGGTGCCGCCGGGCAGCGCGGCGAGCAGGGACTTGGTGTAGTCGTGGTGCGGGTCCAGCAGCACCTGCTCGACAGTGCCGGTCTCGACCAGCTCGCCCCGGTACATCACCGCGACCCGGTCGGCGATGTTCCAGGCCAGCCCGAGGTCGTGGGTGATCACGAGCGCGGCGAGGCCCAGCCGGCGCCGCAGGCGCAGCAGCAACGCGAGGACTTCGCCGCGTACGGACGCGTCGAGCGAGGCCACCGGCTCGTCGGCGACGAGCACCGACGGTGCCAGCGCCAGCGCTCCCGCGATCACCACGCGCTGGCGTTGCCCGCCGGACAGCTCGTGCGGGAGCCTGCCGAGGAACTTCTCCGGCGGACGTAGTTCCGCGGCCTCCAGCGCCTTGAGGACGGTCGCGCGTTCGTCGGCGAGGCCGTGGATGCGGGGGCCTTCGGCGACGGCTTCGTAGACGGTGTGCGCGGGGTTGAGCGCGCTCGCCGGGTCCTGCAGGACCAGCTGGACCTGCCGCCGGTAGGCACGCAGGCCCTGACCGCCGGAGGGGACGGGGTCGCCGTCGTAGCTGACCTGCCCGGAGTCGGGTCTCTGCAGGCCGAGCAGGGTGCGGGCGAGGGTGGTCTTGCCGGAGCCGGACTGGCCGACCAGCGCGACGATCTCGTCCCGGTGCACCGCGAGGTCGACGCCGGCGACGGCGTGGATGCGTTTCCCGGTCCGGTCGCGGAAGCTGACCCGTAGGTCCTTGGCGGCCAGGAGCGGGGTTCCGCCGGGGGTTTCGCGGTTTTCCGGTTCGGGTGGCAGCGGGGTGCTGGTGGCCGGTGCGAAGCGCGAGGCGGGGTCGCCGACGGTCGGGAACGCGGCGGCCAGTGCGCGGCTGTGCTCGTGCCGGGGCGCGCTCATCAGCTCGGCGCCGGGGCGTTCTTCGACGATCTCGCCATCGTACATGACCGCGATGCGCTCGCAGGTGGCGGCGAGCACGGACAGGTCGTGACTGATCATGATCAGCCCGATGTCCTGTTCGGCGACGAGCCTGCTGAGCAGGGCGAGGACCTGGGCCTGGACGATGACGTCGAGGGCGGTGGTCGGCTCGTCGGCGATGATCAGCCGGGGCGAGCAGGCCAGCGCCATGGCGATCATGACGCGTTGTTTCTGGCCGCCGGACAGCTCGTGCGGGTAGGCGCCGGCCCGGCTCGGGGGCAGGTCGACCTGGGCGAGCAGCTCGGCGACCTTCGCGTCGACCTCGGCGTCGGTCGGGGCCTTGCCCTTCTCGGGCGGGTGCAGGCGGAGAGGTTCGGCGATCTGCTCGCCGACGCGGCGGACCGGGTTGAGCGCGTGCATGGCGCCCTGGAACACGACCGACGCCTCGGCCCAGCGGACCGCGCGCAGCCGTCCCCAGCGCATCGTGGTGACGTCCTCGCCGTCGAGGAGGATCTCGCCGGTGACCCGCGCGCTGCGCGGTAACAGCCGCAGCACGCTCATCGCCATGGTCGACTTCCCCGACCCCGACTCCCCCGCGACGCCGAGCGTGCCGCCCGGGTCCAGCCGCAGGTCCACGCCGCGCACGGCGGTGACCTCTCCCCCGCCGGTGCGGTAGCTGACGCCGAGGTTCTTCAGTTCCAGCAACGGATTCACGATCGTTGTCCCTTGAGCCGCGGGTTCAGCACCGTCTCCAGGCCACGCCCGACGAGGGTGAAGAACAGGACGACCAGAACGATGGCGATACCCGGTGGAAGCAGGTTCCACCAGGCGCCCTTGCTGACGGCGCCGTTGTTGAGCGCGGTTTCGAGCATGGCTCCCCAGGAGACGGCGTTCGGGTCCCCGACGCCGAGGAAGGACAGGGTCGCGTCGGCGATGATCGAGTTGCCGACGACCAGGGTGGTGTTGGCCAGCACCAGCGGCATCACGCCGGGCAGGACGTGTTTGCCGACGATGTGCAGGTGACCGCCGCCGAGTGCCTTGGCGCGCTCGATGTAGGGCCTGCTCTCGATGGTCAGCGTCTGCGCGCGGACGAGCCGGGCGGTGCTGGGCCACGCGGTGACGCCGATGGCGACGATGATGGTGCCGATCCCCTGCCGCATCACCGCGGACAGCGCGATGGCGAGCACCAGCGAGGGCAGCACCAGGAAGAAGTCGGTGAACCGCAGCAGGATCGCCGACACCCAGCCGCCGAAGTGCGCGGCGGTGATGCCGATGAGGGTGCCGATCAGCACCGACAGCAGCGTCGCGGAGAACCCGACGAGCAGCGAGACCCTGGTGCCCCACAACGTCATCAGCAGCACGGAGCGGCCGTCGATGTCGGTGCCGAGCCAGTACTGCGCGCTGGGCGGGTTGAGCGGCCCGCCGGTCGCCTTCGTGACGTCCAGGCCGGACTCGTCGGACAGGACCGGCATCAGCAGGGCGGCCAGCACGGTGACCCCGAGGCAGATCAGCCCGATCAGGCCGGGTTTCTGGCTCGCGAACTCGTGCCAGGTCTTCGCGATCGAGGCGCGGCGCCGCCGCCAGGCGATCGCGCGCGGACTCTCCGCGGCGTTTTCCGTGGTGGTCATGTCGTCCGCACCCTCGGGTCGAGCACGCGGTAGAGCAGTTCCGCGAGCAGGTTCATCAGCACCACCGAACCGGCGAGCACCACGAAGACGCCCTGCAGTACCGGCAGGTCGGGGCCGTGCAGGGAGGTGTAGACCAGCTGGCCGAGGCCGGGCCAGCTGAACACCGCCTCGACGGTGACCGCGCCGGAGACGACCATGCCGAACTGCATGAACACCAGCGTCACGGTAGGCAGGAGCGCGTTGGGCACGGCGTGGCGGCGCCGGACGAGGTCGTCGCGCAGGCCCTTGGCGCGGGCGGTGGTGAGGTAGTCGGCGTTCATCTCGCCCAGCAGCGACGATCGCATGATGAGCATGTACTGGGCGTAGAACACCGCCAGCAGGGTCAGGCACGGCAGGATCAGGTGGTGCAGGACGTCGAGGGTCTGCGGCAGGAACCCGGGCGCGGCGTCGGGTGAGTGCATGCCGCGGCTGGGGAACACGCCGTTGGTGACGACCAGCAGGATCAGCCCGAGCCAGAACTGCGGGACCGACCAGAGGGTCAGCGCGATCCCGGTCTGGGCGCGGTCGAAGAAGCTGTCGTGTTTCCACGCGGCCCGGATGCCGAGCCACAGCCCGATCGCGACGGCGAGCACGGTGGCGCTGCCGACGAGCAGCACCGTGGGCCAGAGCCGTTCGCCGATCATGTCGAGGACCGGGCGCCGCTCCAGGTAGGAGGTGCCGAAGTCGCCGTGCAGCAGTCCGCCGAGGTAGTTGAAGAACTGGCTCAGCATGGGCTTGTCGACGCCGAGCTGTTCGCGCAGCTCGGCCAGCTGCTGGGGGCTGGTCGGCCGGTCGCGGATCATGAACGAGACCGGGTCGCCGGGCAGCATGCGGAACAGGAAGAACCCGAGCACGATCACCAGCACGACGCTGGCGAGCGCGCCGCCGATCCTGGTCAGGACGAACCGGAGGGTTCCGGTCCCGCCTCGCCGTTCGTCGGGGTCGACGAGCGAGGAGGCGTGGTCGGGGGAACTGAGTGTCTGCGTCAAAGCCGTATAACCCCGTTACTCCCGGTCGTCCGCGTTGCGGCCGCGGCGGCCGATCAGCACGCCACCACCGACGAGCACCACGACCACCACGGCGCCGAGGACGATCCACAGCCCGGTGTTGCCGCCGCCCTCGCTCGACGCCGCCTGCTGCCCGGCCGGGGTGGCGCCGTAGAGGCCCCAGTACCCACTCTGTTCGAGGATCTGACCCTCGGGCTGCGGCTGCCTGGTGAACGACGCGAAGGTGTCCGAGCGGTAGGCCTCCAGCACGTTCTGGTAGTCGAGCACGACGTTCGCGTACTGACCGGCCAGCCGGGCCTGCGCCTGCTTGGCGTACTCGGCGCGCTTGCCGAGGTCGGTCTCGGCGAGCTGCTTGGCGTAGAGGTCATCGTACTGGGGGTCGCAGAAGAACGTGTCGGTGTTGGCGCCCTTGCCCTGCGCGTTCGGCCGCGCCGAGCAGGTGTGCAGCGACAGCACCGAGTCCGGGTCGGGGTTGGCGGAGTAGCCGCCGATGTAGAGGTCGTAGTTGCCCGCGTTGCTGCGGTCGTTGAGTTCCTCGTCGGAGACCAGTTCCGAGCGCACGGAGATGCCGATGTCCTTGAGCCAGCCGCCGATGTACTGGGCGGCGCGCTGGTCGTAGGGGCGGCTGGCGTGGCCGGACAGGCGCAGTTCGAGCCGTCCGGCGCCGGGCACGGTGCGGACGCCGTCGCCGCCCTTGACGTATCCGGCCGCGTCGAGCGTCGCGTTCGCCGCGGCGAGGTCGAACTTCGTCCGCTCGG
Organism: Amycolatopsis samaneae; assembly: GCF_039541975.1. Taxonomy (NCBI): domain Bacteria; kingdom Bacillati; phylum Actinomycetota; class Actinomycetes; order Pseudonocardiales; family Pseudonocardiaceae; genus Amycolatopsis; species Amycolatopsis samaneae. The sequence goes on from NZ_BAABHG010000005.1 coordinate 511,067, forward strand.
CGTCGGCCGGGTCCCAGTGGTAGGCGGAGTAGACCGACGGGATGATCCCGCCGGGCAGCTGGGCGTAGCCGCCCATCACCCTGTCCACAATGGTCTTCGGGTCGATGGCCTGCGCGATGGCCTTGCGCAGGCGGATGTCCTTGAGCGCGGGGTTGCCGTTGCCGATCGGCTGGTTGTCCGCGTTCTGGACGCCGAAGTTGATGTTCAGCGCGTCGTAGCGGCGCCCCGGTGCCTTGTTGGTGGCGATGTTCGGCTGGCCCTTGAGCGCGTCGAACTGGGTCGGGGTCAGCCGGTTGATGACGTCGACCTCGTTCTGCTTCAGCGCGTTCACCGCGGCTTCGGCGTCCTTGAACACCAGCAGTTGCAGTTCGTCGACCTTGGGCGCGCCGCGCCAGTAGTCCTTGTTGGCCTTGAACTTGACGTACTCGTTCTGCTTGTACTCCGAGAGCAGGTACGGGCCGTTGCCGACCCCGACGACCGCGGCGGTGTCGGTCTTCGGGTCGGTCAGGTCCTTGATCGGCGCCCACACGTGTTCCGGCACGATCGGGACGTCCAGCAGTGACACCGTCGACTGCGGGGTCTTGGTCTTGATGACCAGTGTGGCGTCGTCCGGCGCCGAAACCGACTCGAAGCTGGAGACGTAGCTGCCGTTGGCGGTGCGCGCGGTCTCGTCGGTCAGCATCCGGTTGAACGTGAACGCCGGGTCCTTGGCGGTCACCGGCTTGCCGTCGGACCATTTGGTGCCCTGGCGGATCTTGAACGTCCAGGTCAGCTTGTCCGGTGAGGTCGTCCACGACTCGGCGAGCGCGGGCGCGGGCTCCGCCTTCTCGGCCGACGGGATGGTCAGGAACTCGTAGTTGAGCCTGCCCACCTGGGTGGCCGCGAGCAGGGTCGCGGTGAACGGGTTGAGGTGGTCGATCCCGGTGATCAGCGCCACCCGCAGCGTCTTGCCCTGCTGGGCATGGGCGGGCACGGCGAGCGGCATCGCCGCCAGGATCCCCGCGGCGAGCACCACGCCCGCCCGGCTGACGCGCCGTCTACCCGTCATATGGCGAGAGAGCACCGATGACCACCCCATTTGTTCTAGGACATTCGACCCCGAGGCGCAAAAGTAACCACTCACGCGCGTCCGGTGTCAACGATCGCCACCCGTCAATGCCAAGCCGTGACTAAAGTGCGTCGCATGCGGATCATGATCTCGGCGGACATGGAGGGCGCGACCGGGGTGACGTGGACCGACGACGTCATCCCCGGCTCGCCGCAGTGGCAGCGGTTCCGGAAACTGTTCACCGGGGACGTCAACGCCACGCTGGCCGGAGTGTTCGACGCGGGCGCCACGGACGTGCTGGTCAACGAGGCACATTCCTCGCAGCGCAACCTGCTGCTGGAGGACCTCGACGAGCGGGCGCGGATGCTGACCGGGCGGCACAAGCCGCTGTCGATGATGCAGGGCGTCGACTCGGGTGTGGACGGGGTCGTCTTCCTCGGTTACCACGCCGGGGCGGGGTTCGACGGCGTGCTGTCGCATACCTACCTGGAGAACCAGATAACCGGGGTGTGGCTGGACGACGTCCCGGCGAGCGAGGGCAGGCTGAACGCGGCGATGGCCGCGGAGTACGGCGTCCCGGTCCTGCTCGTCTCCGGCGACGACAAGACCTGTGAGGACGCCCGCGACTACGCGCCGGACGCCGAGCTGGTGCCGGTGAAGGAGTGTGTCAGCCGGTACGCGGCGATCTGCCTGCCGCCCGCGCGCACGGCCGCGTTGCTGGCGGAGGCGGCGGCGGAGTCGATGAAGCGGGCGGGAAGGTCCACGCCCGACCCTGGCCCGCACCGGATCGAGGTCGAGTTCGACGCGAGCCACCTCGCGCAGGCGGCCGCGGTGATCCCGACCGTGGAGCAGATCGGGGTGCGCCGGGTCGGATTCGACGCGCCGAGCATGACCGAGGCGATGAAGGCGTTCAAGGTGGTCACCGCGATCGCGGCAGGCGCGGTGCAGGGCATTTATGGCTGACGTCGTCGAAGTGTGCGCGGACCTGATCCGGTTCGACACGACCAACCGCGGTGACGGCGACTCCGAGGGCGAGCGGGAGGCGGCCGAGTACGTCGCCGGGCTGCTCGACGCGTCCGGGGTGCCGCCGAAGATCCTGGAGCGCGCGCCACGACGGTCCAATGTGGTCGCCCGGATCCCCGGCACCGATCCGTCGCTGCCCGCGCTGCTGGTGCAGGGGCATCTGGACGTGGTGCCCGCGGACGCGGCGGACTGGTCGGTGCCGCCGTTCTCCGGTGAGGTGCGCGACGGGTTCCTCTGGGGCCGGGGCGCGGTGGACATGAAGGACTTCTGCGCGATGACGCTCGCCGCCGTCTCCTCGGGGCTGCGGCCTCGCCGGGACGTCGTGCTCGCGTTCGTCGCCGACGAGGAGGATCGCGGCGAGTACGGCGCGCACTGGCTGGTCGAGGAGCACCCCGAGCTGTTCGAGGGCTGCGCCGCGGCGATCAGCGAGTCCGGCGGCTACACCTATCCGGTACCGGCGGCCGACGGGCGGACCGTGCGGTTGTACCCGGTGGCCACGGCGGAGCGCGGGACCGCGCACCTGCGGCTGACCGCGCGTGGCCGGGCGGGGCACGGTTCCCGGCCCAACGACGAGAACGCGGTGATCCGCCTGGTCGGCGCGTTGCAGCGGATCGCGGCGCACCGCTGGCCGGTGCGGTTGACCCCGACGGTGCGGGCCTTCCTCGAACGGACCGGGGAGGCTCTCGGCGTCCCGGTCGATTTGTCCGATGTGGACGGTACGATCGCGCGGCTCGGCCCGGCGGGCGCGCTGGTGGTGCCGACGGTGCGGGTGAGCACCACCCCGACGATGCTGTCCGCGGGGTACAAGGTGAACGTCATCCCGAGCACGGCGACCGCGCAGGTCGACGTCCGGGTGCTGCCGGGCACCGAGGAGGAGGCCCTCGCCGAGCTGGACGGGCTGCTCGGCGAGGGCGTCGAGCGGGAGTTCGTCGCGCACCAGGGCCCGGTGCAGGCACCGGTCGATTCGCCGTGGTTCGACGCGATGGCCGGTGCGCTGCGCGCCGAGGACCCGGACGCGGTGGTGGTGCCCTACTGCATGGGTGGCGGGACGGACGCGAAGGCGTTCAGTCAGCTGGGTATCGACTGCTACGGCTTCGCGCCGCTGTCCCTGCCCGAGGGTTTCCCGTACCGCGCGATGGCGCACGGTGTCGACGAACGGGTGCCGGTCGAGGGTCTGCGTTTCGGCGAGCGGGTGCTGACTCGCTTCCTGACCGAGGCCTGACCTGCCCGATCACCCGAGATCTCCGTCTGATCACGCGAAACCTCCTTCCGATCACGTGAAGTCGCCTGACCTGCTCCGGCGAACTCATGTGCGTGGACGGAGTGCTCGTGTGATTGAACGGAGATCTCGCGTGTTTCGGGGTTTCAGCGGGTGAATTCGGCCCACCATCGGGTGTTTTCGCGGATGGGTTCGATGCCGACCAGGCGGACGCCGTCCTGGGCGAACGATTCGACCTCGGCGCGGCTGAGCGGCCATGGCGGGCCGCTCCAGGTGGCGGTGTCGATGCTCTCCTCGGCGACGGCGCTGACCAGTGCGGTGCCGCCGGGCGCGAGGAATCCGGCGACGGACGCGACGGCCTTCGGGCGGACGTCGCGGGGCATCGCCTGGACGTTGATGATCTCGACGACGAGGTCGAAGGCGTGGTGCCATTCGGGTGGCGGTGCGAGCAGGTCGGCGACCTGGTAGTCCACTGTGGACTCCGGGAACCGGCGGCGGGCGGCCGCGACGGCGGTGGCGGCGACGTCGAATCCGGTGGTGACGTAGCCGGCGGCCGCGAGGAGCTCGGGGTCGTCGCCGAGGGCGCTGCCGACGACCAGTGCGCGGCGGCCGTCGCCGGGATGTGCCGCGGCCCAGGCGGCGAGTTCGCGGTTCGGTTCGCCCCGTGCCCATGGGACGACCGCGTCGCCGGACTCGGCGGCGACGTACAGCGGTTCGAACCAGCCGGTCGGGTCACCGGCGGCGAGGGCGGCCTTGGCGAGGGTGGCGTCGTCGGTGGTCTGGGTCTGTTCGGACGAGTCGGTGGTTTCAGGCTGCGTGCTCACCGGATCGTTTATACCCCGGGACCCCTCCCCCAGCCGCACGCTTTAATGCAAGATGAGCGACCGCCCGAACTCCGGTCGTCGCGACGTGGGCCCGGGGTGGGTGGCCGCACGCGGCGGCGTTGGGGGTCGTGGTGGGCGTGGTGGCCGCCTCCGCCACGCCCACCACGGGAGGTCTTCCGGCTCAGCGCGCGACCGGGCCGGGTATGGCGTAGAGGCCGTTACCCGCCCAGTCCACGACGTCGTGCGGCGGTGTGACGGGCGGGACCGGGCGGAAGTTGGCCGCGTCGTCACTGCTGCCGGTGCCGGTGTACTTCGCCCGCAGCGGGTACGGGTACACCGGGCGCGTCCGGAGCACGGTCCCGCCCTGGTCCTTCCCGGTCGCCACGACGCTCGACGGTGCCGTGCCGTGTTCCACCCAGCCGGTCAGCGCGCGCAGCGGGTCGAACTCGGTGAGCCCGGACCCGCCCGCGCAGTGATACAGCGACGGGACCATGAACAGCCGTGCCCACTCCTGGGTCCGGCCCGGTCCGCCGGAACGTTCCCAGAGCCGCTGGTAGTAGTCGAGGGTCCCGGTCGGCGGGATCGCCTGGTCGGCCCAGCCGTGCCAGAGGATCAGCTTCCCGCCCGCCCGGTGGAACGCGCGCAGGTCGAGGTTCATCGCGTTGGCGCGCAGGCCTTCGGCGGTGAGCCGGTCGAACTCCTCGGTGGTGAAGGCGAACCGGTCGACCGAGGAGGTGGGCTCGCCGATCGGGTAGGCCAGGTACTTCAGGTAGTTGTCCGCGAACGCCGTCGCGGCCGAGGGACCGCCGGGCACCGAAGGGGTGATCCAGTTCGCCCAGGCGAGTTCGGAGCCGACCGGTTCGCCGCCGGGGTAGAGCAGCCTGCCGTGGGAGTCGGACGGCGCGGCGTAGATCTTCTTGACGGCCTCGACCTGTGCGGGGGTGAGGCAGTCCGGCCGATCGGCGCCCGGGCAGCGCAGGACCGCCGGATCGAACCGGCATTCCCGCGGTTCGTCGATCTGGCCGTCGGCGAGTCCGTCGGCGCGGTCGCAGCCGGCCAGTGCGGCGGCGTGCAGCGGGGGCAGTTTGGCGGTGGTGAGGATCGGCTTGCCGTCGGCGCCGGTGTTGGCTCGTGCCAGCCAGGTCTGGAAGACGCCGATCAACGGGTCCCAGTCGGCGGCGGGGGCGCCGGCGACGATGCCGTCGAAGTCGGTCGGGTAGCGCTGCGCGAGCAGCAGTGCCTCGCGGCCGCCGTCGGAGCAGCCGGTGAAGTAGGACCGGTGTGGTGGCGCGCCGTAGAAGAGGCCGATCAGGTGTTTCGCCGCGCGGGACACCACATGTGGCGCGCGGAAGGCGAAGTCGTCGCGGGCGGCCTGGTCGTGCGCGCCCCAGGTGCCGTCGGTGACCGCCTCGGGGCCTTCGCCCTTGCCGACGTGCCCGTCGTCGGTGGCCGCGACCGCCATGTCCCCGCCGTGCGGCGGGCCGCAGCCGACGACCGGCGGGTCGGCGAGGACGCCGCAGAAGCCACCGCAGCCGTACTGCAGGTACCGGCCCGCGTAGGTCTTGGTGGGCAGTTTCAGCACGAACCGGACGGCGGGCTCGATGTATCCGCGGACGTCGCAGTGTTCGGGCTGGTTCTTCGTCGCGGCCACGACGGTGGCCTGGGTGACGTGGGTGGCCGCGCCCGGGAGGGCGTGGTCGCCGGGCAGTTGGGCGCAGGATCGCACCGGGTGGCGGACCGCGTCGTCGGCGGCCAAGGCCGGGGTGGCGGCGACCAGGCCGGTCACCGCGAGTGTCATGGTCGTGAGTACGGGAAGGAATCGGAACCGCATCGCTGACCCCCTGGTCCGTCGTTCGACGGTCTCCCACTCACCTTGGCCACCGGGCCCGGGGCCTGTCCAGTCGTTTCGGCGGCCAGCGGAAGGACGAGCGCGCGCGTCCCCGCCTGTCCGTTTTCGGCCAGGTTTCCGCCGGAAGTCTTGACATCGATGTCAGGGCGAGTTTCCCTTCGTTCGCGCCGACGGTCCCCCGCCCGGCCGGCGCGTCACGGAGGCCTTGCCGAATGTTTCGAAGAAAGCTTGGTGCAACGATGCCCCGAAGCCGCAGATCCGTCCACGCGACCCTGGTCGCGGTGGTCGCCGCCGCCGGGCTGGCCGCGCTACCGGCGACCGGCGCCGCGGCGGCGGACTCCCCGCCGCCCGATTTCACCTCCTCGTTCGAGCCGTCGGATCCGCAGCCGACGTGGACCGACACCGTTGACACCGACGCGGCCGGAAAGCCGCGGTCCTCGGGCGTCAACGGTGCGAACGGGGCCACCATCCCCGGTGACATCCGGGGCAGGGTGACCGGCACGAGCGCGAGTGACGAGAACACCGGCGGCGGTGAGGTCGTCGCGAACCTGGTCGACGGCTCCCCGGACACGAAGTGGCTGTCCTGGAAGCCGACCGGGTGGGCGCGGGTCGCGCTCTCGGCGCCGACCGCGATCACGCACTACGCGCTGACCTCGGCCAACGATGCGGCGGAACGCGACCCGAAGGACTGGACGCTGCAGGGCAGCATCGACGGCCTGACCTGGTCCGATGTGGACAAGCAGGCCGGGCAGAAGTTCAGCGCGAGGCTCCAGGAAAAGAGCTACAAGCTCGCCGCGCCGAGCGCGGCGTTCAAGTTCTACCGGCTGACCGTCACCGCGAACAACGGCGGGCCGATCCTGCAGCTCGCCGAGTTGCTGCTGGCCAACGACGATCCGGCGCCGCCGCCGTTGCCGAACATGCGCAGTTTCGCCGACAACGGCCCGACCAGCGGGTACACCAACAAGAACCGCGTCGGGTTCACCGGGGCCAACGCGTTCCGTTACTCGGGCACGCAGACCGCGGCCGGGCATGGCTGGTCCTACAACAGGATCTACGCGGTGGACATCCCGGTGACCGGGTCGACGGAGCTGTCCTACAAGGTGCAGCCGCAGTTCATGACCGGGGACCTCAGGTACCCGAGCACGAACGTCGCGATCGATCTGGCCTTCACCGACGGCACCTACCTGCGTGACCTCGGCGCGACCGACCAGTACGGGTTCCCGCTGACGCCGGAGGGGCAGGGCGCGAGCAAGGTCCTCTACGCCAACCAGTGGAACCTGGTGCGGTCGCTGATCGGCACGGTGGCCAAGGGCAAGACGATCTCGCGGATCCTGGTCGGCTACGACAACCCGAACGGTCCCGGTTCGTTCCAGGGCTGGCTCGACGACGTCAAGATCTCCGCGACGCCGACACCCCCGGCGAGCAAGCGGCCCAGCGACAACGTGATCACCACCCGCGGCACGCTGGCGAACGGGACGTTCTCCCGGGGCAACAACTTCCCGGCGACGGCGGTGCCGCACGGGTTCAACTTCTGGACCCCGGTCACCGACGCGGGCGCCGACCGGGGTGGCTCGCCCCGGTGGCTGTACAACTACCACTCGCAGAACGACGACCGGAACCTTCCGCAGCTGCAGGCGTTCAGCGTCAGTCACGAGCCGAGCCCGTGGATGGGCGACCGGCAGGTCTTCCAGGTGATGCCGTCCGCGGCCGCCGGGGTGCCCGACGCCAACCGTGACGCGCGGGCGCTGGCGTTCAAGCACGACGACGAGACCGCGCGGGCGCACTACTACGGGGTGCGGTTCCAGAACGGGATCAGCACCGAGATCGCCCCGACCGACCACGCGGCGATGTTCCGGTTCTCCTTCCCCGGCACCGATTCCAGCCTGATCTTCGACAACGCCACCAACGCGGGCGGGCTGACGCTCGACGCCGCGACCGGCACGCTGTCCGGTTACACCGAGACCGGTGTGTACGCGGGCGCGGGCCGGATGTTCGTCTACGCGACCTTCGACCGGCCGGTGACCGCGAGTGGCAAGCTCACCGGGCAGGGCCGCGACAACGTCACCGGCTACCTGCGCTTCGACGCGGGCGCCGGCAAGACGGTGAACATGCGGATCGCGACGTCGCTGATCAGCGTGGAGCAGGCGAAGAAGAACCTGGCACAGGAGATCGCCCCGGCCGCGACCTTCGACTCGGTGCGTGACGCCGCGCAGCGGGCGTGGGACGAGCAGCTGAAGGTGATCGAGGTCGAGGGCGCGTCGAAGGACCAGCTCACGACGCTCTACTCGAATCTGTACCGGCTTTTCCTCTACCCGAACTCCGCGTTCGAGAACACCGGCACGGCCGAGAAGCCCGCCTACAAGTACGCGAGCCCGGTGTCGCCGAAGGCGGGCCAGGACACCGCGACCCAGACCGGGGCGAAGGTGGTCGACGGGCAGATGTATGTCAACAACGGGTTCTGGGACACCTACCGCACCACGTGGCCCGCGTATTCGCTGCTGAGCCCGGACATGGCGGGCAAGATGGTCGACGGGTTCGTGCAGCAGTACCGCGACGGCGGCTGGATCGCGCGCTGGTCCTCTCCCGGTTACGCGGACCTGATGACCGGGACCAGCTCGGACGTCGCGTTCGCCGACGCGTATCTCAAGGGTGTCAAGAACTTCGACGTCAAGTCGGCCTACGACGCGGCGTTGAAGAACGCGACGGTGACGCCGCCGAACTCCGCGGTCGGCCGGAAGGGGCTGGACCAGTCGATCTTCCTCGGGTACACGCCCAACACCACCGGTGAGGGCTTCTCGTGGGCGATGGAGGGCTACGTCAACGACTTCGGCATCGCGAACCTCTCGAAGAAGCTTTACGACGAGGCCGCGGCGAACGACCCACGCAAGGCGGAGTACCTGGAGAACTACGAGTACTTCACCAGCCGTGCGCAGCAGTACGTGAACCTGTTCGACTCCGGTGTCGGGTTCTTCCAGGGCAAGGACGCCGGCGGTAAGCCCACCCGGTCGAAGGCCGAGTACGACCCGCGCGTCTGGGGCGGGGACTACACCGAGACCGACGGCTGGAACATGGCCTTCACCGCGCCGCAGGACGGGCAGGGCCTGGCGAACCTCTACGGCGGCAAGGACAAGCTGGCGGGCAAGCTGGACGCGTTCTTCGCCGACCAGGAGACCGCGGAGTTCCCGGGCTCCTACGGCGGGACGATCCACGAGATGCGGGAGGCGCGGGACGTGCGGATGGGCCAGTACGGCCACTCCAACCAGCCCTCGCACCACATCCTCTACATGTACGACTACGCGGGCCAGCCGGCGAAGACCCAGGCGAAGGTGCGCGAAGCGCTCTCGCGGCTCTATACCGGCAGTGAGCTCGGGCAGGGTTACGCGGGCGACGAGGACAACGGCGAGATGTCGGCGTGGTACGTCTTCAGCGCGCTGGGTTTCTATCCGCTGCAGATGGGCAGCCCGGACTACGCGATCGGTTCGCCGCTGTTCACCAAGGCGACCATCCACCTCGCCGGGGGCAGGGATCTGGTGATCAACGCGCCGAAGAACAGCGCGAAGAACGTCTACGTCCAGTCCCTGAAGGTGAACGGGCAGCCCCACACCTCGACGTCGCTGTCGCAGGACCTGCTGGCTCGCGGGGGCACGCTCGACTTCGAGATGGGCCCGAACCCGTCGAAGTGGGGCACCGGCGCCAACGACGCGCCGAAGTCGATCACCACCGGTGACGCGGTGCCGACGCCGCTGCACGACGAGACCGCTCCCGGCAGGGGCACGGTGTCCTCTTCGGACGGTTCGGACGTGTCCGCGCTGTTCGACAACACGTCGCGGACCGAGGCCCGCGTCACGGGCGCGGTGCAGTACCGGCTCGAGTCGTCGAAGGAGGCGGTCACGCACTACACGCTGACCTCGCCGAAGGGCGCCGGGGACGTGAAGAGCTGGGTGCTGAAGGGCTCCTACGACGGCAAGACCTGGGCGGTCGCCGACGAGCAGACGAACCAGTCGTTCGCCTGGCGGCAGCAGACACGGTCGTTCAAGGTCGCCAAGCCCGCGCACTACACCCACTACCGGCTGGAGGTCACCGCGACCACCGGCGGGACGGCGTCGCTGGCCGAGGTCGAGCTGCTCGGCAGGCCGGACGCGGCGTGCACGCGGACGGTGACCGGGACCCACCAGGGCCCGCTGGCGGTGTCGACCGGTACGACGTGTCTGGAGGACGCGACCGTGACCGGGCCGGTGACGGTCGCGCCGGGCGCGAGCCTGGTGGCACACGGCGGGACGGTCTCGGGTCCGCTGTCGGCCTCGGGTGCCGGTCAGGTCGTGCTGGTCGGGACGAAGGTGGGCGGTCCGGTGTCGGTCAGCGGGACCACCGGCGCGGTGTCGATCGAGCGGGCCGAGATCGGCGGGCCGCTCGCGCTGACCGGCAACCGGGGCCCGGTGGTGGCGTCGAGCTCGGTCGGCGGGCCGCTGGCCTGCACGGGCAACACGCCCGCGCCGACCGACCACGCGCTGGGCAACACCGTCCGCGGTCCCGCCGCGGGCCAGTGCTCGGCGTTCTAGGCCGCTGTTGACGGTCCGTGGGGGCCTCCTTGAGGGACTCTGGGTCCCTCGAGGAGGCCCCCACGGCTTTTCGGGGACTCAGCCGCGGCGGGCGGCGATACGGGCCTCGATGCCGTCGAGGATGGTGTCCAGACCGAAGGCGAGCGCGTGTTCGGAGTCCTGCGCCGCGTCGAACCGCGCGCCGACCGCTCCGCCGACGCGGGCGGAAAGGGGAAGGTTCTCGTCGGTCATGACCTGTTCGAGGACCGGGGCGACGACACTCCACCATTCGGCGTCGGACATCCCGGAGTCGGCCTGGGCTCGGGACATGCTCCGGTGCGCGCGGGCGACTCCGCTGACGTGGCCGAGCACCAGGGTCAGCGCGGCGTCCATCTCGACGTCGGACAGGCCGATGCCTTCGAGTGGCCGCAGCTCGGTTTCGTACTTCCGGCTGATGTTCGGCCCGAGGTTCGGGCGGGACGCGCGAATGTCGAGCAGCCACGGATGCCGCCGGTGCAGGGCCCAGTTCCGCTCGGCGACGAACTTCATCGCCGAGCGCCAGTCACCGACCCGCACGGCGGTTTCGACGCCGTCCTCGTAGAGCTCGCCGAGGACCGAATCGACCATGAGCGCGGTGAGCTCGTCCTTGCCGGGAACGTGCCCGTAGAGCGACATCGCGCCGACATCCAGGCGGTCGGCGACCTTGCGCATCGAGACGGCGTCGAGTCCGTCTGCGTCGGCGATTTCGATACCGGCGGCCACGATCGCGGGCACGGTGAGGCCGGAGCGGCCGGGGCCGGGATGGTGCCCCCACAGCAGGTAGATGCCGCGTGTCAGATCCGACACCGAGGAACGTCGGGGCACCCGCGATCTCCTTCCCGACCCGGCGGAGCATCGCCTTGTCACTGCCGTACACCGTACCGTACAGTCGAGCGGTACGCCGTACGGTACGGCGTACCGCAATGTCCGCCGAGGGGAATCGAATGGCCAACGAGATGACCGTGCCGCTGCTGCCCTGCCGATCCATCGACGAGATCGCCGAGTTCTACGAGATGCTCGGTTTCACCCGGACCTACTACCAGGCCCGCCCCTACTCGTGCGTGTCGTTGAAGCGCGAGGACCTTCAGCTGCAGTTCTTCGGCATGCCCGAGTTCAACCCCGAAGACTCCTACGGAAGCTGCCTGGTGATCGTGCCCGACACCGGCGAGCTGTTCCGCGCCTTCGCCGACGGGATGCGTGCCGTGCACGGCAAGGTGCTCGTCTCCGGGATCCCGCGGATGACCAGGCCACGCAAGCGGAAGAACGCCGGGAACGTGTCCGGGTTCGCCGTCGTCGACCCCGGCGGGAACTGGATCAGGATCTTCGCCGCCAAGGCCGATCCCGCCGACGAGGCACCGGCCGGGAACAAGCTCGCCGAGGCCGTCCGGAACGCCGTGGTCATGGGAGATTCCCGAGGCCACGAGGCGCAGGCCACGCGAATCCTGGACAACGCGCTACGCCGCGCCGGGGAGGAGACGGCCCCGCCGGGCGACCTGCTGGAAGCGCTGGCCTACCGCGCCGAACTCGCCCTGCGGACCGGCGACCCGGCCGCCGCCCGCGCGTTCCTCGACCAGGCGAGCGGGATACCGCTCCCCGAGGCCGAGCGGACCGCCCGCGCCACCACACTCGCGAGCCTTGACGACCTCGCGGCCACCCTCCAGCGGTAACACACCAGGTCAGGCCGGTCCGGCGATGGCGGGGAGCGCGTCAAGGCTGTGGCGCACGGCCTCGGCACCGTAGGTGAACATCTGCCGTTCGTAGTCGCCGACGGCGTCGAGCAGGTTCCGACGGCCCTCGGCGGCCTCGATCAGGCAGCGGCGCAGCAGGTCGGCATCGCGCAGCGCGGTGTTGGCGCCGTTGCCGCCGGTCGGCGAGGTGGCGTGGATGGCGTCGCCGAGCAACGTGACCGGACCGGGGGCCCAGCGCTCGCCGGGCTGGACCACCCGGATGGAGAGCAGGGTGCTGTTGTCCGGGTCGGCCTGCTCGACGAGGGCCCGCACGTCCGGATGCCAGCCCGGCATCCTGGCCAGCGCGGCCTCCTGCGGGGTCAGGTCGCCGAGCGAGCCGTCCGGCGGCAGGATCATGGCCCAGCGCACGTAGTCGCGGATGTCGGGAAGAGTCACCTCGGGAGCCAGTTTCTCGGCCGCCTCTTTCGGCGGAGTACGGAAACGCGTCGCCCCGAGCAGCAGGCTCACCCCGTTTCCGGCGATCTTCCCGCCGTAGGCGCGAGACAGCCCGGCGAACTCCTCGGTCAGCGGCGTGCGGCCGATGACGAACCGGACGCCGGTGTCGGTCGGGGTGGTCCGCGGCGACAGCGCCGAGCGGACCGCGGAGCCGACCCCGTCCGCCCCGACGAGCAGGTCGGCGGTGGCCGGGTCGCGGTGCGCGAACCGGGCTTCGACCCTGCCGTCGCCCAGGACGTCGTAGCCGGTCAGCGCGGCCCCGGTGTGCACGGTCAGCCCGGTCAGCAACAGGTGCCGGAGCACGTGCCGATCGACCACGGTCCCGTGCCGGGCGGGGCCGAGCTCGCCGATCTTGTTCAGCTGCGAGTCCAGCACCAGCCGCTCGACGTAGGCGTCACTGACCACCTCGTCCAGCAGCGCGTGCCAGCGGTCGGGCAGGCAGTCGCGCAGCGCGGCCAGCCCGACCGGGTTCAGCACGAGCCGGTAGCCCTGGAACCGGGCGGTGATCGCCGGGTCGCGCTCGTACACGTCGACCTCGACCCCGGCACCGCGCAGGCCCTGCGCCAGGCACAGGCCGCCCAGACCGGCTCCGGCAACGGCGACTCGCATCACTGACCCCCAAAACGAACTAAGTTCTTCATCACGAACTAAGTTCTACTCGGCGAACTTAGTTCGTGTCAACCCGGAGTGATCGGCCCGCCGCCCGCCTTGGCATGCCGACTCGACCGAACGGCGGATACGGTGAGCGGGTGACGGGCACCGGGTTCTTCTCCTCCTTCGAGACGGGTGATCCGCAACCGGTGGACCCGGCGCTGCGTGTCGGCACCGGCCCGGACCACTCCCCGACCGCGAAGACCGGCGTCGGCTACACCGGCCTGCGCGCGCTCCGGTACACCGGCACGCTCTGGGCCACCCTGTTCGAGCTCGACGTCGCACTCACCGAGCACAGTGAACTGTCCTATGTGGTCTTCCCGGAACCGGACGCCGGACCGAGTTACCGCAGCACCTACGTCGCCCTCGACCTCGAATTCGACGACGGCTCCACGACAGGCTTCTCGGCGGCGGAACAGGGCGACGGGAAAACGCTCTACGTCGGCCAGTGGAACCTCGTCCGCCACCACCTCGGCGCCTTCGCCGGACGGCACGCCCGCCGCGTAACCCTGGTCACCGCGCCACCCCCGGGGGACGGCGAACCGGGCGGCTGGCTCGACGACGTCCGCCTCGCCGAACGCGCGCCCGGACCACGCGAGCAGGTCGACCACGTCCGCACCACCCGCGGCACCCACTCCAGCGCGGAGTTCTCCCGCGGCAACACCTTCCCGGCGACGGCGGTACCGCACGGGTTCAACTTCTGGACCCCGGTCACCGACGCGGGCGCCCTCGACTGGATCTACTCCTACCACCGCCACAACACGGCGGAAAACCGCCCGGCGCTACAGGCGTTCGCACTCAGCCACCAGCCGAGCCCATGGATGGGCGACCGGCACACCTTCCAGGTCATGCCCGGCATCGGCCCGGTCGAACACCGCCGCCGACAGCGGGCACTCACCTTCACCCACGACGAGGAGACCGACCGGCCCCACCACTACGGGGTCCGGTTCGACAACGGCGTCACCGCCGATCTCGCCCCCACCGAACACGCCGCGATCCTCCGCGTCACCTTCCCCGGCGAGGGCGGCTGGCTGCTGTTCGACAACGCCCGCAACCGCGGCGGCCTCCGCCTGCACCCGGCCACCGGCGTCGTCACCGGCCACACCTGGGTCCGCAGCAGGCTCTCGACCGGCGCGCGCCGCATGTTCGTCCACGCCGAAACCGACCTCCCCGCCCGCCAGGGCGGCCGGATCCGCCGCCCGCCCTGGCGCACCGTCACCGGCTACCTGGAGTTCGACGCGCCCGCGGTGACCCTCCGGATCGCGACCTCACTGATCAGCCTCAACCAGGCAAAACGCAACCTCGACCGGGAAATCCCCGCCGGCACGACCTTCGAACAGGTCCGGGACCACACCAGGGCACAGTGGCAGGAACTGCTCGGCCGCGTCGAGATCGAGGGCGCCACCGAGGACCAGCTCACCACGTTCTACTCGAACCTCTACCGCCTGTTCCTCTACCCGAACATCGCCCACGAGAACACCCCCGACGGCATCCGCCACGCCAGCCCGGTCCTTCGCCGCCCGCTGCCCAGCACCCGGACCCGCACCGGCGCGAAAGTCGTCGACGGCGAAATGTATGTCAACAACGGGTTCTGGGACACCTATCGCACCACCTGGCCCGCCTACGCCCTGCTCACCCCCGGCCGCTGCGCCCGGATGATCGACGGATTCCTCCAGCAGTACCGCGAAGGCGGCTGGATCTCCCGCTGGTCCTCCCCCGGCTACGCCAACCTCATGACCGGCACCAGCTCCGACGTCGCCTTCGCCGACGCCTACCTCAAAGGCGTCCGCGACTTCGACGTCGAAACCGCCTACGACGCCGCCCTCAAGAACGCCACCGTCACCCCGCCCAGCCGCTCCGTCGGCCGGCAGGGACTCGACCGCTCCCTCTTCCTCGGCTACACCCCCACGACCGTCCACGAAGGACTGTCATGGGCACTCGAAGGCTGCCTCAACGACTTCGGCCTCGCCAACCTCTCCGACGCACTCGCCCGCGAAAGCGAAGGCCGCCGAGCTCGCGCCTACGCCGAGTACGCGGCCTACTTCCGCCAACGCTCCCAGCAGTACCGCAACCACTTCGACCCCGAGATCGGCTTCTTCCAGGGCCGCAACCCCGACGGCAGCCGCCACTTCCCCGCCCACGGCTACGACCCCGAGGCGTGGGGCGGCGACTTCACCGAAACCAACTCCTGGAACACCGCCTTCTCCGTCCCCCACGACGGCCCCGGCCTCGTCGCGCTCCACGGCGGCCACGCCGCACTCGAAGCCAAGCTCGACACCTTCTTCACCACCCCCGAAACCGGCCGCAAACCCGGCTCCTACGGCGGAATCATCCACGAGATGACCGAGGCCCGCGACGTCCGCATGGGCCAGTACGGCCACTCCAACCAGCCCTCCCACCACATCCCCTACACCTACAACCACGCCGGCGCCCCCGCCAAAACCCAGCGCGTCGTCCGCGAAATCCTCCGCCGCCTCTACCTCGGCAGCGACCTTGGCCAGGGCTACTGCGGCGACGAGGACAACGGCGAGATGTCCGCCTGGTACGTCTTCAGCGCACTCGGCTTCTACCCACTGGCGGTCGGCAGCCCCCGCTACGCACTCGGCGCCCCCCTGTTCCCCAGCACCACCATCCACCTCGAAAACGGAAGGGACCTCGTCATCCGCGCCCCCGGCAACACCGCGGACACCTGCTACGTCAGCGGCCTCACCCTCGACGGCGAACCCCACGACACCACCACCGTCACCCACGCCGCGCTCACCCGCGGCGGAATCCTCGAATTCGCCCTCACCACCACCCCCACCGGCTGGGGACGCCCACCGGAACCACCGGCCACCCCCGCCCCGCTGACCGACCTCACCGGCACCGCCCACTGCGCCCACGGCGACACCGCACCCCTGTTCGACGACACCACCCGCACCGAAACGACCTTCCGCACCACCACCCCGGCGATCACCTTCACCCCGGACGACCCCGCCCACGAACTCGTCATGTACACCCTCACCTCCGCCGCCCGGCGCGGCGACCCCCGCGCCTGGGTCCTCGAGGGCTCACCCGACGGCCACCACTGGACCACCCTCGACGAACGCCACGACGAACGGTTCCGCTGGCGCCGCCAGACCCGCCCGTTCCTCCTCGACACCCCCGCCACACACCCGCACTACCGGCTGCGCGTCACCGCCGCGACCCGGCGCCACCCCAGCCTCGCCCAGTGGGAGCTCCTCGCCCGATGATCACGAAGTTCCGCGACGCCACCCTCGACCGCGTCACCGCGTCCGACCCCGGCCTGGTCCGCCTCCGCGTCGGCCTCTCCGCCGTGCTCGGCATCGTCGTCGCCGTCCTCGCCCTGCTCCCCTTCCACCTGCCGCTGACGATCATCCTCGTCGGCGCCATCTCCGCGATGACGACCGCCTTCACCGTCAACGACGCCACCCCCGGCGCACAGGCCGTCACCCTCGTCCTGTCCTGGCTCGCCGGCGCCACCACCGTCACCATCGCCAGCCTCGGCGCGACCGTCCCCCCGCTCAACAGCGTCCTCATCGTCGTGCTGATCTTCTTCGCCGTCTACGCCCAGCGCTTCGGGCCCCGCGGCGTCGCACTCGGCTCGGTCGGCTTCTTCCTCTTCTTCTTCGCGATGTTCCTCCAAACCCACATCAAGCAGGTCCCCGAAATCCTGCTCGCACTCACCGTGGGCATCGCCGCCAACGCACTCGTCCGGTTCGTCCTGCTCCGCCGCAACGCCGACGCCGAACTCCTCCGCGTCCGCCGCGCCTTCCGCACCCGGCTCGCCACCGTCATCCGCGGCTGCGAGGCCTACCTCGCCGTCAACGGCAGCGACCGCACCAGGAAACAACTACGCACCGCCTACAACCGCCTGCACGAATGCGTCCTGCTCATCGAGGACTCCGCACCCGACGTCGTCGGCGAGGACGTCGCCGGACGCCTGCGCCGCCGCGCCATCGAAGTCGAACTCGCCGTCCAATGGCTCGTCATCACCGTCCAGCGCACCTGCACCAAGGACCTCACCGACGAAACCCGCGCCGACCTCATCGCCCGCCTCGCCCGGTTCCGCGCACTCATGGAACGCGACCCCCGCGAACTCCCGCTGATCAGCCAGACCGGCGAATACAGCCGCATGCTCGTCGAAGGCAGCCGCATCGACGAACGCGCCAAACCCGGCGACGGCGTCCGCCGCGCCATCGCCGAACTCGCCCTCGCCGACGACCGCGCCCAGCGCGCCGCCGCCCGAGAAGCCACATTGGACAGCCCATACGACCCCGAAGAAACCGAAGAACCCACCCCAGCCTTCGCCTACGACAACCGCACCCGCAGCGCCATCCAGGCCGTCATCGGCGGCGGGCTCGCCGTGCTCGGCGGCGAACTCGTCTCCCACCAGCGCTGGTACTGGGCCGTGCTCACCGTCTTCGTCGTGTTCATCGGCACCTCGTCCTCCGGCGCCACCTTCGTCAAAGGCGCCCGCCGCGTCGGCGGCACCCTCATCGGCATCTTCGGCGGCATGCTGCTCGCCCTGCTCGTCGGCGGCAACCTCCCCGCCACCCTCGCGCTGATCCTGGTGTGCGTGTTCGGCATGGTCTACATGTCCCGCGTGTCCCAGGTGGTGATGTCGTTCTTCATCACCTGCATGCTCGGCCTGCTCTACAGCATGCTCGGCACCTTCAGCCTCGAAGTACTGTGGATCCGCGTCGCCGAAACCGCCGTCGGCGCCACCGCCGGCATCCTCGCCGCACTCGTCATCGTCCCGGTCCGCACCCGCTCGGTCATGCTCGACGACATCGGCACCGTCCTCGACGACCTGCGCGAATTCCTCGAAAAAACCGAAAAACTGCTCTCCGGCGAGGAAAACGTCAACATCGTCGAACTGTCCCGCGACATCGACCGCGACGTCGACACCCTCCGCACCACCGTCGAACCGCTCACCCACCCGGTCAACCTCAGCACCGCCCGCCGCGACTACGGCTGGCACGTCCTGACCACCGTCGAAACCATCGCCTTCCGCGCCCGACACGTCGCGGCCCGCGCCGAACCCGGCCAGCTCACCGGCCCCGTCGCCGACCGCCTCAAACTGTTCACTGGACGCCTGCTCGCCAACATCGACAAGATCCACGACGCCGTCGGCGAGCCCGGCAAGACCGTCGACCCCCTCGTCCGCGACGACGGCACCCCGGTCGCCGACCGCATCGACCACGCCGAAACCCGCGCCGTGCTCTCCAGCCTCAGCCACCTCGACGAAGGCCTCATCGCCCTCGGCCGCACCTTCGGCGTCGGCACCAGGGACCGGTGAACCTCACACCTTCGACCGCGCCCGGCGCCGGGCCACCACCGCAACGAGCACCGCCTCCGTCACCGTCACCACCAGCCCGATGACCAGCGCCGTCGGATTCCCGAACAAGCTCGTGACCAGCAAAAACGGCCCCAGAAACACCGCCAGCCCGAACACCACCACCGCACCCACGACCACCAGCGCGTTGTCCCGGATCCGCCTGGCCAGACCAGGCGAAACCTCCGCCGGTCCCAGCTCGCGCAGCAACGCCTCCCGGTTCCGCTCGACATACGCCGCCGCTTCACCGTCGACCGTCGCACCGGGCGGCACCTCGAACACGATCCACATGTCAGGCGGGCACCGCACCACCACCGGGTCCTCGGGCGCCACCCGCAACATCGGCGCGGCCTTCGCGGCGGGCGCGTCCGGCAACGCGTCGTCCAGATGCCGCTGGAGATGCGCCCGCGCCCGCTCCCGCGTGGGGAACGCCTCGAAGTACGGGATCACCTCCAGCTCGTCCCCGCGACGGCCGCCGGTGTAGACCCACATCCAGCCCCACACCGTCTCCTGCCCCGCCATCCGCGCCCCGATTCAGTTGTGGACACCCTGTTCACGGCGAGACGCTAGAGACGACCGATGAAATCGCGATGAAACGACCTATCCCAGCGATGGCCGACCATCAGCCCGCCCGGCCCCTCGGAGTCCCGGACCGCGGCGGCCTCCGTCGCCGGAGAGGAAGACCGGTGTCCCCAGACCCGGACACACGGACGGACCCGTGAGCGCCAGAGGGGTGGAGCGCTCACGGGTCCGGGTCACGCAGCGTTACGGGCAGGTCTTCCAGGCGAAGTGGTAGATCGTCTTGATACTGCCGTCCGTCGAGTCCATCGTCACGAAGCTCGTCGTCTTCTTCGGATCGGAAGTGCCGGCATAGGCCCGCAATTCCGTGTTGACGTTGAGGTTTCGTTCCTCACCACACGGCTTGTAGACGATCGCGCCGACATCCGTCGAGTCCGAGAACTGCCAGTCGTCCTCGAAGAAGCCTCGAATCGGATGACTCACGTACGCGGTCGGGGAATTACCCTGGAAATAGTAGTTCGCCCGTTCCAGACCACTGGCGCCGGCTTCGAGATGTGCGAATCCTCGATAGTCTGCTCCGGCGATTCCGTAGGTGAATCCCTGCGGCACGTGGACGCGCAGGTTGATCTGACAGTTCTTCCGGAAGTCCGTCGGTCCCGCACCGACACCGACCTGCGCGGTGTATTGGCTGTAGGTGACGGTGAAAGCGGTATTATCGGACGATACCGAAACCGCGGCCGAGTTCGGCGGACAGCCGGTCCCGTTCACTGTCGCGACATCGATGATAATCCTGTCCGGCGGGGGGTTCGTCGGCCACGAATGCGGCGCGGCCACCGATGAAAGCGCTAATAGTGCTGCGGCCATCGTAGTAAGCATGGGGTTCCTTCCCCTTACTTCCGATGTGGGTGGGGGTGTCGACAGAGTAGCGCAAGCGCTACCCGTCCAGACCCACTAAATGGAGCAACGTCATTACTTAGCTTCCCGCAACAACGGTTTACCAAATCCTTAACAAGGCCACTGTGGACAATTGACCGCTCAACAAAAATGATACAGAAAATCCACTGTGACGAACCAATCCACCAGACTGGTCCGGTCCGGCAGACGGGAATAACACCGGCAATCAGGGCAATCAGGGCAGCCCGGTGCGCCACCACGGCCAGCGGACAGGACCGGACGGCGCAAGCCGGCACCCGACCCGCGGCGACCTGGGCCCATGAAACGATCCGAGGGGTGTGTGACCACCGGGGGAGCCGGTGGTCACACACCCCGGAGTGGACTACTTCGTCGCAGGACAGGTCTTCCAGGCGAAGTGGTAGAGCGTCTTGATGCTGCCGTCGGCCGAGTCCATCGTCAGGAAGCTCGTCGTCTTCTTCGGATCCGACGTACCGGCGTTCACCCGCAGTTCCGTGTTGATGTTGAGGTTACGCTGCTCCCCACACGGCTTGTAGACGACCGCATCGATCGGCACCTCGTCCGTGAATTGCCAGTTGTCTTCAAGGAAACCCTTCAGCGGATGCTCGATAAATGCAGTCGGCGAATTTCCCTGGAAGTAGTAACTCGCTCTTTCCAGCCCGGTCGCACCCTTCTCCAGGTGCGCGAAACCACGGTAGTCCGCTCCGGCGATTCCGTAAGTGAATCCCTGCGGAACATGGACCTTGAGGCCGATCTGACAGTTCTTACGGAAGTCCGTCGGCGTTGCCCCCACGCCGACCTGGGCCGTGTATTTGCTGTAGGTCACGGTGAACGCTAGATTATCCGGCGAAACCGAAACCGCAGCCGACTCCGGCGGACAACCGGTACCGTTCACCGTGGCGACATCGATGATAATCTTGTCCGGCGGCGGATTCTCCGGCCAGGTATTCGGAGCGGACACCGAAGAAATAGCCAAAAGAGCAGCAGCCATCGCAGTAAGCATGGGGTTCCTTCCCCTTACTTCCGTGTGGGCGTGAGTCTCGCCAGAGTAGCGCAAGCGCTACCAGTCGAGGCCCGCTGTATGGAGTAAAGTCATTCGCTTAGAGCCACGCAGCGTGAAATGCGCAAGAATTGACAGAAAATCCGCCGATCCGGACCGGCCCGTCACATATTCCGAGACTAAATCGTTGCAGTCGGGCACCACCACACACCCCATAAGGTTCCACCGGCCAACCCGCCTTCACCGGCACCGGCGACACCCGGCGCGTCCGGCACGCTCCCCGTGGCGGCCGACCACGATCCCCGCCGACGTGATCCTGGCTACCGTGACTGGACGCACCCGGACGACGACCGCGCGGGGTACTAGCATCGCGGTACTAGCCAAAGTCGTCTCAAGCTGGAGAAGCGCAATGACCCAAGCCCCCGTCAACGTCACCGTCACCGGTGCGGCCGGCCAGATCGGCTACGCGCTGCTGTTCCGCATCGCGTCCGGTCAACTGCTCGGCACCGACACCCCGGTGAAGCTGCGGCTCCTGGAGATCCCGCAGGCGGTCAAGGCGGCCGAGGGTACCGCGATGGAGCTCGAGGACGGCGCGTTCCCGCTGCTCGCGGGCATCGACATCTTCGACGACCCGAAGCAGGCGTTCGAGGGCACCAACGTCGCGCTGCTCGTGGGCGCCCGCCCGCGCTCCAAGGGCATGGAGCGCGGTGACCTGCTCGAGGCGAACGGCGGCATCTTCAAACCGCAGGGCGAGGCCATCAACGCCGGTGCCGCCGAGGACATCCGCGTCCTGGTCGTCGGCAACCCGGCCAACACCAACGCACTGATCGCCCAGCAGCACGCCCCCGACGTCCCGGCGGAGCGCTTCACCGCCATGACCCGCCTCGACCACAACCGCGCGCTGGCGCAGCTGTCGAAGCGGCTCAACGTGCCCGTGACCGACCTCAAGAAGGTCGCGATCTGGGGCAACCACTCCGCCACCCAGTACCCGTCCATCGCGCACGCCGAGGTCGCGGGCAAGAGCGCGGTCGAGGCCGTCAACGACCAGGCCTGGCTCGCCGACACCTTCATCCCGACCGTCGCCAAGCGCGGCGCGGCGATCATCGAGGCCCGCGGCCTGTCCTCGGCGGCCTCCGCCGCGTCCGCCGCGATCGACCACGTGTACACCTGGGTCAACGGCACCCCCGACGGTGACTGGACCTCGGCCGGCGTCGTCTCGGACGGCTCCTACGGTGTGCCCGAGGGCCTGATCTCGTCCTTCCCGGTCACCGCGAAGAACGGCCGGTACGAGATCGTCCAGGGCCTGGAGATCGACGAGTTTTCCCGCCCCCGGATCGACGCCTCCGTCAACGAGCTGGCCGAAGAGCGCGACGCGGTCAAGAAGCTCGGCCTGATCTGAGGCTGACCACTCAAGACAAGGGAGGCCCTTTCACCCACGAGCAGGTGAAAGGGCCTCCCTTGTCTTTGCTGCTTTTGAAGTTAGGCGGCTAGTTGGACAGTGTTTTTAGATATCGCCCAAGCGTATAGGTCGTTATACTGTCGATTGCGGCATGAGCGTGGTAACGCCTGAGCACCGTGTTCGAGGCACGGGCGGGAGTCAGCGCCCCCGACCTCGCCGTTCCGGCTCCGATCCAGCTCCATCCCGGCCCGTTGCGCCGGACCTGGTTGGTGGCCTGAGGTCGTCTAGGCCGACCGCGATCGCTGTGGGAAGCGCATTTGTATCGATGCCGGCTTCGAAGGCCCGCAGGAGGTAGGCGGTAAGCCGCTCGCAGGCCGCACGGGGATCCGGGACTGCCGCAGCCACACCGTCGTTGGCGAGAATGGTGAGCACGATGTCACCGGGCTCGAAATCCGCGCGCAGTCGTCCGGCCACCTGGGTTCGCCGGACGAGTTCCCCTAGAAGCGTCTCGACCGCCCTCCGCCCGGAGCGGACCGACGACTCGTCGGTGACCCGGGTAGTCAGGACCACGGCGAACGAGCGGTCCGAGGAAAGGGCCATCGCCATCTTCCGTATGACCGTGCAGAACCCACGCCATGGATCGGGATCCCTGAGGCCGGCGGAGACCATGTTCACGCAGTTCTCCACGTGATCGGCGAAGACCTCGTCGATCAGCGCCTCCTTGGTCGGAAACCGCCGGTACAGGGTTCCCTGGCCGACCCCGGCCCGCCTGGCGATCTCGTTCATCGGTACGTCCAGCCCGTCGGAGGCAAAGGCCGCCCGTGCCGCGGCGACGATGCGCACGCGGTTCTGGATCGCGTCCGCTCGCAGGCGTGGTCCCCCGTCTGTGTTCATGTGGAGGAGCGTAGCGGAAGTGGACAGCCATGTCCGGTTCTAATAGTCTTCGTAAGTGGACAGTGAAGTCCGCTTACGAAAGGGGCCGCAATGACGCACGCACACGACACCGTCGACCACCCGCTGCCAGAGCGCGCCGAGGGCCAGATCCTCGCGAATGAACACTTCGTCGACCGGCTCAGCGAGGGCAGTTACCAGGCCGTCCCGGGTTTCGACGGCCTGGAACAGCGCACGTTCGGCATCTGGAAGGGCACCGAGGGCCGGTACGGGATGTACAGCATGCGTGTGGTCGAGGGATTCACCGGCACTGGTGAAGTGCCCTGGCATACGCACTCGTCAGACCAGATGGAGTACATCGTCGAGGGGTGGATCGTGGCCGAGTACGAGGGCATCGGCACGGTCCGCCTGGAGAAGGGCGACGCGATCTTCGAGCACTCCGGCAACCGCCATCGTCAGCTCGAGGTGTCGCGGGACTTCGTCAGCCTTCAGGTGCTCATCCCGGCCGAGATGTCGACCACGTTTTACCGGTGGGATCAGGCCGGGGGATGCTTCCTGCACGCGACTGTGCCGCACCCTGAGCTCACACCAGGTAAGGACACTGCGGAATGAGCTCAGCCAGTCCGCAGCTCGGCTGCGTGCGCTACCGGGTCGCCGGGCCCGACGGGGACATCCCCACCGGACCCGGCTCCGGTGTCACAATCGACGCGACCGACTCCCGCCTGACGACGACGATGGGCGGGCTCGACGCGCTGAGCTGCGATGAAGAGCTCACTCCGCAGGCGGCGGCCCTGCTCAGTATGTCCAGCGTCGCAACCGCGGCCGCGTTCTCCCTACTGCGGTCCGCGCATCCCGAGAGTCTGCGGTCCTCTGCACTCGGGGGCAAAAGCCCAGCTCGTCCGTGCACACGAGTTCGGACATTGACATATGCATTTAACTGGTAGGACTCCCGGAAGCGCGCACCGTGCCCGCCCGGAGAGCGTCGTCGATCTCGGTCTCGCGGTACCCGGCCGAGGTCAGCACCTCCCGGGTGTCCTCTCCCGCCGCGTGGGGCGGGCTGGTGGCCCGCCCCGGGGTGCGCCCGAGCTTGACCGGGATGCCCACTCCCCGATAGCCGTCGAGCTCGACGATCATTTCGCGGTGGCGGGCCTGGGGGCTGTCCATCGCCTCGGCGACGGTGTGCACGGGTGCGGCGGGGACGCCCCGGGCGAGCAGGCGGGTGCCCAGCTCCTCCCCCGCCCAACAGGCGATGCGGGCGCCGAGGACGCCGCGGAGTTCGTCGGCGTGGTGGACCCGGTCGGTGTTGGTAACGAAGCGGGGGTCTTCGGCGAGTTCGGGGGCGCCGAGGACGTCGACGAGAGCGGCGAACTGGCGGTCGTTCCCGGCACCGATGAACAGCGGGCCGTCCCGGGTTTCGAAGTTCTGGTAGGGCGCGATGGACGGGTGCGCGGAACCGGCGCGTGGCGGTACGACACCGGTGGCGAGCCAGCTCGCGGAATGCGGGTGGAGCAGGCTGATCGCGGTGTCGAGCAGCGCGCAGTCCACGAGCTGGCCGAGTCCGGAGGTCTCGCGTTCGCGCAGGGCGAGGAGGATCCCGGAGAACGCGAACAGGCCGGTGACGCTGTCGACGAGCGGGACGCCGACGCGGACGGGTGGCCCCTCGGCCTCGCCGCTGACGTACATCAGGCCGCCGTACGCCTGGAGCACTGCGTCGTAGCCGGGCAGGCCGCCGAGTGGGCCCTCGGTGCCGAATCCGGTGATACGGCAGTGGATCAGGCGAGGCCAGCGCGCACGGACGACCTCGTCGGGGAAACCCCATTTCGCCAGCGTTCCCGCCTTGAAGTTCTCGACGAGGACGTCGGCGTCGCCGAGCAGGCGGGCGAGGATGTCGCGGCCGGCGTCGGCGGCCAGGTCGAGCACGATGTTCTTCTTGTTGCGGTTCAGGTTCGTGAAGTACGCGCTGGTGCCGTCGACGGCGAAGGGCGGGCCCCAGCCGCGGGTCTCGTCGCCGCCCGGGGGCTCGACCTTGATCACCTCGGCGCCGTGGTCGGACAGCATCTGGGTGCAGTACGGGCCGGCGAGGACCCGGGAGAGATCGAGCACCCTGAGCCCGTCGAGCGCGCGGGCCGTCATCAGTAGGACCTCGGCAGCCCGAGGACGTGCTGCGCGACGTAGTTCATGATCATCTCCTGACTGATCGGCGCCAGCCGCAGCAGGCGGGCCTCCCGGAAGTACCGCTCCACGTGGTATTCCCGCGCGTAGCCCATGCCGCCGTGGGTCTGCACCGCGGCGTCGGCGGCCTGGAAGCCCGCGTCGGCGCACAGCCATTTCGCCATGTTCGCCTCCTTGCCGCAGGACAGGCCCCGGTCGTAACGCCAGGCGGCGTTGCGGGCCATGAGTTCGGCGGCGTCGAGCCGGGTCGCCGCCTCGGCGAGCGGGAACGCGATGCCCTGGTTGCGGCCGATCGGGCGGTCGAACACGACGCGCTCGTTGGCGTACCGGACGGCGCGGCGCAGTGCCGCGCGGCCGATGCCGAGTGCTTCGTGGGCGAGCAGGATCCGTTCGGGGTTGAGGCCGTCGAGCAGGTAGCGGAAACCCTGTCCCTCCTCCCCCACCCGCGCCGATTCCGGGACGCGGAGACCGTCGATGAACACCTCGTAGCAGTGCACGGCGTTGCGGCCCATCTTCGGGATCGCGCGGAGCTGGACGGCGTCCGAGTCGATGTCGACGAGGAACAGTGACATGCCGTCCGTGGGCTTCTCGACCTCCTCACGCCGGGTGGTCCTGGCGATGAGGACCATCTTCTGCGACTGGCCCGCCTTGGTGATGAACACCTTGCGGCCGTTGATGACGTACGAGTCGCCGTCGCGGCGGGCGAAGGTGGTGATCCGGGTGGTGTCGGTCCCGGCGTCGGGTTCGGTGACGCCGAAGCACACGTGCAGAGAGCCGTCCACGGCCCGGGGCAGGACTTCGCGCCGCAGCTGCTCGCTGCCGTGCTTGACGATCGTGTTGAGGCCGAAGATCGTCAGGTGCATCGTGCTGCAGCCGTTCATCGCCGCGCCCGAGGCGGCCACCTCTTCCAGCAGCAGGGCGGCCTCCATGACGCCGAGCCCGCCCCCGCCGTACTCCTCGGGGATCGCCATGCCGAGCCAGCCCGCGCCGGCGAAGGCGTCGTAGAACTCGCGCGGGAACGTGCCCCGCTCGTCCTTGTCCGCCCAGTAGTCGTCGGGGAACTTCGCCGCGAGCTCGCGGACCGCGCTGCGGATGAGCTCCTGATCGTCGGTCAGCTGGAAATCCACGAACTCGCCTTCCGATCGTCCGTATTTACGAACCCGAATCCGGATTTACGGCCAACGTAAGCCGAGTATTCGCTGGGGTCAAGGGATCATGGCCGAGCATCACGTACGCTATGGTTCGTATATACGAACGCACGGGAGTGCCGATGAACGAGTCCGCCGCCAGGGAGCACCGCACGGTGAGCCGTGTGACCGGCATCCTGGAAAGCGTCGCCCGCGAGGGCGGGGCCCGGATGCACGAGCTGGCCACCACCCTCGACGCGCCGAAGTCCTCGGTGTTCGGCCTGGTGAAGGGCCTGGTGTCCACCGGCTACCTGGTGGAGGACAACGGGACCTATCGGCTCGGCCCGGCACTCGGGAACCTCATCCCGGCCGGCGGGCCGGACGTCGTCGCGGCCGCCCGGCCCAGCCTGACGGATCTCCGCGCGCGATTCGACGAGACGGCCACCCTCAGCACCGGCGCGGGCGACGCGCTGATCTACGTCGACACCGTCGAATCCGGGCAGCTCATCCGCTACTCCCCGCCCCTGCGGGTCCGGCGCCCGCTCTATCCGCCGAGTGCGGGCAAGGTGTTCCTGGCCTACCTGCCCGAGCGGCGGCGCGAGGCGTACCTCGCCGACGTGCTGCCCGCGGACCGGATCCCGGCGGCCCGCGCGGAACTCGACCTCGTCCGCGCCGAGGGTGTCGCCTTCAACCGCGGCGAAACCCTGCCCGACGTCAGCGCGGCGGCCCGGCCGGTCCTGGTGGACGGCCTGCCCGCCGCCGTCATCGCGGTCGCCGGGCCGACCTCCCGCATCCTGGACCGGTTGCCCGCGATCGCCGAGGCGCTGGTCGACGCGACCGCCGCGGCCGCGAGCCTGCTGGCCGGTCGATCCACGCGCCCCTTCGAAATCACGCCTTCTGCTTGACCGGGCAATATCCGGTTTCTTCGCCGATGGAATTGATTTCCGCGTTCGCACGCAGATCTCCCGCGTAGTCGATCTGATTGGTGCACCGGACGCCCGGCGCTTTCTTGACCGGTGGGCAGTGACCGGTTTCTTCGCCGATCGAGTTGATTTCCGCGTTCGCACGCGGATCACCCGCGTAGTCGATCTGGTTCGTGCAGCTGACACCCGGCACTCCCGCCTCGTCCCTGCCGTTCGACGGCGCCGGTTTCGGCGTCGTGGCGGCGGTGCTCCTGCCAGGCGGCGGCGCCGAGGTGGGCGTCGTCGGCGCGGCACCCGTCGCCGGTGTGCTGGCCGCGGCGACCGGCGCCTGGCTGGTCGTCCCGGTCGCCGCCGTGTTCGTGTTCCCCGTGCAGCCGACCATCAAGAATGCGATCGCGCCGATTCCGACGGCACCGGCAACGCGACTGATTCCCACTGTTTTCTCCCCCTGTGATTCGCCGATTCCCGGCTTCTACCAAGGAAGACGTACCAGGCGCGCGGTGGTTGCCCCCGGTCTCGCGGATTGTCAGGGTTCGAGATCGGTCACTCCCCTGCCGGTCGTGATGTCGAACGGCACGGAAACCTGGTCGTGGGCGATCAGCCAGCCGTCACCGGTTTTCCGGAAACCGAAGGTGCCCCGAACCCACATGCCGCGTGTCGTCGTCCCGTTCCGCAGCGTGCCGCTGAGCCGCCCGAAGCAGTGCCCGAACGCCACTTCGTCCCCCACCGTGAGATGGAGATCGCGGACCTCGTAGGCGACCTCCTCGAAGAGCCTGAACGCGTTCACCCAGTTCTCCAACTTCGCCGCGATCCCGACGTGCTGGAGCGGCGGCTCGACGTCGAAGGACACGACGTCCGCGGTGTAGAGCCGCTTCAACCCCTCCAGATCCTTCGCCCGGATCCCTTCGACGATCCTGCCGACGTGCTGCCTGAGCTCGGCCTCGTCGATCTCGCGTTGCACGGACATCGTTCCCCTGCCCTTCCTTCGGTACGGCCCCGTGCGATACGACGACACAGCCCGCCGGATTGTCAGGCGGCGGGTGATTGTCCGAGGACGCGTCGTTCGTCTCGGGGCCGCCCTTCGACTGATCCTGAAGCAGACGAACTCAGCGGTAACTGCGCGGAGCAGCTACTTCAGCGCTAGAATCGAACATATGTTCGCCAGCGAGGATCCCGCGACCACGTTCACCGACCTCGACTCCTACCTGGACATTCCACGGGCCGCCGGGCTCTGGCTCTCGCCGGACGGCCGGCGGCTGGTGATCGGCGCCGCGACCCCCGATCACACCCGCGACCGCTTCGTCACGGCGTTGTGGGAGATCTCCCCGGACGGGACCCGCCCGGCGCGGCGCCTGACCAGGAGCGCCGAGGGCGAGTCCGGCGCGGCGTTCACCCCCACCGGCGACCTGGTGTTCGTCTCGGCACGCCCGCATCCCGTCACCGGGGCGACCACCGCCTCACCGTGGCTGCTGCCCGCGCACGGCGGAGAAGCCCGGCCGCTCGCCACCCCGCCCGGAGACGCCCGTGGCGTGGTCATCAGCGAAACCGGCACCGTCGTGTTCGGCTCGCCGGCACCCTCCTCGCCCGAGGCCGGGGAGGCACGCGCCGCCGCGCGGGTGTCGGCGATCCTGCACGAGCGGTTCCCGATCGGCTTCTGGGACCACGACCTCGGCCCGGAACGGACCCGGCTGTTCGCGGCCGGGCTCACCGGCGCCGAACAGCCGCTCCCGCTCACCGACCTCACCGGTCACGTCGGCCGGGCACTCGACGACGAGACCGCCTGGGACCTCAGCCCCGACGGCCGCACCGTGGTCACCAGCTGGGCGGCGGGCGAGCCCGGCGGCGCCCAGCGGCACACCCTCGTCGCGATCGACGTCGCGACCGGGGAGCACCGGGTCCTGCTGGACGATCCCGCGTACGCCTACGACCTTCCCCGTGTTTCACCGGACGGGACGCGGGTCGCGGTCGAGGTCCTGGCGCGGGCCACCCCCGGCGAACCAGAGGACCGTTTCCTGGGCGTCGTGCCGCTCACCGGCGGTGCCCTGCGGCCGCTCGCCAGGGACTGGGACCGCTGGCCCCGCTCCCCGCACTGGACTCCGGACGGCGCGACGCTCCTCGTCACCGCCGACGACCACGGCCGCGCGCCGCTGTGGCGCGTCGACGTCGGCACCGGGGCGATCGACCGGCTCACCGGCGACCACGGCACGTACACCGACTTCCGGGTTTCCCCGGACGGGCACTGGGTCTACGCCCTGCGCGCGGCCATCGACAGCCCGCCCTCCCCCGTCCGGATCGCGCTCGACGACGGCTCGATCGACCCGCTGCCGAGCCCGGCCGAAACCCTCAACGTCGACCTCCGCCTGCCCGGACGGCTGGAGGAGGTCACCACGACCGCCGACGACGGCACCCCGCTGCGCGCCTGGATCTCCGTGCCCCACCAGGCTTCCGCCGACGCCCCCGCACCCCTGGTGCTCTCGATCCACGGCGGCCCGCACCTGTCGGCCAAGACGTGGAGCTGGCGCTGGAACCCGTGGCCCGCCGTCGCCCGCGGATACGCCGTGCTCCAGCCCGACTACGCGCTCTCCACCGGATACGGCGCCGAATTCGTCCGCCGCGGCTGGGACCGGCGCGCCGAAACGCCCTACCGCGACCTGATGACCGTCACCGACGCGGCGCAGCGGCGCCCCGACATCGACCGCGATCGCGCCGCCGTGACGGGCGCGTCCTACGGCGGTTACCTCGCCAACTGGATCGCCGGGCACACCGACCGCTTCGCCGCGATCGTCAGCCACGCGTCCATCTGGGACTTCGACCGGTCGGCAGCCACCGCCGACCTCGCCTACCTCAAGCACGGGCAATGGGCCGGCGAACCACCGAAGGACTCGCCGCACCGATTCGCCGGCGCCATCACCACCCCCATGCTCGTCGTCCACGGTGACCGCGACCGCCGTGTCCCGATCGGCAACGCGCTGCACCTGTGGTGGGACCTGTGCGCACGGGCGACCGGCGACGGCTCCGGGCCGCATCGCTTCCTCCGTTTTCCCGACGAAGGCCACTTCATCGAGAAACCGAACAACGCCAAGGTCTTCTACGAGACGCTGTTCGCCTTCCTCGGTCACCACGTGCACGGTCTCCCGTGGGAGCCACCCGCATCGCTCGGCTGACTCGGCTCGGCGACGAGCCCCGGTCAGCCGGCTCGCCGATCGATCGTCTCGATGGACAGCCACGGCCACGACCCGGTCCATCGCTTCAGCGTGCTCGCCGACGGTCTCGCCGTCGTGCGCAGGTTCGCTTGCGGGCGGAAGTGGACGGTTGTCCCGGTCGTACCGTCATCGGCGACCAGGATCAGCTCGGTAACCGGGACGCCGTGTTCGTAACGCTGGATCCACGAGCCGTCGTGGCGCCGGTTGGTGTGCACGAGCCACTCGCTCAGCGCCGCGACGACGGACATCCCCCGGCGCGGGTGGCCATCGGGAAGCAGCTGAGCGCCGGGAAAGTCGAAGAACCGCACGTCCCTCGTCGCCATGACCGGCTTCTTTACGGTCCGTCCGTGGTCATCGACACGAATGGCGGTGCCCCGTCCGTTGTCCGCCACGCACACCGAGCCGTCGGGGTACAGCGTGAGGGTGGCTCGTCCGCCCGCGTTGCTCTCGGCTTCCTCGGCCGCGTAGGCGAGAACCTCGAGGATCAGATGTCCGAGACCGCCAGGCGCGCATTCCGCCGGGTTCCGGCGAATGCCCGCCAGGTGATCGGCGTCCACGGTGGCCGCCCAGTCGTGCGTCGCGTTCCGCCCCGGAACCGCTGATTCGCTCATCCTTGAGTCGTTTCAGTCGGCCGGAGGGACGAATCGTCGTGCGCTCAACCGATCCAGAATGCCAAAACCGGAGCCGTATATACCGTTATACACTCTATGGTGCCAACCGCCCGGGAATCCACTGTGGACATCTTCGCCACCGCGGGGGCGGCGCCGGTCGTGCTGCTCGTCCGACCGGGAACGGGCAGCACGA
The DNA here is from genome assembly GCF_039541975.1 of Amycolatopsis samaneae. Lineage (NCBI taxonomy): Bacteria > Bacillati > Actinomycetota > Actinomycetes > Pseudonocardiales > Pseudonocardiaceae > Amycolatopsis > Amycolatopsis samaneae. The sequence goes on from NZ_BAABHG010000005.1 coordinate 542,729, forward strand.
CCGGCCGAGGTCAGGCCCCGGTCAGGCCGCGGCGCTTCAGCAGCGGCTCGATCTCCGGGTCACGGCCGCGGAACGCGCGGAACGCCGCCATCGGGTCGACGCTGCCGCCCCGGCCCAGCAGCTCACGCCGGAAATGGTCGCCGTTCTCCCGGCTCAGGCCACCGTTCTCGGTGAACCACTGCACGGTGTCGGCGTCCAGGACCTCGCTCCAGATGTAGGAGTAGTAGCCTGCGCTGTAGCCGCCGCCGAAGACGTGGTTGAAGTACGTCGTGCGATAGCGCGGCAGGACACTCTCCAGCGCGACGCCCGCCTTCACGAGCGCGTCGGCCTCGAATCCCTGGACGTCCTCCACCCGGTCGTCCACCCCGAGCCCGTGCCAGGCCTGATCGAGCAGCGACGCCGCGAGGTACTCGGTGGTCGCGAAGCCCTCGCCGTACTGCTGCGAGGCCAGCAGCTTCTCCACCTGCTCGGCGGGCAGCGGTTCACCGGTCACGTGGTGCTTGGCGTAGTTCGCCAGCACCTCGGGCCAGAGCATCCACATCTCGTTGACCTGCGAGGGGTACTCGACGAAGTCCCTCGGCACGTTCGTGCCGGAGAACGTCGGGTAGGTCACCGAGGACAGCAGCGAGTGCAGCGCGTGACCGAACTCGTGGAACGCGGTCACGACCTCGTCGAAGGTGAGCAGCGTCGGCTCCCCCGCCGGCGGCTTGCCGACGTTGAGCACGTTCACCACGACCGTGCGGCGGTCCAGCAGCCGCGACTGGTCGACGAAGTTGTTCATCCACGCGCCGCCGCGCTTCGAATCGCGGGTGTAGTAGTCCATCAGGAACAGGCCGAGCGCGCTGCCGTCGGCGTCGAAGACCTCGAAGATCCGGACCTCCGGGTGGTACTTCGGCAGGTCGTCCCGCTCGGTGAAGCTCAGCCCGTACAGCTTGCCCGCGGCGTGGAAGACGCCGTCGACCAGCACCCGGTTCAGCTCGAAGTACGGGCGCAGCGCCTCGGTGTCGACCTCGAACCGGCTGCGCCGCACCTTCGCCGCGTAGAACGCCCAGTCCCACGGCCGCAGCGTCGCGCCCGGCTCGTCGGCCTCCAGCAGCTCCTGCAGCTCGGCGGCCTCGGCACGGGCGTTGGCCACCGCGACCGGGGCCAGCCGGTCGAGCAGGCCCACCGCGGCCTCGGCGGTTTTGGCGGTCTCGTCCGCGATGATGTACGCCGCGTGGTTCGGGTATCCGAGCAGCGCGGCCTTCTCCGCGCGCAGCCGCACCAGTTCCGCGACGACCGCGTTGGTGTCGAACTCGTTGCCGCGGTTGCCCCGGGACACCGACGCGGTGAAGATCCGCTCGCGCACCGCCCGGTTCTCCAGCGACTCCAGCGCGGCCTGGGCCGTCGGCAGTGTCAGGTTGAGGACGTACCTGCCGTCCTCGCCCCGCGCCACCGCGGCCTCGGCCGCCGTCGCGATCGCGCCCTCACCGAGCCCGGCCAGCTCCGCGACGTCCTCGATGACGACCGCGAGTTCGTTGGTGTCCTTGAGCAGATGCTGCTGGAACCGCGTCTGCAACGTCGACAGCTGTTCGTTCAGCTCGCGCAGCCGGGCCTGCTCCGCCTCCGGCAGCCCGGCGCCCGCGCGCGTGAAATCGGTGTGCCGTCGTTCGAGCAGCCGGAGCGACTCCGTGTCCAGGCCCAGCTCCTCGCGGCGCTCGTACAGCGCGCTGATCCGCGCGAACAGGCGCGGTTCGAGATGGATCGCGTCGGCGTGCGCGGCCAGCTTCGGCGCCATCTCGGCCTGGATCGCCTGGATCTCGTCGGTGGCGTTGGACCCGGCGAGGTTGTAGAACACGCTGGAGACGCGGTCGAGCAGCTCCCCGGCGCGTTCGAGGGCGACGATCGTGTTCTCGAAGGTCGGTTCGTCCGGGTTACCCGCGATCGCGTCGATCTCCGCGGTGTGCTCGGCCAGTCCCGCGTCGAATGCGGGGCGGTAGTGCTCGTCCGCGACGCGGTCGAACGGCGGCAGGGCGTAGGGCAGCTCGCTCGCGGTGGCGAACGGATTGTCCGGCGAAATCATCGGCGCAGGCTCCTGGTCGGTGTCGGTGTTGCCGCCACCCTACGGGCATCCGGGCGGGACCCGGCACGGCTTTCCGTAGGGGATCGCGGCGGCGGTTCACCGTCCGGTGGAGCCCCCGACGACGGCGTCGCTGGCGCCGGACGCCTTTTTCGCCTTGCCCTTCTTAGCCTTCGGCGCGGGCGGCACGAGGCCCGCGAGGTCCCCGCCGTGCTCGTTGACGCGGAGCACGAACGGGCGCGTCTCGGTGTAGCTGATCGCCGAAACGGACGCCGGGTCCACGACGATCCGCTGGAACGCGTCGAGGTGCTGGCCGAGCGCGTCGGCGAGGATCGCCTTGATCACGTCCGCGTGACTGCACAGCAGCCACACCGCGTGCGCACCGTGCGCGGCGGTGATCCGCGCGTCGTGCGCGCGGACCGCGGCGACCGCGCGGGCCTGCATCGCGGCGAGCCCCTCACCGCCGGGGAACACCGCCGCCGAGGCGTGCGCCTGCACGACCCGCCACAGCGGCTCCTTGACCAGTGTCTTCAGCTCACGGCCGGTCCACTCGCCATAGTCCACTTCGGACAATCCGGGCTCGACGGTCCGGTCCAGTTCCCTGGCCGAGGCCAGCGGTGCCAGCGTCTGCTTGCAGCGCAGCATCGGCGAGGTCACCAGGCCCGCCAACGGAACGCCGTCGAGCCGTTCGACCAGTTGGTCCGCCTGCGACCGTCCGGTCTCGTCGAGCCCGACCTTCGGCGTCCGCCCGGCCAGGATGCCCGAGCCGTTCGCCGTCGACCGGCCGTGCCGCACCAAAATCACCGTACCCACGAGCCCCACCCTACGTGCCGATCACCGGTACCGGACCCCGCAGGCTCAAACGCCCCAATGTGGCATTGGGTGCGTCCAGCGCACCGAACGCCACATTGGGGCGCATGTCCGCGGGGGAATTCCGGTCAGGTGTGGGCGGGACCGGCGTTCGGGTCCAGGACGCCGCTGAAGATCAGCAGGAACAGGATGAGGCCGAGCGCGACCCGGTACACCACGAACGGCACGAAGCTGCGCTTCTTGATGTAGGACATCAGCCAGGCGATCACCAGGTAGCCGACGCCGAACGCGACCAGCGTCGCGAGGATCGTCGGCCCCCACTGCGCCGCCTCGCCGTTCTTGCCGATGTCGGTCAGCTTGTACAGGCCGGAGCCGAACACCGCGGGCACCGCCAGCAGGAACGAGTACTCCGCCGCGTCCGCGCGGGTGTAGCCCATCAGCAGCCCGGCGCTGGTCGTGCCGCCCGACCGCGACACGCCGGGGATCAGCGCCAGCGCCTGCGCGAAGCCGAACCCGAGGCCGTGCGGGACGGTGAGGTGGTCGAGGTTCCGCCGCTGTTTCGCCACCCGGTCGGCGACCAGCAGGATGAGGCCGAACACGATCAGGGTCGTCGCGGTGATGCGCAGGTCGCGGAAGGAGCGGTCGATGGCGTCCTGCAGCAACAGGCCGAGCACCACGATCGGCAGGGAGCCGACGATGATCAGCCAGCCCAGCCGCGCGTCCGGATCGTGCCGCCACTCCTTCTTGTAGATCGAGAAGAACCAGGCCATCAGGATCCGGCCGATCTTCTTGCCGAAGTACAGGATGACCGCGAGCTCCGTGCCGATCTGGGTGACCGCGGTGAACGCCGCGCCCGGATCGTCCCAGCCCGCGAGCGCCGCGGTGATGCGCAGGTGCGCGCTGGAGGAGATCGGCAGGAACTCGGTCAGGCCCTGGACGAGGCCGAGTACCAATGCCTCAAACCACCCCATCAGGCCACCCCCGCCAGTTTGATCACCGGTTCCGCCGGTGCCGGGTTTCGTCCGATTCGCACGGAGGCAGACCCTAACGGGCCCTCCCACCGCGACACGTGCTCACCTTGGTCAAGAAGCGGGAGGTGCTGCGGCTAGGCTCGCGGGTCGTGGAAAAGCGACAGCTCGGCCGGTCGGGACTGCGTGTCTCGCGGATGGCCCTCGGCACGATGACCTGGGGCGGTGACACCGACGCCGAGGAGGCGGCCAGCCAGCTGGTCGCGTTCGTCGACGCCGGTGGGACGCTGGTGGACACCGCGGACATCTACAGCGAGGGCGAAGGCGAGCGGATACTCGGGTCGCTGCTGGGCGATCTCGTCCCGCGCGAGGACGTCGTCGTGGCCACGAAGGCGGTGGCCCGGCGCACCGACGGCCCGTTCGGCGGCGGCGCGTCCCGCGGCGCGCTGCTGACCGCGCTCGACGGTTCGCTGCGCCGCCTCGGCACCGACCACGTCGACCTGTGGCAGCTGCACGCCTGGGACGCCACGGTCCCGATCGAGGAGACCCTCGCCGCCCTCGGCCACGCCGTCACCAGCGGCAAGGCCCGCTACGTCGGGGTCTCGAACTACGCGGGCTGGCAGCTGGCCACCGCCGGGGCGCTGGCCGGCGCCGACGCGCCGATCGTGTCGACCCAGGTCGAGTACTCGCTGCTGGAACGCGGCGTCGAACGCGAGGTCGTGCCCGCCGCCGAGCACCACGGCATCGGCCTGCTGGCCTGGGCGCCGCTCGGCCGCGGGGTACTGACCGGCAAGTACCGCACCGGCACGCCCGCCGATTCCCGCGGCGCGTCGAGCGTCTACGCCGGCTACGTCGAGCATCACCGGACCGAGCGCGCGGCGCGGATCGTGCAGGCGGTCGCCACCGCGGCGGACGGCCTCGGCACCTCGCCGCTGGCCGTCGCGCTGGCCTGGGTCCGTGACCGGCCGGGCATGGTCGCGCCGGTGGTCGGCGCCCGCGACACCGGGCAGCTCACCGGATCGCTCGCCGCCGAGGACATCACCCTCCCACCCGCGATCCGGTCGGCGCTGGACGACGTCAGCACCCTCGAATTCGGCTACCCGGAGCGCTGGCCGCGGTGAGACGGGAGTACCGGTACCGGTGTGGCTTGGATGACCGTTGGGTGACGCGCACGTGACGCACAGGGCAAGGTGGAGGATGCTGGACGGGACCACGCACCGAGGAACACCAGGAGGCACCAACGTGAGTCGGCGCGCCGCCGTGTCACGGATCGCGATCCCGCTCGCCGGTGTCCTCGTGCTGACCGCGTGTTCCTCGGGCAAGCAGCAGTCCGACAGCCTCCAGGTGGTGGCGAACCCGGTGGCCGCGACGGCGGCGGTGTCCCCCGCCGCGACGGCGAAGCCCGCCGGCCAGGTCCTGACGGCGCCCTCGGTGGTGTCCACGGCCGTCGACGCCACCAGCCACAGCCTGGTCGTCGCCGTCACGGAGCCACCCTCGCTGCGGATCTACGACGTCACGGCGGCACCGGTCGAAAGGGCCACGATCCCGCTGCCCGCCCCCGCCGAGCGGCTCACCGCCTCGCCGGGGCAGGTCCTCGCGAGCATCCCGGGCAAGGGCCTGCTCGCCAGGGTCGCGCTGCCGGGCGGGCAGCTGACCACGACCCCGGTCGCCGGGCAGCCCGCCGCGGGGGTCGCCGACGGGCCGCGAACGCTCGTCGCGGTACGTGACCGGAAGGCGATCGAGGTCCTCTCCGACGGCAAGGTCACCAAGACGATCACCGGGGACCTCTACAGCGCCGACGACGTCGTGACCACGGGAACCGGCGTGGTGGTGCTGGACCGCCTGCGGACCGCGCTGCTGTCGGTGGACGTCGGCACGGGCAAGCTCGGCGCGGGCCTGCGGGCCGGTGAGGGGGCCGCCAACGCCGTCGCCGACGACTACGGCCGGGTCCTGGTCACCGACGCCCGTGCCGGCGCGCTGCTCGCGTTCTCGGCCGACCCGCTCCTGCTGCGTCAGCGTTATCCGGTGCCCGGCGGGATCTACGGCATCGCCTACGACGCCAAGCGTCACCTCGCGTGGGTCACGCTCACCGGCCGCAACGAGGTGGTCGGGTTCGACGTCCGCGGCGGCGAACCGGTCGAGAAGTTCCGGTTCCCCACCGTGCGTCAGCCCGACTCGGTCGGTGTCGACGACCAGGACGGCCGCGTGTTCGTCGGTTCGGCCGCCGGAGAAGGGATACAGGTGATCCAGCCATGACGACGGTCGACGAGGCGGTGGTCGAAGGGGACTGGGAATACCGCCGCCTGCGCCTGCCCCCAGGGGTTTCGCGGCGCGCGGCGGCGACCCAGCTCTCGATCCACGCGGAGTTCGCCGGCTGGGAACTGTCCAACGTCCGGCTCTACGCCGACGGTTCCCGCCGCATCTGGCTTCGGCGCAAACGCCAGCCCGCACTGGCCGGGCTCCCCGGCCTGATCACGTAGTCAGCCGAAACACGCGGCCAGCCACTCCTGCCAGCGCTTCTCCTCGGCCGTCGCGTCCGCACCGGGGGCGAACACGTGGTGCGAGGCCACCATCGGGCCGTGAAAGCCTTCCAGGAAGCGGTAAAGCGCGTCCGCGGTCCGGACTCCGACGTTGTGCGCGTTCACCGCGTACACCACGCCTTCGACCGGCCGCCCGCCGAGGTCGAGCCGCACCGCGTCCCCCTCCGACGGCCGCGCGCCCAGTCCCAGCGCGGCACCCAGCGTCGTCCACGCGCGGTCCCAGTCCGGCACCGGCGGCCCGAACGCGGTGACCGGCACCGCGTGCCGTCCCGCGAAGTACGTGAGGTACTCCACCAGCGTGCGGAAGAAGAACGCGCCGCCGGACGACATCGCCTCGAACTCGTCCTCCCAGTCGTCACCGGGCAGGAACCCGCTCGTGACGCAACGGACGACCGAACTGCCACCCGCCCTGCCCTCGATCAGGAACTCGTACGCGACGAAACGGCCGTCCGGCGCGGGTTCCCCGCCGTAGGCCAGCCGCTTCGACGGCTCCCATCCGGTGATGCCGAACTCCGGCCGGTAGGCCGCGAACGCCGTCGAGACGGTGCCGCCCTCCCCCGCTTCGACCTCGTTGCGGCCCATGAACCACGAGTCGATCCCCGGTCCGGTCGCGATCGCGTCCCACACCTGCTCCGGGGTCGCCTCGATTTCGGCACGGTCGGTCAGCTCGAATTCGTGGCCCATCAGGATTCCTCGCCGGTGGAGGTCTCCGGAGCGTCGGGGACGCTGGGGTGCACCGCGACCACCACGCGGTGCTTCCGGCCCTTTTCCGCGTTTTCGTCGTGGTATTTGCTCACGAGCGCGGTGACCGCGCTGGTGAGCTCCTCGGCGAACGCCGCGCGGTCGGCCGCCGAGGCGAACCGGATCTCGCCGTCCAGCGCGAACGTCGCGACACGCTTACGCGCCTTCGCCGCGCCGGTGAGCAGGATTCCGACGTCACGCACCAGCCGCCCCGCCACGGCCAGCAGCCAGCGCGCGGACAGCCGGTCCGGGGACTGCGCGGGGTCGGGCTGCACGGCGGCCAGCGCGGACGGCGAGATCACGTACGACGAGGCCGTCGCGCGCATCATCCGCTCGGTGACGTTGCCTTTGCGCCGCTCCTCCACCAGCTCGACGAGCCCGTGCTTTTCCAGCGCGCGCAGGTGGTAGTTGACCTTCTGGCGCGGCAGGTCGACCCGCGCCGCCAGCATCGTCGCCGACGCGGGCTCGGCCAGTTCGGCCAGCAGCCGCGCGCGGACCGGGTCCAGCGACACCTCGGCCGCCGCCGCGTCCTCGATCACCGCCACGGGAAACATGGCGCCATCGTGCCGCCGAAAACAGAAGTTGTCAAGAATTCTAGAACTGTCGGTAGGTCGTGTGCACCAGCGCGACAAGCCGCGGCAGCACCTGGGCCGCCGCCTCCAGCGGGAGCACGTGCCCCGCGCCGGGAAGGACCACCGAGGTGCCGTTTTCCAAGCCCCGCACCAGATCCTCGACGCCGGAAGCGGGCACGATCCGGTCCCGCTCCCCCACCATCGCGATCACCGGGAGATCCCCGACGAGCGCGAGCGCCGCGTCGCGCGCGTAGGCGTCGAGTGCCGGCCGGAACAGCGAAACGGTGTGCGGCCAGTTGCCGCGGATCATCTTCACGGTCAGCTCGACCTGTTCCGGGTCGGGATCGTCGCCGAACAGCCACCAGCGCAGCCCGGCGCTCACCGCGCGGCTGGTGTGCTCCCGGACCAGCCCGAACAGCTTCGAGCCCAGCACCATCTCCAGATCGCGCGCGAGCCTGCCCAGTGCGTTCGGCCACGCGGCGGAGGCCTCCGTCGCGAGCCCGCCCGACGAGGTGCCCAGCAGCACCAGCCCCGCCACCCGCTCGGCGAACAGGGCGTGGTGCCGCTGGGTGAGCGACATGATCGCCAGCCCGCCCATGTCGTGCCCGGCCAGGATCACCCTGCCCTCGGGCACCGCCCGGTCGACGATCTCCGCCAGATCGTCGCCGAGCTGCGCCATGGTGGCCGTCGCGCGCGACGCGCGGCCCGAACCGCCGTGCCCGCGATGGTCGTAGGTGAGCACCGCGACCGGCCGTTCGGTGGCCTCCGGGAGCACCGGGGCCAGCCGGCCCCAGCACCGCTGGTCCAGTGCGTACCCGTGCGCCAGCACGACCGTGACCGGCGCGCCGGGATCGCCCCTGCGCAGCAGGCTCAGCGGCGTCCCGTCGGCCAGCACGAAATCGGCCATCGCAGTGTGCTTCCGCCTCGCTCAGGACGCGCGGAGGAAGCGGTCGAGCACGCGGGTGCCGAACTTCAGCGCGTCCACCGGGACCCGCTCGTCGACGCCGTGGAACAACGCCGAGAAGTCCAGGTCGGCGGGCAGTTGCAGCGGTGCGAACCCGAAGTTGCGGATCCCCAGCTTCTGGAACGACTTCGCGTCCGTGCCACCGGAAAGCATGTACGGCAGGGTGCGCGCGCCGGGGTCCTCGGCCAGCACCGCGGCGGTCATCGCGTCGACCAGCGCGCCGTCGAAGGTCGTCTCGACCGGCGGCAACTCCAGCCACTCCTTCTCGATGTCCGGGCCGAGGATCTCGTCGAGCTCGCGGTTGAACGCCTCCAGCCTGCCGGGCAGGATCCGGCAGTCCACCGCCGCCTCCGCCACCGACGGGATGACGTTGGACTTGTACCCCGCGGTGAGCATGGTCGGGTTCGCCGTGTCGCGCAGCGTCGCGCCGATCATGCGGGAGATGTTGCCCAGCTTCGCGACCGCCCCTTCGAGGTCGTCCTCGGGGAAGTCCCAGCCGGTGATCTCGGTGACGCCGGCGAGGAACTCCTTCACCGAATCGGTGAGCACCAACGGGAACCGGTGGTTGCCCAGCCGCGCGACCGCCTCCGAAAGCTTCGTGACGGCGTTGTCGCGGTGGATCATCGAGCCGTGGCCCGCCGTCCCGCGCACCCGCAGCTTCATCCAGCGGATGCCCTTTTCCGCGGTCTCGATCAGGTAGGCGCGGACGTTGTCCTTCAGCGTGATCGAGAACCCGCCGACCTCGCTGATCGCCTCCGTGACGCCCTCGAACAGCTCCGGCCGGTTGTCCACCAGCCACTGCGCGCCGTAGGTGCCGCCCGCCTCCTCGTCGGCGAGGAACGCGAACACCAGGTCGCGCGGCGGCACGATGTTGTTCATCTTGTAGTGCCGGGCGAGCGCGAGGGACATGCCGACCATGTCCTTCATGTCGACCGCGCCGCGGCCCCAGACGTAGTCGTCCTGCACCGCGCCGGAGAACGGGTGGACCGACCATTCCGACGGATCGGCGGGCACCACGTCGAGGTGCCCGTGGATCAGCAGCGCCCCCCGGCCCGGGTCCGCGCCCGGCAGCCGCACGATGACGTTGTGCCGGTTCTTGCCGCCGGACTCGACGTAGGTGATCTCGTAGCCGGCGTCGGTGAGTTTCTCCGCGACGTACTCGGCGGCGGCCCGCTCACCGACCAGGGTGTCGGGGTCGCCGGTGTTGGTGGTGTCGATGCGGAGGAGCTCGCTGGTCAGCGTGACGGCCTCGTCCGCGGCGGCTTCGATCAGGTTCGGTTCACTCACCTGGCATTCCTATCATTCCCACCGCGGCCCGGCGCGGCGGTCGCACCGGGCGGGACGCCGCCCCGAACACTGCCTCCGGGGCCCTGGACTCGGCAGTCCCTTCCCGACATGCTCGGTGCGGGCGAACGAAGGGGCGGCGGATGGCGATACTCGGCGAACTCGTGGCGGGCCTGGCGAGCGGGAGCGTCGAGGTGGTCGATCTCACCACCCCGCTCTCGGAGCGGACCCCGGTCATCCGCCTGCCCGCCGAATGGGGCCAGCCCTGGCCGTTCAGCCGCGAGGTCATCAGCCGCTACGACGAGGCGGGCCCCGCGTTCTACTGGAACAACCTCCGGCTCTCCGAGCACACCGGCACGCATTTCGACGCGCCGGCGCACTGGCTGTCCGGCAGGGATCTCGACGACGTCGCCACCGTCCCTCCCGGACGGCTGGCCGGTCCCGCCGCGGTACTCGACCGCACCGAGCGGGTGGCGGCCGATCCCGGCTTCCTGCTCCGCCGTGAGGATGTCGAGGCCTGGATGGACGAACACGGGCCGCTGCCGGAGGACGGGTGGCTGCTCTACCGGACGGGCTGGGCCGGGCGCGCGCCCGAGGAGTTCCACAACGACGGCCGGTCCCCCGGTGTCGACGTCGACTGCGCGAAGTGGCTCGCCGAGGAGACGCCGGTGCTCGGCATCGGCGTCGAGACCATCGGCACCGACGCGGGCGCGGCCGCGATGTTCGAGCCGCCGTTCCCGTGCCACTGGTACTTCCACGGCGCCGGGAAGTACGGCCTGACCCAGCTGCGCAACCTCGACCGGCTGCCCGCGACGGGCGCGGTCGTCGTGGCCGCGCCGCTGCCGATCGTGGGCGGCTCGGGCAGCCCGGCCAGAGTACTGGCCTTCGTCGAACGCTAATGTGCACTGTGGACGATTTCGACCAGCGGCGCGCGCATCGGCGCAGCGAGGAACTCTTCCGGTACCACACCGAGGACCTCGACCGGCCGGATTCCTTCGTCCTGTTCGACAAGGAATGGGTGCTGCTGGACGGGGTGTTCTCCCCCGCCGTCACTCCGGCCACCCGGCTGTTCACCTCGTGGCTTCCCTATCCCGCCGGTGGCCGGTTCCTGGAAATCGGGCCCGGCGCCGGAGTCACCGCCGTCACCGCGGCGGTCTCGGGATGCGCGTCGGTGACCGCGGTCGACATCTCCCGCGCGGCCGTGGAAAACACCCGCCGCAACGCCGAACTCCACGGTGTCGCCGGGATCGTCCGTGCCCGGCACGGCGACCTGTTCGAGCCGTTGGAGGAGTCCGAGCGGTTCGACCTGATCTTCTGGAACTCCAATTTCGTGGAGACCGCGCCCGACGCGGTGAACGAGACCGAACTGCACCACGCGTTCTACGATCCGGGTTTCCTGGCGCACCGGCGTTTCCTGGCCGAAGCGCCCGGCAGGCTCGCCGAAGGCGGACGGCTCCTGCTCGGTTTCAGCGACATCGGCAGCTGGAAGTCCTTGCGGCGCCTGTGTTCGGAACTCGGCCTCGTCATCGACGTCCTGCGCACCGAACGCCTGGACCTCGACGACCCGGTCGAACTCCAACTCCTGGAACTGCGGCCCCGCTGACCGACCGGCACACCGCCGCTGAGGGTCAGCCGTGGCGCAGGCGGAGTTTGTGCTCGGCCGGCCGTCCGATCTCGACGAACCCGAGACGCTCGTAGAACGCCCGCGCCCGGACGTTGACCGTCAGCACGTCGAGGACGACCGGCAGGCCGTGCCCGGCCGCCTCCGCCAGCAGGGTCCGGACGACGTGCCCGCCGATCCCGCGCGACTGGTAGGCCGGGTGGACCTCGATCCGGCCGAGATAGACCGCCTCCGGCCAGGTTTCGACGATGAGCGAACCGGCGTCGACGCCGTCCGCGGTGATGATCTGGGTCCGCCCGGGCTCGAACCCGAACCGCGCCCGCTGCTCGGCCTCGTCCCAGCCCCAGATCTCCTCGACGTACGGGCCGAGGGTGCCCTCGTGCAGGCGGAAGCAGTACTCGGCGTCGGCGGAGGTGGTCTGGCGCAACGCGACCCGCAGTCCCGTACCACTCACGAAACCCTCGCTTCGGTCCACGCACGGGCGAGGATCTCGTCCACGGTCTCCTCCGGGGTCTGGTCCGAGGTGTCCAGCCAGAGCCCGAGCCGCGGCGTCTCCTCGCGCAGCACCTTGTCCAGCGCCACCACCGACCACGCGTCGTAGGCGTCCTTCGACCGCGCCCGCTCCCGCGCGACGACCGCCTCCGCGCTCGGGGCGAGCACCACGACCAGCAGGGGCCTCGCCGTGATCAGCGCCGCGGTCTCCGCGAGGTGCTCGCCGAGCACGACGTCCTGTGCCACGACGGTGAACCCGTCGCGGAAGTACTCGTCGCAGGTCATCGCCGTCAGCCGATACCGCGTCCGCAGCTGCCGCACCGCCTCGGCGGAGGGCTCCGGCGTCATCTCCGCCGCGCCGCCGACCACCATGCGGCGGAACAGATCGCCCCGGACGTGCGCGGACCGGGGCAGCCGTTCGGCCAGCCGCTGCGCGACCGTTGACTTTCCCGACGCCTGGATCCCGGTCACCAGCACGACGGCTTGTTCGTGGGGAGAACGCGAAGGATGCACGCGTCAGCAGTACCACATCCGCGCCGCGCTCAGCCCAGCGCGCGCCGCCCGCCACCCGCCGCCGCGTCGTGGTGGGCCACGGCCAGCCGCACCAGCTCCACCACGCGGGGATCCTCGACGAGGTAGACCTGCCGTTTGCCCTCCCGCCGCGACCGCACGAGACCGGCGAGCTTGAGCTTCGCGAGGTGGTGGCTGACCGTCGGCACGCTCTGCCCGACCTCGCCCGCGAGCGTCCCGACATCGCGTTCGCCGTCCGCCAGCAGCCACACCAGCTGGAGCCGTACGGTGGCCGAGAGCAGGCCGAACGTGGCCGCGGCGTCCTGGAGTACTCCCGGCGGCAGGGCACCCGGCGGGTCGGGCATGGATCGGAGAGGCAACGGACATCCTTTCGAGTGACTCTCCCAGGGTGACCTAGCACCCAACACTTGCGCAAGTGTTTGACTGAGAGGTCGTGGTCCGGTCTACTGTTACCGGTCGCGCCCGGCGGGGCGGCGATCGGGTCGCGCCGCGGGGCCGGCCCGAACCAGCGCGTACGGAAGGAGGTGAGCCGGGTGACCGGCGAAGGAAGTAGTCCCAGCGGCCACGCGGAACACCGGCCGGGGCCGGGAGGCACCCGGTAGCCATCTCCGGTCCGCGTGGACGACAACGTTGTCAGTACGGCAGCCATCTCCACCGACAGGACCGTTCTCATGGTGCGTACCTCCGAGCAGCACGCGGGCACCCCGGCCCCGGCGTCCCGCCCTCACGACGGGGACGCGCGGCTGGCCGACCTCGCCGACGCGCCGGTGCTGACCGTCTTCCAGAGTCTCGCCAGTTCCCCGAAGGGACTCACCGAGGCCGAAGCCGAGTCGAGGCTGGGCGAGCACGGCGACAACACCGAACCGGTGGCCACCGGGCACGGCCTCCTCGCGCACGCCCTCGACGCCGTCCGCAGCCCCTTCGTCGCGCTGCTGGCCGGGCTGGGCGTCGTGTTCGTGGTGCTCGGCGACCTGCGCGGCACCATCACCGTCGCGGTCATGGTGACGCTCAGCGTGGTGCTCCGGTTCTGGCAGCACAGCCGCTCCGACCGCGCCGTCCGCGCACTGCTCGGCCAGGTCGGGACCACGGTCACCGTCCGCAGGCGGGGCGACGCGTCCTTCCCGCCGCTCGACCGCGAAGTCCCCACCGCCGACCTGGTGCCCGGCGACGTCGTCCGGCTCGGGCCCGGCGACATGGTGCCCGCGGACCTGCGGGTCGTGGCCGCTTCCGATCTCGTGGTGGACCAGTCCGCGCTCTCCGGCGAGGGCCTGCCGGTCACCAAGCGCGTCCCCTCACCGCGCCCACGCCGCCTCCGCGCACCGGACCGCCCCGGACTCGTCGACGCTCCTTCGCTGTGCTTCGCCGGGACGTCGGTGGTGTCCGGCAGCGCCACCGCGGTCGTCCTCGCCACCGGCGCGCGGACCCACTCCGGGTCGCTCGCCCGCGCGACGGCGGCCCCGCGCGCGGTGTCGAGCTTCGACCTCGGCGTCCGCGCGGTCGGCTGGACCCTGATCCGCTTCATGCTCGTGATGGTCCCGATCGTGCTGGTGATCAGCGGGACGGTCACCGGCGACTGGCCGCAGGCGGTGATGTTCGCGGCCGCGGTCGCGGTCGGTCTCACCCCGGAGATGCTGCCGGTCATCGTCACGACGAACCTCGCGCGCGGCGCGTCCCGGCTGTCCCGGCGCAAGGTCATCGTCAAGCGGCTCAACGCCATTCAGGACCTCGGCGCGATGGACGTGCTGTGCGTCGACAAGACCGGGACCCTCACCGAGGACCGCGTCGCCTACGCCCACAGCGTCGATCCCGCCGGGCGCCCGGACGGGGAAGCCGCCGAGTACGCCTGTCTCGCCGTGCGGTTCCAGGACTTCCCGCACAACCGCCTCGACGAGGCCATCCTGCGCCAGCTCGCCGACCCCGAGGACGCGCTGCTCGCCGACGCGATGTTCACCGCCGTCGACGAGATCGCCTTCGACCCCGCGCGGCGCCGCGCCACCGTGATCCTGCGCGGCCCGGAGGACGGGCACCTGCTGATCACCAAGGGCGATCCCGACGACATCCTGCCCCGGTGCACGCACGCGCGGTCCTCGGGCGCGGTCGTGGAGCTGGACCGGGCCGGGCGCGCGCAGGCGGCCGACGTCGTCCGCGGATACGCCCAGAACGGGATGCGGGTGCTGGCGGTCGCGGCGAAACAGGGTGAGGCGCGGTTCGCCCCGTACGACGAGGACGACGAACGCGGTCTCGTCCTCGTCGGGTTCGTCGGGTTCGTCGACCCGGTCCGCGACGACGCCGCCGACGCCGTCCGCTCGCTGGAACGGCACGGCGTCGCCCTCAAACTCCTCACCGGCGACAACCGGTACGTGGCCGCGCAGGTGGCGGCGCTGGCCGGGATCCCGGTCGGCGAAATCGTGCTGGGCACCGAGATCGACGAAACCCGCGACGGCGAGTTGCCCGAGCTCGTCGCGAAGACCACCGTGTTCGCCAAGCTCACCCCGGCGCACAAGGCCAGGATCGTGGCCACGCTCAAGGACGCCGGACACGCGGTCGGCTTCCTCGGCGACGGCGTGAACGACGGGCCCGCGCTGCGCACCGCCGACGTCGGGATCGCGCCCGACACGGCCACCGCGGTGGCCAAGGACGCCGCAGACCTGATCCTGCTCGACCGCGACCTCGGCGTGCTCGCGCGCGGCGTGGTCGAGGGCAGGCGGACGCTGGGCAACACGCTCAAGTACGTGCACATCACCGCCGGGCAGAACTTCGGCAACGTGCTGACCGTCGTGCTGGCCGCGCTGTTCCTGCCGTTCCTGCCCATCCTGCCGATCCAGCTCGTGGTGCAGAACCTGCTCTACGACGCGGCGCAGCTCGCGCTCCCCTGGGACCGCGTCGACCGCCGTTACCTCGCGAAGCCGCGCCGCTGGGACGCGGCGGGCATGGTCCGGTTCATGCTGGTCTTCGGCCCGCTCAGCTCGCTGTTCGACCTCACCACCTTCGCCGTGCTGTGGTGGGTGTTCGACGCCGGCGGGCAGCCCGCGGTGTTCCAGACCGGCTGGTTCGTGGAGGGTCTGCTCACCCAGCTGCTCGTGGTCCTGGTGCTGCGGACCGCCGCGCCGCTGCGCGGCACCCCGCCCGCCACCGTCGTGGTGTGGGCGACCGCGGCCGCCGCGCTGACCGGCCTCGCGCTCACCCTGCCCCCGATCGCCGGCGCGCTGCGGCTGACACCGCCGCCCGCCGGGTACCTGCTCTGGCTGTTCCCGCTCGTGGGCGGCTTCCTGCTCGCCGCGCACCTGGTCAAGCGGACCTGGCTGCGCCGCTCGTCGGGCACCTGGTGGTAACGCCACCCGCCTGATCACTCCGTCCATACCAAACAGTCCACAACGAACAGTCCACTCCGGACCGTTCGCGGCCGGATGCTGCCCTTTTCCGATCACTGAAGAGAAGAACGAGTTCTCCCATGTCCCTGCTCCGTACCTTTCCCAGCCGCGGCGTGCTGGACCGGCCACGCCGGCGCGTGGTGGCCGACGTCGTCGTGTTCCTCGGCGCGGCCGTCCTGCTCTGGGCGCTGGTCCGGCTCGCCCACGGCGCCACCGTGCCGTGGGACGAGGCGACCGCACCGTCCACTGTGTCCACCGATCCCGCGGAACTCCCCTACTACGCGGCACGTTCGCTGCTGCGGATGTTCCTCGCCCTGGCCGTCTCGACGGTGTTCACCTTCGTCTACGCCACCGCCGCGGCCCGTTCGCGGCGTGCGGCGAAGGTGCTGCTGCCGCTGCTCGACATCCTCCAGTCGGTACCGATCCTCGGCTTCCTGTCGGTGACGATCACCGGGTTCATCGCGCTGTTCCCCGGCTCCCAGCTGGGCCTGGAGTGCGCGTCGGTGTTCGCGATCTTCACCTCGCAGGCGTGGAACATGACGTTCTCCTTCTACCACTCGCTCGTCACCCAGCCACGCGAACTCGACGAGGCGGCCCGGCTGCTCCGGCTCTCGCGCTGGCAGCGGTTCTGGCGTCTCGACGCGCCGAGCGGGATGATCGGCCTGGTCTGGAACGGCATGATGAGCTTCGGCGGCGGCTGGTTCTTCCTGGTCGCGTCGGAGGCGCTCAGCGTCGACAACCACACCTACGCGCTGCCCGGGATCGGCTCCTACGTCAAAGCCGCGAGCGACGCCGGGGAGCTGAACCACGTGCTGCTCGCGATCGTCGCGATGATCGTCATGGTGATCGCCGTGAACGTGCTGTTCTGGCGGCCGCTCACCGCGTGGGCCGAGCGCTTCCGCAACGAGGAGGCCGAGGCCGCCGAAGCACCGCGCAGCCTGATGTTGACGCTGCTGCGCCGGTCCCGCGTCCCGGCGTTCCTCGCCCGGCACCTCGGCAGGCTCGTGTTCCCGCTCGATCGCGCCATGGCCGTGTTCGGGCTCGGCGACCGTCCACTGCGGACCTCGGTGACGCGGCGGCGGATCGGCGACGTCGTGTTCGCGGTGGCCGTCACCGCGGCCATCGCCTGCGGGCTGTACTTCATGCTCGGCTTCATCGAGCGCACCGCGGGCTTCGGGGAGGTCGGCCACGCGCTGCTGCTCGGCGTCGTGACCTTCGGCAGGGTCGTGCTGCTGGTCGTGGTGGCGACGCTGGTCTGGGTCCCGGTCGGGGTCTGGATCGGGATGAACCCGAAGGTGTCGCGGCTGGCACAGCCGGTGGTCCAGGTCCTCGCGAGCTTCCCGGCGAACTTCCTGTTCCCGCTCATCACCGCGGTGCTCGTGGCGACCGGGACCGGCCTGGACTGGGGCGGGATCCTGCTGATGGCGCTCGGCGCGCAGTGGTACATCCTGTTCAACGTCATCGCCGGGGCGTCGGCGATCCCGCACGACCTGCGCGAGGCCTCGGCCAACCTGCGGCTGCCGCGCAGGCTCTGGTGGCGGCGGCTCGTGCTGCCCGCGATCTTCCCGAGTTACGTCACCGGCGGGATCACCGCGGCGGGCGGGGCCTGGAACGCCTCCATCGTCTCCGAGATCGTCAGCTACAACGGCACCACCCTGCACGCCACCGGGCTCGGCGCGTACATCAAGGACGCCACCGACGCGGGCGACTTCGGCCGCCTGCTGATCGGGGTCGTCGTGATGAGCGTGTTCGTCGTCGGCCTCAACCGGCTTTTCTGGCGCCGCCTGTCCACCCTCGCCGAGCAGCGCTACTCCCTTTGACCATCCACTTCGGACGGAGTTTTCCATGACCACGACCACCACCCCGGCCATCCGCACCGGCGAAGTCCTGATCAGCGTCGACGCGGTGAGCAAGAGCTTCACCGGCGCGGCGGGCGACGAACTGCGGGTGCTGGAGGACATCCGGCTCGACCTGCGCGCGGGCGAGATCGTCGCGCTGCTGGGCCGTTCCGGTTCCGGCAAGTCGACGCTGCTGCGGACCATCGCCGGGCTCGTCGCCCCCACCCGCGGCGGCGTCCGGTACCGCGGCGAGGAGCTGCGCGGCGCGAACCCGGGCACCGCCATGGTGTTCCAGTCGTTCGCGCTCATGCCCTGGCTCACCGTGCAGGACAACGTCGAACTCGGCCTCGCGGCACAGGGCGTCCCGCCGAGGGAACGCCGTGAGCGCGCCCTGGCGGCGATCGACCTGATCGGCCTCGACGGTTTCCAGTCCGCCTACCCCAAGGAGCTGTCCGGCGGGATGCGCCAGCGGGTCGGGTTCGCGCGGGCCCTGGTGCTGGAACCGGACGTGCTGCTGATGGACGAGCCGTTCTCCGCGCTCGACGTGCTGACCGCGGAGAACCTGCGCGGCGAGCTGATGGACCTGTGGGAGACCACGAACTTCCCGACCAAGGCCATCTGCGTCGTCACGCACAACATCGAGGAGGCGGTGCAGCTCGCCGATCGCGTCATCGTGCTGGGCGCGAACCCCGGCCACATCCGCGCCGAGGTCGACATCACCCTGGCCCGGCCCCGCGACCGCCGCACCCCCAAGTTCGCCGCCGTCGTCGATCACCTCTACGGCCTGCTCACCGGAGCGGACCCGGACGACCTGGCGGCCGGGCCCGCCGAGGCGACGCCGATCTCGCGGCCGCTGCCCGCGGCCTCGGTCGGCGGGCTCGCCGGGCTGGTCGAGATCGTCCACGCGCGCGGCGGACGGGTCGACCTGCCCGACGTCGCGGCCGAGCTGACCTTCGAGATCGACGACCTGCTCCCCCTCGTCGACGCCGCCGCCATGCTCGACCTGCTGCTCGTGGTCGGGGCCGACCTGTGCTGCACGCCGGTCGGCGAGGCGTTCACGACCGCGGACATCCTGCGCAGCAAGGAGATCTTCGCCGATCAGGTACGCGGCCGGGCACCGCTGGTCCGCACGATCTCGACGGCGCTGGCGAACAGCCCGAACGGGAAGATGCGCGCGGACTTCTTCCTCGACCTGCTGCGGCGCGGTTTCTCCGCCGAGGACGCCGAACAACAGCTCGACACCGCCGTCGACTGGGGCCGCTACGCCGAGCTGTTCGACTACAACACCGACGACCGCCGGCTGGTCGCCATCCCCGCCGCCCCGATCGTCCACAGTGGATCCCGGTAACGGAGATCTCGCGTGATCAGACGGAGATCTCGCGTGTTTGGGCGAGATCTCCGTCTGATCACGCCGAATCGCCGCTCAAGCACGCGAAGTCGCCGCTGGATCACGTCGCCGGGTCGTCGCCGAGGCCCGCCGATTCGAGGTCCAGGAGGCGCTGGATCCGGCGGCGGGTGACGTCGGTGATCACGCCCTGCTCGAACAGGCGGGTCAGCTCGGCGCCCTCCACTTCGAGCACCTCGCGGCGCAGGACCCGGTAGGCCGCGAAGCGGGCCATCCCGTCCGGGTCCTCGCTGTCGTCGGTGCGGATGCGGTCGATGCGCGCCCGCCAGCTCTGCCGGAGCTGGTCGACCACGAACTCCGGCGCCGACTCGGTCTCGGCGAGGTGCTCCAGGTGCGAAAGCCCGGCCTCGGCGATCCGCAGGCGGGCGTCGAAGTGCTCGTGGCGGATGTCGGCCGGATCGAGCGCGATCCCGGTACGCCGGACCAGCGGGGCGAGCGTGAACCCCTGCACGACCAGCGTCACCACGATGACCGCGGTGGTCAGCAGCAGGATCAGGTCCCGCGCGGGCAGCGGTGTCCCGTCGAGCGCGGTGAGCGGCAGCGACAGCGCCGCGGCCAGCGGGACCACCCCGCGCGCGCCCGCCCACGAGATCACCGCCGGCGCCTGCCACGACACCCGTCCGCCGCCGCGGCGCTGCCGGACCGTACTGAGCACGAACACCAGCAGCAGCCGCGCCAGCACCAGTGTCACCGCGATCGCGAGGGCCTGCAGCGGCCACCAGGGGCCGGTCCCGGCCAGCCGTCGCACCAACGCCGGCAGCTGGAGCCCGATGAGGCCGAAGACCACGCTTTCCAGCAGGAACACCACAGTCTGATACACCGCGCCGACCTGCAACCGGATCCGCGCCGTGGTCAACCGCTCCGCCTGCGTCCCGAGGACGACGCTCGCCACCACCACCGCGGTCACCCCGGAGGCGCCGACCGACTCGGCCAGCACGTATCCGGCGTAGGGCGTCACGAGTGCCACGACGGTCTCCACCATCGGGTCCTCGGTGTGCCGCCGGATCACGAACGCGCCCGCCGCGATCAGCACGCCGACGAGCAGGCCGCCACCGGCGAGCACGGCGAACTCCGACAGCGTCCGGCCCCAGGACGCCGCGCCGCCCGCGATCGCGAGGAACAGCGCGACCCGGAACAACAGCAGGCTCGTCGCGTCGTTGAACAGGCTCTCGGCCTGGATCAGCGCCTGCACCCGGGGTGGCAGCGAGAGCCGCCGTGCCAGCGCGGTCACCGCGACCGGGTCGGTGCTGGCCAGCACGGCGCCGAGCACGAACGCCATCCCGACCGGCATCGGCGTCACCAGGACCGCCACCCCCACGACCGCCGCCGCGGACAGCAGCACCAGCCCGACCGACAGCGCCGCCACCGGCCGCGCGACCGCGCGCAGATCCCGCCACGGCAGTTCCTCGCCCGCCGCGAACAGCAGCGGAGGCAGCACGACCAGGCTGATGATCTCCGGGGTGATCCCGACCGCCGGCACCCCCGGCAGCAGCCCGACCAGCACGCCGGCGACGACGAGCAGCGACGGCGCCGGGACCCGCAGCCGGTTCGCGAAGGTGGTCACCACCGTCGCGATCACCACGAGGAACAGCACCGTCTCGACACCGCGCATGACCGGGTCCTTTCGTCGTCCAGTCCGGATGCCGACCAGACTTCCCGGCGCGCCGGGGATCACCCTACGTCGAGCGCGGGCCCCGGTCGGGCGCGGGCCGCACCGGCCATGTCAGCACGAAACCGCCCGGCGCACCCGTCGGCGGATCACCCGAACGGACCGCGCCCGCTGTCGTACCGTGGTGTCCGGGAGGTGAATCTTGACCACTTCACCGGACTCACTGCCCGCCGTGAGCAGGACCGCCCTCGGTGTGGCGGGGCTGCGCGCGCTGGAGAGCACCCGGCCGGACCGGCTGTTCGACGATCCCTACGCGCGGGCGTTCTTCGAGGCGGGCCGCGCCCTGTTCCCCGAGGCGCCCGGTCCCGGCCAGGAGCTTCGTCCGTCGACCCCGGCGAACCGGCTCGGCGCGTTGTTCTCGGCGCACGTGGTGGTCCGCACCCGGTTCTACGACGAGTACCTGCTCGCCGCCACCGCCGCGGGCTGCCGGCAGGTGGTCCTGCTCGCGGCCGGGCTCGACACCCGCGCGTTCCGGCTCGGCTGGCCCGCCGGGCTGCGGCTGTTCGAGCTGGACCTGCCCGAGGTCCTCGCGTTCAAGGACGAGGTGCTCACCCGGGAGTCCGCGACGCCGCGCTGCGCCAGGACGGTGGTCCCGGCGGACCTGCGCGAGGACTGGCCCGGCGCGCTCCTCGCCGCCGGTTTCGACCCGGCGGTCCCGACGGCGTGGCTCGCCGAGGGCCTGCTGGTCTACCTCTCCCACGCCGAGGCCGCCCGGATGCTCACCACCGCGGGCGCGATGTCGGTGGCGGGCAGCAGGCTGGCCTGCGAACACCGCCCCGACGGCGACGAGGACGGGCTCCTCGCCCAGGCCCGCGCGCTGCCGGGCGCGGAGAAGGTGACCGCGCTGTGGAAGGGCGGGCTCGGCGCGCACGCGACCGACTGGCTCACCGACCACGGCTGGCAGCCGCAGACCTACAGCCGCTCCTCGCTCGCCACCGCCTACGGCCGCGACGCCGACGGGCCCGAAGGCGGCTTCCTCATCGCCGTCAGGGACTGACCCTGTCCGTCCTTTGTGGACGGGAACCTCGCGCGACCCCCGCCGGTACCGGTCAGCGCACGGCGCCGATCCGCAGTGGTTTCGTTCCGGGCGCGCCGATCGGCTCGCCACAGGAGGCGCACACCGTCTCCGGCTTCAGCTCGGCGCCGCACGCGTGCTGCCACACCGTCGGCGGGGGTCCGTTGTGGACATACCGGTCGCCCCAGGCCATCAGCCCGAGCAGGATCGACTGGAGCGCCCGGCCCGCCTCGGTCGGCAGGTAGTCGTAGCGGGGCGGGTGATCCTCGTACTGCCGCTTCTCGAGCACGCCCGCCTCGACGAGCTTGCGCAGCCGCGCGGCGAGGATGTCCCGGCTCGCGCCGGTGTTCTCGGCGATCCGGTTGAACCGGCGCTCCCCCAGCATGACCTCGCGCAGGGCGAGCAGGCTCCACCGCTCGCCGATCACCTCCAGCGCCTCCGCGATCGAGCATTCCCGCCCGCGCGCCATCCCGCACCTCCTCAAGTCGTCAAATCCAACCTAGCACGTCATCGCGCTGCTCCTGTGAGCCAGGCGACATCGATCGCGCAGTGGGTTGTGGAATCCAACCCTCGGAGATATACCGGATTCCACACCACAGCTGAAGGAGGAACCGCCATGACCGACGCGGTGATCGTCGACGCGGTCCGCACGCCGATCGGCAAGGGCAAGCCGAACGGCACCCTCGCCGGGGTCCACCCGGTCGATCTGCACGCCCACGCCATCCGCTCGCTCGTGGAGCGGACCGGGATCGACCCGGCCCGGATCGACGACGTCATCAGCGGGACGGTCGGCCAGATCGGCGAGCAGAGCATGAACACCGCGCGCTGGGCCGCGCTCGCCGCCGGGCTGCCCGAATCGGTCCCGGCGGTGACGGTGGACCGGCAGTGCGGCAGCAGCCAGCAGGCCGTGCACTTCGCGGCACAGGGCGTACTGGCCGGGGCCTACGACGTCGTGATCGCCTCCGGCGTCGAGTCGATGAGCCGGGTGCCGATGGGCAGCCAGGTCGCCGGGCAGGATCCCTTCGGCGCCGGCGTCGCCGCCCGGTACCCGGAAGGCCTGGTGCCGCAGGGAATCAGCGCCGAGCTCATCGCGGCGAAGTGGGGGTTCTCGCGCGAGCGGCTCGACGCGTACGCCACCGAAAGCCACCGCCGCGCCGCCGCGGCCTGGGCCGACGGCCGGTTCGCCCGCGAGGTCGCCCCGCTCAAGGCGCCTCGCCCCGACGGCACCCTCGCCGACGTCACCACCGACGAGACCGTGCGTCCCGGTACGACCCCGGAGATCCTGGCCGGACTGCGCCCGGCCTATCGCGCCGACGTCTGGGAGCGGCGGTACCCCGAACTGGACTGGCGGGTCACCGCGGGCAACGCGTCGCCGATCAACGACGGCGCCGCCGCCGTGCTCGTCACGAGCAGCGAGACCGCGGCGAAGCTCGGGCTGCGTCCCCGCGCGCGGCTGCACAGCTTCGCCGTCACGGGCGACGACCCGCTCCTCATGCTCACCGGGATCATCCCGGCCACCCGCAAGGTACTCGCCCGCGCCGGACTGTCCCTTTCGGACATCGACGCGTTCGAGGTGAACGAGGCGTTCGCGAGCGTCGTGCTGGCGTGGCAGGCCGAACTCGGCGCCGATCCGGCGAAGGTGAACCTCAACGGCGGCGCGATCGCGCTCGGGCACCCGCTCGGCGGCAGTGGCGCCCGGCTGCTCACCACCCTGCTGTCCGTACTGGAACAGACCGGCGGGCGCTATGGCCTGCAGACGATGTGCGAGGCGGGCGGCCTCGCCAACGCCACCGTCATCGAGCGCCTCTGATCGGTCCCCGGTGCCTCCCCGGAGGAGCCCGAGTCCTTCGGGGAGGCACCGCGGACAATTCGGCCGGGCGCTCACCCGAAAACACTGGTCTTTTCGCGCAGCGGCGAGTCCCGCTTCCGACACCTCGGCAAAACCGAGGATTCCCTTGTGCGCGCCGGGTCGGCTCCGATAATATCGTCGCGTCGTTAAGCACATGTCCGGGTCAATTTCGACGATGGAAGTGGCCTGATGATCAACGGCTTTCGCAGAAAAAGACTGTCCCGTCATCGGGAAATCACCGTCCCGGTCGCCCTCGGCGACCCCGACGACCGGCTCACCCTGTGGGCTTCCCCCGGGGAGTACCCGGTCTACGATTCCTACGACTACGACTACATGGCCGAAGACAAAGTGTGTGAATCCGCGTACGAATCCGCGTTGCGCGAGGTCGCGGCCGGGCGCACGGTGCTGGACATCGGCGCGGGACGCGATCTGGACTGGGCCACGCTCGCGCTGGAGTACGGCGCGCTGGAGGCCACCGCGGTCGAAGGGATGGAAAGCACCGCACGGCTCGCGCGAAAAGCACTCGAGAAATCCCCGTACCGGGATCGGCTCACGTTGCTGCATTCCTGGTCGACCGACCTGGAAACGGACCGCCGTTTCGATCTCTGTGTCTCCGAGATCATCGGTTCGATCGGTGGTTCGGAAGGGGCGGCGATGGCACTGGCCGACGCGCACGCGCGGCTGCTGGCGCCCGGCGGCGTCATGGTCCCGCACCGGTGCGTCACGCTGGCCGGCGCCGTGTGCCTGCGGGACCTCGTCCCGGATCTGGCCTTCCACCCCGAATCACTGCCCTATCTCGACCGGATCTTCGACAGCACCGGTCATCCGTTCGACGTACGGCTGTTGCTGAGCCATTCCACGCCGGACGCGGTGACCACCGATCACGCCCCGGTGGAAACGCTCGACTTCGCCGAGGGCGCGGTGATCGAAGCGGAGGAAACCGCCGAACTCACCGTGCACACCGCGGGGCGCGTCGACGGGATCCTGTTGTGGATCAACCTGTGGGCCCATCCCGACGATCCGCCGATCGACGCGCTGGCCACCGAAACGGCGTGGGGCACCACCTATCTGCCCTGCTTCGACCAGCCCGTCGCGGTGCGGCCCGGCGACCGGCTGACCGTCCGGTTCGGACGGACGCTGAGCGACGACGGGCGGCATCCGGACTACCGGGTGCGGGCCCGGCTGGACACGGTTTCGGGCACGCACAACGGCGCGTTCCTGTCCACCCACCACGGCGAGGTCTTCCGGAGCAATCCCCTCTACGAAGAGCTTTTCTCCCTCCGCTGAGCCGGTTCCCGTCTCCCGGGAACCGGCGTCAGCCGGGGAATCGGCTGGGTCAGGCACCGGATGCCACCTCCGCCCCAGGCGAGTGCGCGCGCGGGAACGCCGACGACCGAGCGGTCCGGGAACTGTGCGCGGAGCAGCGCGAGCACGGCCTCGTCCTCGGGCACCCCGCCCATCGGCACCACCACGGCACCCGTGGGCAGGTAGAAGTTCACGTAGTTCACCGCGATCGCCTCGTCCCCCAGGAAGATCTCCGGGTACTCACGGATCTCCACCACCTCCAGCGCCCGCCCGCGGGCGTCGGTGCTCGCGCGCAGGACGTCGAGATTGCGCGCCAGCCGTTCCTCGTCCGGACCGCCACAGTCCTTTCCGGACTGGGCGAGCACCCGGCCCGGCCCGAGGAAGGCCGCGACGCCGTCGACGTGACCGTCCGTCTCGTCCCCGAACAGGCCGAACGGCAGCCAGATCACCACTTCGGCGCCGTACGCCCCGGCCGCGATCCGGGTCAGTTCCTCCTTGCCCAGTCCCGGATTCCGGGCGCGCAGGCACTCCTCGCCGAGGATCAGCGTGCCCTCGCCGTCGGTGAGCACGGCCCCGGCGTCGAGCACCGCCCCCGCCCGCCGGGACGGGACGCCGAGCAGCGCGCACAGCTCACGCGCCAGTCCCGCGTCGCGCCACCAGGCGAGGGCCTTCCCGCTCCAGCCGTCGAATCCGGAGTCCAGACCGGACAGCGCGCCGCGTTCGTCGATCGCGAACACCGGGCACGTGTCCCTCGCCCACAGGTCGTCGCAGGCGACCTCGGCGATCTTCACCTGGGGACCGCACCATTCGCGCGCCTTCGGCGCCGCCACGGGATGGGCCAGGACGAGCACGGGTTCGAACCGCGCGATCGTGCGCGCGGCGGTGACGAACTCGCGCTGCGCCGCGGCCAGGTGCCGCCCCCACACCCTGCTCAGCCACGGCCACACCAGGACGCACGCGCTGTGCGGTGCCCAGTCGGCGGGGACCCGGACCGGCGTCACCGCGGCGGACGTTCGCCGTTGGCGCGAGTACCGGGAGCGTCGACCAGCTCGCGGTACACCGGATCCGAGCGCAGCAGA
This sequence comes from Amycolatopsis samaneae, assembly GCF_039541975.1. Lineage (NCBI taxonomy): Bacteria > Bacillati > Actinomycetota > Actinomycetes > Pseudonocardiales > Pseudonocardiaceae > Amycolatopsis > Amycolatopsis samaneae. The sequence goes on from NZ_BAABHG010000005.1 coordinate 568,842, forward strand.
TCCTCGTGCCTGCCGACCGCGCGCACCTGGCCGTCCTCCAGGAGGACGAGCCGGTCGGCCTCCGCCGCGACCGACAGCCGATGCGTCACCGCGAGCACGATCCGGTCCCGTGCCTGGTGCGCGAGCGAATCCAGCAGCACCCGCTCACTGATCGCGTCGAGCTGCGAGGTCGCCTCGTCCAGCAGCAGCACGTCCGCGCCGCGCAGCAGGGCGCGGGCGACGGCCAGCCGCTGCCGCTGTCCGCCGGAGATCGCCACCCCGCGTTCGCCGACCCGGGTGTCGAGACCCTCGGGCAGCGAGTCGACCCAGCTCGTCAGCGCCACCGAGGCCAGCGCGTCGCGCAACCCCGCCTCGGCTCCCTCGGTCCCGTACAACGCCGCTTCCCGGACGGTTTCGCCCAGCAGCGGCGCTTCCTGCTGGACGTAGGCCATCCGGTGGCGCAGCTCGGCGCGGTCCAGCTCCCGCACGTCCACGCCGTTCAGCAGCACCCGGCCCTTGTCCACGTCGGCGAACCGTTCCATCAGGCTCAGCAGTGTCGTCTTGCCCGCGCCGGAGGTGCCCACGAGCACCGTGAGCCCGACCGGCGCCACGAACCCGACGTCGCGCAGCACCGGCTGGTCCCGATAGCCGAACCACACCCCTTCACACCGCACCTCGGGCGGCCCGTCGGGGATGCGCACGGACGCCGTCAGTGCCGGGCGGGGACGTTCCGCCGGCAGGTCCCGGACCGCCTCCACCCGGCGTACGGCGGCGAGCCCTTCGGCGATCTCGGAGGCGGCGTGGAACACCTCTTCGACCGGCTCGTGCAGGTACATCAGGTAGAGCAGGAACGCGACCAGGTCGCCGACCCCGAGAGTCCCGTCGGCCACCCGGGTGGCACCGACCGCGAGCACGATGAGGAAGGTCAGGTCCACCGAGGCGCCCGCGATCACCTCCACCCATGCCTCCGCGCGCACCGAGCGCACCCCGGCGCGGTAGGCGGCGTCGGCCTCCGAGCCGATCCGGTGCTCCTCGGCGCGCTCGGTGCCCGACGCCTTGACCGTGCGGAAGGCGATCAGCACCCGTTGCAGCGCCGAGGTCATCGACGCGACCTTGGCCTGTTCCTGTTCGACGGCCTCGCCCACCCGGCGCAACGCGAACTTCTCGGCGAAGGTGGTGACCGCGAAGAGACCGACGACGAGCCCGAGCATGCCCAGGTCGATCGTGCCCATCAGCACGATCGCGCCGAGCACCGCCACCGGCGCCGCCGCGGCGTTGATCACCGCGCCACCGACGGTCTCCTGCAACAGCGTGGTGTCACTGCCCACCCGGGACAGGAAGTCGCCGACCGGACGGCGTTCCACCGCCGCCACCGTCCCGCAGAGCACCCGCCGGGTCAGCCTGCGGCGCATGTCCCGGACGATCCGCATACCGGTGCGGCCGAGCAGGAAGGTGCACACCCAGGACAACACCATGCCGACGAGCGCGATCCCGGCGAGCATCAGCACCGGCCAGATCAGCGCCTGACTGCCCTCTTCCAGGTGTTCCATCACCCAGCGGGCGACCAGCGGCTGGACCAGGGTGGCGCCGTGCGCGAACAGTTCCAGGACCAGCAGGCCGCCGAGCAGGGCTCGGACGGGTTTCAGATAGCCCCACAGCAGCCGCGACGCTTTTCGCCGCGCCGCGGGATCCGCGTCGGTCTCGGATCCGGTTCCGGTTTCGGGGTGCGGTGGTGCCTGCACGGCGATCTCCTCGATCACACAGGTCCGCGCGCGAAAGGGCGCGCGGAAAGGCCGGAAAACAGGACGCCACAAGGATTCCGACGCGATTTCACCCGCGAACGCGGTCCCGCCGGGCCACGCCGGCCGCCCTCCGGGCCGTCCCGGAGGGCACGACCGGCGCTCCCGCGCTCAGATCAGCTGGAACGCGTACGAATACCGGTTGAGGTGCATGACCATGCACGAGAGCAGTGCGCCGCCCTTGTGGTACTCACTGAGGTTGATCAGGCTCAGCTCGAAGGCCAGGTTTCCGGCGATATCCTCCAGTACGCGGTTCTTCGCGAGCTCGGACTGGTAGTCCTCGGTGCCCACCTTGAGATCGTGGATGTGCGAGGCGTTGAGGATCGTGTTGTGCAGCCGTACCGAGTTGCAGATACCGGCATAGCACACATCCGCGCTCACGTCGACAATCTCGGTGTGGCGTTCGAGCTCGGCGATCTCGTCCTCCTCGTACATCTCGGTGCACACCAGCGTCTGTTCCCTGGTGATCGGGAAGACGGTGCAGTCGAGGTGGTAGAGGTAGCGGTCGGCGGCGGCGAGCTTGACGACCGTCATGTCGAACTCGCGTTCCATCCACTCGTAGGTCTCGCGCTGAGAGCGCTGTCCGTACCCGCCGACGTAGACGTTGTCGTGCAGGTGCTTGAGTTCGGCCTCGCCCTCGAACCAGGTCTCCGGCACGAAGGTCCGGTACCCCATCGACTCGAAGAACGGGACACCGACCGCGGTCTCCCCGCGCCGTGGTTCCGAGGCGTAGTTGGACACCACCACGGTGTTCTTCTCGGGCAGGTGCTCCAGGACGATCCCGAGGTTCGCGGTGAACACCAGGTCCTGCAGGCCCTCGGTGCGCGGGGTCGGCAGCAGGTACACCAGGGCGTCGCCCGCGAGGAAGCCGTACAGCTCCAGGAACTGCGTCATCGCCTTCCGGGCGTCCGGCACCCGCTCGGCCTCGTCGAGTTCCTCCATCCAGATGTTGTTGGCCACCTCGGTCCGATAGGAGAACGGCGCGTTGAGCAGGAAGGCGGGCCGTTGCAGCTGGGTCGGGTTGGCCGCGGGTCGCTCCGCGCCGTTGGCCGCGGCGGCGCCCGTCCGCGCCTGTGCCGGGGTGGTCGTGGTCATCGCGCCGCTCCTTCCGTCGCCGCGGCTTCGGCGGCGGGTTCTTCCCTGTCGGTGATCCGCACGAGCGGGTCGACGCCACCCTCGACGTGGTCGCCCGTCCGCTGCAGTGGCGTGAGGTCGTAGCGATCCGACACCGGGATGATCAGGTCCACCTGGGAGCCGTAGCGGATCTGCGAGAACCGGTCTCCCTGCGAGACCGCCTGGTTCTGCCTCAGCTCGAAGGGGGTGATCGAGTCGACGTCGTAGTCGGCGATCTGCAGGACGTAGTAGGGCCCGCTCAGATCGGCGTTTTCGAACCGGTTGACCATGCGCTGGTTGTTGTGCAGGTAGTCGGCGGCGCTGGTGGAGATGCGCAGGTCCTCGACCAGGTCCTTCTCCACCGCGAGCATCGGGAGGTTCAGCGTGTCGATCGCGTCGAGCTCCCGGTAGGACAGGCGCCCGGAATAGGGCACCCGGTTGACGTGCACGTCGAAGAAGGTCATGAAGATGCCGATGACCAGGCTGGTCCGGTCGTAGGAGGGATCACGCAGCGCGTCCCGCAGCGAATACGGCTTCCCCTTGATGTCGACCAGGCACTCGCCGGGCTCGACGACCTCCTGATAGAGGATGACCCCGTCCGCGGGCGAGAAGAAGTAATAGGGGTCGATGTAGGCCGGCCTGGTCGGATCGCGGAAGAAGTAGTACTGGGACAGCCAGGACAACGATTTGTCCTGCACCGCGCGCACATCGGTTTCGATCCATTCTTCCAGAGACTTCGCCATATTTTCGCAACTCCATCGCGTGGCTCTCGCCGCCACCGGCGGACACACCTGTTCGCAAACCCGCGTGGCGACGCTGAACAGAGGACGAAGAAAGACGAGGCCCGGAGGATCTTGTCGCAGACCAAGACGAAGCGTGGCCATCCAGCTCGAACGGCCGGGTCCGGACCTCGTCGCCGGTCACCATACCGCCTCCCGGATATGACGGGAAAGGTCCATTCGCCTGACCGGGATCGGTACCACCACAGCGGCACCGCACCCAGCGTGCATATCGGTCCCGGACGAAACAGTCGAATCGCCGGTACCGGCAAATCCACACCTTATACGCACATCACATGCGCATAACTTTCGACCATTCGGACCCACGCGGTCGGTCAACAGTCGCAAAAACCGGTTTTGTTACACATATTCGGCGACTTCTTCCCCGAGTACAAAAGTCGCGCTCCCCCGAGCCGGGCCGGAGTCCTCAGTGGACGGTGACCGGATGCGCCACCACCGCGCCGAACAGGTAGCCCTGGGTGTTGTACGGCGCGACGTCGGGCTGCGCGAGGCCGTCGGAGCCGGTGGCCCGCGCGCGGACGGTGTGGGAGCCCGGACCCGGCGGCCGCCACGGGATCGTCCAGCGCCGCCAGCCGTGGTCCGCGCCGGTCGGCGTGGCCGCCCGCCAGGTCCGGCCGCCGTCGGTGCTGACCTCCACCCGCCGCACCCGCCCGCTCCCCGACCAGGAACGTCCGCGCAGCAGGTGCGTCCGGCCGCCCGCCAGCTCCGCCGCCCACGGCAGTTCGAAGGCGCTCTTGGTGTTCTGCCGGGTGACCAGCGTGCCCTCGGCCGGGTAGCCGGGCCCGGTCAGCCGGTACCACTGGGTGTTCCACGGCGAGTACAACGGCCGGTCCGCGACCTCGATGCGGCCGAGCCACTTGATCGAGGAGATGCCGATCCAGTCGGGGACCACCAGGCGGACCGGGTGACCGTGATCCGGCGGCAGGGGTTCGCCGTTCATCTCGTACGCGAGCAGGACGTCGTGGAGTGCCTTGCGCACCGGCAGCGGGCGGCGGACCCGCCCGAAGTCGGCGCCGTCGGCCACGTACGGGCGGTCCAGGCCCTCGGGCAGGATGTCCACCGCGTCCGGGGTCAGTCCCGCGCGCCGCAGCACCGTGGCGAGCGGCACGCCGCGCCAGCGCGCGACACCGACCGCGCCGAGGCCCCACGCGGTTCCGGCGACCCGCTGTCCCTGCTGGCTGGTGAAGAAACTCCGGCCGTTCCCGGCACATTCGATCCGCGCGGTGACCGCGCGCGAGGGCAGCCGCCGCAGCTCGTCGTACCCGATCTCGATCGGCCGGTCCTCCGGCGGCGCGCCGCGCAGCCCGCTGCCCCACAGTTCCAGGCGCCACTTCGCGGCGTCGATGATCGGCGTCTCGGTGTGGTCACGCACGAAGAACCGGTCGACGGGCACGAGATCGCCCACCCCGCTCATCGACTCCCAGCGCATCTCGGCGTTGCTGCCGTGGACCACGAACCTGTCCGCGGGCAGCGGCTTCACGATCGGGCCCGCCGCCGCGGCCCGGCCCGTCCACAGTGGACCCGCCGAGGCCGCCGCGCCGAGGACCCCGGCCAGTTTCAGCGCGGTGCGCCGGGGCATGCCGGCCAGGCGGCGCCGGTCGTACTCGATCTCTTCCGTCTCCCGCATGGCACGTCACGATGCCGTGGCCGGGACCCGCTGTCCTCCCCGTCCATCTGGCGGGACACGCCTCAGGAGTCCTGCTCGTCGTCGAGGCCGTCGCGGTCGGCCCACTCCAGGAGCGTGTCGAGCGAGTAGGCCGTGTCGTCGATGCCCGCGTGGAGGTCGCCCAGCTTCGCGAACCGCGCCGGGACCGTCGCGATCGTGCAGTCCCCGGGTTCGACGTCGTCGATCTCGTCCCAGCGGATCGGGGTGGACACCGTGCCCTCGGGCACGCCCCGGACCGAGTAGGCGCTGGCGATCGTGTGGTCGCGGGCGTTCTGGTTGTAGTCGACGAACAACGCCGCCGGATCACGGTCCCTGCGCCACCAGGTCGTGGTCACCTCGTCCGGCGCGCGGCGCTCGACCTCCCTGGCGAAGGCCAGCGCGGCCCGCCGGACCTCGGTGAACCCCCAGCGCGGCTCGATGCGGACGTAGATGTGCAGGCCCCTGCCGCCGGAGGTCTTCGGCCAGCCGGTCACGCCCAGCTCGTCGAGCACCTCGTGCGCGACGTGCGCCACCCGCCGGACACGGTCGAACCCGCAGTCCGGCATCGGGTCGAGGTCGATCCGCCACTCGTCGGGCCGCTCGGTGTCGGCCCGGCGCGAGTTCCACGGGTGGAACTCCACAGTGGACATCTGCACCGCCCAGGCGACGCTGGCCAGCTCCGTCACGCACAGCTCGTAGGCGTGCCGTCCGTAGCGGGGGAAGTCCACCCGCACGGTCTCCAGCCACGGCGGGGCGCCGTGCGGGACCCGTTTCTGGTGCACCTTCTCCCCCGCCACGCCGGACGGGAACCGGTGCAGCATGCACGGCCGCTCGCGCAGCGCGCGCACGATCCCGTCCCCGACCGACAGGTAGTACTCGACCAGGTCGAGCTTGGTCTCGCCGCGGGCCGGGAAGTACACCCGGTCCGGGTTCGAGACGCGCACCGTCCGGTCCCCGACCTCGATCTCCACCGCGGAATCCTTCGCCATGGGAAGAACGTAACCGCACCCCGGCCCGATCCGCCTCCTCTGCCGCCGTCTCCCCGGCTCGGCCGAGGGACGCCCCGGGTGCGTCCACCGCACCGAGGGACGCCCCCGGTGCATCCGACGCGCCCAGGGACGCCCTTGTCGCACCCGGGCGCACCGCGACCCGGCACCGCTCAGACGGCGACCGCGTGCTTGCCGTGCGGCCGGTCGTCGGCGGCCTGGTCGAGGATGCGGTTGGCGACCCGCCCGAGCGCCGCGTGCAGCTCGTCGTGCCCTTCCGGGCCCCAGTCCCCCAGCCGTTCGGCCAGCCACTCCTTCCACGCCGCGATGAGCTTGTCGAGTTCCGCGAGCCCCGGTTCCGTGGTCGCCCACTGGCCACCGCGGTAGGTCAGGTGCCCGGTCAGCTCCAGTTTCGCGAAGGCGGGCTCGAACACCTCGGGCGGGACGCCGTAGCGCTCGCCGATCACCGGCAGCGAGGTCGGTTTGTCCCGGCGCTCGCGCAGCCGGACCTGCCCGACACACCAGAGGCCGCCGCGGTCCAGCTCGCACCCGGACCGCGCCACGATCCCGGCCGACGCGGCACGCCCCTCACGCGCGAGGATCCGGCCGACCGCGCGTTCCAGATCCTGGTCCCGATCACTGGGATCCGGCATCGCGAACCCGTCGCCCAGGTCCGGGGCACCGGCCCGCGCGGTGTCCCGCAGCGGCACCTCCTTGAGGAAGAAGGCCAGCACCAGCGCCACCAGCCCGACCGGGGCGGCGTAGAGGAACACCGAGTGGATCGAGTCGCTGTAGGCCTGGACGTAGGGCGCCGCGATCGGCTCCGGCAGCTGGTGCAGCGCGGTCGGGAGCTGCACCGCGCGTGGATCGATCCCCGGGGGCAGCGGGTGCTCGGCGGTCGCCTTCGCCATGTTCGGGGCCAGCTGGTTGGCGTAGATCGTGCCGAAGATCGCCGCGCCGAACGACGAGCCCATGGACCGCAGGAAGGTCACCCCGGAGGTCGCCACGCCCAGGTCACGGTAGTCGGCCGTGTTCTGCACGACGATGACCAGCACCTGCATGCTCAGCCCGATCCCGAGGCCGAGCACCGCGAAGTAGGCCGACATCTCCCAGAACCCGCTCGTCGGGCTGAGCCGCGAGAGCAGGTACAGGCCGAGGGTCAGCCCGACGCCGCCGAGGATCGGGAAGATCTTGTACCGCCCCGTTTTGCCGACCAGGTTGCCCGCGAAGATGCCCGCGATCAGCAGCGCGATCACCATCGGCAGCATCCGCACGCCCGAGCTCGTCGCGGAGATGCCGTGCACGTACTGCAGATAGGTCGGCAGGTAGGACAGCGCGCCGAGCATCGCGAACCCGACCACGAAACTGAGGATCGCCGACACGGTGAACACCGGGTTCCGGAACAGGCGCATCGGCAGCGTCGGCTCCTTCGCCCGTTTCTCCGCGAAGACGAACAGCACCAACAGGATCACCGAACCGGCGGCCATCCCGATGATGGTCGGCGAGTCCCACGCGTACTGCGTGCCGCCCCAGCTGGTCACCAGCGTCAGCCCGGTCGCGGCGAGGCCGATGAGCAGGATGCCCAGGTAGTCGATCACCGGTTTCGCCGCGGCCTTCACGCTCGGCATGGCGCTCGCCGCGACGATCAGCACCACCACCGCGACCGGGACGTTGACGTAGAACGCCCACCGCCAGGACAGGTGATCCACGAACAGCCCGCCCAGCATCGGGCCGAGCACCGTGACGACGCCGAAGACCGAGCCGAGCACGCCCTGGTACTTGCCGCGCTCGCGCAGCGGGACGACGTCGGCCACCAGCGCGGTCGCGGTGACCATCAGCCCGCCCGCGCCGAGCCCCTGCACCGCCCGCGCCACGATCAGCCAGATCATGTCGTTCGCGAACCCGCAGAAGAACGAGCCGCCGGTGAACACGATCACCGACAGCTGGAACATCAGCTTGCGGCCGAACAGGTCGCCGAGCTTCCCGACGATCGCGGTCATGATCGTCTCGGCGAGCAGGTAGGAGGTGATCACCCAGGACAGGTGCCCGGCGCCGCCGAGATCGCCGACGATCGTGGGCAGCGCGGTGCCCACGATCGTCTGGTCCAGCGCCGCGAGCAGCATGCCGAGCATGACCGCGGCGAACACCGCGTTGATGCGCTTGCGGCTCAGCTCCGGCGGCGCGGTGTCCTGCCGTTCACCGTCCACGGTCGTCGTCATCGCGCCCTCCTGGCTGTCCGGCCTTCAACGTATTGGCCGGGTCAGGTCCGCTCCACTGTGGATTGATCACCTGATGCGGTGAAACCGCCCAGGAACCAGCGCTCCGGCGGTGGTGGTTCGAGCGCCGTCGCGAGTTCGCCCGCCACCGCGTCCGCGATGTCCTCGACCTCCCAGACGTCCCGGTGCGGCACCGGGGGTTTGACCGCGGGCTGCCGGACGACGTGCAGATGTCCGCCGGCGAGCCGGAGCACCTGTCCGTTCAGTGCCGCCGAAAGGTCGCTGAGCAGATACGTGACCAGCGGCGCGACCAGGTCCGGGGTCAGCGCCGGGTTCCCGTGCAGCCGCGCGTCGCGGCTCTCCCGCATCATCCGTGTCCACGCGATCGGGCACACCGCGTTCACCCGCACGCCGTGCCCGGCGACGTCGGCCGCCCAGGAGTAGGTCAGCGACGCGACCGCGCCCTTCGACGCCGAGTACGCGGCGGCCCCGCGCTGCCCGATCATCGATCCGGACGTCAGGTTCACGATCGCGCCGGAACGCCGCGCGACCATGTGCTTCAATGCCGCCGCGCCACAGTAGAGCGGCCCGAGGACGTTCGTCTCGACCAGCGTCCTGGTCCGCGCCGCGTCGTCGTCCTCCCACGGTTCGACGTGGTAGTTCACCGCCGCGTTGTTGACCAGCCCGTCGATCCCGCCGAAGGCGCTCACACACCGCTCGACCAGTGAAGACGCGTACACGGCGTCCGACACGTCCCCGACGTCGGCGACGGCCCGTCCCCCGGCGTCGTCGATACTTTCGGCGGTCTTCACGGCCGTCTCCGCGTCGATGTCGTTGACGACCACCGCGGCCCCGGCCGCCGCCGCGTGCCGCGCGAACGCCCGCCCCAGCCCCTGTCCCGCCCCGGTGACCACCACGGATCGTCCGTCCAGAACTCCCATGGTCCCAGTGTGCGGCTCAGCGCACGGGTGCGCCGAGCCGCGCCAGCTGTTCGAGGTGCCCGGCCGCGGCAGGGGCTCCTCCCGCCGCGCGGAAGGAACGGCCGACCGCCGCCGCGGCGCGCCGGTAGCCGGGCTCGGTCAGCACCGTCTCGACCGCGGCCCCGATCCGCGCGGAATCCGCGCGGCCGAACCGCAGCCGGACGCCCGCCCCCGCGTCGGCGACCTGACCGGCCACGATCGGCTGATCGTCGCGGATCGGCGCGACCACCAGCGGGACGCCGTGCCACAGCGCCTCGCAGACCGTGTTGTGCCCGGCGTGGCACACCACCGCGTCCATCCGCGCCAGCAGCGGCAGCTGCGGGACCTCCCGGCACACCAGCACGTTCTCCGCGACCTCGCCCAGCACGCCACCGGGGTCCACCACGACCGCCCTGCGATCCGCGCCCTCGAACGCCGCCGCGGCCGCGGTGAGGAATCCCGCCGCGGCGTCGGCGTTCGCCGTCCCGAGCGTGACCAGCACCGTGGGCGACTCCGGTTCCAGCCACGACCACGGGAAGTCCGTTGTGGACAGACGGGCGGTGATCGACGGCCCGACCAGCCACACCTCGGGCGGCAGCTCCGCGGCGCCCAGCAGGCGCCGGGTAGTGAAGGCGAGCACGCCGTGCGGGGAGAACCGCGGATCCGCCGTGCCCCGGCCGTCGCCGATCCGGATCCGCAGGCCCGTGAGCAGCTCGTCGACCCACGCGGCGACCTTGGGCATCCCGGCCAGGGGATCGATCAGCTCGGCCGAGGTCGTCGCCGAGGTCACCCACGGCAGGCCGCGTGCCTCCGCGACGAGGCCGCCGGACAGGGCCTGCTGGTCGGCGACCACGACGTGCGGGGCGAAGGCGTCGATCGCGGCGTGCACACCGGGTGTCATCGCGTCGGCCAGCGGGATCAGGAACTCCTCCCACAGGAACCGCAGCGCGGCCGGGCCCTTGAGGTCGGCCCCGCGCGCGGGCGCGGTTTCCGGGACCGCGCAGCCGAAGATCTCCGCGTCGGGCCCGGCGAGCCTGTGCAGCAGCGGCTCGTGCCCGGCCCACGCGACGTGGTGCCCGCGCGCCGCCAGTTCGGCCGCGACGCCGGTCGCCGGGTTGACGTGCCCGACCAGCGGGGGCACGACGAACAGGAACCGCGCCACTAGGCCCGCACCGCCACCCGGCTGGTCACGTGCACCCAGTCGAGGATGACGTCGATCGTCTCCGCGGTGCGTTCCACCAGTACCGAATGGCCCTGGTCCGGCAGCACGACCGTCCGGCAGTACGCGAGGGTCTCCTCCAGGTGCGGTACCTGCTCGGACAGGCCCGAGTCGCCGCCGAAGACCGCCAGCACCGGGCAGCGCACGGCCGAGAGGTCCGGTTCGATCGTGCCGCTGCGCGGGATGTCCTCGGCCATCGTCGTGGCCTGGAGGATCTTGTGGGCGGACTTCGACAGCCGCGCGGTGTGGGCGCCGTGGTGGGCCGCGATCCAGTCGAACGCGCCGTCGAGGGCGAGCTGGTTCTTCGCGTCCGCCAGCCCGTCGGCCATGTGCCGGGTCCACACCGGCGTCGGCGGTTCGGCCTCGATCGCGATGACGCTGGCGACGCGGTCCGGGCGCGCGGCGGCGAGGCCGTAGGCGACCGAGCCGCCGAAGGAGTTGCCCACCACGTGCACCGGGCGCGTGACACCGAGCGCGCCGAGCAGCGCGTCCAGATCGTCGACGAACTGTTCGAGCCGGTAACCCGAGGCGGGACGGGTGGTGCGGCCGTGCCCCCGCAGGTCGTACATGATCACGTCGACGCCCCGCTCGGCGAACGCGGGCCCGAGGGTGAAGTAGTAGCTGGCGAGGCTGTCGGTCAGCAGCCCGTGCACGCACACCAGGATCGGCGCGTCGGTGCCGGGCGGGGACAGGCGCTGGACGTGCACGTCCAGCTCGCCCGCGCGGACCCTGCTCACGGCGTTTCCGCATCTTGCGGGACACCCGCACCCGGTCGACTGTCGCGAGCGGCTTCGCGATTATGGCTCACGCCAGCCTCCGCCGCGCGCAGCGAGGTCACGATGTACCGCACCAGCTCGCCCACGGTGAGCGCGATGATCTCCTCCAGATCGCGTTCGGCGATGAAGGTCGCGAAGTTGACCCGCTCGCCGTACCGCTCACGCAGGCTGCCCGACAACGCGACCAGATCGACGCTTTCCAGTTCGAGGTCGTCGTGGAACGTGGTGTCCATCGCGATCTCGGCGTCGTCCAGCCCGTACTCGTCCAGCAGTTCCCGCAGGATGGCGGTGAGGTCCGCCAGCACGGTCTCCTCGTCCGCGATCGGACGCGCCGTCTCGATGCTCACAGCTCTGTCTCCTTTTCCTCTTCCGTCCAGGCCACCACGTACGCGCGCGGCGCGTGGCCCGGCAGGTTCCCGATGTCGCGGCAGCGCACCGGGTACGTCCGCCCGGCCGCCCGCACGGCCAGGCGGTCCGGCCCGGCCTCGATGACGGCGAAGTCCCTTGGCTCGCCACGCAAACCGGTGCCGCGGAGCTTCGCGACGGCCTCCTTGGCGGTCCAGAACCGGGCGAACCACCGATCCGAGTCCTCCCGCGCGACGTCGTCGAACAACGCCCGCTCCGCCGTGCCGAACGCCGCCGACAGCGTGGCCGCCGCCCTCGGCGAGACCTCTTCGACGTCGATCCCGCACGGCCACGGCCGCGCGATCGCCACCCCGACGTCATCGCGATGCGCCAGCGACACCGTGAGTTCCGGCAGCGTCCGCCCGTAGGCGCCGGTCACGTACGGACGGCCCGCGTTGTCGTTGCCGACCCGCAGCTCCGCCGGGAAGATGTCGCCCTCGCCCCGGTCCCACAGCAGGTGCCGGACGGCGTCCTTCACCGCGATCCGGCCGAGCAGCCACTGCCGCCTGCCGCGCGGCGGACGCGCGTCGTAGGCCTCGCGTTCGGCGCCGGCCAGCAGGTTGCGCATGATCAGCTCGCGGGTCGCCAGGTCCGGCCACTGCTCGTGCACCAGCGCCCAGCCCTCCGGCCGCGCCCGCGACAGCGTATGGCGCTCCGGTCGGCGATCCACGCGGCGGATCACCGGATTGCTGTCGAACCGGCGGTCGCGCCAGCCCCGGAACTCCGCCCACACCTGTCCTTTGTGGACGAGCTGCATGTCGGCCTCGAGCTCGGTCTCGGTCACGTTCGTGACGCGGACCAGGCACTCCAGCCGCTCCCCCGGCGCCGGATGCGGACCGTGGAAGCGGATCTCGCGCATGCCGACCGGGAACACCGTGCTGCGCTCGGGCAGCCGCGACATGATCCAGTAGCCGAGCACCTGGCCGACGTTGTCCAGCAGGGCGCCGGGCGCCGCCGGCGTCGTCAGCACCGCGCGGACGTGCCGTTCCCCGGCCGCGGTCAGCTCCCGTACGCCCTGGAACCGCGGACCGTGGAACATCCAGCGCTCGGTGTACAGCTCGGCCGCGCTCAGCTCGGGTTCGCGCTCGTCGGCGGTGGCGAACCGCCACGGCTCCGGGGCGGTGGGCGCGTAGTCGGGCGCGAGCTCGACCACGGCCTGCGAGTAGCCGTCGAGGGACGCCAGCACCCGGTCCGGTCCCTCCGGCACCACGCGGACCGGGACGGTCACCGCCGGGGTGGCGGTGATCCACTGGGTCAGCCGCACGTCGTGCACGGCCACCGCCCGCCGCCCCGGCGCCGCCTGCTCGGCGAAGCCCATCAGGTGCTCGATCACCGTGGTCGCCGGGACCACCGGCCAGCGGTCGGCGGGCTCGGCCACCTCCGGCTGCCGGAAGAAGCAATGGTCGAGCAGGTACGGCATGGTCTCGACCGACACCGTCAGCGTGGTCCGCAGTTCCTGTGGCGCGACCGGCCGGGCCCGCGGGATGCCGCGGCGGGCGAGCACGTCCGTGGCCAGGTCCGCGGTGTCCTTCAGCAGCGCGGAGAACTCGGCGGCGAGCGGGCCGTGCGCGGCCAGCGCCCCGAGTCCATCCACAGTGGACTCAGGGCGCGGTGGCGTGCCGAAGCGGGCACGGGTCCGCTCGTCCAGCGAGACCAGCCCACCGCCCAGGTCCAGCTTCACCACGCGGCCCGCCCTGGCCGCCGGGCGTCCGCCGGGGAGCGCCGTCGTGTCGACGTCCACGCCGTCGGCCCACAGCGCGGTGGCCACCCGCCGCAGCTGGGCGAGCCCGTCGCGCTGCGACGCATGCGCCGACACCGCGAGATGTTCGCGCCCGTGCAGGGTGTCGCCGACGAGGGACCCGAGCTGGCCGGCGCCGAGCTGGACGAACGCGCGGAACCCCGCCGCGTACATGGCCTCGACGAGCGGGCGGAACCGCACCGGTTCCAGCAGGTGGCGCACGAACAGCTCCCGCGTCGCCGCCGTGCCCGCCGGGTACGGCGCCACCGTGGTGGCCGACCACACCGGCAGCCGAGCCGGGTGCAGGCGCAGCCGCTCCGCGCCCTCCCGGATCGGGCCGAGGTACGGGCGCAGCATCGGGGTGTGGAACCCGGACCGGAAGGGCAGCACCTGGGCGAGCACGCCCCGCGCGCGGAACAGCTCCACCAGCTCGCCGACCGCCGTGGCGGGCCCGCAGATCATCGCCTGGTTCGGGGAGTTGTCGTGGGAGAGCACGACATCCTCGCGCTCGCCGAGTACCTCCAGCACCCGCGAAGCGGGCGCGCCGACCGCGGCGAAGGTCAGGCCGGGCACCACCAGCGCGTCCGGGTCGAACCCGGCGAGGAAGGCGTCCACCTCGTCCTCGGCGTGGATCCCGGCCGCCGCCATCGCCGTCCACTCGCCGAGGCTGTGCCCGGCCAGTGCGTCCGGGGTCACGCCGAGGCGTCCCATGGCGGCGTGCAGCAGCCTGCCCAGTCCGAACACCGCGGCGCCGTGCCTGCCGACGTCGCCGACCTCGACCTCGCCGTCCTGCCACGGCAGGCCGAAGTGCCGCGCGACGTCGGCGCAGTTCGGCGTGAACTCCGCCTCCAGGCCCGGGAAGACGAAGGCGAGTTTTCCTTCGCGCAGCAGGGGTTCCGGGGCGAACCAGACGTCGTTGCGGCCCCGCCAGCCCCGGCCGCGCGCGATCGCCTTGCGCGCCAGCGCGAGACGTTTCGGGTTCGGGTCGACGATGCCGAGTCGCACCGGTCCGTCCGTGCCTTCGCGGGCGAGGACGTCTCGATCGGCGCCATCGAGCAACACCGCCATCTCGTCCACTGTGGACGCAGCGAGCCGAAGAACCCGCTCGGGTTCGCGGACCGTGACCACCGGCGTGGCGCTTCCCGGTGCCTGTTCGAGGACGACGTGGGCGTTGATCCCGCCGAAGCCGAACGCGTTGACGCCCGCGCGGCGCACACCCTCGCCCTCCCACGGGCGGGCGGTGCCGATCGGGGTGAACCGGGTCCGCGCGAGGTCCGGATGCGGATCGTCGCAGTGCAGGGTCGGCGGCAGGACACCGTGGTGCACGGCCAGCGCGGCCTTGATCAGCCCGGCGATCCCCGCCGTGGGCATGGTGTGCCCGATCATCGACTTGACCGACCCGATGACCGCGCTGTCCCCCGGCCGCCCGAAGACCTCGGCCAGCGTGGCGAGTTCGGCCGCGTCGCCCGCCGGGGTCGCGGTGCCGTGCGCCTCCAGCAGGCCCAGCGCGCCCGGCCGGGCGGGGTCGAGCCCGGCCGCCGCCCACGCCTGCCGGACCGCGCGGACCTGACCGCCGGTGTCCGGGCTGGCCAGGCTCGCGGTGCGGCCGTCGCTCGCGACCCCGGTCCCGGTGATCACCGCGTACACCCGGTCCCCGTCGCGTTCGGCGTCGGCGAGCCGTTTGAGGACCACGACCCCGGTGC
This sequence comes from Amycolatopsis samaneae, assembly GCF_039541975.1. Classification (NCBI taxonomy): domain Bacteria; kingdom Bacillati; phylum Actinomycetota; class Actinomycetes; order Pseudonocardiales; family Pseudonocardiaceae; genus Amycolatopsis; species Amycolatopsis samaneae. Next base: position 584,180 of record NZ_BAABHG010000005.1, read on the forward strand.
CCTCACCGATCAGCACACCGTCGGCGTCGCGGTGGAACGGCCGGATCCGCTCGCTCGGCGAGAGCGCGCCGAGCTGGTTGAACACGCTCCAGAACGTGACGTCGTGGCAGTGGTGGACCCCGCCCGCCAGCACCGCGTCGCACCGTCCACTGTGGAGTTCGCGGACCGCGTGGTCGACCGCGATCAGCGAGGACGCGCACGCGGCGTCCACGGTGTACGCCGGGCCACGCAGGTCGAGCCGGTTCGCCAGCCGGGAGGCGGCCAGGTTCGGCACCAGCCCGATCGCCGACTCCGGTGCCTCCGGGCCGAGCCGCGCGGTGAACGCTTCCCTGACCTCGTCGAGCCGGTCAGCGCCGAGCTCGGGCAGCAGTTCGCCGAGGGTCCGGACCAGCTGGGTGGCCGTGCGGACGCGCTGGTCGAGCCGCACCAGCCCGGGCGTGAGGTAGCCGCCGCGGCCGAGGATCACGCCCACCCTGGCCCGTTCGGCGGGCAGCCGGCCCGGCCCGCCCGCGTCGGCGACCGCCTCGGCGGCCACCCGCAGCGCGATCAGCTGGTCGGGCTCGGTCGCGGGCACGGAGTTCGGCATGATCCCGAACCCGGTGACGTCCACTTCGGCCAGTTCGTCGACGAAACCGCCGCGCCCGCAGTAGATCCGGTCCGCCCGGGGCGGTGCGTCCGGGGCGTAGTGGACCGCGTCCCAGCGTCCGGGCGGGACGGTGGTGATGGCGTCGACACCCCCGGCGAGGTTCCGCCAGTAGGTACCGAGGTCGGGGGCGCCGGGCAGCAGTACCGACATCCCCACGATCGCGACCGGGCCGGACACGTCACCACCCCGAAGCGGTGTAGACGACCGAGGTGGCCTCGGCCGGGCCCCAGGCCAGCTCGCGCAGCAGGCTCATGGTGCCCTCCTCCGGGTCGATCAGCTCGATCCCGCGCCGGGCGTAGTCCCGCATCAGCGCGGGGGTGACCATGCCGTCGTGCGTCCCGGTCGGCGCCCACGGTCCCCAGTGGACGGTCACCGCGCGCCCGGACACCGGCCAGCGCCTGCCGAACGCCTCCAGCGCGTCGTTCGCGGCCGCGTAGTCGGACTGGCCCCGGTTGCCGAGCGTGGCCGCGATGCTGCCGAACAGCGCCACGAACCGCGGCGGCGCGGGGAGTTCGGCGGTCGCGTCGAGCAGTGCCTGCGCGCCGTCGACCTTCGTGCCGAACACTCGCGCGAACGACTCCGGCGGCTTCTCGGCGATGAGCTTGTCCTCGATGACACCCGCCGCGTACACGATCCCGTCGAGCCTGCCGTGTTCCGCGTGGATCTCCTTGATCGCGCGGTGCACGGCCTCGGCTTCGCGCATGTCGACCGACTGGTAACGCACCTGCGCGCCGAGCCCGGACAGCGTCCGCAGCGTGGCCCGCACCTCGCGCTCGCCGAGGATCCGTGTCACCGAGCGCTCGATCTCGGCGGGCACCCGCTGCCCGCTCGCGATCAGCGCGGCGCGGATTTCCTGGGCGTCACGGGCGTTCGCGAACGCCGGGTCCTCCTCGGCCGGCGGCACCGGGGTGCGACCGAGCAGTTCGAACCGGCAGCGCGCCGCTCCCGCCAGCGTGGCGGCGAACCGGGCGGTGATGCCCTTGGCCCCGCCGACCAGCAGCACGACCGAGTCGCGGTCGAGACCGATCGCCGCCGCCTCCGCCGCGCCGTCGCCCGCCGGTCCGGCACCGGTGCTGCCGAGCAGGCCCAGCGGTTCCTCGGTCATCCGCAGCCCACGGCGCGCGTCGCCGTCCCGCAGTACCACCGGTTCATAGTCCACAGTGGACAGTTCGGCGACCAGTCCGGCGGCGATGTCGCCGGGATCGGTGCCCGCCGGGTGTTCGACCACCCTGGCGATCGTGTCCGGGTACTCGCGCGCCACCGACCGGAAGAATCCGCGCAGGCCCGGCTGGGGCCCGGCGGCGAGCAGCCAGCGCGGCCCCGTCGCCAGCACGGCGCGGTAGAGCCCGAACGACTCCGGGAACACCGGGTCGGCGCCCGGGACGTGCAGGACACCCGCGAAGGTCTCCCCCTCCGGCACCTCGGTGCCCACGACGGCCTCGGCGCCCAGCGCGCCGAGGCGCGCGGCCACCGCGTCGGCGAGCGAGCCAGTGCCGAGCACCAGGAACCGGGAACCGGCGACGTCCACGACCGGGGGCTCGAGGTCGAAGGGTGTCATCACCAGGCGTTTCGGTGCGACGACGACGGCCTTGTCCGTCTCTTCGGGCTCCGTCCGGGCCGCCTGCCCGGCGACCGCGCCGCCGTCGATCAGCTCGGCGATCCCGGCCGCGGTCCGGGCCTTGGCCACTTCCTCGACGTCGAAGTCCGTTGTGGACAGACCCAGCCTGCCCGCCAGCTCCCCCGCGATCTCCGCCCGCTTGATCGAATCCACACTCAGATCCGCTTCCAGATCCAAACCCGGCTCGATCATCTCCGCCGGATACCCGGTCCGCTCCCCGATCACCTCCACCACCACCGACAACACCGACCGGCCCGGCTCCGCCGCCGCGGGCGCCGACGAGGCGGGCGCGCGATCGCCGATCAGCTCGGCGATCGCCGCGGCCGTCCGGGCCTTAGCCACTTCCTCGACGTCGAAGTCCGTTGTGGACAGACCCAGCCTGCCCGCCAGCTCCCCCGCGATCTCCGCCCGCTTGATCGAATCCACACTCAGATCCGCTTCCAGATCCAAGCCCGGCTCGATCATCTCGACCGGATACCCGGTCCGCTCCCCGATCACCTCCACCACCACCGACAACACCGGCCGATCCGGCTTCGGCGCCGGGACGACCGGCACCGGTTCCGGGAGCGCGGCCCTCGCCGGGGCGGTGTGACTCGGCATCGGCTCGACCTGGCGAAGGACCGGGGTGGCAGGCGGTTCGGTGCCGAGGTAGCCGAGCAGGACGTCCCGCTGCGCCGCGATCATCTCCCGGCTGGTGCGCAGGAAGTCGGCGATCAACGCCTCGGAACCCTGTTCGTGCTGGGGAGAAGTGCCCACGCCGACCTCCGTGTCGTACGACATCCGCGTGCCCGGCGTGATCCGGCGCGCGGGGTGCAGGGCCGCCTCGGGAACTGTCCCGCCGGCGGTACGCAGCAGCTGTCCGTCCACCGTCCACCCCGGACGGCGGGCCCGGGGCGTGGCCGCCGCGTCGACCGCGTCCCGGCCCCGGAACAGCCAGCCGGTCTCGATCGCGGCACCGCACACCGCCAGCTCGGCGAGCGCCGTCAGGAACCCGGGCAGCCCGTGCCCGCCGCTCCGTTCCATCGCGATGGTCCGGAATGGACGGTCACCGAGCACCGCCGAAACCAGTTTGGACAGTACCGCGCCCGGCCCGGCCTCGACGAAGACCCTCGCCCCCGCGGCGTACATCGCCTCCACCTGCTCGACGAACCGGACCGGCGCGCCCAGCTGGGCCGCCAGTTCCGTCCGCACGCCCTCGGCGTCGGCCGGATAGGTCCCGGCCGCGCGGTTCCCGTAGACCGGCACCTCCGGCGCGGCGAGATCGACGTCGGCGAGCGTCGCGCCGAAGGTCTCCCCCGCGGCCGCGACCAGCGGGCTGTGGAACGCGCAGGCGACCGGGATCCGCTTCGCGCCGAGCCCGGCGTCGCGCAGCAGCACGACGGCCCGGTCGACGTCGCCGGTCGGCCCGGAGATCACCGTCTGCTTCGGCGCGTTGTGGTTGGCGACGACCACCGAGGCGAACCCGTCCCCGGCCAGTGCCGTGCCCACGACGTCCGCGGGCCCGGCCACCGCGGCCATCGCTCCCGCGTCCCCCGTACCGGCCGCTTCGAGGATCGCCTCGGCCCGTGCCCGGCTGCACCGCAGCAACGCGTCCGGCCGCAGCGTCCCGGCCGCGGCCAGCGCCACCAGCTCGCCGTAGCTGTGCCCGCCCAGCATCGCCGGTCGTACCCCGGCCCTGGTCAGCAGGTGGTGCGCGGCGAGCCCGGCGATCCCCAGCGCGGGCTGGGCGACCCGGGTGTCGGTCACCCGCGCGGCCTGCTCGCGCCGTCCCGCCTCGTCGAACACCGGGGGCGGGAACACCGCCGCCGCGGTCCCCGGATCCAGCCGCAGGTAGCGGTGCAGTTCGGGGAAGGCGACGAACAGCTCGGCGAACATGCCCGGCCGCTGGCTGCCCTGGCCGGGGAACAACATCGCGACGTCGCCGCGCACCGCGTCGGCCGCGAAGAAGACGCCGGTGGTCCGTTCGCCGTCGATCGCCTTGCGCAGCAGGCCGGTCAGCTCGTCCACAGTGGACGCGACCAGGGCGACCTCGGTGCCGCCGCCCGCCGCCCGTGCCGTCTCCGCGCGCCCGGAGGCGGCCAGCGCGAGGTCCCGCAGCCGCCACGGCCGGTACTCGGCGGGTGTCTCGGCGAGCGTGAGCAGGTCCTTCAGCGCGGTCTCGTATCCCTTGCCCGCGAACGTGAACAGCTCGGCGGGCCACTCGTCGGCGGTCCGTTCGGGCGGGACGTCCGCGTGCGCGGCGAGCACCACGTGGAAGTTCGTGCCGCCGAACCCGAAGGCACTGACCCCGGCGATCCGCTCCGCGGGCGGGGCCGCCCACGGCCGCGCGGACGACGGGAACACGAACGGGCTGCGCTCCGCCTCCCAGGCCGGGTTCGGGTTCTCGACGTGCAGCGTCGGCGGTTTGACACCGGTGTGCACCGCCAGCGCCGTCTTCACCAGTCCCGCGAGCCCCGCCGCGCACTTCGTGTGCCCGATCTGGGATTTCACCGACCCGACCGCGCACGTGCCCGGTGCCGCGCCCGCCCCGGTGAACACGCTGGTCAGGGTGCCCAGTTCGGTCCGGTCCCCGACCACGGTCCCGGTGCCGTGCGCCTCGACCAGCCCCACCTGGGCCGGGGACACGCGCGCGTTGCGGTAGGCGCGGGTGAGCGCGGCGCGCTGGCCCTCCGGCCGCGGCGCGGTCAGCCCCAGCGCGCGGCCGTCACTCGCCGCGCCGACGCCCTTGATCACCGCGTACACCCGGTCGCCGTCGCGTTCCGCGTCCGCGAGCCGCTTCAGCGCGACGCACGCGACACCCTCGCCGAGCGCGATGCCGTCCGCCGCGCTGTCGAAGGTCGCCGAACGCCCGGTGGGCGAAAGCGCGTGCGCGGAGGCGAAGAGCAGGTAGTCGTTGATGCCGTTGTGCAGGTCCGCGCCCCCGCACAGCACGAAGTCGCTCGTGCCCGCGGTGAGTTCCTTGCAGGCGACGTCCACCGCGGTGAGCGAGGACGCGCACGCCGCGTCGACCGTGTAGTTCGCGCCGCCGAGGTCGAGCCGGTTCGCGATCCGTCCTGCGATGACATTCGCCAGCACGCCGGGGAAGGAGTCCTCGGTCAGCCTCGGCAGCTGTTCGTCCAAAGCGGACGGAAGCTCCCCGAGGTAGGAGGGCAGCACCGTGCGCAGGGTCATCGCGTTGGACAGGTCGCTGCCCGCCTCGGCGCCGAACACCACCGACGTGCGGGTGCGGTCGAACGGCCGGTCGGCGTACCCCGCGTCGGCCAGCGCGCGGTGCGCGGCCTCCAGCGCCAGCAGTTGCACCGGTTCGATGCTCGCCAGTGAGGAGGGCGGGATGCCGTAGGCCAGCGGGTCGAACGGGATCTCGGGCAGGAACCCGCCCCAGCGCGACGGCGTCCGCTCGCCCGCGCCGTCCCGTCCGTAGTAGAGGCCGGTGTCCCACCGTTGCGCGGGCACCTCGGTGACCGCGTCGTGTCCGGAAAGGACGTTCGCCCAGAAGGACGCGAGATCCGGGGCGCCGGGGAACATGCACGCCATCCCGACGATCGCGACGTCCAGCGGCTCCGGCTCCGGCGCGGTGGCTTCCGCCGCCGCTCCCCGCTGTTCGGCGCGGGCGCGGAGGAACGCGTCGGCGCCCGGCCCGACCTCGTCGTGCAGTTCGGTGACCGTGGTGGTCGCCGAACGGAGCACCGCGACCTCACCGGCCATGAACATGCCCTCGGCGAGCTGCCGGTCCTCGCCCACCTCGCGCAGTTCGCCGCCGACGCGCTCGATGCCCTTGCTGGCCAACCGGAGCCTGCCGACGTTGAGCTGTTCCAGCCGCTCCCAGGCGTCCCGGCTCGGGACACCGCGCTCGGCCAGCTCCCGCTTGGTCTGTTCGTACTCCTCGGTGAACGGGCTGCGGACGCACCGCGTCGCGTGCCCGGGCGCGGTCTCCAGCAGATCGGTCCGCTCCGCGGCCAGCAGCCGGCGCTGGAACAGCGGCAGTACCGCTCCCGCGTCCACCGCCTCGCGGGTGAACAGGTACGCGGTGCCCATCAGGACCCCCACCGCCGCGCCGCGCGCGGTGAGCGGCGCGGCCATCGCCGCGACCATCGCGCCCGACCGCGCGTCGTGCACGCCACCGGCGAACAGGACCCGCAGTCCCGCCGCCGCGTCCGGCGTGCCAGCGAGGAAGTCTTCCAGCACGCCGAGCTGGGCTTCCCACAACGGGAAGCTCGCGCGCGGGCCGACGTGGCCCCCGCATTCGGCCCCCTCGAAGACGAACTTGCGCGCGCCCGCTTCGAGGAACTGCTTGAGCAGCCCTGGAGAGGGCACGTGCAGGAAGGTCGAGATCCCGGCTTCCTCCAGCGCCGCGGTCTGCGCCGGGCGTCCGCCCGCGATGATCGCGTGCGACGGCCGGATCTCGCGGATCACGTCCAGCTGCGCGGCCTTCACCTCGTCCGGCGCGAACCCGAGCACGCCGACGCCCCACGGCGCCGTGCCGAGCGCGTCCCTGGTGCGTTCGAGCAGCTCCCGCGTCTGCCCGGGACCGGACAGGGCGAGCGCGAGGAACGGCAGCGCCCCGGCGGCGGCGACTTCGGCGGCGAACCCTGCCTGGTCGCTCACCCGGGTCATCGGCCCCTGGACCACCGGCAACGCGGTACCGAGCGCCCTCGCACCGGGCGAGTTCCGGCCGAGCACCGGACCTTCCACCCGCAGCGCGGCATCGATGGCCTCCCGGACGCCGCGGACGGTCGCGGCCACGGTGCCCCAGCGGTCGCGGAACCGCGTCGCGAGAAAGACGTCCTGGCCGACGGGGAGCGCTTCGCCTGCCCGGCCCGCACCGGGACCGCGCCGGGCCAGGGCCCGGACGCCGTCGGCGACCGTCGTCTCGGACCCGTCGAGTCCGCTCAACGCCGAGGTGACGGCGGGTGGGAGGTCGGCCTCGGCCAGCAGCGCCAGCTGGGTGTCGAGCACGACACCGGCCGCGCCGCCCGCCACGGCCGCCGCCGCGGTGTGTGGGCCGATCCCGCCCGCCGCCCAGACCGGGAGAGCGAGGCTTTCGTCCGCGAGTAACGCCTGGAGCAGGACGAACGTGCTCAGTTCGCCGACCGGGCCGCCGCTTTCCCCACCGCGGGCGATCAGGCCGTGGGCGCCGTCGGCCGCCGCGCGCCGGGCCTGCGCGCGCGAGGTGACCTCGGCGAGCACGCGGCGCCCGGGGAAGTCCCGGGCCGTCCGCGAGGAGCCGGGGGTGAGCAACACGGTGTGGGCGGCATCGGGCAACTCACCCAAGTGAGTGACACGTACGGCGAACCCGGTGACCGGCCACTCCGCCAGCAGGGCCAGCTCGTCGGCGGCCGACGGGCCGGGAACGGTCAGGTCGAGCACGCCGAGCACGCCGCCCTTCGCGGCGGCCGCGGTCGCCCGCGCCGACGGCCTGTTCAGCGGATTCACGGCGAGGACCGTGTCGGCGCTCTGCCGGGGAACGCCTTCCGACACACGCATGGGAACTCCCCAACACCAAAAGAGTGAAGCAGTAACGGGGAGTACTTAAGCGCCTCGACCGGAGTACGTCAACAACTCTCCGTGTTTTCTTCGCAGCGCTCCAAAAAGTCGCGGGAGAAACTGGTCCAGGACTCAAGAATTTAACATCCCCGCCATCCGACCACCACGCGGGACCCGCTTGCGCGTACCCCTTAATGCATAGTAGGGGCCACCCGATCACCCCGCCGCCGCCCAGTCAGGGCAACCCATCCCGGTCACCGGCGCGGCACGAATGGCCGCCATCCCCTACCCTGCGCCTTTTGCCCGCCGAGCACCGGAACCCCGCACACAAAGCCACCCGGATACCCCGGAAAGAAGCCCGAATCCGAAGCCATAACGACCATCCCCGGCCGAGTACCGACGTTTCTTTTTTCGCTGCCGAAAATGGCGTAAAGATATTTAGCCCGCACACTCGTTTACCCTCGGCTAACCCGCTCGCGAAGTCAACGGCCTGCCCGGCTCGCCGCATTCACGGTGGTCGGGCGGCCATGGCGGCGCCGAGGGCGCGACCGTGGCGAACCTCAACCCGCGCCCGGCGCGCCACCTGGATCGCCCATCCCGATACAGCGCGTACCACGCAAGCTCGCCGGTGAAAAATTCACCGAAAAGAACGTGAGCCAATTTCCCTAATGCCGCCGTTACCCGACGCGACGACACGCGCACGCGGTTGACAACCCCCCATCGACTTGGACACTCTGTCCACATCTGGACCAGTTGTTCATATCGGAAGGTGACCATGACCGCCCCGGGGTATCTCGACGAGCGATCCGGCCGGACCTACCCCCTCGACCCGCTCCGCTGGCGCGGCGACGACGGAACGCCGCTGACCGTGCCACCCTTGGCGGGCATCACGCGCGCCGATGTCGACTCCGGCACGCGTTCGTTGTGGCGCTACCGGGCCGCGCTGCCGGAGGGCATCCGGCGCCCGATCTCGCTCGGTGAGGGGTGCACTCCCCTGGTCGAGCTGCCCTGGGGCGGCGAAGCCACCCGGTTCAAGCTCGAGTGGTTCAACCCCACCGGCAGCTTCAAGGACCGGGGCAGCACCGTCCTGCTCTCCCTGCTGGCCGGGCACGGGGTGACCGAGGTGCTGGAGGACAGTTCGGGAAACGGTGGCTCGTCGATCGCGGCCTACAGCGCCGCCGCCGGGATCCGCGCGACGATCCTGGCACCGGAGTCGACGTCCCCGGCGAAGGTCCTGCAGAGCCGCGCCTACGGCGCGACCGTCGAACTGGTGCCCGGCACCCGCGACGACACCGCCGCCGAAGCCCTGCGACGCTCCGCCGAGACCTGCTATGCCAGCCACAACTGGCACCCGTTCTTCCTGCAGGGCACCAAAACCCTGGCGTACGAACTCTGGGAGGACCTCGGCTTCACCGCGCCGGACAACATCGTCACCGTGGCCGGCGCCGGCAGCATCGTGCTGGGCTGCGACCTCGGGTTCACCGAACTGCTCGCCGCGGGCGCGATCGAGCGGCGCCCGCGGCTGCTGGTCGCCCAGCCCGCGCACTGCGCGCCCCTGCACGCGAGCTTCCAGGCCGGCACGGACACCCCGGTGCCCACGACGTTCGCGCCGACCATCGCCGAGGGCACCGCCATCCGGGAGCCGGTCCGGCTGCCCGAGGTCCTCGCCGCGATCCGCCGGTCCGGGGGCACCACGGTCGCGATCGGCGAGGACGCCATCGCCGACGCGACCCGCCGCCTCGCCGCCACCGGCCTCTACGCGGAACCAACCAGCGCGACCGCGGCCGCCGCGCTCGACGTCTTCCGCGCCGGCGGCGTCATCCGGCCCGGCGAGACAACCGTGGTGGTCCTCACCGGATCCGGGCTCAAGGCCGCGGCCACGATGTCCGCGGTGTTCGGCCACGACCGGCCGTGAGCCGATCCGAAGTTGTCCGCTCCCTGTCGACCACGAAGGGTTGACCGGCCGTCACCCGAATGTCAGTCTGAGAACAGAACTCCACAACAAGCCACACAGCACTATGTATCCGTGTTGAAGTTTGTTGATATGGCGTGACGAGGGGGTTCGTCGCGCCTCCGCCCCCGGAGTGTTCAGATGACCTTCCGCGTGTCCGCGCGGCGTGCCCCCGCGCTCGCCGCGCTCGCCCTCGTCCTCTCCCTGCTCACCCCGCCCGCGCACGCCGCGGGACCCACCGCTCCCCCGGCACCACACACCGTCGGCTACGACGGCTACTCGTTCCTGCTCGACGGAAAGCGGACCTACCTGTGGTCCGGCGAGTTCCACTACTACCGGCTGCCCAGCGTCGACCTGTGGCGCGACGCGCTCCAGAAGATGAAGGCCGCCGGGTTCAACGCGACGTCGCTGTATTTCGACTGGGGCTACCACTCGCCCCGCGAGGGCATCTACGACTTCACCGGCGTGCGTGACGTCGACCGACTGCTCGACATCGCCGCGGAAGTGGGCGTCTACGTCATCGCCCGGCCGGGCCCCTACATCAACGCCGAGGTGGACGGTGGCGGGTTCCCGACCTGGCTCAGCACCCGGCCGGGCAACACCCGCAGCGCGGACCCGGCCTACCTCCGGTACTCCGACGAGTGGCAGGACCACATCGACCCGATCATTGCCCGGCACCAGTGGACCAGCGGCCGGGGTACCGTGATCGCCTACCAGGTCGAGAACGAGTTCTACAACGGTGGGCCGGACGGCCGCGCGTACCTCGGGCACCTGGAGAACCGGGCCCGCGCGAACGGGATCCGCGTTCCCCTCACCGGTAACCACCAGGGCACCTTCAACACCGGGGAGGCCGCGCTCGACGTCGACGGCGTCGACCACTATCCCCAGGGCTTCAACTGTTCCACCCCGGAGAAGTGGAAGCCGGTGCCGGACATCGGGAAGAACCGCCCGGCGGGCAAGCCGCTCTACACCGCGGAGTTCCAGGGCGGCGCGTTCGACCCGTGGGGCGGCCCCGGCTACGACCGGTGCGCGCAGCTCATCAACGACCAGTTCGCGAACGTGTTCTACAAGGCGAACATCGGCGCCGGCGCGACGGCGCAGAACTTCTACATGGTCTACGGCGGGACCTCGTGGGGCTGGAGCGCGATCCCGCAGAACTACACCTCCTACGACTACGGCGCGGCGATCACCGAGGCACGCCAGCTGGAGGCGAAGTACGGTGAGGACAAGCTCATCGGGTACTTCACCCAGTCCGTCGCCCCGCTGACGAAGACCGACCCGCTCGCCGTCGCGCCACCCGAATCGCCGGACATCCTGGACACCGCGCGCGTCAACCCCGACACCGGTACCCGGTTCCACGTGCTGCGGCACCGGGATTCGACCTCCACCGCGACGACGTCCACCCACCTCGCGCTCGACCTCGGCGCCGCCGGGAAGTACCCGGTCGTCCCCCAGGAACCCGGCACCGCGATCCGCCTCGACGGCCGCCAGTCGAAGATCCTGCTGACCGGCTACGACCTCGGCGCGACGCCGATGCGCTACTCGACCTCCGAACTGATGACGAACCTGACGACCGGCGGCCAGGACGTCGCCGTGCTCTACGGCGATCGCGGGCAGCCCGGCGAAACCGTCCTCCACTACGCGGAACGCCCCACGGTCACGGTGCTTTCCGGGGCCGCACAGTCCACTTGGGACAGTGTGAGGGGCGACCTCCGGCTGAACTACGCCCATGACGGGCTGACCCGTGTCCTGGTCACCGGCGGCGCCCGCCCCCTGCTGCTCCTGCTCGGCGACAAGGACACCGCGAAAACGTTCTGGCGCCAGGACACCACCGGTGGCCCGATCCTGGTTCGGGGCGCACACCTGCTGCGGACCGCGACCGGCCGCGGCGGCTCGCTCGACCTCGGCGGCGACATCGGGGACGACGGGTCCGTCGAGGTCTTCTCCGGCGCCCGGGCGCTGAGCTGGAACGACACCCCGGTCCGGTCGGCCGTCACCCCGAGCGGAAGCCGCGCGGCCACGGTGCCCACCGCGAAACCGGTCACGCTCCCCGCCCTGACGGAGTGGAAGCACCGGCAGGAGTCCCCGGAGGCCCGGCCGGACTTCGACGACTCCGCGTGGCCGGTCGCGACCAAGACGTCCTCGCACAGCAAGACCGCCCCGGCCACGCTGCCGGTGCTCTTCGCCGACGACTACGACTTCCACACCGGGAACACCTGGTACCGGGGCCGGTTCCGGCCCACCGGCAAGGAGACCGGGATCAGCCTGAGCAGCCAGAGCGGCGGGACCGCCGGCCAGGTCTCCGCCTGGCTGAACGGCGTCTTCCTCGGCTCGGCCGGCGACGGGCCGCACAACCTCGTCTTCCCGCCGGGCGCGCTACGCGACGGCGAGAACGTGCTTTCGGTGCTCACCGTCAACATGGGCCACGACGAGGACTACACGCCCTCCAACGGAAACAAGGCCGCGCGCGGGCTGCTCGGCGCGAGCCTCACCGGCGCCCCGCTGACCGCGCTGACCTGGCGGCTGCAGGGCACCCGCGGCGGTGAGACCGGCCTCGACCCGGTACGCGGGCCGCTCAACACCGGCGGGCTCTACGGGGAACGCGCGGGCTGGTCCCTGCCCGGATTCCCGGACCGGGACTGGACACCGGCCCGGCTCCCGGCCCGCGACACCACACCCGGTGTGTCCTGGTACCGCACCACCGCGACCCTCGACCTGCCGGAGCACCAGGACACCTCGGTCGGCCTCACCATCACCGACGACCCCGGACGGCACTACCGCGCGCTGATCTTCGTCAACGGCTGGCAGTTCGGGCAGTACCTCGCCGACGTCGGGCCGCAGCACAGCTTCCCCATCCCGAACGGGGTGCTGAATCCCCACGGTGCCAACACGATCGCGATCGCGGTGTGGAACACCGACGGGGAGACCGGCGGGCTCGGGAAGGTCGAGCTGGTGAACCACGGCAGCTACGCCTCGCCGCTCACGGTCCGCCAGAACGCGAGCCCCGGATACGACGCGCACCGGTACGCGATGCCCGATTCACCGGCCCGAGTCGCCCTCGCCGTACCGGACACCGTCCGGCCAGGAGACCGGTTCACCGTGACCGCGACGGTTTCCGTGCCGTCCGGTGTGGACGGTGTGCGGGCGGTGCGGCCCGAACTGACCCTGCCCGCGGGCTGGACCTCGGGACCGGCGTCGCCGCCGTCGGTGCCCCGGGTGGACCCCGGGCACCCGGTTACGTTCAGCTGGCCGGTCACCGCGGGCACGGCGGTGGCACGGGTCAACCCGCTGTCGGTGCGGGTGGGCTACCGGCACCACGGCCAGGAACTGTCCACAACGGACACCCGGATCACGGGCACGGTTCCGCCTGCCCCACCACCCGGCGCGAACCGGGTGAGCGTGCTGCCCTTCCTCGCCGCGTCCAACGGCTGGGGCCCGGTCGAGCGCGACACCAGTGTCGGCGAGGACAAACCCGGCGACGGGAGGCCACTCACCCTGCGGGGCAAGGTCTTCGCCCACGGACTCGGCACCAACTCCCCCAGCGACGTCCGGCTCTACCTGGGCGGCCGGTGCACGCGGTTCGCCGCCACCGCCGGGGTCGACGACGAGACCCACGGGGGCGGATCCGTGGTGTTCCGGGTGCTGCTCGACGGCAGGCCGGTCGCCACCACCGGCCTGCTCACCGGCACCTCCCCCACGGCGGGGATCGACGTCCCCGTCACCGGCGGGCAGGTGCTCGACCTCATCGTCGACGACGGTGGCGACGGTCCCGGCCTGGACCACGGCGACTGGGCCGAGCCCGTGCTGACCTGCTGACCGGGCACGGCGTGCCGGGACCCATCCCCCGGTCCCGGCACGCCGTGCGCACCCCCGGTCAGTGGCTCACCAGGCCACCGGCAGCTCGTGGACCCCGTAGATCCCCATGTCCGCGCGCATCCGGACGTCCTCGGCCGGGATCGCGAGGCGCAGCCCGGGGAACCGCCGGAACAGTGCCGGGAGGGCGATACGCATCTCGACCCGCGCCAGCTGCTGGCCGAGACACTGGTGCACGCCGTGCCCGAACCCGATGTGCCCGGTGGCCGCGCGGGTGAGGTCGAGCCGGTCGGGGTCGGGGAAGCGTTCCGGGTCACGGTTGGCCGCCGGCACCGAAACGGCGACCGACTCCCCCGCCCGGATCAGCTGGCCCGCCACCTCGACGTCCTCGACCGCGGTCCGTCCCGGCCCCACGTGGATGACGCTCAGGTACCGCATCAGTTCCTCGACCGCGTTCTTGACCACGTCCGGGTCATCCCGCATCAGCGCGAGCTGCTCCGGGTTCTCCAGCAGTACGAACGTGCCGAGCGCGAGCATGTTCGCCGTCGTCTCGTGCCCGGCGACCAGCAGAGTCATGCCGATGGTCGCCAGTTCCTCGTCGGTCAGGTCCCCGGTCTCGATCAGTCCGCTGATCAGGTGCTCGTCCGGCTCGGCGCGCTTGCGGTCGACCAGCTCGGCCATGTACGAGGTGATGCCGCCCATCGCCGTCGTGATCTCCTCGACGCTGGACTTCAGATTGAACAGCACCGAGGTGTTCTTCTGGAAGACTTCCCGGTCCTCGTAGGGAACTCCGAGCAGTTCGCAGATCACCAGCGACGGGATCGGCAGCGCGAAGGCGCGGACCAGGTCGGCGGGCGAACCCGCCGCCGCCATCCGGTCCAGGTGTTCCTCGGTGATCCGCGCGACCCGCGGTTCGAGCATCTGCATCCGCCGCACGGTGAACTGGCCGGTGAGGTGCTTGCGCAGCCGGGTGTGCTCGGGCGGGTCGAAGGCCGAGATCGCGCCCGGCATCGCGGGGCGCGGCTTCTCCTTGGCGAACGCGTGCGGGATCGGGGTCCGCCGCAGTTCGGCGCGGGAGCTGAACCGGACGTCCGCGAGTACCGCCCTGGCGGCGGCGTACCCGGTGACGAGCCAGCCCTCGTGGCCGTCCGGGTACACCAGCCGGCTGATCGGGGAACGCGCGCCGATTTCGGTCAGCGCCTCGGGCGGGTCGAACGGGCACCGGCCACGGGTGGTGGGCAGCGCCTGAACGAGCGGAACGGTCTGCGTCATCGCCGACTCCGAAAGTGGTGGGAGAGGTCGCGGCGTCCGCCCCAGGTCGATCGGCCGCCGCGCTGACTTGGTGGGCCCACTTCAGAAGGTACACAGCTTTCACAGATGTGTGAAGTCAAGAAAACGTATGAACCCGAACGGCCGAGCAAGATCGCCCTTTAGCGCGTCGCCACCCTCCAGACGAGCACACTTTCCCGAAAGGCTCGCGATCGTGTCCGCGTCCACCCCGTTACGGCGGTGTGAGCGCCGCCACACCTTAAGTCTTGCCTTGGTGCGCTAGATCACTAGCGGCTTGCCGTCTACCGTCTGGCAACCATGGATTCCTCCCAACGTCCCGAAGGGGGCGGCAGCTACACGAAAGCACTCGGCAACCGCCAGGTGCAGATGATCGCGATCGGTGGCGCGATCGGCGTCGGGCTTTTCCTCGGCGCGGGTGGAAAGCTGCATCAGGTCGGGCCGTCGCTGATCTTCTCGTACGCGGCCTGCGGCGCGGCGGCCTACTTCGTCATGCGCGCGCTCGGCGAGCTCGTGCTGCACGAGCCCAGTTCGGGCAGTTTCGTCACCTACGCGCGGAAGTTCATCGGCCCGTGGGCCGGGTTCGCCTCCGGCTGGCTGTACTGGCTCAACTGGGCGATGACCGGCATCGCCGAGATCACCGCCGTCGCCATCTACGTGCACAAGTGGCTGCCCGGCATTCCACAGTGGATCACCGCGCTGATCGCCCTCGGCGTGCTGCTGGCGGTGAACCTGTTGAGTGTCAAGCTGTTCGGCGAACTCGAGTTCTGGTTCGCCGTCGTCAAGGTGCTCGCGATCGTCGTGTTCCTCGTGGTCGGGCTCGGCCTGGTGCTCACCGGGACGAACATCGGCGGCACCACCGCCGGGGTGCAGAACCTGACCAACCACGACGGGATCTTCCCCGCCGGGCTCGGGATCACCCTGATGACGCTGCAGGCGGTCATCTTCGCGTACTCGGCCATCGAACTCGTCGGCATCGCCGCCGGCGAGACCAAGGACGCGCGCAAGGTGCTGCCGAAGGCGATCAACAGCGTGGTGTGGCGCATCGCGGTGTTCTACGTCGGTTCGGTGCTGCTGCTGGCGATGCTCTTGCCGTGGCCGTTCTACAGTGGTGACGAAAGCCCGTTCGTGACGGTGTTCTCGCGCCTCGGCATTCCCGGCATCGGCGATGTCATGAACGCCGTCGTGCTGACCGCCGCGCTCTCCTCGGTCAACTCGGGCCTGTACTCGACCGGCCGCATCCTGCGGGCACTGTCCGAAAAGGGCGAAGCGCCGAAGTTCGTCGGCCGGATGAGCAGCCGTCACGTGCCCTACGGCGGCATCCTGTTCACCTCGATCGCCTACCTGCTGGGCGTGGTGCTGAACTACCTGGTGCCGAAGGAGGCCTTCGACATCGCCATCGCGATCGCCTCGCTCGGCGTCGTGGCCACCTGGGCCACCCTGATCGTGTCCCAGATGCGACTGCGCCAGGCCGCGCTGCGGGGCGAGATCGAACGGCCGAGCTACCGGATGCCGGGCGCCCCGTACACCGGCTGGGCCACGCTCGTGTTCCTGGCGCTCGTGATCGCGCTGATGGGCTTCTCCGACGGGCCCGAGAAGATCGCGTTCTACTCGATCCCGGTGGTCGCGATCGTCCTCGTGGTCGGCTGGCGGTTCATCCGCCGCCGCGAGGACGCGCGCGTTCCCGTCGGCTCCCGGGACTGACCGGCCCCGCTTCCCGGCGTCCCCGTCGCACCGCGGCGGGGACGCCTTTTTTCTTGTCGTCCCTTCACTTCCAGCGGCCGAGTTCACCCGGCGCGGGCGGTGGACCGGGCAGCGGCGGACCGCCCCCGGCCAGTCCCGCGACGAGCAGCGCGAGATAACGACGCCGCAGCACCCGCGTCCGGTCCGGATCCGGGGTCCGCACCGCCGCGCAGCATTCCAGGAGCAGGCCGACGTCCTCGGTGACGACGTCCTCGCGAAGACACCCGGCCGCCTTCGCCCGCGCGACCAGCCCGGCGGTCAGCTCACCGGCCCGCCGCGCGTCCTCGCCCATGTCGGGTGTCGGGGTGAACGCACCGGCCAGGTTCACCGTCAGCGAGTGGACGTCGGCGTCCACGACACGGCCGAGGAACTCCGTGAGCGCGCTCCAGGCGTCCGGGTCCCGGCTCGCCGCCTCGGCCTCGGCGATGTACTGGCGCAGGCCGTCATGACACAGCCGGCACAGCAGCGCCTCCTTTCCCGGGTACCGCCGATAGAGGGCGCTGATCCCCACCCCGGCGTGCTCGGCGACCGCCGAGACCGGTGCCTTCGGATCGGCGAGGAACACCGTGCGCGCGGCGTCCAGGATCACCACGTCGTTGCGGGCGGCCTGACCACGACGGCCGGACAGGGCGGCGGATTCGGCATCTCGGGGCATGCGCCGAGGATAGCACTGGAACGGATCATTCCGCTCTGCTACAGTTCGGAACGAACCATTCCGTTCCACCACGAGGAGTCCCCGTGACCGAGATCCACCCCTTCCGCGCCGAAGTCCCCCAGGCCGCGCTCGACGAGCTCGGCGCCCGCCTGCGCCGGGCGCTGTGGCCGGACGAGCTGCCCGCCGCGTACGGCGTGACCAACGAGCGGGTCCGCGAGCTGGCCGAATACTGGGCGGACGAGTTCGACTGGCGCGCGTTCGAGGCACGGCTCAACACCTGGCCGCAGTTCGTCACCGAGATCGACGGCGAACAGATCCACTTCCTGCACGTCCGCTCCTCGCGACCGGACGCGACACCGCTGGTGCTGACGCACGGCTGGCCGGGCTCGATCGTGGAATACCTCGACGTCATCGGCCCGCTGACCGAGCCGGGCCCGGCCGCAGAGCCCGCGTTCCACCTGGTGATCCCCTCGTTGCCCGGGTTCGGTTTCTCCGGGCCGGTCCGTTCGGCCGGATGGGACCGCTACCGCACCGCGCGGGCCTGGGCCGAGCTGATGGGCCGCCTCGGTTACGACCGTTACGGCGTGGTCGGCAACGACGCCGGTTCGATGATCGGCCCCGAGCTGGGCCGTCTCGAACCGGAGAAGGTCGTCGGTGTGCACGTCACGCAGCTGTTCTCCTTCCCCTCCGGGGATCCGGCGGAGATGGCCGGTCTCGACGAGGCCGACCAGGCGGCGCTCGCCCGGCTGCAGTGGTTCTACGAGGAGAAGTTCTCGTTCAACACGCTGCACAGCCAGCAGCCGCACACCCTCGCGTTCGCGCTCGCGGACTCGCCGCTCGGGCTGCTCGCCTGGAACGCGCAGCTCTTCGACGAGAGCCTGGACGCCGAGTTCGTCGTCGCCAACGTGGCGCTCTACTGGCTGACCGGGACCGCGGGCTCGTCGATCCGCTTCTACTACGAGGAGAAGAACAGCACCGAGCGGCCACAGGGGCCGACCACCGTCCCGACCGCGCTGGCCATGTTCCCGAACGACTTCCAGTCGATCCGGCGCTTCGCCGAACGCGATCACGCGAACATCGTCAGCTGGAACTCCTACCCCGGAACCGGTGCCGGGCACTACGCCGCGCACGAGGCGACCGGCGTCCTCACCGGCGATGTGCGCCGGTTCTTCGCCGGGCTCGCGCAGCCGTGACCGGTGCTCGGTGCGGCCCACCGGGCGCTGCGTACCGTCGTGGCCGCCGTCCCCGAGGCGGGCTGGGAGTCGCCGGCACCGTGCGGCGAGTGGACCGTGACGCGGGTGCTCCAGCACGCCGCCGGGGATCAGCTTGCCTTCGCCTCCGCCCTCACCGGGCAGGGCGGCCCGGCCGAGAACCCGTTCGCGCACTCGGGCCGTATCTACGGCGATCGCGAGGCCTATCTCGAATCCGCGCTCACCGCGTCCGCGACGGCCTTTTCCGGGGTCGCCCGGCGGCGAGCGTGCCCACTCCCCTGCCCCAAGGTTCCTTCGCGGTGGCGAAGGAGATCGTGGAGCCACTTCGCCCGTTCGGTGCCTACGCCGCCGCGCTGGACGGCGCAGCGGGGGACGACGCCGTGGCGGCGCTCCTGCGTTACCTCGGCCGGGATCCACAGTGGACCGTCTGAGGCGGCCGAGCACCGTGGGCGACGGCCGGCGACCGTCGCCCACAGGCTGCCCCGCCGGTCTACGCGGTGGCCTCGAACTCGACCACGGAGTCGAGCGCGGCACCCATCGCGGCGTTCGCCTCCCGCTCGATCATGATCTCCACCAGCACCGGACGGCTGGTGCGCTCGGCCTCCTTGCCCGCCCACGCCAGCGCCGCGCGGATCTCGCCCGGCTCCCGCACCCGGGTCCCCGAGCAGCCGTAGGCCTCCATGATCTTGACGTTGTCCGAACCGGAGGTGTCGTAGTGGATGTCGACCTGGTAGTTCATCCCGTACCCGCGCGAAGCCTGGCGGATCAGCCCGAGGTACTCGTTGTTCAGCATGATCAGCACGAAACCGACGTCGTACTGCGCCGCCACGGCGAGTTCCTCCACCAGGAACTGGAACGAGTAGTCGCCGACCACCCCGACCACCCGCGCGTCCGGACGGGCCTTCTTGACGCCGATCGCCGCCGGGATCTCCCAGCCGAGCGGGCCCGCCTGGCCGCACACCTGGTAGTGCCGGGGCTTGTGGGCGCGCTGGAACTGCCCCGACCAGATCTGGTACAGCCCGATAGCGGTGACGAAGTAGGTGTCCTCGCCGTAGAACTCGTTGATCTCCTTGAACACCCTCGGCGCCTTGATCGGCAGGTCGTCGAAGTCCTCCCGCCGCGGCAGCGCGGCCTTCAGCTCGCCGATCCGCTTCACCCACGCCCGGTCGCGGGCGGTGTCCTGTCCGTCCATTGTGGCCAGCAGCGCGTCGAGGAAGGCGCCGGTGTCCGACACGACACCGAGGTCGGGCCCGAACACCTTGCCCAGCTGGGTCGGCTCGATGTCGACGTGGATGAACTTGCGCTCGCCCCGGTAGACGTCGAGCTCACCGGTGTGCCGGTCCCCGAACCGGGCACCGAGCGCGAGCACGAGGTCCGCCTCCAGGAACGCCGCGTTCGCCCAGCGCTGCGAGGTCTGGATCCCGGCCATCCCGGCGAACAGCTCGTGGTCCTCGGGGAAACTCCCCTTGCCCATCAACGTGACCTGCACCGGGATCCCGAGCCGTTCGGCGGCCACGCGCAGCCGGTCGCTCGCCTCGCCGAGCACCACACCACCACCGGCGAGGATCAGCGGCCGTTCCGCCGCGCGCAGCATCTCCAGCGCTCGCTCGACCCGGGCGGGTGCCGGGGTCACCGTGGCGAGCGGCAGCGGCGAGTCGATGCTGGAGTCCCATTCGATCTCCTGCTTCTGCACGTCGATCGGCAGGTCGATCAGGACCGGTCCCGGCCGGCCCGACCGGGCGATCCGGAAGGCCTCGCGGAAGATCCACGGCAGCTGGGCGGCTTCCTTGACCTGCACCGCCCACTTCGTGACCGGTTTCGCGATCTCGACGATGTCGACGGCCTGGAACGCCTCGGTGTGCAGCTTGCGGGAATCCGCCTGCCCGGTGACGCACAGGATCGGGATCGAGTCCGCGTGCGCGGTGTACAGGCCGGTGATCATGTTGGTCCCGGCAGGGCCGGAGGTCCCGATCGCCACCCCGACCTTGCCGGTGGTCCGTGCCCAGCCGTCGGCCATGTGGGTCGCGCCCTCCTCGTGGCGCACCACCAGATGTTCGATGCCGGAATCCTGAAGCGCCTGGTACAGCGGGAGGATCGCGGCGCCGGGGCAGCCGAAGGCGACGTCCACGCCCTCGCTCACCAGCACGTCCACGACCGCCTGCATCACGGGGATTCTCGTCATGTCCACGCCTCCGCCTCGGTGGCCGCCGCGCGGCCGGAAAGTTCTTCGACCACCTTGAGCAGCGCCGAGTGGTCGAGGGAGCCGTGGCCCATCGCCCGGCCCGCGGCGACGAGCTGGGCGACCAGCCCGGTGAGCGGGAGCGCGACATCGGCCTGGCGGGCGGCGGCCAGCGCGATGCCCATGTCCTTGTGGTGCAGGTCGATCCGGAAGCCCGGCCGGAAGTCCCGCGCCACCATGGACTTCCGCTTCAGGTCCAGGATGCGGCTGCCCGCCAGTCCGCCGGCCAGCACGTCGAGCCCGGTCGCGGCGTCCACACCGGACGCTTCGAGCAACACGATCGCCTCCGCGACCAGCCCGTAGACGCCACCCACGACCAGCTGGTTCGCCGCCTTCACGACCTGGCCGGCGCCATGCGGCCCAACGTGCGCGATCGTCTTCCCGACCACCTCGAACACCGGCAGCGCGGCCGCGAAGTCCGCTGCCTCGCCACCGACCATAATGGACAGTGCCGCCTGTTCCGCCCCGGCCTGCCCACCGGAGACGGGCGCGTCCAGCACCCGGATCTCCCTGGCCGCGGCGCGTTCCGCGAGCGCGATCGAGGTCTCCGGCCGGATCGTGCTCATGTCGGCCAGCAACGTCCCCGGCTTGGCGGACTCCAGCACCCCGCCCGGCCCCAGGACCACCGCCTCCACCTGCGGGTGATTGGGCAGCATGGTGATCACGACATCCGCCTCGGCGACGGCGTCGGCGACGCCCGTGGCGGCGCGCCCGCCCGCCGACTCCAGTTTCGCGCGCGCGTCCGCGTGCGTGTCGTACCCGCCGACCTCGTGGCCGGCGGCGGCCAGGTGCGCGGCCATCGGGGTGCCCATGACACCCAGGCCGATGAATCCGATCTTCGTCATGCCCGTCCCCTTTGCGCGATAGGCAGCCATTGCAGTGACGCGACGGTGTCGCCGGTCGGCAGGTACTCCACGCCGACCTCGCCGCGATACCCCGCGGCCTCGAGCTTTTCCAGGTATCCCTCGATGTCCAGCGAGCCGGTACCGGGCTCGTGCCTGCCCGGTACGTCGGCGATCTGGACGTGCCCGATCCGCGGGGTGTGCACCGCGACGAGCGCGTCGAGATCATCGCCGTTCGTCGCGAGGTGATACAGATCGGCGAGCAGCCGGACGTTGTCCCGGCCCAGCTCGTCGAGGATCTTGACGGCGTCGGCCGCCGTCTTCACCGGGTAGCGGTCCGCGCCGGACAGCGGTTCGAGCACCAGCTGCGCCCCGATCCCGGCCGCCGCGTCCGCGGCCGTGGCCAGGTTGCGCAACGCCAGCGCGTCCTGCCGGGCGGGCTCCGCCCCGTCCACTCGGTTGCCGTACAACGCGTTGAAGCTGCGGCAGCCGAGCCGCTCCGCGATGTCCACCGCGATGACGAGACTCTCCGCGAACTCGGTTTCCCGTCCCGGCCAGGACAGCACGCCGCGGTCCCCCGCCGGCATGTCGCCGGCGAAGAAGTTCAACCCGGTCAAGCGGACTCCGGCCGACCGGATCGCCGTCACGAAGGCGTCCACCTCGTCACCGGCGGGAACGGCGACCTCGAACGGCCACCAGAACTCGACCGCGGTGAAGCCCGCCTCGCGCGCCACCTTCGGCCGCTCCGGCAGCGGCAGTTCCTTGAACAGGGTCGACAGGTTGGCGACGTACGCCAGGGAATGACGCGCGCCGGCAGGTTCAGACATCGGTCACCTCGTCGAAGACTCGGGGGGTCGTTCCGCAGCTAGTTCCGTATTGCGGAATTTCTTTTTCGTATATCGATACCCTAGCTCTCCCGAGGAGCGCCGGTCAACGCACGCCACCGTCGAGCGGCGGGACGCGCGAGCCGTGAGAAACAGACAAAGACCGGACTTTTGGCGGTATCAGCCCCCGGCGAGCGCCGGTATACCTTGCGCAACACAGCTGAAAGGTCTGAACCAATCACGACCCCGGTACTGCCGCCGCCCACCACATACGGAATCGACAGTCCGCCTCGTCTCCTGTGGAGGAACCATGCACCGGCTCGACCCGGCCCGCGAACACGTACTCGGGCTTTTTCGCATCGTGACGGGATTTCTGTTCGCCTGTCACGGGGTGAAAACCATCTTCGGTGTACTCGGCGCCAAGGCTCCCGCCGCGGTCGGCCAGTGGCCCGGCTGGTGGGCGGCGGCCATCCAGCTCGTCGGTGGCGCGCTGATCTGCCTCGGCCTCGGCACCCGGGTCGCCGCGCTGATCAGTTCCGGTTCGATGGCGTACGCGTATTTCACCGTGCACATGCCGGAAGCCCTCTTCCCCATCCAGAACGGCGGTGAGGCTTCGGCCATGTTCTGCTGGGCGCTGCTGCTCCTGGTGTTCCTCGGTCCCGGCCGGTTCGCACTGGACAACGTGTTCGCCACCCGGACCGAAACCGCTTCCGCCGACTCCGCCCGGCGCGGACCCGGCGCCCGGCGGGCACCGATTCTGCGGCATCGCTGAGCAAACGCTGTCAGGAAAACGCTGCCACGACGCGCCGGCACGGTGCCGACCGTCGGCGCGTTCCGCGACCGCCGTCCGATTCCCCCTCGCGCCGGGAGGCGGCCCGATCACACAGCTTCGTGGCGTGGTCGGTCGCCGTGATCACCGCCTCCGCCGAGGCGAACCACCGTGGCGCGGCTTCGGTCCCGGCGCGTATCGGGTCCCTCCGAACTCCGACAGCGCGTTGCCGCGCGGCACCAGATCCGGGTGGACGTCCCCGCGATCGGGGCGAGTGCCCGCCACTCCGGCCGCACGCCTTCACCGCCCGGAGGAACCACACGGCAGGGCGAGACCGAGGTCCACGCCGCCGGCACCGATCCGGTTCACCTCGGGCACGGGCACCGGATCGGCCCGCACCGCGGCGGCCACGCTCACCCTCGGGGCCGATCCCGCCGTGGTCGCCGGGCACGGCGCGGCCGGGGCCCGGCTCGCTCAGACGTGCCTGTCCGCCTCACCGGCGGGACCACCCAGGCCGGGCGCGCGTACAGGCCGACGAGGCCTTGCCTTCCGGCCACAGAAAACGCCGGTCCGGGCCCATGTCGAACACGGCGACCGTGGACCGCCGCCGCGCGGTGATCGGCACCCGCCTCGGCGGCCGTCGTGCCCTCCCGCGCGGCGGCCGGAGCGCGATGCGGCCGGAGCGCGATCCGGCGCGGGCCCGGTCCACCAACATCGCCACCTCCGGCAGGCCGCCGCCGAATCGGCGAGACGCCGGTCGTCCCGGGCACTCTCGGCCCGCGTCGCTGACGTCCTGGAGGTACCCGCCGAGCCCGGTGGCGTGCGGGGTGGTGCCGTGGCAGCTGACGATCCGGCGTCCCCTGCCGTCGGGACCCGGGCCGACTGGTCACCACCCTCCCGCTTCCCGCTTCGTCGCCACAAGGCCGTGAAGTCCACAGTGGACATTCACTGGTGCTGGCCGCGCCGCCGAATGGTCAGCGTGCACCGGCGGGCGCGGGCTCGGTCGTCGTGATCCGATTCAGCAGCCCGACCGCCGCGTGCACGTGCCGCAGCGCGGGAGCGGGCACGCCGGTGAGGTCCGCGAGTTCCACGACCGCGCCGATGATCGCGTCGATCTCCAGCGGCTTCCCCGCCTCCAGGTCCTGCAGCATCGACGTCTTGTGGTGCCCGACGCGCCAAGCGCCGTCGATACGTTTCTCGACCGACACCCGCGGATCGCTCCCCGCGGCGCGGGCGATCTCCAGCGTCTCGGTCATCATCGTGGCGACGAGCGCGCGGGTTTCGGTGTGCTCGCACATCTGCGCCATCGTCGCCCTGGTCAACGCGCTCAACGGGTTGAAGGCGACGTTGCCCATCAGCTTGGTCCAGATCTCGTCCCGGATGCCGGACTCGACCGGGGCCTTGAGCCCGCCCGCGACCATCGCCTCACTCAGGTCCGCGCAACGCCCGGAGACACCTCCCGCCGGTTCGCCCAGCGAGAACCGGGTCCCTTCCAGGTGCCGGATCACCCCGGGACGATCGATCACCGTCGAGCAGTACACGACACAGCCGATCGCCCGCCGCAGGCAGAGCACCGCGCTCACCGCGCCGCCGGGGTCGACCGTCTCCACCCGGCGCCCCTCCAGCGGATGTCCGGTCAGCCCGTGGAAGTACCACCACGGCACCCCGTTCTGCGCGGCCACCAGCGCGGTCCGGCCGCCGAGCAACGGGGCGAGCAGCGGTCCCGCCGTCGCGTAGGAATGCGCCTTCAGGCCGAGAAAGACGTAATCCACTTCGCCAACCTCCGCCGGATCGCCGGTGACATGCGGCGCGGCCGAAAAGTCCCCACGAGGACTGCGCACCCGCACGCCATGCCTGCGCATCGCCTCCAGGTGGAGTCCCCGCGCGATCAGATGGACCTCGGCCCCGCCGCGGTGCAGCGCGGCGCCGACATACGCGCCGATAGCGCCGGCACCGAGAACAGCCACCTTCATGCCGAGCCTCCCGTCCTTAGATTGCATACAGTATCCTGTCGACCAAGGATCTTCCAGCGCCCGAACGGGGAATCGCTCCAGGTCACAAGGCTTCGCCGCGACAGAACACCGTGGCGGGACGAGGCTCAGCCAAGGCGGGTATCCCGGCTGTTTTCGAGGATTACGCACCGCGTTTCCGATTGGTCCGTTTTGGTTGACCCGGCGCGACGCGGAGGAACATCCAGGATTTTGCATACCAAAGGCTGTATCCTGGGCTGATCCCGGATTGATTCCCGAACGAGGTGCATCGTGACCCAGCCCGTCTCGCCCCTGCCCGATCGCGGGCCGACCGGACGCCGCACGGCGAAGGGGGCCCTCAGCGGGACCGCCGCCCGCCGGGTCGAGCGCCCGGCGCCGCTGCGTCAGGTCGTCTACGAGGCGCTGGCGGAGCTGATCGTCAACCGCACCCTCGAACCCGGCCAGCACCTCGTCGAAGCCGACCTCGCCGAGTACCTCGGCGTCAGCAGGCAGCCGGTTCGTGAAGCGCTGCAACGACTTCAGACCGAGGGCTGGGTGGATCTCCGCCCCGCGCAGGGAGCCTTCGTCCACCTGCCCACCGACGAGGAGGCCGACCACCTGCTCGGCGTCCGCAGCGTGCTGGAGGCCTACTCCGCCCGCCTGGCCGCCGGCCAGGCCGGGCCCGAGGACGTCAAACGCCTGTGGGAACTGCACCACGAAGGAATCGAGGCGCTGGCCGACGACGACATCGAAGCCGTCGTCGCGGCCAACTCCTCGCTCCACGCGTTCGTCACCGAACTTTCCGGCAACTCCGTGCTGGCGGAGATGATCGCGCTCGTGGACCGCCGGGTGCGCTGGTACTACACCCCCATCGCCCGCCCGCGCGGACACGACGCCTGGCACGAGCACGCCCAGCTGATCGAGGCCATCGCGGCGAAGGACCCCGTCGTCGCGGAGGAGATCATGACCCGGCACACCGAGCGCACCCGCCAGGCGTTCCACGACCGGCCCCGCGAGGAACCCCAGTCCTGACCGGCCTGACCGGACACGGGACTCACGACCCCGCCGCGGTGGACGGCCGGGCGAGGAAACCGGGACGCCCCGCCGGATCCGCGCCGTGGCGCGGACGGCCCGGCTGCCGCAGGAACAGCGTGAGCACCGCGGAAAGCAGCGCGACGCACCCCGCCAGGATGTACGCGCCGTTGTATCCCCACGCGCCGATCACCGCGGCGGCGAGCCCGCCCCCGCCGACACCGCCGACGAGTTTCGCGCTGTAGACCAGACCGTAGTTCGAGGCGTTGTTGTTCTCCCCGAAGTAGTCCGGCACCAGAGAGGCGAACAGCGGGTAGAACGCCCCGCCGCCGAACCCGGTCAGGAACGCGAACACCAGGAACAGCGGGAGGTTGTGCGTGTTGCCGCTGTAGAGCACGCCGAACTGCGCGGCCGCCGCGATCACCAGTACGACGGTCAGCGTCTGCCGCCTGCCGATCCGGTCGGAGACCCAGCCGACCACCGCGCGGCCGGTACCGTTCACAATGGACAGCACACCGGCCGACGACGCCGCGACGAACGGGCCGAAATGGCTCTCCTTCGCGAAGTCGACCTGGAAGTTGATCCCGAACAGCGAGACCCCGCCGATGATCACCAGGCTCAGCCACATCAGCGGCAGCATCCCGGTGCGGATCGCCTCCATCGGGGTGTACTGCCGGACCGCGGGCGGGTTCTTGGCCAGTCCCGTTGTCCCGCCACGATTCCTGGCCCAGGCGATCGGGTCGACGTCGGCGGGCCACCAGCTCTTCGGCGGGTCCTTGAACAGGAATCCGCAGACCCCGACCACCACCAGCATGTAACCGCCGATGACGTCCAGCACCGCCGAATAGTTGTCGTGCGTCAGGAACGCGCTGAACAGGTAGATGAACGGGACCGCGCCGTAGGCGAATCCGCCGTTGACGAACCCGGTCCGCGCGCCTCGTTTCTCCGGATACCATTTCCCGACCATGTTGACGCAGGTCGCGTAGACCAGACCGGCGCCGATACCACCCAGCACCGAATACCCGGCGAACGCGAGCACGAGGTTCCCGCTGTGCGCTATCGTGAAATAACCGATTCCACTGCACAACGCCCCGACGAGCATCGCCGTCTTCGCCGAGACGATGTTCTTCTCCCGCAGGCGGCCCGCCGGGAACGCCACCCCGGCCTGGAACACCGCCCAGATGCTGGCCAGCCAGAACGCGTCGCCCAGCGACCAGCCGTACTTCTGTTCCAGGGTGTGCTCGACGGCGCCCCAGCCGTATTCGAAAACACTGACCGCCATCATGGCGACCCAGGGCAACCAGACCATCCACCCGCGGGAGCGCCCCATGATGTCGTGCGGGCTCTCCCCTACCCGGTACACCCTTCCGTTGTCGTCGACGAGCTCCTGATAGGTCGGTGCGGCTGCGGTCATAAGAGTTCTCTTTCGTCACCGTTGACTACTCATTCCCTTACGTTTTCGTGTGCTCTCCGCCGCACACCCCGCCCGTGTGCGACCACGATCGCCCCGAACCACCGCGACCGGGCGTCAACTGTCGGGCCGCATACCCGCTCCTTCCGTCCTGGGTACGGCGCGGGGCGGGTCGCCGGTGACCCGCCCCGCCACGCCGGTTTCAGCCCACCAGTCCCGCCGAACGCGCCCAGCGGTACTTCGCGCCGAGTACCGCCACTGGCTTCTCGGTGGTGTAGGGGTAGGCCACCACTCCGTTCCGGTACAGGTACTCGCTGGCTTCCTCGACCTCGACATCGCCGGAAAGCGAAGCCACGACAGGCTTTTCGATGCCCTTCTCGCGATACTCACCGACCACTTCGGACACCAGCTTCGCGAACACCATCGGCGGAGTGACGATGGTGTGCCAGTAGCCGAGAATCAGCGCGTGGATCCGCTCGTCCGCCAGCCCCAGCGCGATCGTGTCGCGGTAGGTCGACGGCGGCTCCCCGCCGGTGATGTCCACCGGGTTGCCCGCCGCGCCGAAGGGCGGGATGTACTTCCGGAACGCCGTGTCCAGATCGGGCGGGATCTCCATCAGCTTCAGCCCGTTGTCCACGCACGCGTCAGACAGCAGCACGCCCGAACCACCGGCCCCGGTGATGATGACGACGTTCTCCCCTGTCGGGGCCGGCAGCAGCGGGATCCCGCGGGCGTACTCCAGCATGTCGTTCAGGCCCGGCGCGCGGATCACCCCGCTCTGGCGCAGGATGTCGTCGTAGACCTTGTCGTTCCCGGCCAGCGCGCCGGTGTGCGAGCTGGCCGCCCTGGCGCCCTGCGAGGTCCGGCCCGCCTTCAGCACCACGACCGGCTTGCGCGCGGAAACCCGCTTGGCGGTCTCCGCGAAGGACCGGCCGTCCTTCAGGTCTTCCAGGTGCATCGCGATCAGCTCGGTGTTCTCGTCGTGCTCGAAGAACGTGAGCAGATCGTCCTCGTCGATGTCGGCCTTGTTGCCCACGCCGACGATCGCGGACACGCCCATCTTCGCCGAGCGGCTGAACCCGAGGATCGCCATCCCGATCCCGCCGCTCTGCGAGGAGAGCGCGACGCCGCCCTTGACGTCGTACGGGGTGCAGAACGTCGCCGACAGGTTCTCCGGCGTGTAGTAGTAGCCGTAGATGTTCGGGCCGAGGACGCGCACGCCGTGCTCGCGCGCGATCGCGACGACCTCGTCCTGCAGCGCGACGTTGCCGGTCTCACCGAACCCGGACGGGATCAGGATCGCGCCCGCCACTCCCTTCCTCCCGGCTTCTTCCAGCGCCGCGGGCACGAACTTCGCCGGGATGGCGAACACCGCGACGTCCACATTGGACGGTACGTCCGCGATGCTCGCGTACGCCTTGCGGTCGAGGATCTCCGCGGCCTTCGGGTTGATCGGGAAGATCTCCCCCGCGTAACCGCCGCCGACCAGGTTCTTCAGCACCGAGTTGCCGATCTTCCCGGTTTCGGCCGAGGCGCCGATGACCGCGATCGACGTGGGCTTCATGATGCGGTTCATCGCCATGAGGATCTCCTCCCGCGAGAACCGCACCGGCTCCTTGGCCGCGTCCGGGTCGAGCAGGATCCGGACGTCCACCGCGGTCGCGCCGGTCGCGGTCGCCAGCACCGGGTTCAGATCGACCTCGGCCAGCCGCGGGAAGTCGGTGACCAGCTCGCCCAGCGCGTGCACGATCCCGGCCAGCGCCTCCCGGTCGGCGGGCTCCGCGCCACGCACGCCACGCAGGACCTCCGCGGCCGCGATCCCGTCGATCATCGAAAGCGCTTCCTCCGCCGAGGTCGGCGCCAGCCGGAACGTGATGTCCTTGAGCACCTCCACCAGAACGCCGCCGAGCCCGAACGCGACGACCTTGCCGAACGTCGGGTCGGTCACCGCGCCGATGATGACCTCCTGGCCGCCGGTGAGCATCCGCTGCACCTGGACGCCGACGACGTGCGCGTCCGCCCGGTACGCCCTGGCGTTCTCGATGATCCGCGCGTAGCCCTCGGCGACCTTCTCCTCGGTGTCGAGCCCGACGAGCACGCCGCCCGCGTCGGTCTTGTGCGGGATGTCCGGCGACACGATCTTGAGCACCACCGGCAGGCCGATCTCCCGCGCCTGCCGCACGGCCTCCTCCGCGCTCGTCGCGAGGCACTCCCGCGGCGTCGGGATGCCATAGGCCTCGCAGATCTGCCTGCCTTCGGGCGCCGTCAAGGACGTACGCCTGTCCGCTGCCGCCGCTTCGAGGATCTTCTCGACCGCGGCACGGTCCTTACCGCCTGCCATCAGCCCATCTCCTTCAGATCACGCCCGCGGCGCGGAGTTCGTCCAGCTGGTCGGCGCGATAGCCGAGCTCGCCGAGGATTTCGCCGTTGTGCTCGCCCAGCAGCGGGGACCGGCCGATCTCGACCGGGGAGTCGGACAGTTTGAGCGGGCAGCCGACGGTCTTGTAGCTGCCGCGTTCGGGATGCGGGACCTCGACGACGGTGCCCAGCTCGGCCAGCGTCTCGTCCTCGGCCAGTTCCCTGGTGGACAGGATCGGGCCGCACGGGACGTTGCGGGCGTTCAGCCGCTCCATCACCTCCCACTTGGTGTGCCGCGAGGTCCAGTCCTCGATCAGCGCGAACGCCTTGTCCAGTTTGGACAGCCGTGCCTCCGGCGTCGCCCACTCCGGGTCCTCGGCCAGCTCCGGCCGCCCGATCAGCTCGGTGATCGGCTTCCACCCCACCGGCTGGATGATGACGTAGATGTAGTCGTTCGGGCCGCCGGGCGCGCACCGCACCGCCCAGCCGGGCTGCCCGCCGCCCGAGGCGTTGCCCGAACGCGGCACCTCGTCGCCGAAGTTCTCGTTCGGGTACTCGGTGAGCCCGCCGTGTGCCAGCCGCTGCTGGTCGCGCAGCTTGACCCGGCACAGGTTCAGCACGGCGTCCTGCATGGCGACCTGGACCCGCTGCCCGCGCCCGGAGTGGGTGCGCTGGTACAGCGCGGCGAGAATGCCCGCCACCAGGTGCATCCCGGTCCCGGAGTCGCCGATCTGCGCGCCGGTCGCGGTCGGCGGTCCCTCCTCGAACCCGGTGGTGCTCATCGCGCCGCCCATCGCCTGCGCGATCACCTCGTAGGCCTTGAAATCCGCGTACCGGCCGGGTCCGAATCCCTTGATCGAGGCGTAGACCAGGCGCGGGTTCAGCTCCGCCAGCCGTTCCCAGGAAAAACCGAACCGGTCCACGACACCGGGGCCGAAGTTCTCCACCAGGACGTCCACTTGGGACACCAGCTCGCCGAACAGCTTCTTTCCCTGCTCGCTCTTCATGTTGAGCGTGATGCTGCGCTTGTTGCCGTTGAGCATCGTGAAGTAGAGACTGTCCACTCCGGGCAGATCACGCAGCTGCCCGCGTGTGATGTCACCCCGCCCCGGTGCTTCCAGCTTGATGACGTCCGCGCCGAGCCAGGCCAGCATCTGCGTGGCCGAGGGACCCGACTGCACGTGCGTCATGTCCAGGACACGAATACCCTCAAGTGCCTTTCCCATGGGATTTTCCTCCACTCGCGAGCCGGGTCACTTGTACATGGTCTGGTTCATGGTTCCGGGCGCGTACACGTCCGGATCGACCCAGACGTTGATCAGCGACGGCTTCCCGGACTCCCGCGCACGCCGCAGCGCCGGGGCGATGTCCGCGGGGTCACGGACTTCTTCGCCGTAGCCGCCGAGCATCCGCGCGAACTCGTCGTAGCGGACGTCGCCGAGGGTGTTGCCGACCCGCTCACGCGGCAGGCCGTACTTCGCGGCCTGGCCGTAGCGGATCTGGTTCATCGAGGAGTTGTTGCCGACGATGCCGACGAACGGCAGATCGAAACGCACCAGCGTCTCGAAGTCCCAGCCGGTGAGGCTGAACGCGCCGTCCCCGAAGAGCGCCACGACCTCCTTGTCCGGGCGGGCGTGCTTGGCCGCGAGCACGAACGGGATCCCGACGCCGAGGGTGCCCAGCGGTCCGGGGTCCATCCAGTGTCCCGGCGACTTCGGCTGCACCACCTGACCGGAGAAGGTGACGATGTCACCGCCGTCGCCGATGTAGATCGAGTCCTCGGTGAGGAACTCGTTGATCTCGTGCACCAGCCGGTAGGGGTGGATCGGGTTGGCGTCGGAGTGCTGTAGCGGCAGGCGCTTCCGGTACGCCTTCTCCTCCACGGCCCGGAGCTCCTCCAGCCACGGTTTGCGCGACACGGCGCCGTTGTCCCGGCGCGCGGCGGCCTCGGTGACCGCGGCGAGCACCTGGCCCGCGTCGCCGACGATGCCCAGGTCGATGTCGCGGTTCTTTCCGACCGTCCGGTAGTCCAGGTCGATCTGCACCACGGTCGCGTCGGGGGAAAGCCTTTTGCCGTAACCCATCCGGAAGTCGAACGGGGTGCCGACGATGACGATCACGTCGGCATTGGTGAAGGCGTAGCGGCGCGAAAGCTGGAAGTGGTGCGGGTCGCCCGGCGGCAGGGTGCCCCGGCCCGCGCCGTTCATGTACGCCGGGACGTTCAGCGTGCGCACCAGCTCGGCCGCGGGCTCGGTCGCGCGGGTGGTCCACACCTGGCTGCCCAGCAGGATCGCCGGCTTCTTCGCGTGCACCAGGAGATCGGCGAGCCGCTCGACGTCGGCGGGGTCGCCGGCGCCGCGGGTGGACGCGCGGTACCGGCCGGGGCCGGGGATCCGCGCCTGCTCCACCGGGACCGACGCGTCGAGCACGTCGCGGGGAATCTCCAGAAAGGACGGTCCGGGCGCGCCGTGGAAACACTCCCGGAACGCCATCGAGACCAGGTCGGCCGCGCGCGCCGTATGCGGCACGGTGGCGGCGAACTTGGTGATCGGCGCCATCATGTCCACATGGGGCAGGTCCTGCAGCGACCCCATCTTGTGCTGGGTCAGCGCGCCCTGCCCGCCGATGAGCAGCATCGGGCTTTCCGCGCGCAGGGCGTTCGCCACGCCGGTCACCGCGTCGGTCGTCCCGGGCCCCGCGGTCACCACCGCGCATCCCGGGCGGCCGGTGACGCGCGCGTACCCGTCCGCCGCGTGCGCGGCGACCTGCTCGTGCCGGACGTCGATGACCTCGATGCCCTCGTCGACGCAGCCGTCGTAGATGTCGATGATGTGACCGCCGCACAGGGTGAAGATCGTGTCCACGCCCTCCGCCTTGAGCGCCTTCGCCACGAGGTGCCCGCCGGAGATCATCTCCGGCGCGGACTCGGTGCCACCCTCGCTTCGCGCCGCCTCCTCGCCCGCCGTCGTCCCGGTCGTCGCTGGCGCCATGTCCGCTCCTCCTCGTCGCACGCCGGACCTCTCTGATCCGTGCGCTCGTTGTTCGATCTCGCGGCCCGCCACGGGAATCCTCCGAGGTCAGGGCCACCTTCACGGCAGACTGTAGATTGCATACCGTATGTGGTAGCCATATACTGACTCTCCGACGGCTCGCTGTCCAGCGGTGTTTCCCCGGGGTTTAGCCCGGAGGCCGGAAGCGCGACGAGCCGGTCCGCGCTGCCCTCGGACACCGGCACCGCGGCCGCCCGGGACGGCCCCGCAGGAAGGAAGCCCGCGATGGACCTCTTCGAACACCGGGCACGCGGCCTGTTCGACCGGCACCACGTCCCGGCCCTCGCGGCGAGGTCACCACCGCACCGGAGCGGGCCCGGCGCGCCGCCGCGCCCGTGGGCCCGGTCGTGATCAAGGCCCAGGTCGAGACCGGCGGACGCGGGAAGCGGGCGGGGGTGCGATTCGCCCGCACCGTCGGCGACATCCTGATGTGGACAGCAAGGGGTACACCGCCCACTGGGTCCTCGTCACCAGGGCGAGCGAGATCGCCGAGGAGTACTACGGCTCGTTTCTCCTCGCTCGTTCCCAGCGCGCGTTCCCCGCGATGGCATCGGCCGAGGTGGTGGCCACCAGGCTCGCCGTGGTCCTCGGTGACCCGGAGGTGCGCGGCGTCCTCGTCAACGTCTTCGGCGGCATCACCGCCTGCGCCGCGGTGACGTCCGGGATCCTGCGGGCACCGGGGATCCTCGGGGAGACCGCTACGAAACCTCTGATCGTCCGGCTCGACGGCAACAACGTCGCCGCGGGCAGGCGACTACTGGCCGCGGCGGCGCATCCGTTGCTCACCGTGGTGGGCATGGTGGACGACGCGGCCGTCCCCGCCACGGCGCACACGGAGAGGTCAGGCACCGTGGCGATCTTCCCCGGCAAGTCCAGCAGGATCATGGTGTCCGAGGTGACCGGCGCCGAGGCCACCCCGGCACACCGGCCGCATGCTCGCCACCGGCAGCACCGTCATCGGCGCCACGGCGGGAACGGGTAGCTACGAGCAGCTCGGCCGCGGACCGTATCCGCCTGCTTTTGACCGGGTCGGTAACCCCAGTGTTCCGAAGCCTTTCGCGTCGCCCAGGATCGCATACAGTATGAGATCACCTGAACCGCCACCCGGGAGGACGCGTGGACCTGCGTCAGATGGAAATCGCCGTCGCCGTGGCCGAGGAAGGCGGATTCACCGCGGCGGCGCACCGCCTGCGTACCGTGCAGTCCACTGTGTCCACCACGGTGCGGGCCCTCGAACGGGACCTCGGCACACCGCTGTTCGACCGGACCACCCACCGGGTCGCGCTCACCCCCGCCGGGCAGGCCTTCCTTCCCGCCGCCCGCGCGGCCCTCCTGGCCGCCGACGAGGCACGGGCGACCGTCGACCCCGCCCGCCACCGCCTGCGCGGAGTGGCGGTCATCGGCACGATGCCGGGCATGGGCTCCCGGCTGCACCGCGCCCTCGCCCGGCTCCGCCGCGAGCACCCCTGCCTCGACATCCGGGTCCGCCAGGCGCCCGCCGAGCGGCTCTGCCAGGCGGTTCGTGAGTCCACTGTGGACCTCGCGATCGCGGTACTGGACGAGCGGCAGCGGCACGGCCTGGTCACCCGGCTGCTCGCGCACGAGGACCTGGTGCTGGTGACGCCGCCACTCGCGGCCCCCGGCCCGGTCACGCTCGCCGAGGCCGCCGCGATGCCCCTGGTGGACTTCGCGCCGGGGTGGGCGATCCGCGCGGCCGTCGACCTCGCTTTTCTGACGGCGCGGCTCGACCGGACCGTGACCGTGGAGGCCGACGATCTCACCGCCGCGGCGGAGCTGGTCCGCCACGGCCTCGGCGGCTGCGTCCTTCCCGAGTCGGTCGCCGAGCGGTTCCCCGATCTGCCGGTGCGCCGTTTCGCTGAGGAGGCGCCGAGCTGGCAGGTGCGGCTGGCCCGCCCCGGCGGCGACGTCTCCCCCGCGGTCGCCGCCGTCCTTCGGCGACTGGGCTGAGGACTCTCCCCGCGTTGTGACACGTTGCCCCCCAACGTATCGAGAGTCGCGGCTCGGATCTCGAAGCCCGCGGCGCGGAATGAACCCTTGGCGAACATGTCGCGAAGGCTCGGCGACGGCCGTGACCAGGCGAACCGTCCGGACCGGCGGTATCAGCCGGGGTATTCCTTGGGACACAAGAAGATTTCAAAGACAGGGGCGCGGGAACCCGATCATGGACATGCCCCTACCATTGCGCCGTCTGCTCGCCTCCTCCCTCTCCTCGTCGCTCCCGAAAAGGGGTCCTCATGTCCGACGTCATCAACAGCATCTTCGGCCGCGCCAAGAACGAACCGTCCAGGCCCGGTGAGTACGGCGCCGTCGCCACCCCTGCCCCGTCCACCCCGGCCGACACTCCCGAAACCGTTGTCCCCCAAGCGATCGAGACCGAGCAGGCGGAGCCGGTGGCCGAGGTCGCCGACGCCGGGCAGGTCGCCACGAGCGCGGAGGACGCCGCCGAAACCGCTGGTGAGAACGAGACGGCCGAGAACGCCACCGCTGAGGACGCCATCGTCGAGGCCGGCGAAACCGAGACCGCTGAGACCGCCGAGGACCATGAAGCCGAAGAGGCTTCCGCCGGCGACGAGGACGAAGCCGACACCGAGGAAACCGAAGCCGCCGACGCGGAGGACTCCGCCGACGACCTGGCCGAGGACGACGAAGCCGTGGACGAGCCCGTCGACGAGGACACCGACGAAGCGGTCGCGGACGAGGACGTCACCGCCGACGAGGACGACGCGAGCATCGACGAGCCCGCGTCCGCCGACGTCGAATCCGCTGACGCGCCAACGGATGTCGCCGCCGAACCCGCCGCGGACGACGCCGACCATGCCGACCAGGCCGAGGAGCCGGACGCGGTGACGGCCGAGGCGCGACCCGCCGCCGGGACCCGCGGCAGCACGACGGTCGGCGACGGGGTCGTCGCGGAGGTTGTCAGCATGCTGGCCCGCAAGGCCGACGGCGTGCACGACCTTGGCACGGAAGGCGTTTCGGCCGAGGTCGACGGTGAGGTCGCGACGATCAAGGTCTCCCTGGTGGTCGAGTTCGGGCATGCGGTCAAGGCACTGGCCGAGCAGATCCGGGTCAGCGTGATCGAAGCCGTCGAACAGTTCCTCGGTCTCGACGTCGAGGTCGTCGACGTCCACATCGCCGGTATCCACCTGCCGGACGCTTCCTGACCGACACCGCGTCCGGCCCGGGGTGCGGGGCACACCCCGGGCCGGCCCCGGTCGGGAACCGTTGTGAGACAAGGAATTCAGGCGGCAGGCAGGAGTGACTCCGGACGCCCCGGCTGTGCCACGCGCCCGCCGAGCGCCGCGCCCGCCATGCTCACGACCCCCGCCGCGGCGAACGCGGCGGCGTAGCCGTGCGCGGTGGCCACGAAGGTGGCCAGGCCGATCCCGAGCACCGCTCCCGCGGCCTTGGCCGTGTACAGCACCCCGAAGTTCTGCATGACCGAGTCCTCACCGAAGTACTCCCGCACCAGCCCGGCCAGCAGCGTGTAGCAGCAGCCGTTCCCGAGCCCGGCGAGCGCGACGCCGGCCAGCAGTCCCCAGGCGACGCGGTGTTCCCCCGCGGAGAACAGCACGAACTGCGCCACACCACCGGTCGCGAGCGCGAGCCGGAGGATCCGCCGCCTGCCCAGCCGGTCCGCGAGCCGGCCCAGCACGATCCGGCCGCCGCCGGTCGCCAGTGCGAGGACGGCGAGCGCGTACGCGGCGAGGACCGGACCGCCGCCCCGCGCGGCCACGAACGTCGCCAGGTAGCCGACGTCGAACAGCAGGACGGCGGCGGCGAACGCGACGGTGACGTACAACGGAAGGGTCTTCCGGCAGCGAAGGACCTCTCCCGGCCGGAAGTGCCGCACCGCGGGACGGTTCACCACGACATTCCGGTTGCGCGTCCGGTCCAGTGCCCACGCACGGGGATCCGGTCGTTCGGGCCACCAGTGTTCCGGCGGATAACGGAGCGGAAGTCCCGCGGCGACGAGCACCACCAGCACCAGCGCGGCGGTCACGTCGAGCAGCACCGCGCGGGTGTCCACCGTGAGCAGATACCCGGCGATCAGGACGAACGGCACACTCCCGAAGGCGAAGGCGCCGCTGGCCAGGCCCGCTCGCGCGGTGCGGTCGGGGAACCAGCGCAGCACCGCGCCGACACAGGTCGCGTAGACGAGGCCGGTACCCGCCCCACCGGCCACCGAATAGCCGAGGAACACCGCGCCCATGCTGTCCGCGTGGCCGAGCGTGACCAGGCCGATCGCGCACAGCACCCCGCCGAGCACGACCGCGGCGGCCGGGCCGAGCACCTGCCGGTCGCGCAGCCACGCGACAGGGAACGCCACGCTCGCCTGGCAGACCGCCCACAGCCCGAAGGCCAGCACGATCTCGGTGAAGGTCCAGCCGTGTGCCCTGCTCAGCACCGGGGCGAGCACGCCGAAGCCGTACTGCTGCACCCCGGCGGCGAACATCGCGGCACCGGCCAGCCAGCCGATCCAGGTCCGCGACCGGCCGAGCAGGGCACGATCGCTTTCGCCCACCCGGTACCGCCGCCCGTACACGTCGAGGAGTTCGCGAACCACCGTCTCGGGCATGGCCATCAACTTCCCTCACGGAGGCCAAATTGAAGATTGTATGCAGTATGGAGTACGCTGGATGCAGGAGTCAACCCACTTCGATGGTCACCGCACGCGTGCGCTCCCGAGGCGGCTCAGTGCGAGTGGCGGCCGACGGCGTCCCCGCTGCCGCCGGTCAGGAAGTCCAGATCCGCGCCCTCGTCGGCCTGCTGCACGTGATCGAGGTACAGCCGGACCCAGCCACGCGTGGCGGCGGGCGGGGGCGGCGTCCACTCCGCGCGGCGCCGCGCGAGCTCGTCTTCGCCGACTTCGAGATCGAGCCTGCGGGCCCCGGCGTCGAGTGAGATCCAGTCCCCGGTCCGGACCAGTGCCAGCGGTCCCCCGATCGCGGCCTCGGGCGCGGTGTGCAGCACACAGGTGCCGTAGCCGGTACCGCTCATCCGCGCGTCGGAGATCCGGACCATGTCGTCGATCCCGGCCTCGAGCAGCACCCTGGGCATCGGCATGTTCCCCACCTCCGGGAAACCCGGGTAGCCACGCGGCCCCGCGTTGCGGACCACCAGCACAGTGGACTCGTCCACCGGGAGGTCCGGGTCCTCGCACACCGCGACGTAGTCCTCGACGCGGTCGAACACGAGTGCCCGCCCGCGATGGCGGAGCAACCGCGGGGAGGCGGCGGAGATCTTCAGCACCGCGCCGCGGGGGCAGAGGCTGCCGCGCAGCACGACCGTGCCGGAGCCGGCGGGCCGGAAGGGCGCATCGCGGGTCCGGATGACCTCGTCGTTCCAGCGCGGTGCGCCGTCGACGTTCTCGCCGATGGTCCGGCCCGTCACGGTCGGCACGTCGGTGCGCAGCAGGTCGCCGAGCTCCCGGAGCACCGCGGGAAGCCCGCCCGCGTAAGCGAAATCCTCCATCAGGAAGCGCCCGGACGGCATCAGGTCCACCAGCACCGGGACGTCGCGGGCCAGCGTGTCGAAGTCGTCGAGGGACAGCGGCACCCCGAGCCGCCCGGCGAGCGCGAGCAGGTGCACGACGGCGTTGGTCGAGCCGCCCAGCGCCGCGTTCACCCGGATCGCGTTCTCGAACGCCGCGCGCGTCAGGATCGCGGCGGGACGGAGATCCTCGTTCACCAGCCCGACCGCGCGCCGCCCGGTGGCCTGGGCGAGCGCGAACCGGCGGGCGTCGACCGCGGGGATCGCGGCCGCACCGGTGAGCTGCATGCCCAGCGCCTCGGCGAGACACGCCATCGTCGACGCGGTCCCCATCGTCATACAGTGCCCGCGGCTGCGGGACATGCACGACTCCGCCTCGGCGAGCTCGGCGCCGCTCATCCGGCCCGCCCTCGCCTCCTCGTGGAACCGCCAGACGTCGGTGCCGGACCCGAGGTCCGCGCCGCGGAACTTCCCGTTCAGCATCGGCCCGCCGGTCAGCATGACGGTGGGCAGCCCGACGCTCGCGGCGCCCATCAGCTGCGCGGGGGTCGTCTTGTCACACCCGGAAAGCAGCACGACGCCGTCGAGCGGATTGGCCCGGATGGTCTCCTCGACCTCCATCGCCATCAGGTTGCGGAACAGCATGGTGGTGGGCCGCATCAGCGGCTCCCCCAGTGACATGGTGGGGAACTCCAGCGGCAGCCCGCCCGCCTCCCAGACACCGCGTTTGACGGCTTCGGCCAGTTCACGCAGGTGGGCGTTGCACGGCGTCAGCTCGGACCAGCTGTTCGCGATGCCGATCACCGGCCGCCCGTCGAACACGTCGTCGGCGAAACCCTGGTTGCGCATCCAGGACCGGTGGATGAACCCGTTGCGGCCCTCGGCGGCGAACCACTGGGCGCTGCGCGGTGTTGTCGATGACGGCACTGTCGCTTCTCCTCCCGGGAGGGAACCACCACCGCCAGTGAACCACGACGCGCGCCGGGTACCCGATCGAAGTGTCTACTATGGACACACCGGAAAACGGATGGCGTCCCGCTCCCCCGGCCGGTTCACTGTGGCCATGACGGTTCTCGACACCCGGCCGCTGTACCCGCTCGAACGGCGCGCGCTGCTCGACCTGCTCACCTCGCTCGACGCGGCCGACTGGGCGAAGCCGACCGTGTGCGCGGGCTGGGACGTGCACGACGTCACCGCGCACATCCTCAACGACTACCTGCGGCGCGTCTCGGGCGGCCGGGACCACCACCCCGGCGCGGTGTTCGCTGCCGACGAGACGCTGCCCGCCTACCTCGCCCGCACCAACGACGAGTTCGTCCGCGCCGCGCGGCAGTGCAGCCCGCGGATCATGATCGACCTGCTCACCCATCTCGGACCGCAGCTCGACGCGCTCTGGGCGGACGCCGACCTCACCGGCCCGGCGCCGCTCGGGGTCTCCTGGGCGGGTCCCGGCCCTGCTCCCGCGTGGCTCGACATCGCCCGCGACTACACCGAGTTCTGGACGCATCAGCAGCAGATCCGCGACGCCGTGTCCCGTCCCGGCGCCGCCGAACCGGCGCTGCTGCACCCCGTCCTCGCCACGTTCGCGCAGGCCCTGCCCGTCGCGCTGGGCGAACAGGACCCGCCACCGGGTACCGCCGTCCTGGTGGAGATCACCGGCCCCGCGGGCGGCCGGTGGGTGTGCCTGCGCGAGGCGGGCGCGTGGCGGCTGACGCGGGTGGCCGAGCGCGAGCCCGCCGCGTCCGTGGTCATGGACCAGGACACCGCCTGGCGGCTCGCCACCCGGGGCATCACGGTCGAGGAGGCGCGCCGCCGGGCCGAACTTCGCGGGGACCCCGCGCTGACGGCGGCCGTGACGACGTGGCTGGCGATCGTGGCCTGACCGTCAGAGCCGTTCGATCCGGGCCAGCCAGGCCGGCGGACCGTCCGGGTCGAAGCGGGTGAGGATCCGCTCCGGCGTGACAGCCGTGACGTGCCAGCCGGTTCCGGGAGTGAACGCCGCGGTCAGGTCGTCCCGGCTCACCGGATGCGGGCCGCGGCCGTTTTCCGGGCCGGTGTCGGCGAAGCACAGCACGTGCAGGACCGCGCCCGGCCCGGTCACCGCCGCCAGGCTCGCCACGTACC
Source organism: Amycolatopsis samaneae (assembly GCF_039541975.1). Lineage (NCBI taxonomy): Bacteria > Bacillati > Actinomycetota > Actinomycetes > Pseudonocardiales > Pseudonocardiaceae > Amycolatopsis > Amycolatopsis samaneae. The sequence goes on from NZ_BAABHG010000005.1 coordinate 624,721, forward strand.
TTCGTCGCTCACCGGCGTCGAAGGTGTGGAACAGGCCGCAGTCCAGCACGGTGCCGAACACGCGGCCCAGCCGGTCCAGCCGGAACGCGTCGGCGGTCGCGAACTCGGCCTCGACGCCGCGCGCGGCGGCCTTCTCCCGCGCGATCGCCAGCGCCGTCTCCGCGACGTCGACACCCAGCACCGGCAGTCCCAGCGCGGCTACGTGCAGGGCGTTCTCACCGGTCCCGCAGCCCGCGTCGAGCACCACCCCGGTGAAGCCGCCTTCGGCGGCCAGGCGCACGATCGCCGGTTGCGGCTCGCCGATGTCCCACGGCGCGGGGCCGTCGTGGTAGGAGGCGTCCCAGTGCTGCCCCGCCTGCCGCTCGTGGCTCGTCGGCGCCCGATCATCCGCCGCTGGTCCGGACATCTTCGGCCCCTTCCCGGAACTATCCGGCGTCCATCGTCGCACGCGTGTCCACTGAGGACACCGGATCAGCCGAGCGGCACGTCGGCCGGGCGGGACGGGACGGCGTCGAGGGCGGCCAGCGCCGCGCCGTCCAGCCGCACCCCGCCGGCGGCGAGGTTCGCCGCCAGGTGCCCGGCGTCGGCGGTGCCCGGGATGAGCAGGACGTTCGGGGCGTGGTGCAGCAACCAGGCGAGGCCGATCTGGGCGGCGGTCACGCCGAGCGACTCCGCCGCCGCGCGGACGGCCGGTTCGTCCCCGACCTTCGGCATGGCGGGGAACGCGCCACCGAGCGGGAAGAACGGTACCCAGGCGATGCCCTCGGCGACGCAGAGCCGGAGCATCTCCTCGTCCTCGCGCGAGACCAGGCTGTAGGAGTTCTGCACACAGGCGATGCCCGCCGGGAGCGCCCGGCGCAGCACGGCCGGGGTGACCGCGCTCAGCCCGATCGCACCGATCTTGCCCTCGTCACGCATCGCGGTCAGCTCCGCGAGCTGGTCCTCGACGTCGACGACCTGGTCCCCCTGGGCGCGTAACCCGGGCGGGGTATCGAGACGGCGCAGGTTCACCACCGGGAGCTGGTCGACACCAAGGCTTTCCAGGTTGGCCTCGACGCTCGCCCGCAGCTGTTCGGGGCGCTGCGCGGGGCGCAGCGGGAGCGGGCCGCCGGGGTCGGGGTCCGCGCCGACCTTGGTCACCACCACGACTCCGTCCGCCGGGCGGATCGCCTCGCGGATGAGGTCGTTGACCAGGCCGTCGCCGTAGAACTGGGCGGTGTCGACGTGGTCGACGCCGAGCTCGACCGCGCGCCGCAGGAGCGCGAGGGCCGCGGCGCGGTCGCCGCGCAGGCGCTCCAGCTGCATCGCGCCGTAGCCGACGCGGGAGACGACGTGGCCGGCGAGCCGGCCCGCGCCGCCGGGGCGTGGCACGCCCGAAGTGGTGACGCCGGGGGAAGAGGTACCGGTGGCAGGCATGGGATTCCCGTCCTTCGTGCGAAGATGGGCGAAGCGGAGGACCCTCCGCTCTGTCGAGCGTAACACAACCGGAGGTCCCTCCGTTTTGACTCCGCCCGGAACCCCCGGCGACGGCCGGCCCGCCCGCGCCGACGCCCGGCGCAACCGCGAGAAACTCGTCGCGGCCGCCCGCGCCGCCTTCACCGCAGCGGACGACACCGTCCCGCTGGAGAGCGTCGCCCGCGACGCCGGTGTCGGGATCGGCACGCTCTACCGCCACTTCCCCACCCGCGAAGCGCTCGTCGAAGCCGTCTATGCCGCCGAACTCGACGACGTCGTCCAGAGCGCCTCCACGCTGGCCGACCGGCATCCGCCCGAAGAGGCGCTTCGCGCCTGGATGGACCGTTACGGAGAATTCGTCGCGGCGAAACGCGGGATGATCGCCACGCTCCGCACCGGCTGGGGCGTGACCGGCCCGCCGACACCGACCACCCGGGAACGCATCACCGGCGCGATCGGCGAGATCCTGTCCCGTGGCACGCGGTCGGGCGTGTTCCGGGCCGACGTCGAGCCCGACGACGTGACCGCGATGATCCTCGGGATCTTTCTCGCCACGTCGGCGGGCGGCGCCCCGGAGCAGGTGGGCCGCCTCCTCGATCTCGTCGTCGACGCGCTTCTCCCGAAACCGGAATAGCCGGGGCCCGTCCGTTGTCGTGCCTGAGGACGGATCTCGACGACGATGGGGGACGGAGCCGGATGAAGGCGATCGCGGTCACGCGGTACGGCGGGCCAGAGGTGTTGCGGGTACTCGATCTGCCGGAGCCGCACGCCGGCCCCGGCGAGGTCCGCGTCCGGGTCCGGGCGGCGGCGGTCAATCCCGCCGACGTGGTCCTGCGCGAGGGCGGTCTCGCGGCCCGGTTCGACCTCGACCCCCCGTACGTCCCCGGGATGGACGTCGCCGGGGTGCTCGACGAGATCGGCGAAGGGGTCGCGACCCCGCTCGCCCTCGGGGACCGGGTCGTCGCGGTGGTCGTGCCGAGGGGCGAGCGGCGCGGCGGATACGCCGAGCACGTCGTGGTGCCCGCCGCTTCCGTGGTCCGCGCACCGTCCGAAGTGGACGATGTGGCGGCCTCGACGCTGCTGATGAACGGGCTCACCGCGCGGCTGGCGATCGACGCGCCGGCCCTGCCGCCCGGCGCGACCGTGGTGGTCACCGGGGCCGCGGGCGCGGTCGGCGGGTATGTCGTGCCGCTGGCGAAGGCCGACGGGCTGCGGGTGGTCGCGGTGGCGGCGCCGGCGGACGAGCCGCTGGTGCGCGAGTTCGGCGCGGACGAGGTCGTGGCACGCGGGGACGGGCTCGCCGCGCGCCTGCGCGAGGTGGTGCCCGGCGGCGCCGACGGGGTGATCGACGCCGCGCTGGTCGGGTCGTCGATCCTGCCCGCGCTCCGCGACGGCGGGGCGTTCGTGACGGTCCGGGCCTACGACTGGGAGCCCGAACGCGGCATCACGGTGCACCGGGTCCAGGTGAGCGACCACGTCCACCGCACCGCCGCCCTGGAGAGGCTGCGTGACCAGGCCGAACAGGGTGTGCTCCGGCTACGGGTGGCACGGACCTACCGGCCCGAGGAGGCGGCCGAGGCCCATCGGGCCTTCGAACGCGGCGGGCTGCGAGGGCGGCTCGTCTTCACGTTCTGACCGTCCACTCCGGACTCGCCGGGGCCGGTTCGCACCGGCTTCGCCGTCCGGTCTACCGTGATGTGTGGACAGCGCCGCGTTCCTTCTCACCGCCCGCGCGCCGGCCGGATCGAGCGCCGCGGGTACCTGGTTCCAGCACACCATCGTGGACTCCCACCGGCTCCAGCTGTTCTGTTTCTTCGTCAGCATGGTGCTGGCGTTCGGGTTCATCCGGCTCTCGGTCCGGCTCATCCGCGCCAACGTCCGGTGGTGGCCGGGCAACATCACCCCGGGCGGGCTGCACCTGCACCACGTCGTGTTCGGGGTGGTGTTCATGCTGATCGGCGGTGTCGCCGGGTACGCGATCCCGGACGAGTCGACGGTGTGGCGCGCGATCATGGCGGGGCTGTTCGGGGTCGGCTCGGCGCTGGTGCTCGACGAGTTCGCGCTGATCCTGCACCTCAAGGACGTCTACTGGTCGGAGAAGGGCAGGCTCTCGGTCGACGCGCTGTTCGTGGCGATCGCGCTGACCGGTCTGCTGCTGCTCGGGTTCCGGCCGGGCGTGGTCGACGACGTCATCGAACTCGGCCCGGAGGACGGGAACCTCACCAGGACGATGGTGATCGTCGTCGACCTCCTGCTGGCGATCGTGACACTGCTGAAGGGCAAGATCTGGAGCGGGCTCATCGGCCTGTTCGTGCCGGTCCTGCTGCTCGTCGGTGCGTTCCGGCTGGCCCGGCCGAACTCGCCGTGGGCGCGCTGGCGGTATCCCGCGTCCGGCACGAAGGCGAAACGCGCGCAATGGCGCGAAGAACGGCTGCGCATCCCGGTGGTCAAGGCGAAGATCTGGGTCCAGGAACTCATCGCGGGGCGGCACGACCGCAACTCCTGAGCTCACGCGCGTCCCCGGGTCGCCGCGACGTCCCGGCTGTGCTCCTCCCACGCCGCCGCGAGCCGGTCCACCGCCGCGTCGAGGGTGTGCGGGGATTCCGCGAAGGAAAGCCGGACACCGGCGAAGTGCCGCCGGTCGACACAGCACGCGGCGCCCGGGGTGACCAGCACCCCGTACCGCGCCGCCCGGTGCGCGTAGGTTTCGCTGTCCGCCACCGGTAGCCGCGCGTACACCGACAGGCCCGCCGCCGGTGGCTCGACCTCCCAGGCGGGCAGCCGCCGGCGGAGCGCGGTGACCAGCAGGTCCCGCCGGGCGGCCAGCGCGGCGCGCAGCTTCCCGGACCACGCCTCGTCCGCCGCCGCCAGCAGCCGGGTGGCGTACCACTGGCCGGGGACGCCGGGCGCGAGGTCGTTGGCCGACCGCAGGCGCAGCAGGTGCCCGCGCAGCGCGGCGGGCGCGCGGATCCAGCCGATCCGCAGTCCCGCCCAGAACATCTTCGACAGGGACCCGACCGCGACCACGGACTCGTCGGACGCGGCGAGCGGCGCCACCGGCTCGGCGTCCTCGTCCAGGGTGAGCCCCGCCTGGGCGAGATCCTCGACGAGCAGCCCGTCGCCCGCCCGCGCCGCGGCCAGCAGGGGTTCCCGCCGCGACCGCGCGAGCAGCGCGCCGGTCGGGTTGTGCCCGCACGGATCGACGTAGATCACCGGCGAGGCGAGCCTGCTCGCCGCCCGGCGCACCGCCTGCGCGTCGATCCCGAGCGAGTCCACGCCGACGCCGAGCAGCCGCCCGCCCCGGCCGGCCAGGGCCCCGGCGAGCCCGGGGTAGGTGGGGCACGCGGTGATGACGGTCCGGTCCACCGAAACCGCGGCGGCGGCGATCAGGGTCAGCGCGTGCTGCGCCCCCGAGGTCACGATGAGCTGTTCGGCGGTGGTGGGCAGGCCGAGCCGGTGCGTCAGGTGCGTGGCCAGCGCGGCGCGGAGTTCGGGCAGTCCCGCCGGGTGCAGGCCGTGGCCCCGCCACTCCGCCGGATCACCGGCGGCGACCACGGGCAGGTGCTCGGTGCCCGCGGGGACCGACAGGGACAGGTCGATCGTCTCGCGGTCCTCGTCCAGCCGCCGTTGCAGCAACGCCGAGGCCGCGCTCCGCCTCGGCGCCTGCGTCCACGCCGGGCGCGCGCGGACGTAGGTCCCCGCGCCCTGTCTGCGCTCGACCAGCCCGGCACCGGCGAGTTCGTCGAAACACCGGACGACGGTGCCCCGGCTCAGCCCGAGCCCCTCGGCGAGGAGCCGTTCGGCGGGCAGCCGGTCGCCCGCGGCCAGCAGCCCGCGTTCGATCGCGGCCGCGACGCCCTCGGCCACCCGGCGGTAGCGCGGGCCCGGCCGGGCGGCCCAGCCGTCCAGCGCGACCCGCACCCACCAGCCCAGATCCTGGTCCATTTTCCCAGATTGGCCCTGTCTGCATCGCGGGCGCAACCGGCACGCTGGGCGCATGGATCCCAGCCCCACCCTCGCCCGGCGCTTCTGGGAAGCGCTCGAACCCCTGCACGCGACCGTGTACTTCGCCCCGGAACCCGCCGAGGTCGCCAAGGCGCTCGGCCTTCGCGGCTGGTGGATGGGGTACTTCGCGGGCCGGATCGCCCCGCTCGGACCGCTCGGCGCCGCCCCGGTGACGTCGATGTTCTTCGGCTTCGCACCGGGGATGGTCGAACGCGCCCTGCCCGACGCGTGGGCCTACGCGGCACCGGACGCCGTGCTCGCGAGCCGGATCGACGCGGTCACGGCCGCCCTCGACCGGCTCCTGCCGCCCGGCGGGCACGACCGGCTCGTCGACCTCCTCGAACGAGCCGTCGACGGCTGCCGCTACGAGGGCCGCCCGCTCGCGGCGGGCTGGTCGCGGGTGCGGCGCCCGGACAGCGCGGCGGGCAGGCTCTGGCTGGCGGCGACCGTGCTGCGGGAACACCGCGGCGACGGGCACGTGCTCGCCGCGGTGCACGCCGGGCTGCGCGGGCTCGACGCGACACTCACGCACATCGCCACCGGCAACGTCACCCGCGAGATCATCCAGCCGAACCGCGGCTGGAGCGACGCCGACTGGGAGGAGAGCCGTCGCGGGCTCGTCGCGCGCGGCCTGCTCGACCGCACCGGCAGGCTCACCAAAAGCGGCGGCGTGCTGCGCAGACAGGTCGAGGACGCCACCGACCGGCTCGCCGCCGATCCGGTCGTGACGCTCGGCGAGTCCGGGGTGGACGAGGTGATCCGGCTCGCCGCGCCGCTGAGCCGCCACCTCGTCGACACCGGTGTCATCCCCGTCCCGAACCCGATCGGCGCCCCGCGCCCCTGACCGGCAGGAATCCCATGACCATCGCACTCGATCTCGACGACGCCGTCGCCACGATCACCATCGACCGGCCCGCCAAGCTCAACGCGCTCGACTACGCCACGATCGACGCCCTCACCCGCACCCTCGACGATCTCGAATCCGACGCCGCGATCCGCGCGGTCATCCTCACCGGCGCGGGAGACCGGGCCTTCAGCGCGGGAGCCGACATCGGCGACCTCGCGCGCAGCATCGCGGGTGGCAGGGACCGCGCGCTGCGGGAGATCGTCCGCCGGGGGCAGGGCCTCACCCGGCGGATCGAGGAGTTCCCCAAGCCGGTCATCGTGGCGGTCAACGGGCTGGCCTACGGCGGTGGCTGCGAAGTCACCGAAGCCGCTCCGCTCGCCATCGCCAGCGAACGAGCCACGTTCGCGAAACCGGAGATCACGCTGGGTTTCCCGCCGCCGTTCGGCGGAACGCAGCGGCTGCCCCGGCACGTCGGCCGCAAACGCGGGCTCGAACTCGTCCTCACCGGCGACCCGATCGACGCCACCCGCGCCGCGGAACTGGGCATCGTCAACACCGTCGTGGCCCACGACGAGCTCCTGCCCGCCGCCCGCGCCCTCGCCGCGCGCGTCGTCCGCCACTCCCCCGCCGCCGTCCGCGCCTGCCTGGCCGCGGTGACGCGCGGGATCAACGTGCCGATCGACGAGGGCCTCGCCGTCGAGGCCGCGTGGTTCGCCGCGGCCCTGCCGGAGCACGGCGTGCCCGAGGGGGTCGGACACTTCCTCGCCCGCCGCTGACCCGGTGTCGCTTGTGGACGGTCAGGAGGTGCGCAGCCGGGAGGTGGCCGGTGCCCGGCACGCCCGGGACACTGGTCATCACCCCCGAGCCCGCGAGGAAGACGACCAGCCATGAGCGGCACACAGAAGACCCGCGAAAACGCGAGAGCGCTCTTCACCCGTCATCTCCGGCTTCTCGCGGCCGGACGCGTCCGTGACTGGGTGGAGCTGTTCGACGAAGACGGCGCGCTCGAAATCGGCTTCTGCCCGCCCGGGCTCCCGTGGCGCTACGCGGGGCACCGCGAACTCCACGAGTACCCGCGCTACCTCCGGCAGCACGCGAACTCCCGCTTCTCCCCGCCCGCCTTTCACGACACGGAAGATCCGGAACTGGTCATCGCCGAGTACCACAGCCGCGGCGTCGCCGCGACCACCCGGCGCGCGTTCACCCAGACCTACCTTTCCGTGGCGCGGACGAAGAAGTCCCGGATCGTCCTGCTCCGGGACTTCTGGAATCCGCTGGTGGTGCTGGACGCGTTCGGCGCCCCCGCGGAACCGCGGGGGCGCCGAGCGGCCTGAGGCGAGATCAGAACGTCGCGAGGTCCGGCGGCGTCGCGAGTTTCGCCGACGACGGCCTGGGTTCGACCGCGCAGTGGGTGCCACGCGGCGGGACCGCCCCGGTGAACAGGTACTGGTGGATGTACTCACGGGAGCAGCTGCTCACGCGGTACATGCCGTGCCCGCCACCGTCGTAGGTCACCAGCGTCATCCCGGTCTGCTTCTCCATCGACTTCGCCCACGGGTAGGCCGTCGCGGGGTCGTGCCGCGCATTGGTGATCAGCAGTGGCGGCACGTCCCGGCTCAGCTTGAGCGGGTGCGGCGGGTTGACCGGCGCGCGCTCTCCCGAGCACACCAGCGCCCACGGGTTGTAGCCGTTGAACCGGATGTTCGGCGAAACCTTGCGCAGGCCGTCGCTCAGCTTCTTGAACTCCTCGTACCCGGACACCCGGTACGCCCAGTCGTTGCACCAGATGGCCCTGGTCGGATTCGGCGCGGTCGGCGCCGCCGCGGCCAGCAGCTCCGGCTTGGTCCCGCCGTCACGGAGGGTTTTCAGGAAGGTCGCGAGCTCGGCGAATTCCTCCGACAGCGTGTAGCTCTCGATGTATGCCGCCAGGCGGGTCCCATCGTACTTCTTCGCCGGGTCACTGGGATCGGGCAACGTGCCCGCGTCCGCCCGATCGTAGAGCTCCCGAACCAGCTTCTCGACGTCCTGGCCGTGCAGCACGCACTCCGGCTTGTCCGCGCACCACCGCACGAACTGCTGGAAGACCTCTTCGCGCGCCACGCTTTCGGTGCGGACGAAGTCCCAGTTGCTCGTCATGCTGTGATCCATCGTCGAGTCGAGGACCAGCCGCCCGACGTTGCGGGGGAAGTACTCCGCGTACTGCTGACCCCGCAGGGTCCCGTACGAGACGCCGTAATAGTTGAGCTTGCGCTCGCCGAGTGCCGCGCGGATGGCGTCCATGTCCCGGACGTCGCTGCGCGTGTCGACGTGGTCGTAGATCGGGCCGCTGAGCTTGCGGCAGTCGGCGATGTACCGCTTGCTCTTGGCCGTCAGGTCCCGGAACTGCTCCTCGGTGGTGGGCCACTCCCGTGGCTCGGGGCCGTCCGGGCAGACGATCGGCTTGCTGTCGCCGATCCCCCGCGAGTCGTAGCTGACGACGTCGTAGTGGTCATAGATCGGATCGGCGAGGATCTTGCCGTGTTTCAGGCCCTTCGCACCCGCTCCACCGGGGCCGCCGGGCCCGTACATCAACGTGCCCAGCTTTTCCCCGGCACCGGTGCCCTTGCGCCGGGCCAGGGACAGTTCGATCCGCTCACCACCGGGCTTGGCCCAGTCAAGGGGGACGGCGAGGCGTGCGCAGTCGACGCCGGGGGCGTCGGCACAGGGTTTCCAGTCGATCGTGGACGGACTCGCCGACGCCGGAGCGGCGACCAGCAGCGAGGTGGCGAGCGACAGCGCGGCCACCCCGGAAAGCACGGAACGTCGCATGAGATTCCTTTCTCCCTGTCAGTGTTTGGTTACTGTCAGGGAGAAACCGACGTTATCGACAACATCGAGAATGCCTCATCGGCCATGAGGCCCCATTCCCCTCGTCCGCACGGCTTAGGCCGAACGGAGCAGCCGCGCGTCCGGCTCAGCGGACCGGGGCGATCCTGGCCAGATCCACCCGCGACTGGATCTCCAGCTTTCGGTAGATCTGCCGCAGGTGGAAACCGACCGTGTGCGGGGACACGAACAGCTCGGCCGCGACCTGCCGGTTGGTCAGTCCCCGCGCCACCAGCCGGGCGACCTTCTCCTCGGTGCCGGTCAGGCTCGCCCAGCCGGTCTCCGGCCGGGGCGCCGGGCGCCAGTGCCGCCGCCGCACCCCGAGGCCGCGCAACCGCCGGCGCACCCGCGCGACGTCGCCCACCGCGCCGGCCGCGTCGTAGGCGGCCATCGCCCTGGTGAGCTCGGCGACGCCCGCCTCCCGGTCGGTACCGCAGCGCAGTACCCCGGCGTCCTCGATCGCCGAGGCGCGGGCCCACGGGTCCTGGTACTGGCCGGCGACCCCCGCGATCGCCGTGGCGTCCCGGTCGAGCAGTGCGCGCGCGTGACTCGCCGCCACCCCGAAGACCGGGTAACCCGGGTTCGCCGCGCTGACCCGCTCGGCCGCCTCGGCGAACTCGCGGCCGGCGTCGGGGCGGTCCGCGGCGAGCGCCGTGCGGACGTACCACGCGGCGGCGGCCGGATCGGCCAGGATCAGCGCGCGGCGCGTCCCGGCACCGAGCAGGATCTCCAGCGCGCCGGCGGCGTCGCCCCCCGCCGAGGGCACCTGGGCGGCGACGCGGCACCGCAACGTCCACAGTGGATGCACCTCGTCCCTCGGCACGGACTCCGCCAGCGCCCTGGCACGCCTGCCCGCGACCGCGACGTCGCCCCGGCGCAGCGCCACCAGCACCCGGACCGCGTGCAACGTGGGCAGGGTCAGCAGCATCTGTGTTTCGTGGAAGTGCGCGACGGCTCCCTCGGCGTCGGCCTCGGCACCGTCGAGATCGCCGCGCAGCAACCGGACCCACGCCCGCAGGACCAGCGGTACCGAGGCCACCACCTTGACCCCGCCCGCCGCGATGACGTCGTCCAGTTCCGCGATCACCGCGTCCGCCTCGTCCAGCTGGTGCGTCCGGACGAGCATCCAGGCCTTCTGCCACAGCGGATACGCCGTCAGCACCCCGGAAAACCGCCGCCAGCGGTCCACCGACCGCTCCATCGCCCGGAACGCGTCCCCGATCCGGCCGTCGTTCCAGCAGGTCACCGCGCGGACCGCGAGCGCGGTCGCCACCAGGTCGTCGCACCGCGGCACGCCGGGCTCGCCGAGCAGCCCGTCCGCCGTGCGCTCCGCGGCCACACAGTCCGAAAAGGACAGTGCGGTGAGCCGGACCACGTCGGCGCACGGCGGCCCGCAGTCCGGCGCCCGCCGGGTCTCGGGCGCGAGTGAAAGCGCCTTCCGCACCTCCCCGCGCAACACCAGGATCGTGGCCAGGTTCGCGCGCACCGCCTGCTCCTGCGCACCCGCGGGCACGCCGTCGCCGCCCACGACACGGTCGGCGACCTCGGCGGCGCGGCCGAGGCTGCCCGAGCGCATCAACGCCGTCATCGCGGTGGTGGCCAGCGCGAAGTGCTCCGGCGCGCCGCGTTCGGTGATCTCCATGCCCCGCAGCGCCAGCGTCGCCGCCGTCTCGGGCGCGGCGGCCAGCAGCCGGTTCGCGGCCCCGGCGATGGTCGCGATCGCCTCGGTGTCCCCCGGCCGGGCGCAGCGGACCAGGTGACAGGCCGCGGCGGCCTCGTCGGCGTGCGCCTCCCCCCTGGCCAGGTGCATCGTCGCGGCCTGCCGGTGCAGCAACGCGAGCAGGTGCGCGGGTACCAGCGCGACCGCGGCCCGCCAGAGCAGATCCGCCCGGAAGGCGAACCCCTCGCCCCTCGTGGTCAGGATCCCCTCGGCCTGTGCCTCCCACAACGGGCGCAGCAGCGCCGCGGGCGGTTCGTCGAGCATCTCCGCCAGATCGCGCGGGGTGAACGACCGGCCGAGCACCGCCGCCACCTGCAACAGCTGCCTGCTCGCCGTCGACAACCGGCCGAACCGCTCCCGCATCAGCGCGAGGAACCGGTCCGGCAGCCGCGTGCCCGTGTCCGCGACCGAGGACGGCGTGCTCAGCTCACCGGCGGCGAGCCGCGCCGCGCCGCCGTCGAACTCCACCGCCCGGTCCGCCCGCAGTCCCTCGACCAGCGCCACCACCGCGCCGGGCGATCCGTCGAGACATTCGCTCAGTGCCACCAGGTCCGCGTCCGGGCGCGCGCCGAGCACGTCGCCCGCGATCTCCGCCAGCACCGCGCCGGGCAACGCGTCGAGCGGCTCGATCCATTCCGCGTGCCCGGTCCGCGCCAGCGCCCTGAGCAGCAGCCCGTGCGGCGACCGGCCGTCCCCGGAGCGCGCGGCGAACAGCCACACCACCGGGACGGCGGCGAGCCTGGCGCTCAGGCTGCCGAGCGCCGACAACGTGAGCGCGTCCACCTCGTGGAGGTCGTCGACGACGACCAGGACCGGCCCGCGCTTCATCGGCGCGAGCAGGCGGCGGTGCAGCAGCGCGGTGCACGCGGCCAGCCGGTCGATCTCCCGCGCCGTCGCCCGGGAATTCCCCGTTTCCGCGGCCGTGCCGGCTTCCGGCGCGTCCGGTGCGACGCGGTCGGCCACGGCGAACCCGAGCCCCTCCGCGAGCCGCGCCGCCTCGCGCAGGAGGCGGGTTTTCCCGCTCCCCGCGGGGGAATCCAGCAGGAGGACCCTGCCCCGCCCGTCCTCGCACGTACCGCGCAATGCCGCCGTGATCTGCGCCACCTGCGCCGCGCGGCCGCGCACCGGCCCCCGCGAAGTCGATTCCCGCCCTGCGTTCGCCATCATGAACCTTCGGTTATCGCTGCCCGCCGTCTTTCGTTCGCGCGCAGCCGAAACCAGCCGAACCCTCCCCCGTGGACACGCGGCCGTATGGCCTCGAACAAGACTGTGCCGTTCGTTACCAACCCAACCACGGTCACGGCGGAAAGGGGCCGCTACGAGCAGGTCGGCCGCGCCCGTATCCGCCTACCTTTGGTCGGATTAGCAAAATCCGCCGGTCTCCGCGACTATCCGGGGTCCGGCGGAAGGTGCACGGAGCAGGATCTCGGTAGCGAACCGGGAAAGTCAAGACCTGGAAGTCGGGCCACGCCCGCGATGGCCGCTTTTTACCTCTTCCGGCCGAAAGCGCGAATCCGGAACCGGCGCGGCGTTTTTTACGGCACCCGGGCGAATTCGAGCGGCCGACAGGAACAACCGGTCCGGACCAGCGTGCCGGGGAGCGGGACACCGTCCCCGGCCCACCAGGACGCGAAACGGCCGGTGCCCGCGTTCGCGGGGCACCGGCCGTGGGAAGCGAACCGGACGGGCTAGCCGAGCGCGCGGGCCAGGTCGTCCAGGACCTTCGTCGCGCCCGCCGGGCCGAGGCCGAGGAACCACACCTCGTCGTCGACGCGGACGGCGTGCTTCGCCTTGACCGCGCCGAGACCGGCCCACAGCGCGCCGCCGGTCACCGTCTTTTCGTCCTGGCTGGGCCCGGCACCATAGCTGGAGTAGAAGATCCAGTCGGCGTCGGCCTGATCGATGCGTTCCGCCGCGACTTGGACGGCGAGGTCGGCGACGTCCTGGTTGGCCGGCCGGGCGAGACCGACGTCCTTCAGGATGACGCCGATGAAGGAAAGGTTCCCGTACAACCGGATGTTGCCGGACAGAAAACGAACCAACGAGATCCGGGGGTTGCCGGTGATTCCCTTCTTTACCTCGTTGGCGCGCTTCTGGTAGCCGTTGAGCAGTTCGACCGCCTTGGTCTCCTCACCGAGCGAAGCACCCGCCAGCAGGAGGTTTTCCTTCCACGGGAAACCGGGACGGATACTGAATACCGTCGGCGCGATCTTCGACAGTTTCGGGTACAGATCCTTCGCGCGCAGTTTGCTGCCGAGGATGAGATCCGGGTTCAGCCCCGCGATCGCCTCGAGATTGACGTTGTCGATCTTGCCGACCGAGGGGATCCCCTTCGCCCGGTCGGCCAGGTAGGACGGGACGCCGTCGGCGCCCGCGGTCGTGGCCATGCCCACCGGCGTGATCCCGAGCGAAAGCACCTCGTCGAGTTCGCCGCTGTCGAGCACGACGACCCGCGCCGGTTTCTTCTCCAGTTTCGTCTGCCCCAGCGCGTGGTTCACCGTGCGGGGGAAGACCCCGGGCCCGACGTCGGCGCCGAGCTTCGCGGTCTCCGTGTCGGCGGTGTTGAACAGTTTCCCGCCCTTGGCGACCTCGGTGTCGCCGACCCCGGACGAGCTCTGCGGGGCGGGCTGCCCGCACGCCGCGACGAGACCGCCGAGCGCGAGCACGGTCACCGTCGCGACCACCCTGATCCCTGTCGTGGCGCCCCTGCTTGTCGCACGCATCAACGTTCCTTTCTCTCGCACGGGCATCAGATCCGGCCCGCCCGGTTCGCTCTCGCGAGCAACAGCAACAGATAGGGCGCGCCGACCGCGCCCGTCACCACGCCGACCGGCAGCTGGGTGGTGCCCAGCAGGTGCGCGGCGGCGAAGTCGCCGGTCAGCGTCACCAGCGCGCCGGTCAGCGCGGCCGGGACCAGCGAGGGACGCGCCCCGCCGACCAGGCGGGTGGCGATCGGGTTCGCCACGAAGGCGACGAACGCCACCGGTCCCGCCGCGGCGGTGGCCAGGCTCGCCAGCGCGACGCCGACGAGGATGACCCCCAGCCTGCCGCGTTCGACGGCGACGCCGATCCCCCGCGCGCTGTCGTCTCCCAGCTGCAGGGCCGCGAGCGTGCGGCCGAGCAGCAACGCGGCCGGAACGAGGACGGCGAGGCACAGCGCGAGCGGCTGTACGTGCTCCCAGCCCCGGCCGTTCAGGTTGCCGGTCAGCCAGACCAGCGCCTGCTGGGCGAGCTGGACGTCGGCCCAGGTCATCAGGAACGAGATCACGCTGGAGAGCACCGCGGCGACCCCGATGCCGACGAGCACGAGCCGGTAGCCGTTCATGCCCCGCCGCCAGGCCAGCAGGTAGATCACCGCCGCGGTCAGCACCCCGCCCGCGAGCGCGCCCGCCGAGACCAGCGCGCCGGAGGCGCCGAACACCACCAGGCAGGTCACCCCGGCGGCAGCCGCGCCCGAGGTCACGCCGACGACGTCCGGGCTGGCCAGCGGGTTGCGCAGCAAGCGCTGGAACAGCGCGCCCGCGAGGCCGAAGGCGATCCCGACGAGCAGGGCGCACACCGCGCGCGGCAGCCGCAGCTCGGTCACCACGTAGACCGCGCGCCCGGTGCCCGAACCGGTCAGGATCCGGACCAGGTCCGGGAGTCCGACGGTGAAGTCGCCGACGGCGAGGGAAGCGCCGAACACGACCACCATCGCCGCGGCCAGCAGCAGGGAGACCACCCGGACGCGGCGGACGCCGTGCCGGTGCGCGGCCGTGACCGCGTGCACGGCCTCGGCCGGGACGGTGCGGTTCACAGCCGCACCGTCTTCCGGCGCCGGACCAGCACGACGAACACGGGCGCGCCGATCACCGCGGTGACGATGCCGACGGCGAGTTCGGCGGGCCGGAGCACGACGCGGCCCACCACGTCCGCCACGAGCAGCAGCAGCGGTGCGAGCACCGCCGCGTAGGGCAGCAGCCAGCGGTGGTCGGGGCCGGTGATCAGCCGGGCCACGTGCGGGACGGTGAGCCCGACGAACCCGATCGGCCCGGCGATCGCCGTCGCCGATCCACAAAGGACGATCACGGCCAGCGCGCACAGCAGCCGGGTCAGCAGCACGTTCTGGCCAAGCGCGCGGGCGAGGTCCTCCCCCAGCGACAGCGTGTTCAGCGTCCTGGCCGACCCGAGCGCGAGCACGACACCCACGGCGAGGAACGGGAGCACCTGCCCGACCGCGGCCGGGTCCCGCCCGGTCAGCGAACCGACCTGCCAGAACCGGAACTGGTCGAACGTCATCGTGTCGGTCAGCAGGACACCGCTGGTGACCGAGGCGAGCGCCGCCGTCACCGCGGCGCCGGCGAGCGCGAGCTTCACCGGGGTCGCGCCGTCGCGGCCGAGCGAGCCGACCGCGTAGACGACGGTGCCCGCGACCGCCGCGCCGAGAAAGCCGAGCCAGACGTAGCCGGTGACACTGGTCAGCCCGAACGCGGTGATGCCCAGCACGACGAACAGCGCCGCGCCCGCGTTCACGCCGAGGATCCCGGGATCGGCGAGGGGATTGCGGGTGACACCCTGGATGACGGCACCGGCCAGGCCGAGCGCGACCCCGGCCAGCAGGCCGGTCAGCGTGCGGGGCAGGCGCAGGTCCCGGACCACGACGTGGTCGGGGTTCGCCGGGTCGAAGTGGGCCAGCGCGTCGAACACGGCGCCCGGCGCGACAGCACGGGCACCGACCGCGATGCTGAGCACGACGGCGAAGGCGAGCACCGCCACGAGGACGAGCAGCCCGGCGGCCAGCGTCACGCCACGATGGCGACGCCGGACCTCCGCGCGTGGTGGGCTTTCGGACACGCTCGTCACGGGCGGCGCCGGCGTCGGGGCTGGGTCATCACGGGCTTTCGGTCGATCGTTAGGCGCGCCTACCCTAACCCGCCGTTCCGCGCCCCTCGCCGAGGTCCCCGGCCCGACCTGCGGTTCTACACCGTCGTACGTGACGAGCGATACAGCTGGAAGGCCAGGATCAGCATGATGATCCCGAAGATCAGCGCGTAGATCCCGGCCATCACCGCGATCACGAGGGCGCCCGCGTCCGGCCGGACGAAGATCAGCACCCCGAGCACCACCGAGAGCACACCCGCGAGGCCGAGGAACACTTCGCCGCGGATCCACTTGCGCAGCCGGATCGCCGTGCTGATCTCCATGATCCCGGTGACCACCGCCCAGATCCCGACCAGCAGCGCGAGGGTCAGCGCGGTGATCGCGGGCCACACCAGCGTCAGGATCCCGGCGAGGATGCCCAGCACCCCGGCGAAGATCGTGCCCCAGCGGCGTTCGGCCCCCTTCGGCTCGGCGAGCAGCGCGATGCCGTCGACGATCGCGTAGATCCCGAACACGAACGCCAGCGCGAGCACCGTGACCCCGGGCCACACCAGGGCCACGACGCCGAAGAGGATCGCGAACACACCCCGGATCACGAGCAACGCGACCGCAGTACCCGAACCACTCATCACGCCGACCTTCCTGTCCGTAACCGGCCGATCACGAACGTAGCCCGGCCGGTGCGCCACCGCCTCTCGAAACCACCACCCGGGCAGGGGATTTCGGGACCGGCGCGGGCAGCCGCCCCGCCGGCGTCGGATCGCGGTGACGGTCCCCGTCGGCCACCGGCCAGCTTTTCACTGTCCACAGTGAGGTTTTCTCAGTAGCGGTTGGGGGTGTGCTGGTGTCGCGAATGTCGCATTGCCGACGTTCAGCGTCGCGAATGTCGCATTCGTGACATCGTCTGAGCCGGAAGCCCGCGTCCCGAGCGGAGCGCTGGGGATGGCGAGTGATGCTGGTGGCCTTTCGCGGGGTGAGCAGGGTGCTGAAGGACGCTTTCAGTGCGTTGGCCGCGCTGAAGGACGCCTTCAGTGCACTGAGCGCACCGAAGGCGTCCTTCAGCACAACCCGCCGCCAGAACCCACCACTCCCAGTGAGAGAACCTCAGTGGTCGCTCGATAACGCGGCAAAAGCACCATAAATGACGTCAACGAGCAAAACGTACTCGTCGTGAATGCGCCCGAACACACTAATATTAGCAGTTGTGATAACTCGCACACAGGGACACCGAACCGATTACATGATCGAGTGTCCGGCAATCTTCCGGTTCCGCCTGTACCACATATCGGACCAGGTCGACGACGCCGCCGAACGGGCCAATGCCTTGCGTACCTGGGCAGACGGAGCCCTCACCGACCGGTATCACCGCCGGTACCGCGACGCCGTACTCGGCACGAAGGGGAACTTGCGCGAATAAAACAAGTGCGACCCGCCCGGAATGACCGTCCCCCATATCGGCCGATCGACGACCGCACGCGCCCCGCACTACAATCGCCGCCGGATGTGTTTTCCGGCCGTCAGTCCTTCCTCCCGAAACGACGACTCGAGGGCCTGCGCCGAATCGCGGGCCCAGCACCGCCGACCATTCCCAGGAGCGGCTCGCCGGCCTCCTGGACACCTGATGGAGGTGAGTCCGTGTCCCGCACACCACCCGGGCCACGTCTGCCGACGCCCGTCCAGACCCTGTTGTTCGCGATGGTCCGGCACCGCTGGCTGCCCCGTCTGACCCGGCGGCACGGCCCGGTGATCCACCTCAGGATCCGTCCGGAGGGCGACGTCGTGGTGCTGTCCGACCTCGACCAGATCCGCGACGTCTTCCTCAGTCCGCCCACCGTCTTCCACGCCGGGGAGGCCAACGAGGTCATGGAGACGCCGATGGGCGAGCACTCCGTGATGAACGCGGACGAGGACGCCCACCTGCGCCTGCGCAGGCAGCTGACGCCGGCCTTCCGCAACTCCGCGCTGCGCGGCTACCAGCGCATGGTCGCCCGGATCGCGGTCGAAGAGGTCGAGCGCTGGCCGACCGGCATGCCGTTCAGCGCGATGGAGCGGATGAACGCGGTCACGCTGGAGATCATCCTGCGGGTGATGTTCGGCGTCGAGGACGAACACCGGCTGGAGGAACTGCGTACCCGGCTGAGGATGGTGCTGGAGATCGACCCCGCCGGGACGGGGCCCTGGCTGCGACGCCTCCTCCAGCGACGGCAGGCGGCGACGAACCGGCCCCGGGTGGACGAGCTGCTGTACGCCGAGATCGCCGACCGCCGCCGGGCCGACGACCTCGCTTCCCGGCCGGACATGCTGTCCCGGCTGCTCGCCGCGCCCCAGGCCAGGGAACTGCCGTCCGACGCGGAACTGCACGATCACCTGCTCACCCTGCTGCTGGCCGGTCACGAAACGATCTCGACCGCGCTCGCCTGGTCCTTCCACGAGCTGGCCCGGCATCCCGCCGCCCTGGACGCCGCCGCCCGGTCCGCCGCGGCGGGCGCGGACGACTACCTCGAAGCGGTGCTCAAGGAAGTGCTCCGGCTGCGCCCGGCGATCGTCGACGTGACCCGCAAACTGACCGAGGCGGCCGAAGTCGGCGGCTACCGCGTCCCGGCGGGATGGACCGTCATGCCCTCGATCCTGCTGGCACACCACGATCCGGCGAGCCACCCCGAGCCGGCCACGTTCCAGCCGGAGCGGTTCCTGGACGGCGGCCCGCCCGCCGCGAGCTGGGTGCCCTTCGGCGGTGGCGTCCGTCGCTGCCTCGGCTCCGGTTTCGCACTGCAGCAGGGCACCATCGTGCTGCGAGAAGTGCTGTCACGTTTCCGGGTCGAGGCAGCCGACGCCGCACCCGAGCGGCCCCGGCTCCAGCATCTGACCCTCGTACCCGGCAAGGGAGCCCGGATCATCGTGCACCGCCTGCCCGTGGCGGCGTCCCATGCGGCCGCGCCCTGACCACGGGGAGGAAGGCTTCCGCGCTCCACTGTGGACGGATCAGGCGGCGTGGTGGCAGGTCGGGCACGCGCAGTCCGCGCAGACGCAGTGCGCGCAGTCGTCGGCGCAGTGCGCGCACTGGCAGGTCGCGTGGTTGCACGTCGGGCAGGTGCAGTTCGCGCAGACGCACACCGCGCAGCTGTCGGAACAGTCCGGGCACGAACACTTCGCGCATTCGTCGTAGTGCACCCCGTCGGCGTCCCGGTGCTCGCGGTGCAGGTGTCCGTCGTGGACGTAGTCGACGTGGTCGTCGTGCAGCACGGCCGCGTGGCCGCAGCCGGGTCCGTGCGTGTGCCGGTGGGTTTCCGCGGCGGGGTGGTCGAGGGTGGTCATCGCCGGTCCTTTCGCGACGGTCAGGTGGACACCCCGACGGTCATATGCACGTTCACGCACGTCAAATCGGAGCGTGCCGGTGTCCCCCGATCAGGTCACCAGGTCGGTCGTGCGCCGACACCGCCGTCCACCACGAGGTTGTGCCCGGTGATCCAGGAGGCCATGTCCGAGGCGAGGAACACGCACGCGTCGCCGACGTCCTCGCCCCGCCCGAGCCTGCCCAGCGGCGCGGCCCGGCGCCACCGGCCGACCCCCTCCGGCCAGTCCCCCGCCAGACCGGGCCGGTCGATCAGACCGGGGGAAACGCTGTTGACGCGGATGCCGTGCTCGCCGTACTCCAGCGCGGCCGAGCGCGCGTGCATGATCAGCCCGGCCTTCCCGGCGCTGTAGTGGGCGTGGCCGGGAGCCGGCTGGAGTCCCTCGATCGAGGCGATGTGCGTGACGCTGCCGCCACCGTGCTCCCGCAGCACCGCGGCGGCGGCTCGCGTGCACAGGAAAGCGCCGGTCAGGTTGGTTTCGATCACCTCGCGCCAGCTCTCCGCCGTCATCGTCGCCAGCGGCTCGACCGGCTGGATCCCGGCGTTGTTGACCAGCGCGTCGAGGCGTCCCGCCGCGGCCACCGTCTCCGCCACGATCCGGTGACACGCCGACTCGTCGGTGAGGTCACCGGCGACCACGAACGCGCGACCTCCCTCCGCCGTCACGCGCCCGGCGAGTGCTTCGGCGTTTTCCGCACCGCGGCGGTGGTGGAGGACCACGGCCGCGCCCGCCCGCGCGAACCGCAGCGCGATCGCCCCGCCGATCCCGCCGCCCGCGCCGGTGACGAGCGCGACCTTCCCGCTCAGGTCCGGCAGCGCGGCCTCAGGCATCGGGGTCCTCGCTCATCCGCGACGCGGCGTCCGGGCGGAACAGCGCGTGGATCCGGGCGGCCTGCTCGGGGTGGCGCGCGGCGAGTTCGGTGGCGTCGCCGCCTTCGTAGTCCTCGGGCACGAACCCCGGCGCCATCGTGGTCCCGCACAGCGACCAGTGCCCGCCGGGCACGACCCGCGCGCCCATCCACGTCCCGGCGGGCACGGTCAGCTGGACGTGCTGGCCCGCCGCGTGCCCGAGCAGCTCGACCCGGGCTTCGCCGTCCTCGGGCAGCAGCAGGAGTTCGAGCGGGTCACCGCGGTAGAAGTGCCAGACCTCGTCGATGGGCAGCCGGTGCAGCGCCGAGAATCCCCCGTCCGCGGTGAGCAGCACGATGATCGCCGACCCGGCGGGGCGGCCGGTGGCGTCCGGCGGTCCCGCCCAGGTCCGCCGGTACAACCCGCCCTCGACCGGCAGTGGCGCGAGCCCGTACTGCCGCGCCACGGCGTCCACGTCCGTCATCCCGCCCCCTTGTCACGTCGTTGCCCGCCAGCCTAGGGGGATACGGGCGACCCCGGCGCCGTGGTCAGGGGCGGGTGGTGGTGTCCGGGACGTAGCCGGAGTCCCGCCAGACGGTACAGCCGGCACCGGCGGGTCCGGGCGCGATCTGCTCGAAGCCGAGGAACCCGCCGGTGCCGGGATCGAGGGTGAGCACATACCGCTCCGCCGGTGTGCTCTGGGCGCTGACGGCGACGCCGGGACGGCCGACGCGGTCGGTGACCGGCCCGTCCTGGCTCAGCTCGGGCTGAGCGGCCAGGATACGCAGGACCGCCGCGTGCAGGGCGGGGGAAACGACCTGTCGCGTCCACAGTTCCTGCGTCAGCTTGAGCCATCCCTGGGGTGACCGGGTGGGATTCCGCCGCAGGAGCGTCGCCTGGAGCGCGTCGACCGAGTCGCCGGTGACGAACTCGCCCAGCAACCCCGGCGGCTCATACGTCCCGCTCATCCGGGACGGCCGGCCATCCCGGGTCTCGGCGATCCGCCCGGAACCGTCCTCGGCGACCCAGAACTCGCGGTCGGTCGGCTCGATACGGGAGTCCAGGACCCGCCCGCTGGTGGTCTGCGCGGTGGCGAGATACCAGCCCTGGGTGTGGACGTAGTGGTAGCGGCCGGTACCGCGGGGCGGCGGCTGTCGCAGCGCCTGGTCGGCCAGCTTTGTCAGGATGTCCATCGCCCTCCCAGTTTAGCCGCCGAGACGCGCCTGGATGGCCTTCACCGCCGCCACCGCTCCCCCGCCGTCGCCGAGCGACGCGCCCAGTTTCTCCGCCGCCGCCCGCCGGGACGGGTCGGTCAGCGCCTGCGCGACGGCGGCGCGCAGTTCGGCGCCCGGGACCGGGCGGCCGGAAAGATGGTGCCGCAGCACGGTTCCCGCGCCGCGCTCGGCGAGCTTCAGGCCGATGATCAGCTGTTCGGCCTGCTGGGGCACCACCACCAGCGGCACGCCCGCGGCCAGTCCCTCCAGCGCGCTGTTCATCCCGCCGTGGGTCACGAACGCCGCCGCGCGCCGCAGCACCGCGCGCTGGGGCACCGACGGGCGGACCAGCGTGTCGGCGGGGATCCGCCCCAGCCCCGCCGGATCGGTGCCGCCGGTCGCGATCAGCAGTCGCGCGGACAGCCCGTCCAGCGCCTCGAAACACGTGCGGAAGAAGGCGTCGCTTCCGGCGTGCAGGGTGCCCAGCGAGACGAACACCAGTGGCCGGGGGGCGTCGAGGAACGCGGCGAGCTCGGCGTCGAACCCGCCGTCCCCGCCCTCGTCGAAGGTGGGACCGACGTAGTGGCAGGTCTCGTCGACGCGCGGGTTGTCGGTCTGCAACCAGCGCGGGATCGGGAAGATCGTCACGTCGCCCCGCATCGGCAAGGTCGGGTACGGCGGGTAGAGGTCCTTGCCGAACCGCCGCACCACGCGCCGCTTCGCCGCCAGTGTCGCGGGCAGGTCCCGGATCGTGGGCCCCAGGAAGCGGCCGAGCTCGCGCGCGGTCAGGCAGGAGAAGTCCTTGCCACCGACCATGAGCGTGGTCATCAGCGAGATCATCGGCAGGCCGAGGCTCGCCGCGGCCATGCGGCCCCAGAGCGCGTTGGAGTCGAACGCGATCGCCGAGGGCCTGTCCCTCTCCAGCTCCCCCACCAGGAACGGCAGCAGCACCCCGGTGGCGTCCAGGCCCCGGGTGACCACCCGCAGGGTGCTGCCGGTCCGGGTGGCCTCCGCGATGTCGCGCACACCGATCGAGCCGGGCGGATAGGCGCGGAACTCGGCGCCCGCCCGTTCGACCGGCTCCCGGAACTCCGGGCCGGTGTAGTAGGTGACCTCGACACCGCACCGCGTCAGCTCGCGCACGATCGGGAGGCTCGGGTTGACGTGCCCCCAGGCGGGCATCCCCGCCAGCACCACTCGGCTCATGGGACCATGATGACTACACTCGATGTAACTTCGCAACCTGTCCAATCATACAGTTGATGTAATCTGCATCGCGTGGACGAGTCACGGCGCGAGCGCAAGAAGCGGCAGACCAGACGGCTGATCGCGGAGACGGCGATCAGGCTGTTCGCGGAGCAGGGATACGAGCAGACCACCGTCGCGCAGATCGCCGCCGGCGCCGACGTGGCCACCAAGACGTTCTTCAACCACTTCCCCGGCAAGGAAGCCGTGCTGTTCCCCGAAACCGGGCGCAACGGCGCGCTCGCGGTCGAGGTGATCACGAACCGGAAGCCCGGCGAGACCGTGCCGGAGGTGCTCTCCCGCGCCTACGAGGCCATGCTCGCCGATTTCCACACCAACGGCCTCGGGCACGACGACCACGTGCCACTGGAGGTCTACGCCCGGCTGATCATGACCGTGCCCGCGCTCCAGGCCAGGGCGCTGCACCTGGCCCACGCCGAGCAGAAGGAGATCGCCGCCGCTCTGCGCGCGGCCTATCCGGACCTGCTCGACCCGATCAGCGCCGCCGCCGTGGTCGGCGCACTGGCCGGTGCCGCGCAGGCGGCGGCGCTCACCAGTCTCGAAGCCGGTCAGTCCGAAGAGGACTTCTGGAAGGCACTGCGGCGCGGCATCGACATCGCGCTCAGCGGGCTGCCCGGCGAAGGCCGGGATCGAGGCTGATCGCCGGTCAGAGGTGATTGACGTACTCGCGCAGTTCCCAGTCGCTGACCCAGGAGCGGTAACGCTCGACCTCGTCCCGTTTGAACGCGGTGAACGAGGCGGCCAGCCGTTTGCCGAGCTTCCCCTGCAACGCCGCGTCGGCCTCGAAGGCGTCGAGCGCGGCCGAAAGCGACGTCGGCAGCACGGGCGCCTTGGCCGGGTCGTAGCCGTAGCCGTCCAGCGGTGCCGGCGGTTCGGCCCCGGCCTCGATGCCGAGCTGCATCGCGGCCAGGACACCGCCGTAGAGCAGGTAGGGGTTCGCCGAGCTGTCGGGCAGGCGCAGTTCGATGCGCGTGGCCTCGCCCCGCTCGGGCGGGACGCGGACCATCGCGCTGCGATTGTCCAGCCCCCAGTCGATCAGCCACGGCGCGAGGGTGTCCGGGCCGAACCGCTTGTAGGAGTTGACCGTCGGGTTGGCCAGCGCCGCCAGCGCCGGGGCGTGGGTCAGCACCCCGGCCAGCGCGTGCCGCAGCACCGGCGCGAGCCCGAACTCCCCGGCGGGATCCACGCCGACGTTGCGGCCGTCCTCGTCGGTCAGCGAGACGTGCAGGTGGAAGCCGGACGCGCCCTCGCCGTTGAACGGCTTGGCCATGAACGTCGCCATCCGGCCCGCGCGCCGCTCCAGCTCCTTGATCGCGGACTTGAACCGGAAGGCGCGGTCGACCGAGTCCAGTGCCGCCGAGTGGGCGAGGTTGACCTCGAACTGGCCGGGACAGAACTCGTGGTTCCCCGCCGTCACCCCGAGCCCGAAGTCGCGCAGGTGCCGCAGCGTCGCGGTCAGGTGCCCGTCGGGATCGCCCTTCGCGCCGGTGACGTAGATGTTGCCGGACTCGTCGCCGTAGCGCCGCCAGCCGTCCCCGTCCCGCTCCAGCACGAAGTACTCCAGCTCGGGGCCCACGACCGGATGCCGTCCGGTGGCGTGGAACGCCTCGACGATGCCGCGCAGCACGGTGCGGGGTGACTCGTCGCTGGGCTCGCCGGAGGGGTCGAACACGTCGCCGAGGCAGGACGCGACGCCCTCCTCCCACGGGATGTCGGCGATCGTGCTCAGATCGGGGAAGACCTTCACGTCCGGGAGCCCGGCGTCGAGCCCGCCCGCGACGTCGAGGGTCTCCCCCCGCGTCGTGGTGTGGAAGACCGCGCGGCAGAACGCCAGGCCGTGCTCCAGCACCGCGGGCAGCTGCTCCACGAGCACCTCGCGGGACCGCTCCGTGCCCATCAGGTCGGGATAGCCAACGCGCAGGACGTCGATCCCCCTCGCGGTGAGGTCCTCGACAACGCGGCGCACGCCGTCTCGATCGGTCGGGCTGTCCATCCGCCGGCCTCCCAGAGGTAGTTGTTTGGGTCCGAACTATAAGTCGGCGCACGGCCTTCGACAAGCCTTTTCGATCACCTTCTCCCCCGCGCCGCGAGTTGATATCGTTAGCTACCAAACGTTCGCCTGTCGCTGGTTGGAGGCCGTCTCATGGCGCCGGTCCGAGGATTCTTCTACCCCCGCACCCCGACGGGGCGCGCGGCGCTCGTCCCCCCGCCGCCCTGGCACTACTCCGGCGACCTGCTGACCGTCGAGTACCGCACCGACCCGGCGAAGGTCGCCGCCCTGCTGCCCGCGCCGCTGCTGCCCGCCGAGCAGGACCCCGGCGCGGTCGCGCTCATCTGGGCGGACTGGCAGTCCTGCTCGGCGGACGGCCGTCAGCTGCTCGACCCGGTACTGGCGCAGTACAAGGAATGCTTCGCGGTGGTGCGCTGCCGGTTCGAGGGCCGGACGTATTCGCGCTGCGTGTACATCTGGGTGGACAAGGACTTCGCGATCGCGCGGGGAATCCACCAGGGGTATCCCAAGAAGCTGGGGTCGATCCACCAGACACGTCCGCATCCCCACGGCCCCGCGCCGCGGCTGGCGCCCGGCGCCCGCTTCGGCGCCACCCTCGCCGCGGCCGACCGCCGCCTGGCCGAGGCGGTGCTGACGTTGGAGGAACAGAGTGACACCGGCGGGTTCGTCAACGGGCACCCGATGGCGCACCACCGCTGGCTGCCGGGCATCGCGAAGGACGCGCCGGACACCGTCGCCGAGCTGATCTCCTCCGGCGCCGCCGCGTTCGAGGGCGGGCCGATCTGGCGGGGCAGCGCGGAACTGCGGCTGTTCCCGTCCCCGGTCGAGGAACTGGCCGAACTGACGGTCGAGGAGCCGATCGGTGCCTACTACCAGCAGATCGGGGTCGTCTGGGACGGCGGCACGGTCCTGACCCCTCGGGCCTGAGACGCGTCCGGTCCGGGAATGCCGCCCCGGGGACTCCCTCGGGGCGGCATTCACGGACCACGACGTGCCGGGGAAGATCGTGGCCTCGGTTCACTGCCCGCCGAGTTCACGGGGCGGTGGGACGGCGCGCGGTGTCCCGGTTTCCGATGGCCTCGGCGACCCCCTGGATACCCGAGCGGATCAGGTCGCCGTAGGGCCCCTCGGGGAGCCGGGAAACACGCCGCTCGGCGGCGTCGATGTGCCCGGCCGCCGCCTCGAACGCGCCGAGGCGACGGAAGTTGTCGGCGAGGTTGAGGTGGAGGCTCGGGTAGAAGCCGGCGACCTCGAGGCTCGCGTGGTGCCGCCGGGCGCGCTCGTCGGTAAGGGCGTCGGCGGCGTCGAGGGCGCGGACATCCCACACCAGCGATTCGGCGGGGTCTTCGTAGAGGTCGGCCAGGTAGTGCGCCAGGGTACAGCGGTGGAACGGATCGCCCAGCACCCCGATCCGGTGCCAGATGGCCAGCAGGTCGCGTCGAGCCGACTCGACGTCGCCCTCGCGTCCGAGGCCCACGGCCGCGCCGATCGCTTCCATCGTCAGATCGGGCGTGGCGGCTGGTGTGGTCATGAAATGGTTCGTCCCTTCGTCTTTCTCGGGCATCGCCGGTCACGATTCCGGGGTCCGGCAGGGCATCACGAGCGTGGTGAGGTCGCCGTCGTCGGCCGACCTGACGGTGGCGGGCTGGTCGGGACCTCGCAGGTCGAGCAGCACGTCGCCGCCGATCGCGTGGCTCAGGGCGGGATACAGGGTGGTCAGCTCGAACCAGATGGTCAGACCGGGGCCTGTCGCCGAGCCGTCGAGAGCCATCTCGTCCTGATCGGGCAGCAGCAGGCTCGGGCGGCCACCGGACACCCGCAGCCCGGCTCGTTCCGGGGCCCACCGCTCCAGTGCCCGCACGATCTGCCGCTTGCCCGCCGTGACGCGATGCGTCACCGCCGGGAGCGAGTCGAGGAGGAGGCGGTGGTCCGGGAAGTCCTCCGTCAGCAGGCGGCAGTGCAGGACGGTGCCGCCTGCCGTCCGGATGCCCAGAGTCCGCTCGCCCGCCTCGATCGTCACGGTGCGGCTGCGCCGGAGCCGGGAGGTCATGGCTCGGAGGTCGTCACCGGCGAGAGTGCCCGCCCAGGAACCGGCGGCGGGTTCCGCGGGCACCAGCGTTCTCGTGGCGAGCCGGTACCGATCGGTCGCGGTAAGCGCCACGGAGCCGGTGTCGGTCTCCAGCCGGACGCCGCTCAGGACCGGTGCGTCCGGATCGTGCACCGTGGTGGCCAGGACCTGGTCGACGGCCGCCGCGAGGACCGGTCCCGGCAGCACGCAGATCGTGCGGCGCGGTTCCTGACCGAGCGACGCCTTGAGCGTCTCGGCCGCCTGCCGGACCCCGGCGGCCTCCGTCGTGACCCTGGCGACCTGTTCGTCGATCAGCCGCGCCGCCTCCTCGGCGCCCGCGGTGAAGAACTCGCCGATGGCGGGCAGGGGCATCCCGATCTCCCGCAACCGGCGCAGTTGTGCGGCGCGGGCCACCTGCGACGCGCTGTAGAACCGGTACCCCGTCAGCGGGGCGACCTGCTCGGGGCGGAGCAGACCGGCGTCGTCGTAGAACCGCAACGCACTCGCGGTCAGGCCGGCGAGTTTCGCGAACGCGCCGATGGACATCAGTTCCGGATCAGTCACCCGGCCATCGTCAGGCCTCGACCGGCTCGAAGGTCAAGCCGGGCCGGGTCAGGCGCTTCCGCCGGTCCCGGTGTCGCGGCGCTCCGCGGTCAGCAGGTCGAGCAGGCCGGGGAGCCGGCGGTTGATTTCCGCCCGGCGCAACCGGATTCCCTTCCGGTTCCCGTAGTTGATCTCGTGGATGAGTCCGGCCTCGCGCAAAACCCGGAAGTGGTGTGTCTGCGTCTGCTTGGACACCGGAAGATCGAACGAGTTGCAGGTGTGCTCGCGGTCACTCCCGTCCGCCGCCAGCTTCACGATCACGGTGCGGCGATGCTCGTCGGCGAGCGCACGGAACACCGTGCCCAGATCGGCGTTCCCGGCGTCGTCTTCGGCCGGACCTGACCCGGTCATCGCCCCACCCCCTTCAGGTACGTCTTGCATCGTACCTCACGAACGTGCTTGACTGAAGGTACGACGAGTTACGTACCTGAGCGTGCGTGGCAACGCGCCGGGCTTCGCTCGCCCGCGATGCCCGCCCGCGGCGCTCGTCACTTCCCCTCGGAAAGGTTGCGGCCATGACGCCTGCACGCGTCCTGATCCACGGTGCCGGTATCGCCGGTCCCGCTCTCGCCTACTGGCTGGCCCGGCACGGGTATCGGCCGACGGTCGTCGAGCAGGCCAAGGAGCTCAGATCCGGCGGCAGCGCCGTCGTCGTCAAGGAACCGGCGCTGACGGTCGCCAGGAGCATGGGCATCCTCACGCGGTTGCGCGAGGTCGCCACCGGTTCGAACGTCCTCTCGCTCCTCGATCCGGACGGGCGGCAGCTCCTCCGGGCCCCGACCACTTCCCCGCGGTCGGTGGAGGTAACCCGATCCGACCTGTCCACGGTGCTCCACCAGGCAGCGCGAGACGACGCGGAGTTCCTCTTCGACGACACGATCACCAGCCTCCAGCAGGACCGATCGGGGGTCGAGGTCACCTTCCGCCGGTCACCGCCGCGCCGTTTCGACCTGCTCGTCGGCGCGGACGGCGTCCATTCCCCGGTGCGCCGCATGGTCTTCGGCCCCGCGGAGCGGTTCACGACCGGCCTGGGCATGTACGGCGCGACGGTGCCGCTGGAGCCCGGTGCCCTCGACGACCCGGAGGTGGCGGTGATGCTGACCGCGCCCGGCCGGATGCTCACCATTCACCCGTCCCGGGGAAAGCCACTCGCGACGTTCACCTTCCGCGGCGGGCGGGTGCCCGGCTACGACCGCCACGACACCGCGCTCCACAAGCGCATGGTGGCCGAGGCGTACGCGGGACTCGGCTGGCGAAGCCCCGAACTGGTCGAGGCGTACCGGAACCACCCCGCGCCCTTCTTCGATCCGCTCGCCAACGTGCGGATGGACGAGTGGTCGCGTGGCCGCGTGGCATTGCTCGGCGACGCGGCCTCCGCGGTCGCCCTGCTCGGCGACGGGTCGAGCATGGCGATGGCCGGCGCACACACGCTGGCCGAGGCGCTCGCGGCGCATCCCGGTGACCATGCGCGGGCCTTCCGGGCCTACGAGGCGAAGCACCGGCGGCAGGTGGACCCGAGGCACCGGCGCGTCGGCCTCGTCGCCGCACTGCTCGTTCCGCGAACCCGGCACGGGCTGGCGTTACGCAACACCGCCGTCCGAGCCGTAGGCCTCGCTGCCCGTGCCCGGAACAGCACGCCCGCCAAGCAGCACAGCAGGGCCTGAGCGGCAGAGTCCGAAGAGGACGGTTCACAGTGGACGGTGCGGGCCGGGGTGCCACGGCGGCAGGCACCGCTCGTTGGCCGCGAAGAACGCGCGGACGATGCCACCGCGGGCGATCCGGACCGCGGGCGGCCCTTCCAGCGCGGCGAACTCCCTGGCCTTGTCGCGGTAGAAACCCTGTCTCCGATAGCGGCGAGTACGTTCGTCGAAGATCTCTTCGACCATTTCGTCCGGGGTCCGCCCGACGAACTCGGCGAACTGCTCCAGTGCCGCCAGGCGCGCCAGGCGGTCGACCTCGGGCAGGTCCGCCAGCGCGTGCGCGTACCGCCGCACGGTGATGAACTCGGTGAACGCCACCTTGCCCATGAGCCCCTCCCTTCGCGAAGACCCGGCGGCGGGTGGATCGGGGCGGTGGGGGTGAACGCCCCGATCCACGGCCGCGGGCGGATCGCTCCGCGCGCCTCCTAGGCTGTGGCCCGTGCCTCAGATCCGCACCAACCGAATATCAACAGTTGCTCAACACCCGCCCCGGCCCTGTTGCCACCGGCGGGAACCGGAGAGCAGCATGAGGTTCCGCAGCACGGGAGGTACGGCCGAGGTGACACCGAGCGCTCGACGCCGGATCCTCGTCGTCGACGACGACGAGCGCGTCCGCACGGTCGTGACCTGGCAGCTGGAGGCCGACGGCTTCCTGGTGACCGAGGCGGGCGACGGGCGCGCCGCGCTCGACCGGATCGCCGAACAGGCACCGGATCTGATGGTCCTCGACCTGTCGCTGCCCGGGCTCGGCGGGCTCGACGTGCTGCGGCGGGTCCGGCTCGACCAGGCGCGCCCGCCGCTGCCGGTGGTCGTCCTCAGCGGACGGAGCGGGGAGACCGACCGCATCATCGGGCTCGACCTCGGCGCCGACGACTACCTCGTGAAACCCTTTTCCCCCGAGGAACTCGCCGCGCGGGTGCGCTCGGTGCTGCGCCGCAGCGCCCCGGTGGCCACAGTGGACGGCGCGGCCGAGGACGGCCTCCGCATCGACACCGCGGCCCGCCAGGTCGTCCTCGACGGCGCGTTCGTGGAACTGACCGCCAAGGAGTTCGACCTGCTCGTGTTCCTCGCCCAGCACCCCGGACAGGTGTTCACCCGCGCGCAGCTGCTGCGGGCGGTCTGGCGGTCCTCGCCGGGCTGGCAGTCCGACGCCACGGTCACCGAGCACATCCATCGCCTGCGCGCCAAGCTCGAAGCCGATCCCGGCCGGCCACGCAGGCTCCGCACGGTCCGCGGTGTCGGCTACCGCTGGGAACGCACCCCGTGATCCCGGACCCCTCCCCGATCGGCTCCGCGTTCGGCCACGCCGACAGCCTCCTGCTGCTCGAACGACAGCGGCGGGTGCTGGACCTGCTCGCCTCCGGCGCCGAACTCGGCGACGTCCTCGGCGCGGTGACCGAGGCGCTGAACGAGCTGCTGCCGTACTCGCGGTGTTCGATCCTGCTGCTCGATCCGGTCCGGGCCACGCTGCACCACGGCGCCGCGTCCGGGCTGCCCGCGCACTACGTCGAGGCGATCGAGGGCATGTCCATCGGGCCCGAGGCCGGGTCCTGCGGCTCCTCCGCCCACCACGGGGTCCAGGTGATCGTCGAGGACATCGCGGCCGACCGCCGGTGGGACGACTTCCGCGCGCCCGCCGAGCTGGCCGGCCTGCGCTCCTGCTGGTCCCAGCCCATTCTGGGCCGTGACGGCGGCGTGCTGGGCACCTTCGCCGTGTACCACACCGAGCCGCACCTCCCGCCCGAGCGGGAGGTGCGGCTCGTCGAGCAGTTCACCCACTTCGCCTCGGTCGCCATCGAGCACGCGCGGCTGTTCGGCGCGCTGGCCGAAAGCGAGGAACGCTTCCGGCGCGCGTTCGAGGAAAACGCCGTCGGCCGGGCACTCGTCGGCCTCGACCGCCGCTTCACCCGGGTCAACCGCGCGCTGCGACTCATGCTCGGACTGTCCGAAGTGGACCTTCTCGGCGTCGAGCTGGGCGCCGTGCTGCGGCCGGACCTCGTCGAGCGCACCGCGGACATTCTCACCGATCTCGTCGACGGCGACGCCGACAACGTCCAGTTCGAGACGGTGTGCGTCGGCAGCGACGGTGCCGAGATCGTCACCGCGGCGAACGCGTCGGTCGTGCGGCGCGCCGACGGCGAGAAGATGTACCTGAGCCTCAACCTGCTCGACATCACCCAGCGGCGCGCCGCCGACCGGGAACGGCGCGCCCGGCGGGAGGCCGAGGTCGCCCGGCACGCCGCCGAGGCGGCCAGCCAGGCGAAGTCGGAGTTCCTGACGTCACTGTCCCACGAGCTGCGCACCCCGATGCAGGCGATCACCGGGTTCGCCGAGTTGCTGCGGCGTCTCGACCTGCCCGCAGACCGCCGCCAGTCGGCCCTGCACCACATCACCGAGGCCAGCGATCACATCCTCGCGCTCGTCGACGACGTCCTCGACATCGCCAGGATCGAGGCGGGGGCACTGGAGGTCAGACCGGAACCGCTCGAACTGCGCCAGCTCGTCGGCGAGGTCGTCGCGTTGCTGGAACCGTTGTCCCACCAGCGGATCACGCTGCACCAGGACGGTCCGCAATGCCGGCTCACCGCCGACCGGCGGCGGCTGCGCCAGGTGCTGATCAACCTGGTCACCAACGCGATCCGGCACAACGTGCCCGACGGCTGGGTGCGCGTGGAGACCGCGGTGAACGGGACCACCGCGCTGGTCCGGGTCACCGACTCCGGGCCGGGGATCGGCGCGGAGCTGCTGGCGCGCCTGTTCGTCCCGTTCCAGCGGCTCGACGCCGAGGCACGCGGGGTGCCGGGCGTGGGGCTCGGGCTGGTCCTCGCCCGCGGCCTGACCGAGGCGATGGGCGGGACGCTGCGGCTGACCAGTACCCCCGGCACCGGCACCAGCGTCGAGGTCTCCCTGCCCACCGGCTGACGCGTGGCCGCGGCGTCCGCCCGGCGGATTGAGCGGCCGGTCCGCCGCCGGATAGCCTGGCCGGGCCACCGGACCGGTGGGTACCCCCGCACACCGGCCGGACCGCGAGGAGGCCGGAGCGCATGGGCGGGAGCCGACGGACCGGCCCGCGTCTTTCGGTGCTGGACACCGCGCCGATCGTGCGTGGGTCCACCCCGAGCCGGGCACTGCGTAACACGGTCGACCTCGCGATCCTCGCCGACGAGCTGGGCTACCACCGCTACTGGGTGCCCGAGCACCACGACATGCCCGGCGTCGCCAGTTCCGCTCCCGCCGTGCTGATCGGCCACCTCGCGAACGCCACCCGGCGGCTGCGCGTCGGCGCGGGCGGCGTGCTGCTGCTCAACCACGCGCCGATCGTGGTGGCCGAGCAGTTCGGCACCCTGGCGGCGCTGCACCCCGGACGGATCGACCTCGGCATCGGCCGCGCGCCGGGCGGGCCGCCCGCCGCGGTGGAGGCGGTCCGGCGCGGGGGAACACGGACCGCGGAGTCGTTCCGCGAGCGGCTGAAGGAGCTCCTGGCCTACTTCGCGCCCCGCGAAAACGTGCGGCCGCGGGCGATTCCCGTCCTCGGCGGGAACGTCCCGCCGGTCTGGCTGCTCGGCTCCTCGGCCACCGGCGCCGAACTCGCGGGCGAACTCGGCCTGCCCTACGCCTTCGCCCACCACCTCAACCCGGACGCGGCGCCGGAGGCCGCCCGCGCCTACCGGGAACGGTTCCGCGCCTCGGGGCACACCGACGGACCGGCGACGCTGGTCAGCGTGTCGGTCATCGCCGCCGAGGACGACGACCGCGCCGAATGGCTCGCCGGGTCCACCCGGTTGAAGGTGCTCAGCCGGGTTCGCGGGCACCCCGTCCCGCTGCCGAGCCCCGAGGACGCGGCGGCCTATCCCTACACCGACGACGACCGCGCCGAGATCTCCGCCCGCTCCGGCAGCGTCCTCACCGGCGGTCCGGAGACGGTGACCAAGCGCCTGCAAGCGGTGCTCGACGACACCGGGACCGGTGAGCTCATGGTCACCACGCCGGTGTACCACCACACGGACCGCCGCCGCTCCTACGAGCTGGTCGCCGCCATCGCCGACCGGCTCCGCCCTCGCGAGTCTCCCCCTTCAGTGTGATCGCCTCGGCCCCGAGGAGGAAACCATGTCCGGTCTCGTCCACGCCGCGCTCACCACGGTTCTGCTCGCACCGGTTCTGCTCGCGCCGCCCGCCGTGGCCCCGCAGGACCCGCCCCCGGAGCGGGTGATCATCGACGTCGCCACGATCAACGGGCCGGGGTGCCGTCCTGGCACGACCGAGGTCTCCGTGGCGCCGGGGAACACCGCGTTCACCGTGTCCCATCGGGACTTCTCCGCCAAGGTCGGCGCGCACCTCCCCGAGATCGACCGGCGTAACTGCCGGCTCGGCCTGAACATCCACCTCCCGGCCGGCTTCACCTACGGCCTCCGGCACGCCGAGCACACCGGCGAGGCCGTGCTGGCGGCCGGGGCCGAAGGCACGTTTCGCGGAGCCTCCTACTTCGCGACCGATTCCGCCCCACCGGTCATCAGGCGTACCTTCCGCGGGCCGCTGAACGAGAGCTGGACCGTCGGCGCGGACATCGAACTCGACAAGCCGTGCGGCCTGCCGGGATTCCTGAACCTCAACACGGAGGTACGCCTGCGCGCCGGAACCTCCGGCAAGGGGACCCCAGTCAGCTGGGTGACGCTGGACAGGTCCACCTACCAGCTCACCTGGCGGACCTGCCCACGCTGAACCGGCACCGGTCAAGATCAGCGAGGGTCCGTGAATGCCACATTGAGGGACTCTGAGTCCCTCAATGTGGCATTCACGGACCCGCCTGGCTGGCCCTACGAGACCCCGCGCGCGGCGGTGACCAGCGCGTCGAACAACGCCTGCTGCGCGGGATCCGCCGCGGCGGTGTCCTCCGGATGCCATTGCACGCCCAGGAAATCCGCGCCGGGCAGCTCGGCGGCCTCCACCGTGCCGTCCTCGGCCCACGCCACCGCCCGCAGCCCCGTGCCGAGGCGGTCGAGGCGCTGGTGGTGGAAACAGGACGCCTCGACCTTTTCCCCGACCAGCCCCGCCGTGCGCGAACCCGGCTCGACGCGGACCCCGTGCACGACGTGCCGGTGTGCCTCGGGCATGTGCTGTTCCAGGCTCCCGCCGAGCGCGACGTTGACCACCTGCAGGCCACGGCAGATCGCCAGCAGCGGCCGGCCGGTGTCCAGCGTCCACCGGGCCAGCGCCAGGTCGAACTCGTCCTGCGCGGTGTCCACGTCGTACACCTCGGCCGAGCTCGTCGGCTGCCCGTACCGCACCGGGGCGAGATCCCCGCCGCCGGGCAGCAGGACCCCGTCCGCGAAGGACAGCCGCGTGACGTCGCCCTCCGGGTGCACGGTGAGCGGTTCGCCCCCGGCGGCCAGCACCGCGGCCGACAGGGCCCGCGCGGTGACGACCGCGGAGTACCGCAGCGCCGAGGTCGACGCGGCGAACCGGGCGGGGACGACGATCAGCGGACGGCTCACGGCAGCGCGATCCAGGTCGTCTTGAGGTCGGTGAACTTCTCCAGCGCGTGCAGGGATTTGTCCCGCCCGTGCCCGGAGAGTTTCGTGCCCCCGAACGGCACGGTCAGATCGCCCTCCTCGTAGCAGTTGACCCACACCGTGCCCGCCCGCAGCGCCCGTGAGATCCGGTGCGCCCGGCCGAGGTCGCGTGTCCACACGGCCGCGGCCAGCCCGTAGTCGGTGTCCGCTGCGAGCGCCACCGCCTCCTCGACGGTGCGGAAGGTCAGCACGGACAGGACCGGGCCGAAGATCTCCTCCCGCGCGACCCGCATCCCCGGGGTCACCCGGTCGAGCACGGTCGGCGCCAGGTAGCTGCCGCCGCTGTCCGCGCGGACCCGTTCGCCACCGGCCCGCACCCGCGCGCCCTCGCCGCGCGCGCCGGCCACGTGGGCTTCGATCGTGCCCAAATGATCCTCGCTGACGACCGGGCCCATCCTCGTCGCCGGGTCCAGCGGGTCGCCGGGCGCGAAGTCCGCGGCGCGGACGACGACGCGCTCCAGCACCTCGTCCGCGACGGCCTCGTGCACCAGCAGCCGTGAGGGCGCCGTGCACATCTCGCCGGAGTTGAAGAAGATGCCCCACGCCGAGGTGTCCGCCGCCGCGCCGAGTTCCGGGGCGTCGTCGAGGACGATGTTGGGCGATTTCCCGCCGAGTTCGAGCCAGACGCGTTTGAGGTTGGAATCCGCGGCGTAGCGCAGGAAGTGCCGGCCGACCTCGGTCGATCCGGTGAACGTCACGACGTCCACCCCGTGGTGCAGGCCCAGCGCCCTGCCGGTGACCTCGCCGGGCCCGTTGACGACGTTCAGCACGCCTTCGGGCAGCCCCGCCTCCTCGGCGAGGCGCGCCAGGTGCAGCGCCGACAACGGCGACTGCTCGGCCGGTTTGAGCACGACAGCGCATCCGGCCGCCAGTGCCGGGCCGAGCTTCCAGCCCGCCATGGTGAGCGGGAAGTTCCACGGCACGACGGCGGCGACCACCCCGGCGGGCTCGCGGGTGACCAGCGCGAGCGCGTCCGGCCCGGCGTCGGGTACCTCGCCCGCGGTCTTGTCCGCCGCCTCGGCGTACCAGCGCAGGGTGTTCACGAGCGCGGTCAGTTCGATGCCGCGCGCGTCGGAGATCGGCTTGCCCATCTCCAGCGAGACGGTCAGCGCGAGCACGTCCGCGTCGCGCTCGACCAGGTCCGCAAGCCGCAGCAGGTGTTTCGCGCGCTCGCGCGGTTTGAGGCGCGGCCACGGGCCGCCGTCGAAGGCCCGCCGGGCCGCCGCCACCGCGCGGTCGACGTCGGCCTCCCCCGCCGTGGCGACGTCGGCCAGTGCGGTGCCGTCGCGGGGCGAGACGACGGACATCGGCACGCCGTCGACGGGATCGGTGAACGCGCCACCGATGAACAGCCCGCGGGGGTGGGACACCCGCCCCGCCAGCCGCAGCCAGTCGTCGTGACCGAGGGACATGGCACCTCCAAGAGTGCGCGAACCGGACTTGACCACGTTGGTGCGGTCACTTACGTTTGGGCCCGAACGATATCGCGGACACGGCGATCGGTCCACGACTTTCCAGCGGGAGGAACCAGGGATGACGCACCAGCCGACGGTGGCCGGGGTGCCCGTATCCGGCGAGCACTGGATCGGGGGCCGCCGCGTCGGCGGCACCGGCCGGTTCACCGACGTCTCCCCCATCGACGAGACACCGGTGGCCGAGATCTCGCGCGGCACCGCCGCCGACGTCGACGCGGCGGTCGAAGCGGCCCGAACCGCCTTCGCGAGCTGGTCCCGCACCAGCCGCGAGGAGCGCGCGAGCCTGCTGCACGCCATCGCGGACGGCGTCGAGAAACGGCTCGAGGATCTGGCGATCGTCGAGACCACCGACAACGGCGCGCTGCTGCGCTCCCATCGTCGCGGGGTCATGCCGCGTGTCGCGCACAACTTCCGGTTCTTCGCGAACTGGCTCGTCGACGAGCTGGACCATCCGGACTTCGACACCCGCGGCCACCGCAACCACGTCTCCTGGGACCCGGCCGGGGTGTGCGCGCTCGTCACCCCGTGGAACGCGCCGCTCATGCTGGCCACCTGGAAGATCGCGCCCGCGCTGGCCGCCGGGAACACCGTCGTGCTCAAGCCCGCCGAGTGGACACCGCTCACCGCGTCGCTGTTCGCCGACATCGCCGCCGAAGCGGGGCTTCCCGACGGTGTGTTCAACGTCGTCCAGGGGTACGGGGCCGAAGCGGGCGCGGCGCTGGTCGCGCATCCCGGCGTCCGGCGGATCAGCTTCACCGGATCCGTGCCGACCGCGCGGACGATCGCCGCGGCCGCGGCGCCCAACCTCGTGCCGACCTCGTTCGAGCTCGGCGGGAAGTCGCCGCTGGTGGTGTTCGCCGACGCCGACCTCGACCTCGCGGTGGACCTGGCCGTCGAGCAGTACGACAACGCGGGGCAGGTGTGCCTGGCCGCCGTCCGGCTGCTCGTCGAAGAGTCCGTTGTGGACGAGTTCCGCGCCCGGTTCCTCGCCCGCGCCGCGAAACTCCGCCAGGGCGATCCGCGGGACGAGACCACCGATCTCGGCCCGCAGGTGCACCGCCGCCAGCACGAGAAGATCGACGGGTTCGTCCGCCGCGCGGTCGAGGCCGGGGCCGAGCCGCTGCTCGGCGGCGGCCCCAACACCGAACTGGGCGGCCTCTACTACCGGCCGACGCTGCTCGCCGGGGCCGCCGAGGGCAGCGAGATCCTGACCGAGGAGGTCTTCGGCCCGGTCCTGACGCTGCAGACCTTCCGTGACGAAGAGGATGCCGTCCGGCTCGCCAACTCCACCCGGTTCGGCCTCGCCGCGACGCTCGTGACCGGTGACGAATCCCGGGCGGAGCGGGTCTCCTCGCGGCTCGTCGCGGGCACCGTCTGGGTGAACTGCTTCTTCGTCCGCGACCTGCGGGCCCCCTTCGGCGGCTCCCGCGAGTCCGGGATCGGCCGCGAAGGCGGCACCTGGAGCTTCGATTTCTACTGCGACGTGAAGAACAGCGTCTTCGCGCCACGAGAGGGGAACTGATCATGGGTGAGATCGTCGGCGCGGGCCTGCTCTCGCACGTCCCGACCATCATGCTGCCGGAGAAGACCCGCCGGGAGCTCAACAACGGCGAGGAAACCAGCCTGGTCACCGGCCTGCGGCGGCTCCGCCGCGAGGTGTTCGACGTCCTCGACTACGACACCGTCGTCGTCCTCGACTCGCACTGGGCCACCACGGTGGAATACGTCGTCACCGCGCAGCACCGCCGCGCCGGGCTGTTCACCTCCGAGGAACTGCCACGCGGCATGTGCCGCATCCCCTACGACTTCCCCGGCGACCCGGAACTCGCGCGCGCCGTCGCCGCGCACGCCACCGGACAGGGCACCTGGATCACCCCGATCGACGATCCGTACCTGCCGATCTACTACGCGACCGTGAACCCGTGG
The DNA here is from genome assembly GCF_039541975.1 of Amycolatopsis samaneae. NCBI lineage: Bacteria > Bacillati > Actinomycetota > Actinomycetes > Pseudonocardiales > Pseudonocardiaceae > Amycolatopsis > Amycolatopsis samaneae. The sequence goes on from NZ_BAABHG010000005.1 coordinate 662,508, forward strand.
AGCTACCTCGGCGTGCCGGAGAAGCGGTGGATCTCCATCGGCGTCTGCCAGACCGCCGACGCCGAGGACAACCTGCGGCTCGGCCGCGCGCTCGCCGCGGGCATCGCCGACACCGACCGGAAGGTCCTGCTGATCGCCTCCGGCGCGTTGTCGCACACGTTCTGGCCGCTGCGCGAACTGCGCGCGCACGAGGCGTCCGGCATCGAGCACATCTACACCCGTGAAGCCGCCGAAGCCGACCTCCAGCGCATCGAATGGTTCACCGCCGGGGACCACGCGAAGGTGCTCGACACCATGGACGAGTTCGCGCGTTTCAAACCGGAAGCGGCTTTCGGGCACTACCTGATGATGGCGGGCGCGCTCGGCGAACAGGCGTGTGTCGCGCCGGGACGCCTCTACAGCGAGTACGAGAACTCCGTCGGCACCGGCCAGGTGCACCTCTGGTTCGACCGGCCCGCCGACGGATGGACCCTGGAGGCCACGCGATGACCGAGTACCGCAGGATCCTGCTCGACGGCGCCGCCGTCGAGGTCGTGCGCGACGGCGACCGGCTGCTCGCCCCGGACGGCCGCGCGGTGGGCGTCGACGAGGCCGTCCACCTGCCGCCGGTGGTGCCGTCCAAGATCATCGCCGTCCACCTGAACTACCACAGCAGGGTGACGGAGTTCCAGGGCAGGCTGCCGCCCGCGCCGACGTACTTCCACAAGCCGACCTCCGCGCTCAACGCGCACGGCGGCGCCGTCGTGCGCCCGGAACGCTGCGAATGGCTGAACTACGAGGGCGAGATCGCGATCGTCATCGGCCGCACCTGCCGCAACGTCTCCCCCGCCGAGGCGGGCGAGTACATCCGCGGCTACACCGTCGCCAACGACTACGGGCTGCACGACTTCCGCGACACCGACGCCGGTTCGATGCTGCGCGTCAAGGGATCCGACACGCTGTGCCCGCTCGGGCCGGGGCTCGTCACCGGCTGGGACTTCCACGGCAAGCGGATCCGCACGCTCGTCAACGGGGAGGTCGCGCAGGACGGGAACACCGCCGACATGGAGTGGGACATGCACTACCTCGTCGCCGACATCGCCCGCACGATCACGTTGTACCCCGGCGACGTCCTGCTGTCCGGGACCCCGGCGAACTCGCGCCCGGTGCGGCCGGGCGACGTCGTCGAGGTCGAGGTGGAGGGCCTGGGCACGCTACGCAACCACATCGTGTCCGGCCCGGTCCCGGTCCGCGCCGACGTCGGCGCCCAGCCGACCGAGTCCGAGGAGGTCCGCTCCACCGCGCTCGGTGGGGACTGGGAGTTCCGCGGCGTCCGGGCTCCCCGGCGTCCTTGATCTCGTTCGCACGGTCCGGAAGGATCGGCTCCACGCCCTATACGGCCAGGCATCCAAAAAAGACGCCTGGCCGTATAGGGCGTTATACATTCAGGTGGCCGGTGGTCTTGCCGGGGTAGTCGGCGTCCGCTCGCGGGTTCAGGCCTGTCCGGCCGAAGGGACTCGCGGCCGGAAGAACCGGTTCGCGGAGCGGGTGTAGAGGGTGCTCACCGTGGCCAGGACGAGCACGAGCTGGACGAGGTCGGTCACCGTCCACCGCTGCTCCCCCGGCCCGACCGGCTCGGCGATCGACCATCCGATCAGAGCCAGCCAGAAGGCGGCGAACACGGTCAGCGCGACCCGTGCCCAGTTTCGCCCTCGATGCGCGAGGAAGACCAGCCAGATCCACGCGATGGCCTGCACCGTCACGATCGCGACCACCAGCATGAAGACGAAAGCGCGGAAGTCTTCACTGTCGGCGAAGCTGGTATCGGGGTCCGGCTCCAGGACGGGGGCTCCCGAAAAGTCCACGAACAGGGAGAGCACCGCCCAGAGCGCGCAGCCGATACCGAGGTACCGCATCCAGGTCAGCACGGGCGGGCGATCGGGCCTGTGTTTGTCCACGTCCACCTTTCGCGCGAAGGCCCGCACGCGTTAGCTGACCGGTTCCTCCCCCACCGTCTCGCCGCGGCCGATGACGGCGAACACCTCGGGGCGGGCCGAGCGCAGCCGCGCGCCCCAGCCGACGCCGGCGAGGCCCGCGACGAGGATCAGGCCCGGCAGAATCCAGCGCAGCGGCGATCCGGGACTGGTGCCGAGCATGACGTCGAAGTTCACCAGCACGAGCACGAACAGGCCGCCGAGCGCGAGCCCGGCCAGTCCCGGCGCCAGCAGCCGCTGCAGGACGGAGTGCCCGCGCGCGTCGCGCCGGAAGTAGCCGACGACCGCGAACGAGGTGAGCGCCATCAGCAGGATGACCCCGGTGGCCCCGACGTTGGTGAGCCAGGTGAACAGCTCCAGCACCGGATCGCGGCCGGTCACCGCGAAGACCGCGAGCACCACCACCGCGAGCACCGTCTGCGTCAGCGAACCCGCGCGCGGGGCACCGGCCCGGGTGGTCGCGGACAGCCCGCGCGGCAGCACCCCTTCCCGGCCGAGCGCGAACAGATACCGCGCCACCGCGTTGTGGAAGCTCAGCAGCGCCGCGAAAAGACTCGTCACGAACAACACGGTCGCGACGTCGGTGAAGATCCGCCCGAGCCGGGCCTCGCCGAGGGTGAACAGCAGGTTCGGGCCCTGCTCACGCGCCTGTGCCACGATCTTGTCGCGCCCGGCGGCCTGGGCGATCGCCCAGGCGCTCACCGCGTAGAACACCCCGATGACACTCACCGCGACATAGGTCGCCCGCGCGACGGTCCGCTTCGGATCACGGCATTCTTCCCCGTAGATGGCAGCGGATTCGAAGCCGACGAAGCTCGCGACGCCGAAACACAGCACCGCGCCCACCCCGGCGACGAACAGGTTCGAGGGCGCGAACCCGGACAGCGTCACCCCGCCCCGGCCGGGGTCGGCGATGCCCGCGACGTCGAACACCACGACCGCGATCGTCTCGAGGACCAGGAGCACGGCCAGCACCTTGGCGTTGAGGTCGACGCGGAGCACGCCGAGCACCCCCACCACGACCACGGCGGCCAGCACCCCGGCCCACCACGGGACTTCCAGCCCGAAGTACGTCCGGCAGAGCTGGGCGCTCGCGGCGCCGAACATGCCGTAGATGCCGACCTGCATGGCGTTGTAGGACACCAGCGCGACGAACGACGCGCCCACGCCCGCCCGCCGGCCGATGCCGTGGGCGATGTAGGCGTAGAACGCGCCGCTGTTGGCGATGTGCCTGCTCATCGCGGCGTAGCCGATCGTGAAGACGATCAGCACGGCGGCCAGCACCAGGAAGGACAGCGGGATGCCCTCGATCCCGGTGACCGCGTAGCTGGTGCTGATCCCGCCCGCCGCCACGGTGAGCGGCGCCGAGGCGGCCACGATGAAGAAGACGATGTCCGGTACCCCGAGCGATCGGGAGCGCCGGACCTTGGCAGGTGGGGACGGGGCGTCGGACACGGGCGACCTCCGGGAACGGACAGCATCGTTCGTTTGGCACCATACGGTTCGCAGGATCGTATGGACCCAAACGTTTTTGCGCAAGACGCGTTGCCGAAACGTCGCCGCGCCTGCCGGGACCCGGCCTGACGAGCAGGTACGCTGTCGCCACTGGACCGATCGGGACACAGGTGACGCATGACCGGGTACTACACGCTCCGCGAGACCGAGAAGGCCGTGACGGAACGGCTGGGCGGACTGGAACTCGACTTCGGCGCGATGGCGGCCGTGTCGAACCTGCACCGGGCCGCCTCCGCGGTGCGCAACCACTTCGAGCAGTCCGTGCTGCGCGACGTCGACCTCACCTGGACCGGCTTCGTCGTCCTGTGGGTGGTGTGGATCTGGGAGGAGATGGAGACCAAGCACGTCGCCGAGGAGTGCGGGATCTCCAAGGGCACGCTGACCGGGGTCGCCAAGACGCTCGAATCACGGGGCCTGCTCGTGCGCACCGTCCCGCCGGACGACCGCAGGCTCTCGGTACTGTCGCTCACCGGCCGCGGCCGTGAGCTGATGACCGAGCTGTTCCCCCGCTTCAACGCCGAGGAGCAGTTCACCCTCACCGGCCTGACCGACCGGCGGACGCAGGAACTGACCCGCACGCTGCGGCACATGGTCAAGCACATCGAAGAGAACGGCGAAGAACGCGAAGCGCGGGTGCGGGCGTCCATCTCGGACAGCAAACTGCCCGAACTCGCCACGGGCGGGCGGCAGCAGCAGAAGCCCGCGGGCACGCGCCGCACCGATCCGCGACGGCGCACCTCTCCCAAGCCCGGCTGACCGGCCGCGCACAGCACGGGCCCGCCGGTGTCCGCTGTGGACGGTGGAGGCGAGCCCCTGGGAAGTCACGGCATCCGGGTTTACCCGGCCTCCCGGCGCGGTACCCGGAAGGACCTGATCGCCTGTCTCGGAGGAGAGGATCATGGTTCACCCCGTGCCGCCCCGGCCCGACCCGATGCGGCCGCCGCCGGAACCACCACCGACACCGCCCGCGCCGGGCCCGCCACGTCCGCCGATCCCGGAGCCGGGCCCGCTCCCGCCGCAACCGGATCCGCCGCGTGGTCACCTCCGCGCACGAGCCGCGCCGAGCACCGCGACGACCTCCCGGTCGGTGGTCTGACCGAAGTCGTCGTACCACTGGCCGACCGCGCGGAAATCCTCCGGCGCCGCCACACAGACGACCTCGTCGGCCACCCCACGCAGCGCCGCCACCGCGTCGGGGGCGCACACCGGCGCGGCGAACACCAGCCTGCGCGGCCGCCCGGCCCGGACGGCGCCCAGGGCGGCCCGCGCGGTGACACCGGTCGCGAGCCCGTCGTCCACGACGAGCACGTCCCGGCCACGCCGGGGCTCCGGTGTCCGGTTCCCCTGGTAGCACGCGACGCGGCGCCGTGCCTCCGCCCGCTCGGCGGCACAGCTCTCCGCGAGATCGCCGGCGTCCAGTCCGAGCACGGCGAGGGTGCGTTCGTCGTAGGTCGGCGGCCCGTCCGGGGTGACCGCGCCGAGCCCGAACTCCGGGTGGCCCGGCGCCCCGATCTTGCGGGCCACCACCACGTCGAGCGGGGCGCCGAGCGCGGCGGCCACCTCGCCGGCGACCGGGACCCCGCCGCGGGCCAGGCCCAGCACCACCGGATCGGACCACGGCCGCTCGCGCAGGAGACCGGCCAGCCGCCGTCCGCCGTCCCGCCGGTCGGTGAACATCCGAGCCGTGCCGTCGCGAAGGAGACGCATCGGATCCGTCCTTTCTCCGATCGTGAGCGGAAGCCGTCCCCCTTCGGGCTACCCGGCCTCGCCGGCCGTCATGCGGCGCGACCGCGAAAGCGCCCCCTCACGACCTGGGGAGACATACGGACCGAACATGTCACACTACGCTCCGCCCCTGTGACCTGCGACAACGCACCTCCGGCGGGTTTGCACACCCGCGTTACGGAAGTCATGATGTCGAACATGAGTTCGACCGACGACGGCGTGCGGCCCGCGGGGGCACGGCGGGTGCAGCCGCCCCGGTGGGTGACGGTGAACCTGCCGCTGTTGTTCCCGCCGCCGTCGCGCCATCAGCGGACGAACACCCCGGCCGGGCTGCAGACCGGGCACGAGGTGACGGGCGAGCTGGTCGGCTGGGCCCGCACCGCCGACGGTGCCTGGCTGGCGCTCGTGCGCTACCAGCTGCACACCGCGGACGAGAAGTGGCAGACGACGTTCACCCACTACCTGCCGGCGCACCTGGTCCAGCCGGTTTCCCTGGTGCGACGGCGCCGGGAGAGCTGGCGATGAGAAAGCGCTTCACAGATCGCCGCCGAGCAGCCTCCCCCTGACCACGGAAGTCCACACTGGACACATACGGGCGGGTCGTCGCGCCGATCGAGGCGCCGGTCACGGGACGGGGTCAGGCCCCGTCGCCACGGGGCTCCGGCGGCGCCCCGGCGGTGAGCCTGGTCCGCGCCTGCGCCGCGTACGGATGGCCGAGCCGGTCGAAGAGTTCGACCGCCCGCAGCCAGGCCCAGGTCGCGCCCGCGTGGTCGTCGGCGGCCGCCCGGGTGTCGCCGAGGCCGAGCAGGGTTTCCGCCTCCTGGTACAGGTCGCCGGTCTGGCGCAGCAGCGTCACCGCCCGCCGGTAGTGCTCGGTCGCGGCGGCGTACCCGCCCAGCCGGTGCTGGATGAAGCCGAGGCTGTCGTGGGCGTATCCGGCACCGTTGGCGTCACCGGCGTCCTCGAGGATCGTCGCCGCCTGGTGGCAGTAACGCAGAGCCGGCTCGTACTCGCCCAGATGCGCGTGCTGCCAGCCCAGGGTGTTGAGGCTGAGCCCCTGCCCCGCCCGGTCACCGGCGATGTCGTGCAGCCGGACGGCGATCCGCGCGTGGGTCACCGCTTCCCCGCGGTCCCCCTCCCGTCCGAGGCACCAGGAGAGCGTCCGGTAGGTGTGCGCGAGTTCGGTCTCGTCCGCGACGGCGGCGTAGTCGCGCAGCGCGTGCCGCAGGTGCCCGCGAGCCCGGCCGAAGTTCTCCAGCCATACCTCCGCGCGGGCGTGACTGCGGTGCAGGCGTGCCTTCCGGACGACGTCGCCCAGCCGTTCGGCGGACGTGTGCGCGAGTTCGGTGACCGCCGCCCAGTCGTGCCAGTGTCCTCGGCGGTCGAACAGTTCGGTCAGGGCGTGGACGAGATCGCAGACCTCGGCGTCGAGCCCGGCGCCGGGCGCGTGCCGGGCCACCGCGAGCAGGGTGTGCCGCTCGGCGTCGTACCAGCGCACCGCCTGCTCGGCGGTCAGCGGGCCGTCCTCGCCCGCCTCCGTCCTGGCCGGGGTGCGCCAGCTCGGCGTGACCGAAGCCGCCGCCAGGCTCGCGGCGCGGACGTAGTGCCGCACGAGCCGCCGGACGGCCGCCGCGCGGTCCTCGACGCTGTCGGACGTACGGGTCAGCTCGCGGCCGTAGCCGCGGAGCAGGTCGTGCATCGAGTACCGGCCGGGAGAGTGTTCACCGATCAGGTGCGCGCGGGCCAGTTCCGTCAGTGCCGCGTGGGCTCGCGCTCGCGCGACGGCCGCCAGGCTCGCCGCCGCCGGCGCGGTGACGTCCACGCCGGGGACCAGCGCGAGCAACCGGAACATCCTGGCCTGGCCGGGATCGAGCTTGTCGTACGACCAGGACAGCACGGCCCGGACGTCGGCGTCGCCGCCGTCCAGCGAGTCAAGGCCACGCTGGAGGCCGCCGAGTTCGGCGGCGAGATCCGCGAGACCGAACCGCGGGTTCGCGATCGCGCGGGCGGCGACGATGGTCAGTGCGAGGGGCAGCCCGGCGCATCGGTCGACGATCCGGCGCGCCGCGGCGGGCTCGCGCGCCACCCGGTCCGCGCCGACGCGGAGCGCGAGCAGGGCGGCGGCCTCGTCCTCGGGCAGGAGATCCACCGTGACCTGGCTGGCGCCGCCCGCCAGCAGCCCGGTGAGCCGACGCCGGCTCGTCACCAGCACGAAGCACCCGGCCGAACCCGGCAGCAGGGGCCGGACCTGTGCTTCGTCCTCGGCGTTGTCGAGCACGACCAGCAGCCGCCGATCGGCCGCCAGCGTCCGGTACAGCGCCGTGCGGGCCGCGAGCCCGGCGGGGATCGCGTCCGGCGCGACGCCCAGTGCCGCGAGGAAGTCGTGCACGACGTCGGCGGGCACAGCCGGCACACCGGCGGGGTCGAAGCCGCGCAGATCCACGTACACCTGCCCGTCGGGGAACCGGTCCCGTACCCCGTGTGCCCACCACACGGCCAGTGCCGTCTTGCCCACCCCCGCCCAGCCGGAGAGGACACCGATCACCGGCCCCGCCCGATCATCCACAGTGGACAACAACTCGTCCAGGCCACGCAGGTGCGCGGCCCGCCCGACGAACGCGGGCACGGCGGGCGGCAGCTGGGCGGGTACGGTGACCGCCGCGGCCGGTGCCGGGCCGCGCCCGATCGGCCCGGTCTCCTGACGCAGCACCCGCAGGTACGCGTCGTGCACGACCGGGCCAGGAGAGATCCCGAGATTGTCCGCGAGCCGCGCGCGCAGGCCGGTGAACAGGTCGACGGCGGCGGCCTGCTGGCCGGTGCCCGCGAGCGCGAGCATCAGCCGGGCGTGCAGGCCCTCGTGCAGTGGTTCCTCCTCGACGTGGGGGCGCAACCGGGCGACCGCGTGGTCGTGCGCGCCGGAAGCCAGTGCGGCGTCGGCGTAGGCGATGAGCGCCGACATCCGGCGCGCCGCGATGGCGACCGCCGCCGGATGCCGGACCAGCCGGGTGCCGACGTCGGCGAGCAGCGGACCGCGCCAGCGGTCCAGCGCCCGCGTCAGCAGCCGCCAGGCCGCGCGGTGGTCGCCGGTGGCGCCCGCCCGCAGACCGCGATCGAGGAGATCGTCGAAGGTGGTCAGGTCGAGGCCGCCCGGTTCGAGCCGGTACCCGGTCGCGGTCCGGACCACGACCCGGGCGGGCCTGTCCGGGGCCCGATCCGGTTCCAGCAGGTCACGCAGCCGGGCGATGTAGGTGTTCACCAGGGCGAGGCAGGTCCGGGGTGGGCGCTCCTCCCACAGCCAGTCGACGATCTCCCCTCGGCCGACCGCGTGCGGCGTGCGGATCGCCAGCAGGCCCAGCAGTTCCCGCAGCCGGCGCGAACGCAGGTCCACGACGTCCTCGCCCCGGTGGACCGACAGCGGGCCGAGGACGTCGATGCGCGGTGCCACCGGCCCGGGCCCGGCGGCGTCCTCGTCGACGGCGGGAGCGTCCGGGCCGACGAGGCCGGCGGGCCGGGGAATGCCGAGCGAGGCCAGCAGCCTGCGCAGCGAACCGTCCCTCGGCGCGGCGACCCGGTTACGTTCGATGTTGCGGACGGTGCGGACGCTCACCCCCGCCCGCGCCGCGAGATCCTCCTGCCGCCACCCCGCCGCGAGCCGGTGCCGGCGCACCAGGCCGCCGAGATCCGGCGTGCGTCCGTCCCCGCTCATCGCGCCTCACCTCCCGGGTGCGCCCCGGGCGTCCGCAGCTGACAGGTTACGCCGATTCGTCCGGATTTCAGCGGGTCACGGAGTACCCCGAAAACCGTCGATGCCGCCAGTTGCCGGTCGAAGGGCGACAGTTGCCGGTCGTCGGCGCGCCTGCACCGCGCCGGGCGGCGAATCCGCGCGGCTCACCGGCACCGGCGCCGCCCGTGCATCGGCGGTACACGGCGCCTGCGAAACCGGTCCATACCGTCGTTTCAGCCGGGCAGTGCCGGTGGCGCTGCCCGGCATCGAACCGTTCGACGGCCATCCGTCGACCGGCGACCGGCCGGTGACGCGTGGTCCACGAGTGAGGGAGGCACCTCCATGAAGATGAGTCAGTCGGTCAGGCCGTTCCGGCGGATCCCGGTCCTGCTGGGCGCGACGCTCGCGATGACCGGGCTCGCGGCCGGCACGGCGTCGGCGGCCGGGCCGGGCGCCGCCAACCACCTGCAGTCCCCGGCGAGCACCCACGGCGCCCGTGTCGCGGGCGTTACGGCCACCACCTGTACGGCGTCCGTCGGCGCCCCGGTCCGGGCCGGTGCCTCCGACGTGGCCCTCGACTACCGGGTCAACTGCGATCAGGAGGTCGTCAGCATCGGAGGCTTCGTCGCGATCTTCCGGGGGGCCGAACAGGTTCCCCTCGGCGGCACCACCGACCCGTTCGTCATCCTGGGACTCGGTGGCGGGAACCAGATCAAGCGGCGGTGTGCCAGCGGCATCCTCTACGGCAAGATGGACGTGGTGGTCAACTTCAAGACCGGCGAGCCGAAGCAGATCTCCCGGACATTCTTCGGCCCGGCGTCCCGCATCACCTGCTGAGCCCGTTCCCGGCCGGGGCGGGCGACCGTCCGCCCCGGCCGCTCCGTCCTTTGTGGACCGGTGTCAGGAGTCCGCGCGGGGGAAGCGTTCCTGGCCGAGGAAGATCGGGTTCGTCATCGCGACCATGGCGTTGGGCACGGTGGTCTTCGGGCCGCCGGACGGGCGCCGCACCTCGGCCCGCACCCACCGGCTGTAGCGCGGATACGTCGTCCACGTGACGGTGGCGGTGCCCGAGGCGGGGACGGTCTCGGTGTGTTCGGGGCCCAGCTGGTCGAGGAAGGTGACCGTGGTGCCCGGGACGCCGCCCACGACGGCCTTGACCGTGACCGGGGTGCCGGTCCCGGCGGGCAGCCGCTCGCCGATGCCGGCCGTCCTCGTCCCGTCGGTGACGGTGAACTCCAGTGACACGTCCGCGGACTCCGCCAGCCAGGAGTGCCCGGCCTTCAGCCCGGCGAGGAGGTCCTTCCTGGCGAGGCCGTCCGCGCGGACGACGGTGTGCGGCAGGCCGACGGTGTGGTCCGGGGTGTGCGCGTCGGAGTCGCCGATCGCCGGGATCCAGCGGCCGCCGCGCAGGAGCCCGTCCCAGTGGATGACGGCGGCCTGGTCCTCTTCGGTCCACGGGCCGTTCCACACCTCGACGAGGTCGGCGAGTTCGTAGGCGTATTCGTAGGTGCAGCCGAAGCAGTTGGCGAACGGGTGCGCCGCGGTCACCAGTCCGCCGTGGCGGTGCACCTGGTCGACGAACCGGCGGAACTGGACCGGGTCGGACGCGCGGTAGCGCCAGTCGATCCATTTCCCGGCGGGGAGGCCGATCGCGGGCCAGTGCCCGGAGCGGGTGGTGACCTCTTCGCCGTTGAGGATCAGCAGGTCGTCGGTGGCGTGCCCGCCCCACTGCAGGGACGCGCTCGGGGTGTTGTGCTCGGTGGAGACGATGAAGTCGAGTTTCGCCGCGCGGGCGGCGGCCACGAGTTCGGCCGGGGTGCGCTTGCCGTCGGAGTGCACCGTGTGCAGATGACTGTCGCCGCGGTACCAGGACGCGCCGCGCTGACGGGCGGGCGCGGTCTCCGGCGCGGGATCCGGCCGGAACGCCGGTCCCGGCGGGCCGAAGGTCAGCGTGATGTCGACGCGGTAGCGCAGGCCCTGCGGCGCGACCGTGTAGGGCCCGAGGATCACGTGCCACCGGCCCGGCGTGATCGGCCCCGGCAGATAACCCGGCGTCGCCTCCGAAGCGCTGATCGAGAACCGGTCCCGGAATCCGCCGGACCAGCCGCGGAATCCGCGCTCGTTGCCCAGCTGGTGCCCTTCCGGGCCGAACATCCCGATGTCGCAGGCGTTTCCCCGGACCCCGCCGGGCACCTGCGGCCGGTCGTAGGAATAGACGACGTCGACCCGGCTCACCCCGCGCGGGACGTCGACCGGGAGGTAGTACCAGTCCGGGATGTCCGGGGTGAAGGTGCCGGTGACGGTCTTCGTCACCGGGCCGCCGCCCGGTCCGGGCGCCGCGAACGCCACGCCCGGCAGCATCGCCATGGCCGCGCCCGCCGCGACCGCGCCGCCGCCCCACAGCGCCGAACGCCTGCTGATGTCCCCAGTAGACATACGTACCTCCGCATTCCGCTCGGCTCGACGCTAGGTCACCGTGTCGCGGCCGCTCAACCACCAACGGGTGAACACTGACCCGGGGTTAAGCTGCCCCGGTGACAGGTGAGCCGCGGATTCTCGTCGTCGAGGACGCCGAAGCCATCCGCGTCTCGGTGGAGACGGCGCTGACCTCGGCGGGCTTCACCGTGCGCGCGCTCGCCGACGGCGCCGCGCTGGAACCGGAACTCGCCCGTTTCCGCCCGGATCTGGTGATCCTGGACGTGATGCTTCCCGGCCGCGACGGTTTCGAGCTGCTCGGCGTGGTGCGCAGGCGGTCGGCGGCCGGGGTGGTGATGCTGACCGCCCGTGACGGCGTCGAGGACCGGCTGCGCGGTTTCGGCGAGGGCGCGGACGACTACGTCGGGAAGCCGTTCGCGCTGGCGGAACTCGTGGCCAGGGCGGGCGCGGTGCTGCGCCGGACCGGACGGACCCGGCCCGCGATCGAGATCGGCGAGCTCGTGGTGGACGTCGAGGCGGGCACGGTGCACTACGGCGGGAAACCGGTCGATCTCACCGCGACGGAGTGGAAGCTGCTGGGCTACCTCGCCACGCACCGCGACCGCGTGGTCGGGAAGACGCAGATCCTCACCGCGGTGTGGGGTTACGAGGACTACGCCGCGAACCTGGTCGAGGTCAATGTCAGCACGCTGCGTAAGAAGCTCGAGGCGCACGGGCCGCGGCTGCTGCACACCGTGCGCGGGCAGGGTTACATCCTGCGCGGGGACGCTGGGTGAGCGGGCTCCGCACGGCGTCGCTGTATCGCCGGGTCACCGTCACCGCGCTCACCGTGCTGGTGGTGGTGCTGGTGATCGTCGGTTTCGTGGTGAACGCGGTGTTCCGCGCGCAGGCGGAAAAGGACGTCAACGCGCTGCTCGCCGCGCGTGTCCAGCTGGCCCAGCAGCTGGCGAAGCAGAATCCGAGCCCGCCGAACCTGCTGCGGCGGGTCGAGACGCGCGGGGTGCGCGGACAGCTGGCCATGCCCGACGGCGCCGTTTACGGAGCGTTGCAACCGCCGTCGTCCACCCGGCTGCGTCAGGTGAAGGCGACGTTGTCCGGTGGGGCGAAGGTCAACGGCGCCAAGCTGACGTTGACCGCCGACGATTCCATCGTGGCCGGGGCGGAACGGACGCTGAAGCAGCTGTTGCTGATCACCGGCCTGATCGCGGTCCTGGTCACCGCGGTCGCGCTGTTGCTCGGTGTCCGGTTCGCACTGTCCCCTTTGGACGCCATGACACGGCTCGCGCGCTCGATCGTGTCCGGCAGGCGCGGTGGCAGGCTGGCGCCGGTGCGCACCAGCACCGAACTGGGCCGTACGGCGGCGGCCTTCGACGCCGCGCTGGACGCGCTCGAAGGCGCCGAACGCGCGGCCAGGGCCTCGGAGGAACGCACCCGCCGGTTCGTCGCGGACGCCGCGCACGAGCTGCGGACCCCGATCACCGGGGTCCAGGCGGCGGCCGAAGCCGCGGTGCAGCTGCCGCCGGACGCGGACCCCGAACAGCGGGAGCGGCTCCAGCTGCTGGTGGTCCGCGAATCGCGGCGGGCCGGGCAGCTGGTCAACGATCTGCTGGAACTGGCCCGGCTGGACGCGGGGGCGGAGATCGGGCGGGCGCCGGTGGAGTTGCTCGCGCTGGCCGAAGCGCAGGCGGAGCGGGCGCGGCTGCTCGCCCCCGAGGTCACGGTGACCGTCGGTGGCGCGGACGGCCGGGTGCTGGGCGACGCGGACCGGCTCACCCAGATCCTGGCGAACCTGGTCGACAACGCGCTGCAGGCGATGTCCGGGCACGGGAAGTTGACGATTTCCGTGGCCCCGGACGGATTCGTGGTGACCGACAGCGGCCCCGGTGTGCCGGAGGCCGACCGCGAGCGGATCTTCGACCGGCTCGTCCGGCTCGACGAGGCCAGGGACCGGCGTGCCGGCGGCTCGGGCCTCGGCCTGGCCATCGCCCGGGGTTTCGCCCGCGCCCACGGCGGCGACCTGCGCTGCGCCGCGGCTCCCGGTGGCGGCGCCGCCTTCGTCCTCACCGGCCTCACCCCGGCCTGACGCGCTCCCCCGACGCCGTGAAGGCGCCTTCACAGTGCTGGTCGCGGTCCGTGGGGGCCTCCCCGAGAGACCTGGAGTCCCTCAAGGAGGCCCCCACGGACCGGCCCCGCTCTCGACCGTTTTCGTCGGTCCCTCCCCCTAGGATGTTCGGCAAGGGGGCCTCGGGGTGTCCTGAATCTTCCGTTCATTCCTTCGCGGCGTGCCGCGAGCCGCTTGCCTTGCGCCCCAATGTGGCGTTCGGTGCGTCCAACGCACCGAACGCCACATTCGCTGCGTCCAACGCACCCAATGCCACATTGGGGCGTTCGACCGCCGGGCAGCCGGGCCCGCGCGAGGGTCAGGTGAGGAGGCCGTCGAGGCGGCCGGTGTGACCCGGCAGCACCCGGCCGGCGTCGGTGCCCAGTACCTTTTCCAGCATGGTCGCGTAGACGTCCCGGAAGTCCGTGCTCTGCTTGAGGTCACCGTTGTCCAAATCGGACAGACTCGGCTCGGTGCCGTGGAAGCCGCCGCGGACCCCGTTGCCGAGCACGAACATCGGGCCCGCGGTGCCGTGGTCGGTGCCGTCGCTGGCGTTCGCGGTGACCCGGCGCCCGAACTCCGAGTACACCACGACGACCGCCTGCCTGCCGCGGTCGGTCTTGCCGAGCCGCTGCGCGAACGGGGTCAGCGCGCCGTCGAGTTCGGTCAGCAGCCGCTGCTGGGTGCCGCGCTCGTCGGCGTGGGTGTCGAAACCGCCCAGCGACACGGAATACGCGCGCGTCGGCACGCCGGCCTCGATCAGCCCGGCGACCAGGTCGAGCTGAGCCGCCAGCGCGCCCTTCGGCCGTTGTCCCTTGGCCTGCTGTCCCTTGGCCGGGTGTCCGCCCGGCGGGTGGGTGGCGCCGCCGAGCACGCGGACGGCGTTGTGGAGGTCGCCGATCGACTTCGCGGCCTTCGCCTGCCAGAACCCCTCCCCCGGCTGGGCCGCGCCGAGTCCCTCGAAGGACTTGCCGAGGCCGCCCTTCGGCAGCGCGAGTCCGCCGACCGGGAGCGAGGCGGCCGCGGTCTGCGCCCCGGCCAGCAGCGGCGGCAGCACGGGTTCCACCGACACCGCGCGCAGCGGGTCGTCCCCGGCGCTGTCGAGCCACCGCCCAAGCCAGCCGGTCGGCACCGAGGTCTCCGGCGAAGCCGTCTGCCAGATCGCCATCGACCGGAAGTGGCTGTGGTCCGGCTTCGGGTAGCCGACCCCGCGCACGATGGCGAGTTCCTTGGCGTCCCAGAGTCCTTTGAGGCCCTTCATGCCGGGGTTCAGGCCGAGTCCCTCGCCGAGGTCGAGCACGTCCTCCGGCTGGTAGGCCAGCTCGGGCCGCGCGTCCTGGTAGCGGCTGTCGCCCGCGGGCACGACCGTGTTCAGCCCGTCGTTGCCGCCGTAGAGCGTGACCACGACGAGCACGCCCGCCTTCGGGTCGAGCGGCGTCCGGTCGGCGGCGGTCATCAGGTCCGCCCAGTCGACCTGGGTCGCCCCGGCCGCGAGCGCGCCCGCCGCGGTGACACCGGAGGCGATCAGGAACCTCCGCCGAGTCAGCTTGTTCATCGGATCTACCCGCTCACCACGTACTCGGGGGCACATGCGGCCACAGTGGACAGTTGCTTGACGTCGCCGGCGACCCCGGCCAGCGCGGCGCGGGTCCGGTCCGACCAGGCGTCCACGCCGAGGAGATCGCCGATCGCGGCGGCCTTGTCGGAGGCCTTCTCGACGGCGCCCAGGTCCGCGTGCTGGGCGACCAGCTGCGCCAGGTGCAGCCGGGCCACCCCGGCCGAGGTGGTCAGCCAGGCTCCGCCCGCCGCCCAGCCCCCGACGCTGGGCGGGGAGAACGGGACCTGGCCCATCCCGCGCAGCCCGGCCAGCAGCTGCGTCTTCCCCTTCTCGTCCAGGCGGGCCGGCCGGACGCCGAGCGCGCGCATGAGCCCGGCGAGCCATTCCACCGGCTGCTTCACCAGCGCGGTCGAAGGATCCCGGAACAGGGGTTCCGCGGCGATGGCGGTGAGCAGCGCGCGGATGTCGCGGGCGCCGCCGTAGGCCGCGACGAGGCGGTTGAGCACGTCGGCCGGGGGCGGGGCCGGGGAGACGAGCCGGAACCACAGCCGCCCGACCACGAACGGGGCCGATTCCGGCCTGCTCAGCACGAGTTCCACAAAGGACTTCGCGTCGAAGTCCTTTGTGGCGCCGAGGATGCTCTTCGCGGTGTTGTCGTGCCGTTTCGCGGCGAACTGGGCGGTGGTGGTGTCGCGTTTGGCGGTCCAGCCGGTCAGCGCCCGCGCCGCCTCCCGGACGTCGTTCTCGCTGTAGTGGCCGACGCCGAGCGCGAACAGCTCCATGAATTCGCGGGCGAGGTTCTCGTTGGGCTTGCCCGCGCGGTTGCTGTTCCCGTCCAGCCACAGCAGCATCGCGGGGTCGACGATCATCGCCTGCGCCAGCGCGGTGAAGCCGCCCATGCCGAGCGTGCGCTGGGCCTGGTTCTGCGCGAGCATCAGCTGCGGGCTCTTCACCTTCTGCTCGCTCGTCGCGAAGTGCCCGTGCCAGAACCAGGTCAGTCGCTCGACCGAGGCGATCTCGGCCGCGACCATCCGGTCCAGCCACCAGATCACCGCCTGGGTGGCCTGCCCCTGGAGTTGTTTCGCGGCGGCCTGTTTAGCCGCCTTGTCCTGCTTGTTCTGCTTGCCCGGCCGGTCGGGTGGCGCACCGAGCTGCGGGATCGGCGTCGCCTTCGCGCCGGCGTCGTCGCCGGGCGTCAGCAGCCGTGCCGCCGTCTCGGCGAAACCCCGGTCCAGGTCGCCGGGCCGTGGCCCGAACCCGAACCGGTCGTGGAGCCGGCGCACCGCCGCTCGCTCGGAAATACCCGCCATGAGGTGATCGTCCGGTGGATGCCCGTGCCGGGCGAGCCGCGGACGATCACCTTAAGCAGATCTTCAGCCAGCGGGCACCGTCGGTGACCAGACGGGTACTCCCGGCCGGTCAGAGCACGTCCACGTCGTACCCGATCACCGAGGCGGGCGAGAGCAGCCCGCCGACACACTCGGCCGACGAAGAACCGAAGGGGACCCAGTAGCCCACCGTCGTCCAGAAAGCGTTCCCCGACGCGCAATGCGCGACAGCTCGGTAGGTGAAGCCCGGGTAGGGCGGGAAACAGCGCACCGTGATGCCCTCGCCGAACAGGACACTGTATTCCGCCGCGGCGCAGGAGCGCGGCGGGCGGCTGTTCTCCGCGGCCGACGCGGGCGCCCCGACCAGGAAAGTCAGCGCGACAATTGTCAGAACAAAGGCCGCCATCCGTTTTCGCACGGCAGTTCTCCTGTCTGGAAGGACTGAACCATTTCCGGAATGAGCGTACGGATCGGCGGGAATCACCGGCAATTAACCGGGTAAGTGAACGACAATCGCACGGCGTCACCCACGCTGCTCCGAACGAGCGAGCACCGGGGCGGGCCGGGCGGTAGTGGGTGAGGCGGGGTCCGCGCCGGTCGCTGTGGGACACCGCTCGTGGCTACAGGCGCAGCCGCGCGGCGTTCTCCCTGACGTGGGCGAGGGTGCCGCAACCGAGGTCCAGCTGCCGACGGCGTTCGCCGGTGAACGCCCGGCCCAGCGCGGTGCGGTCCGAAAGGGACAGTGTGCGCCGCAGTTCGTTGAGCAGCCCGCGTTCCTCGCCCCGGATATGCGCGTCGACGACGGCTTCCAGGCCGATCAGCGCCTCGTCGAACCCCGCGCCCTCGAGCGGGTCGGCCTCCAGCACGGCGAGCAGTTCGGCGCCGAACCCACCGTCCTGACCGGACGGACGCACCACGCGCTCGACGGCGGTGGCGTGCGCGACGAGCAGAGCCGACAGCTCGGCGCGCAGCGTTTCCCGGTCGGCGTCCTGGTCGCGCAGCTCGCGGCACAGGCGTTCGAGCTCCCGATGGTCGCCGAGCAGCACCTCGGTCAGCTCCGAACCGGGCTGCCGTGGTGTCCCGGCCGGGCGCATCCAGCCGAAGGTCAGCTCCACGGCGTGGCGCCACTGCGCGTACTCGGTGTCGCGGCGCGCCGGATCCATCGCGGGCAGCCACTGGCCCGCCCGGTGCCAGTTGCGCCGCAGCCCTTCGAGGTCCGGCCAGTACCCCACGGACAGACCGGCCGCGTACGCGGCGCCGAGCGACACCGTCTCGGCCACCATCGGGCGTACCACCGGGACGTCGAGCACGTCCGCCACGCACTGCATGAGCAGGTTGTCCGCGGTCATGCCACCGTCCACCCTGAGCGTGGACAGCGCGAGCCCCGAGTCGGCGTTCATCGCGTCGACCACCTCGCGGGTCTGCCATCCGGTGGCCTCCAGCACCGCCCGCGCGAGGTGTCCCTTGGTGATGTACGAGGTCAGCCCGGCGATCACCCCGCGTGCCTCGCTGTGCCAGTGCGGCGCGAACAGCCCGGAGAACGCGGGCACGATGTAGCAGCCGCCGTTGTCCTCGACCGTCCTGGCGAGCGTTTCGATCTCCGGCGCGCTGCCGATGAGTTCGAGGCCGTCGCGGAACCACTGCACCAGCGACCCGGTGACCGCGATCGAGCCCTCCAGCGCGTACACCGCGGGCTCGTCACCGATCTTGAACCCGACCGTGGTGAGCATGCCGTGGGTCGAGAGGACCGGCGTCGCACCGGTGTTGAGCAGCAGGAAGCTCCCGGTGCCGTAGGTGCACTTCGCCTCGCCCGGCGCGAAACAGGTCTGCCCGAACAACGCCGCCTGCTGGTCGCCGAGCGCCGCCGCGATCCGGATACCGGGCACGACCCGCGAGGTCGTGCCGTAGACCTCGGTGGACGACCGGATCTCCGGCAGCATCGCCCTCGGCACGTCGAAGAACTCCAGCAGCTCGTCGTCCCAGCGCAGGGTGCGGATGTTCATCAGCATGGTGCGGCTGGCGTTGGTGACGTCGGTGACGTGCACGCCGCCCTCGGGCCCGCCGGTCAGGTTCCAGATCAGCCAGCTCTCCATCGTGCCGAACAGGACGTCGCCGCGTTCGGCGCGCTCGCGAAGGCCGGGCGTCCGTTCGAGCAGCCAGCGGATCCGCGGCGCGGAGAAGTACGTCGCCAGCGGCAGCCCGCACAACCGCCGGACGCGGCGGGCGGCCGGCTCGCGTTCGAGGTGTTCGAGCATCCGGTCGGTGCGGGTGTCCTGCCAGACGATCGCGCGGCCCACCGGCGTCCCGGTGTGCCGGTCCCACAGCACCGTGGTCTCGCGCTGGTTGGCGATGCCGAGCCCGGCGACCTGCTCCGCGCTCACCCCGGCCTCCGCCAGCGCCCTCGGCACGATCCGCCCCAGGTTCTTCCAGATCTCGACGGCGTCGTGCTCGACCCAGCCCGGGCGCGGAAAGTGCTGCTGATGCTCGCGCTGGGCCACCGACACCAGCCGCCCGCGCGCGTCGAACAGGATGCACCGGGTCGAGGTCGTGCCCTGGTCGATCGACATCACGTACCGCTGGACCATGTTCCCGCTCCGTCAGTGCCGTTCAGCGCCGCGACGCTTCGAGATCACGGGACACCGCGCGCGCGGCGTCGCGCACGTGCCCGAGCAGTCGCGGGTTCGGGCCGCCGTCGGACTCGCAGAGGCGATCCACCGGACCGGAGACGCCGATCGCGCCGACCACGATGCCACCGTGCCCGCGGATCGGCGCGGCGATCCCCGCCTCGTCGGGGGCCAGCTCGCCGCGCTCGCCCGCCCAGCCCGCCTCCCGCACCTTCGCACACGCGCGCTTGATCGCGGTCGGCGAGGTGAGGGTCCGCCGGGTGTAGGCCTCCTGCTCGCCGCCGCGCAGCGCGGCCACGAGCGTCACGTCGTAGGCGAGCAGGACCTTGCCCAGCGCCGTCGCGTGCAGGGGCAGCAGCGCGCCGACGTCGAGGCTCTGCGGGGAGTCGTCCGGCCGGAAGACATGGTGTACCACCAGAACCCGGCCCTCCAGCGGGGCTCCGATGCGGACGGTCTCGCCGCTGCGCGCGGCGAGCGCGTCCGCCCAGTTGATCGCCCGCGAGCGCAGCTCGTTGACGTCGAGGTAGCTCGTGCCCAGATGCAGCAGTGCGGCGCCGAGCTGGTACTTGCCGCTGTCGCGGTCCTGCTCGACGAAGCCGACGCCCTGGAGCGTGCGCAGGATGCCGTGCGCGGTTCCCTTGGCCAGCTCCAGCGATTCGGCGATCTCACCGACGCCGAGGCGGCCGGAACCGCGCGCCAGCAGCCGCAGGATCGCGGCGGCGCGTTCGATGGACTGGATGGGACCCGGCACGGCGCGACCCTAACCCGGCCTGCGCCGATTCGACAATGTCGAACCCACCGGCGTGTCGTTCGACAATGCCGACCCGACCTCGTTGACCCCGTGTTTTCGCGCTCTTAACGTCCGGGCACCGGCAAGGGAGCCGGTGTCCTAAGTGGAGGAAGCAATGGTGCGAAACCTCAAGGCCCGGGGGCTGTCCGGCGAACTCGCCGCGGAGTTCGTCGGGACGATGATCCTCATCCTGTTCGGCTGCGGGGTGGTGGCGCAGGTCGTCGCCGGGGGTATCGGGGATCACGACAGCATCGCCTGGGCCTGGGGGCTCGGCGTGACGCTCGGGGTGTACGTGGCGTCCCGGATCAGCGGCGCCCATCTCAACCCGGCCGTGACGATCGCGCTCGCGGTGTTCCAGGGGTTCTCCTGGCGCAAGGTCGCGCCGTACGCGCTGGCGCAGACCGCGGGCGCGTTCGTCGCCGCGCTGCTCGTGCGCTGGAACTACACCGAGGTCCTGCACGCGAAGGACCCCGGGCTGACGATCAAGACGCAGGGCGTGTTCTCCACCCTGCCGGGTAACGGCACCCTCCCGGTGAGTGACTGGGGCGCCTTCCGCGACCAGGTGATCGGCACCGCGATCCTCGCCCTGCTCATCTTCGCCATCACCGACCTGCGCAACACCGCGCCCGCCGCGAACCTGGCGCCGCTCATCGTCGGGTTCGCCGTCGTCGGGATCGGCATGGCCTGGGGCACCAACGCCGGGTACGCCATCAACCCGGCCCGCGACTTCGGCCCGCGACTGGCCTCCTGGCTCACCGGGTACGACACCGCGTTCACCGACCAGTACGGCTACCCCTACTGGTGGATCCCGATCGTGGCACCCGTCGTCGGCGCGCTGATCGGCGCCGCGATCTACAAGTACGCCGTCGCGCGCTTCCTGCCCGGCGACGAGTTGGAGACCGTCCCGGCACCCGCCAAAGACGCCGCCTGAGCCCGAGAGTCCGAAGAGGAGTTTCCCCATGCCTGATTTCGTCGGAGCCATCGACCAGGGCACCACGAGCAGCCGCTTCATGATCTTCGACCACGGCGGCAACGAGATCGCCCGCCACCAGCTCGAACACGAGCAGATCCTCCCCCGGCCGGGCTGGGTCGAGCACAACCCGACCGAGATCTGGGAGCGCACCCGCGCGGTCGTGGCCTCCGCGCTGACCAAGGCGAACCTCGCCGCGAGCGACCTCGCCGCGCTCGGCGTCACCAACCAGCGCGAGACCACCGTGGTGTGGAACCGCCGCACCGGCCGTCCGTACTGCAACGCGATCGTCTGGCAGGACACCCGCACCGACCGGATCGCGGCCACACTGGAACGCGAGGGCAAGGGCGAGGTCATCCGCCGCAAGGCCGGGCTGCCGCCCGCCACGTACTTCTCCGGCGGCAAGCTCCAGTGGATCCTGGAGAACGTCGAAGGCGTGCGCGCGGACGCCGAGCGGGGCGACGCGCTGTTCGGCACCACCGACACCTGGCTGCTGTGGAACCTCACCGGCGGGATCGGCGGCGGCGAGCACGTCACCGATCCGACCAACGCCAGCCGCACCATGCTGATGGACCTGGAAACGCTGGACTGGGACGACGAGCTGCTGTCCTTTTTCGACATTCCCCGCCGCATGCTGCCCGAGATCAGGCCGTCGTCGAACCCCGGGTTCTTCGGGCTCACCCGCGCGGACGGCCCGCTCGGCGGCGTGGTCCCGATCACCGGCGACCTCGGCGACCAGCAGGCGGCCACCGTCGGCCAGGTGTGCTTCCGGCCCGGCGAGGCCAAGAACACCTACGGCACCGGCAACTTCCTGCTGCTCAACACCGGCCACGAGCTGGTCCGGTCGAAGCACGGGCTGCTCACGACCTTGTGCTACCAGTTCGGCGACGAGAAGCCGGTGTACGCGCTGGAGGGCTCGATCGCGGTGACCGGCTCGGCCGTGCAGTGGCTGCGCGACCAGCTCGGCATCATCAGCGGCGCGTCGCAGAGCGAGGCGCTGGCCAGGGAGGTCGCCGACAACGGCGGGATCTACTTCGTGCCCGCGTTTTCCGGCCTGTTCGCGCCGTACTGGCGGTCCGACGCGCGCGGCGCGATCGTCGGCCTCACCCGCGCGACCACGAACGCGCATCTGGCGCGCGCGACCCTGGAGTCCATCTGCTACCAGAGCCGCGACGTGGTCGAGGCGATGGAGAACGACTCCGGCGTCAAGCTCGACGTGTTGCGTGTGGACGGTGGTGTCACCGCCAACGAGCTGTGCATGCAGCTGCAGGCCGACGTCCTCGGCGTGCCGGTGTCCAAGCCGGTGGTGGCCGAGACGACCGCGCTCGGCGCCGCCTACGCGGCCGGACTGGCCGTCGGGTTCTGGGCCTCGACCGACGAGCTGGAACAGAACTGGAACGAGGACAAGCGCTGGCAGCCGTCGTGGTCGGACGCGCAGCGCGCCCAGGGCTACGCGGGCTGGCAGAAGGCCGTGGGCCGCACGCTCGACTGGGTCGACGTCCAGTAAACCCTTCGCACCATCCAAGGAGAATGACGGTGTCATCAGTACCCCTGTCCCCGTTGCACCGCGAGGAATCCCTGCGGAAGATCGGTGAGCGCGAGCTCGACGTGCTGGTCGTCGGCGGTGGCGTGACCGGTGCCGGCATCGCGCTCGACGCCGCCTCGCGCGGCCTGTCGGTCGCGCTCGTCGAGGCCCGCGACTTCGCCGCGGGCACCTCCAGCCGGTCCAGCAAGCTGATCCACGGCGGGCTGCGCTACCTCGAACAGCTCGACTTCAAGCTGGTGCGCGAGGCGCTGAAGGAACGTGGCCTGCTGTTGCAGACACTGGCCCCGCACCTGGTCCGCCCGGTGAAGTTCCTGGTGCCGCTGAAACACCGCGTGTGGGAGCGCGGCTACATCGGGGCCGGGGTCACGCTGTACGACACCCTCGGCGGGGCGCGGGCGCTCCCCCGGCACCGGCACCTTTCGCGGCGCCGCGCGTTCGAGGTCGCGCCCGGGCTCGCCGACGACGCGCTGATCGGCGCGATCCAGTACTACGACGCGCAGGTCGACGACGCCCGGCACACCATGACGATCGCGCGGACCGCGGCCGAGCAGGGCGCCGCGGTGCTCACCCGCACCCGGATGACCCGGCTGGTGCGCGAGGGCGGCCGCGTCGCCGGCGCGGTGGTGGTCGACCTGGAAAGCGGTGCCGAGATCGAGGTGCGGGCGAAGACGGTCGTCGCGGCCACCGGCGTGTGGAGCGACGACATGTCGAAGGCCGCGGGCATCCCCGCGCCGTTCACCGTGCGCGCGTCGAAGGGCGTCCACCTCGTGGTGCCGCGCGAAAAGATCGACCTGGACACCGGGCTGATCCTCCGCACCGAGAAGAGCGTCCTGTTCGTGATCCCGTGGGGCAGGCACTGGATCGTCGGCACCACCGACACCGAATGGGACCTGGACCGCGATCACCCGGCCGCCAGCCGCGCCGACGTCGACTACGTGCTCGACCACCTCAACGCCGTGCTGCGCACCCCGATCACACACGACGACATCGAAGGCGTGTACGCCGGGCTCCGTCCGCTGCTCGCCGCGAAGGCCGCCGCCACCACGAAACTGTCGCGTGAGCACGCGGTCGCGCGCCCGGTGCCCGGCCTGGTGATCATCGCGGGCGGCAAGTACACGACCTACCGGGTGATGGCCGCGGACGCCGTCGACGTCGCGATGGAGGACGTCGCCCGCCCCGCCCCGCCGTCGTGGACCGACCGGCTGCCGCTCGTCGGCGCCGAGGGCTACCACGAGCTGTGGCGTGACCGGGCCGCGCTCGGGCTGCCGCTGGACCGCGCCGAACACCTCCTCGGCCGGTACGGGAGCCGGACCACCGACCTGCTCGCGATGATCGACAAGCGCCCCGAGCTGGGCGAGCCCATCCCCGGCGCCGAGGAGTACCTCAAGGCCGAAGCCGTCTACGCGGTCTCGCACGAGGGCGCGCTGCACCTGGAGGACGTCCTCACGCGCCGCACCCGGATCTCCATCGAGGTGACCGACCGCGGCGTCACCGCGGCACCCGAGGTGGCCGCGCTCATGGCGCCGCTGCTCGGCTGGGACGAGGCACGGCGGCGGCGCGAGGTGGACAACTACCTCGCGCGGGTGCGGGCCGAGCTGGCCGCGCAGGAGCAGCCCGACGACGTCGCCGCCAACGCCAGCAGGCTGGACGCCCCCGCCCTGCTGCCCGGCTGAGATCCGCCGCGAAGGTCCGTGAATGCCACATTGAGGGACTCTGAGTCCCTCAATGTGGCATTCACGGACCGGCCTTGACTTCAAGTGAACTCGAAGTTCGAGACTGGGTCCATGCGAGCGATCATGGCGACCCGATTCGGCGCCCCCGACGTCCTTGACCTTGTCGAACTGCCCACCCCCGAGCCAGGACCGGGCGAACTCCGGATCGCGGTGACCGCCGCCGGGGTGGGCTGGCTGGACGCCCGGATCCGCGCGGGCGAGGGGCCCGGCGTGTTCGCGGTACGGCCGCCCTACATTCCCGGCGGGGCGGTGGCGGGCACCGTCGACGCGATCGGGGACGGGGTGGCCGGGCACTGGCTGGGCACCCGGGTGATCGGCCGGGCGGGCACCGGGTACGGCGGCGGCTACGCCGACACCGCGATCGCGGCGGCCGGGAACGTCTTCCCGGTACCGGACGACCTCGGCCTGCACAGCGCGCTGGCGCTGCTCGACGACGGCAGCACCGCGGTCGCGCTGCTGGAGAAGACGCCGGTGCGGGCCGGGGAGCGGGTCCTGGTGGCACCCGGGGTCGGCGGGCTCGGCAACCTCCTCGTCCAGCTCGCGCTCGCCGGGGACGCCCGGGTCATCGCCGCGGTGCGCGGGCCGGAAAAGCTCGCCGTGGCACAGGATCTGGGCGCCGACGCGGTCGACTACGCGGCACCGGACTGGGCCGCACAGGTACGGGCCCGCACCGACGGCCGCGGGGTGGACGTGGTGTTCGACGGCCTCGGCGGCACCGTCGGCGCGACGGCGGTGTCCCTGCTCGCCGACGGTGGCCGGTTCTCCGGCTACGGCATGGCGAGCGGGGCCGAGACCGTCCTCGCCGACGCCGACCGGCGGCGCCTGACCGTGGTGGACATGGCCCAGCTCCCGGAGTTCTGGCCGGACACCCCGCGCCGGGTGCGGCACGCGCTCGCCGAGGCGGCCGCGGGGCGGCTGCGCCCGGTGCTCGGGCAGACCTACCCGCTCGCCGAGGCCGCCGCGGCGCACGCGGACATCGAGGCCCGCCGATTCCTCGGGAAGAGTCTGCTCGTGCCGTGATCTCCCTTACCGGGCAAGCAGTTCCCGCAGCGCCTTGACGACCCGCGTGGGCGCCTCCTCGGCCATGAAGTGTCCCGAAGACATCGTGACGTGGTCGAGGTCGGGCGCCCACGCGCGCCACAGCGCGGCGGCGTCGAAGCCCAGCATCGCGCCCCAGTCCTCCTGCAGCACGGTCACCGGCATCCCCAGCCGCCGCCCCGCCGCGCGGTCGGCGAGGTCGTGCTCGACGTCGATGTTCGCCGACGCGCGGTAGTCGGCCACGATCGAGGGGACCGCGTCGCGCGAGGCGGCGAGGTACGCGGCACGGATCTCCTCGGGGATCGCGCCGGGATCGCGGCCCCAGAGGTCGAGGAAGTAGCCGAAGAAGGCGTCCGGGGCGGCGCCGATCAGCGTCTCGACCAGCCCCGGCGGCTGGGCCATCAGGTAGAGGTGGAACCCGACCGCGGCGGACCGCCCCTTCATCGCCTCCCACATGTCGACGGTGGGCAGCACGTCGAGCACCGCGAGGTGGCTGATCGCGCCGGGGTGGTCCAGTCCCGCGCGGAAGGCGACGAGCGCGCCCCGGTCGTGCCCGGCCAGCGCGAAGCGCTCGAACCCGAACTCGCGGGCCACCGCGACGACGTCGGCGGCCATCGCGCGCTTGGCGTAGGTCCGGCCGTCGGTGTCCGCCGGCTTGCCGCTGGCGCCGTACCCGCGCAGGTCGGGGCAGATCACCGTGTGGTCCGCGGCCAGGTCGGCGGCCACGTGCCGCCACATCAGATGGGTCTGCGGGAAGCCGTGCAGCAGCACGACGGGACTCCCCGAGCCGCCGACGGCGGCGCTGATCCGCACCCCGTCCGGGGTGGTGACGTCGTGGTAGCCGAACCCGGCGATGGTGGTCTGCACGTACTGTCCTCTCGTCCGCGGCGCCGCTCCGGCGCCGCGTCGCCCACCCTGCGCGCCGGGGATCAGTAACCGATCAGTGCCGGATTAGGGTGGTCGAGTGACGTCTTCGGCGGAGTTCGGTGTGCTCGGGCCGCTGATCGCCACCCTCGACGCGGCGGAGGTCGACCTCGGCGGGCCGGCGCAGCGCGCGGTGGTGGCGCGGCTGCTGCTCGCCAGGGGCCGGGTCGTCCCGCTGACGCTGCTGGTCGACGACCTCTGGGAGCGACCGCCCGCGAACGCCGTCGGCACCGTCCGGACGTTCGTCTTCGCGCTGCGCCGCGCCCTCGAACCCGACCGGCCGCCCCGGTCACCCGCGCGGCTGCTGGTCACCGCCGCGCCCGGGTACGCGCTGCGCGCCGCGCCCGGCTCGGTGGACGCCTGGCGGTTCGAAGCCGCGGTCACCGCGCCGGAGCCGTCACTGTCCGATTTGGACACGGCGCTCGCGTCGTGGCGCGGTCCCGCCTACGCGGAGTTCGCCGACCGGCCGTGGGCACGCGCCGAAATCGACCGCCTCGACGAACTGCGCCTGCTCGCCGTCGAACGCCGGGCGGAGGCGGCACTCGCGCTCGGCCGGGCAGGCGAGGTCGTCCCCGAGCTGGAGGCGCACCTCGCCCGGCGGCCGTGGCGCGAATCCGCCTGGCGGCTGCTGGTCCTGGCGCTCTACCGCGCCGGACGGCAGGGCGACGCCCTCGACGCGCTCCGCCGGGCACGTGAACTCCTCGCCGCCGAACTGGGTGTCGATCCCGGACCGGAACTGCGACGGCTCGAAGCGGACGTGCTCGCCCACGCCCCGCACCTCGCACCGCCCCGCCCGAGCACCGTCGAGCGGGGCGAGGCACCCGGCCCCGCCGGACGGACCTTCGTCGGCCGGGCCGCCGAACTGTCCCGGCTCCAGGTCCTCGCGGCGGAAGTCCAGGCGCACGGACGGCCGCGGCTGGCGCTGGTGTCCGGCGAGGCGGGATCGGGCAAGACCACGCTCGCCACCGTCCTCGGTGAGCGGCTGACCGGCTGGACGACCGCCTGGGGACGCGGTCCGGACCACGCGGACGCGCCCGGCGGATGGCCCTGGACCGAGGTGCTCGCCGCGCTCGCGGCCGAGGTGCCCGACGGTCCGGTGTTCCAGCGGCGGCAGGCCATCGGCACGGCGTTGGCGGCCGCCGCCGCGCGTTCGCCCGTGCTGCTCGTGCTCGACGATCTGCAATGGGCGGACGAAGAAACGCTGACCGTGCTGGCCGCGCTGGCCGCCGCTCCCCCGCCGGGCCCGATCCTGCTCGTCGGCACGTACCGGACGACGGAGATCTCCGCCGAGCTGACCGCCGCGCTCGGCCGCCTCGCGCGCGCCGAACCGGTCCGCGTGCCTCTGGACGGACTGTCCGAAGCGGCCGTCGGGGACCTGCTGCGCGCGACGAGCCACCACGACGTCGGGCCGGAACTGGCCCGCGCCGTGCACCGCCGGGCCGGGGGCAATCCGTTCTTCGTCACCGAACTCGCCCGCCTGCTCGACACCGAAGGGTCCGAGGCGCTCACCGTGCTGTCCTCGGTGCCCGCCGGTGTCCGCGACGTGGTCCGGCACCGGCTCGGCACGCTGCCGGAACACACCGTCAGGACGTTGCGTCAGGCGGCCGTGATCGGCCTCGAACTCGATCTCGACCTGCTGATCCCCCTCGCGGGCGACGAGGACGAGGTACTCGGCGCGGTCGAGCGCGCGCTGCTGGCCGGGTTCCTGGTCGACGACCGCGGCATCCGGTTCTCCCATGCGCTGGTCCGCGAAACCCTCTACGACGACATCTCCCGCCCCCGCCGCGCACGCTGGCACGCGGCCGTCGCTGAAGCGTTGGAACGGCTGCGCCCCAACGACTTCGCCGCTCTCGCCCGGCACTTCCTGCGCGCCGAGGGCCCGGCGGCAGCGTCCCGCGCCGCCCGCTACGCCCGTGCCGCGGCCGAACAGGCCGAGCACCGTTTCGCGCCCCACGAGTCGGCACGGCACTGGCGCGACGCCGTCGAGGCGTACGACCGCTCCGGCGCCGACGACCCGCGGACCCGGCTCGATTCGGTCATGGGCCTGGTACGGGCGCTGGCACTCACCGGCGGCCTGGAATCCGCGCGGACACACCGTTCCGCCGCGATCACCGCCGCGGAACGGCTCGGCGAACCCGGGCTCACCGCCCGGGTGATCACCGCCTTCGACGTCCCGGCGATCTGGACCCGCAACGACGATCCCGGCCTTTCGGAAAAGGTCGTCGATGCCGCCGAACGCACCCTTTCCGCGCTCTCCCCGGACGAAACCGCGCTGCGCTGCCGTCTGCTGAGCACGATCGCGCTCGAACTCCGCGGCATGCCGGGGGAACGCGGTCCGCGCGCGGCGGCCGAGGCCGAGTCCCTCGCCCGGCGGCTCGACGACCCGGCGCTACTCGCGTTCGCGCTCAACGCCCGCTTCATGCACGCGTTCGACCGCGCCGGGCTCGCCCCGCGCCGCGCGGAGATCGGCCGTGAGCTGGTCGAGCTCGCCACCCGGCACGAACTGGTGACCTTCGAGGTGCTCGGCAGGCTGATCCTGGTGCAGGCCTCGGCGGCGCTCGCGGATTTCGCGACCGCCGACGGCCACGCGCGGGCCGCGGACGCGCTCGGTGAGCGGCACGAGCTCCCGCTCGTGAGTGTCTTCACCGAGTGGTACGCCGCGCTCCGGCTCGCGGCCGCCGAACGCGAGCGGGAGGCGGAGTCCGCGTACCGGACCGCGGCGGTCCGGCTGCCCGGCACCGGGATGCGCGGGGTCGAACACGGCCTCCTCCCCCTGGCGCTGCTGTGCCTGCGCGTCCACCGTGGACAGTCCGATATGGACGATGTCGATTTCGGCCCGTACGAGCCGTGGGCCCGTCCGGTGCTGCTGCTCGCCTCCGGACGTCGCGCCGAAGCGGCGATCGCCGCACGGGAGATCCCGGACTCGCCCCGCGACCTGCTGTACGAAGCCCGGACCTGCCTGACGGCCGTCGCCGCGCTCGGCGTCGGCGACAAGGCCTTGGCGCGCAGGACTTACGACGCTCTCCTGCCCGCTGTCGGTGAGCTCGCCGGGGCGGGAAGCGGTCTGGTCACCCTCGGCCCCGTCGCCCGCCACCTCGCCGATCTCGCCGACGCGCTGGACCTGCCCGACACGGCCGAAAAGCATCGTGCGCAAGCGCGTGAACTCAGCGCGAGAACCCGCGCCGAACCGCCCCCGCGATGACACCTCCACCCACCGAAATGTGACGTAGGTCATCATGGCAACCTCCGTCGTCCGCGGGGCGTATACCGATCGGCGACCGCCGAGGGCGATCGGGGGCGGGAACCCGAAGCTGGGCGTGTCCGAGGCGGACGCCGTGACAACAAGGTTGCTGGCCCCTGCTCAGCAGTCGGGCAACGCAATGGCTACTACTTCACGCCCGCGAGGGCAGAATGCCGCGTGGCAGCGGCGTTTCATCTCGAAGACCGATGGAGTGGTCTCCATCGGCGGCACGCCGAAGATGCGTACGCCGCAGGAGAGCTGGCGCGGCGCGACCTTCAACAACCAGCGTGAGACCTACCCGACCTCGCACAGGACAGCCAGCTTTTGCTCACCTACAGACCAGCGCAAACATCATCAGTTCACCTGATCGTGTAGCTACATGTGTTCGACTGTGTCGGTAACGTTGATGGTGTGAGTACCGGCGGCGGCACCCAGACATCGCGCACCGAGTGGTGGCGCGAGGATGCCGACTGCCTGCTGTCCGAACTGGTCCGCACCGAACGTCAGCAGCGGCGTTTGGCGGCCCGGCAAGGGGAAATCCTGGCCGAGCTGGAACGGCGTGGTGTCCGGGAGGTTACCGGGTATGGGAGTCTGGCGCGGTTGTTGTGTGAGACGCTGCATCTTCCGTTCGCCGAGGCGAAAGCGCGAGTGGCGCGGGCGGTGGCGTTGAACGGCACCCAGGATCTGACGACCGGCGAGCAGCCGCCGATCGCGCCCGCCACAGCACTCGCGGCGGTGGAGGGTGCGGTGGGTGCGGCGCAGATCGACAAGATCCTCGGTGTTCTCGGGAAACTCCCGACAACACTGCCCGTGGGCGAGCGGGACGAGGCGGAGAAGATCCTCGCCGAACTGGCCCGTACGGCTGGACCTCGGGAGATCGACAAGGCCGGGGCGCGGTTGCTGGCCCAGCTCGACCCGGACGGGCCGGAGCCGAAGAACCCGGACCCGAAACCCTTCCGGCCCGAGTTCTCGATCGCCCCACATCGGGATGGCGGGCACCAGATCAAAGCCCGCGTCGACGACGAAACCTCCGCACGGTTGCGGGCAATGATGGACCCCCTGGCGAAACCCCGGCCCGCCACCGAAGCCGAAGGCCGCGACACCCGCTCACCCTGGGAACGACGCGGACACGCCTTCTCCGAACTCGTCCGCATGTGGGCCGAACACCCAGACCTGCCCACCCAAGCCGGAGAAGCCACCCACATCGTCGTCACCGTCGGCCTGGAGGAACTACGCACCGGGATCGGCCAGGCCACCCTCGACCCCCACGGCGAGATCACCGCCGCCCAAGCCCGACGCCTCGCCTGCGACGCCAAAATCATCCCCATGGTGCTCGGCACCCACAGCGAACCCCTCGACGTCGGACGAGCCCACCGACTCGCCACCCCCGCCATCCGCCGCGCCCTCATCCACCGCGACCGCGGATGCGCCTTCCCCGGCTGCGAAGCCCCCGCCTCCCAATGCACCGCGCACCACATCGCCTACTGGGCACACCACGGGGAGACCAAAGTGGACAATCTCGTGCTCGTATGTTCCATACACCACAAGGTCATCCACCGATCCGAATGGGAAGTCCGCGTCGCCACAGACGGACTCCCCGAATTCCTGCCACCCACCTGGCTCGACCCCACCCGCACCCCACGACGCAACACCATCCACCGAACCTGAGCCGCACTCGGATGGGCGACGCGCCAGGCAGCCGACGCCAAACGGGCGCCGGGCGTCTCGTTTTCCCGATCGTATGCGGCCGGCCATCAGGCCGGGCACATCCAGGCAGGATGACTCGCACGATCACACCGGCGCCGCTCAGGAGCAGCAGTTTTCGGGTCGACCGACCTCAGTTCCGCCGCCGTCGGTACCGTAGATCTGGGAGTCGGCCTTGACGGTGTAGACCTCCCAGGGCTCCTGGCCGGGGCCGTGCACCCAGACCTTGTCCTGCACCGCGTAGCAGCAGGTGGTGTTGTCCTCCATCAACGTTTCGAGTCCTTCGCCGGTGAGCCGCCGGGTGGCGGTGTCGACCTGCTCGGTGGACTCGACCTCGACGCCGAGGTGATCCATGACGGTGGCCTGGCCGGGCTCGCCTTCCAAGAGCACGAGCTTGAGCGCGGGCTCGGTGATGGCGAAGTTCGCGTAGCCGGGGCGGCGTTTCGCGGGTTCGGTGCCGAACAGCTTGCTGTAGAAGGCGATCGAGCCTTCCAGGTCGCCGACACGCAGTGCGAGCTGGACTCGGGACATCCCATCCTCCTTGGATAGACAAATGTCGAAACAGGATGCGACTTAGATTGCCGTCTATGTAGATGTCTGTCAACATAGAGGGATGTCGAAGCAACTGCCGATCATCGCGATGGACGCCTGCTGCTCCCCGCTGGCCCGGGAACCGTTGTCCGAGGAGCAGTCGGTGGA